>ONOE01000002.1 GCA_900319365.1 uncultured bacterium | reverse complement strand
AAAACCTAATTCAGTAAAACCTTTGTCGTCAGTAAAGTACTTTGCTCGAAAAGCTCTTCCGTTATCCTGATAAACAACTTTTGGTATCATATCAAGATTTATTATTGCGTTACGCAGGGCACTTGCTATGCACTGAGTATTTTCTTCAAGCATAATTTCATAACCAACTAACGCGGTTGATTTCCAATCCAAAAATCCGACAAGTGTAGCTCGGCAGGGTTTGCCTGTGAACGGGTTTATTACTTGAAACGCTAATTTATGTCCATCGGCGACAAGAATATCCCCGACTTCTAAAAGAGAAGCATCACGTTTTATGTAGGGTTCAACTTTGTCGAACAATGCTTTTTCTCCGTCACGAGCGAGAATCCATTTATCGTAATTGTTATCCTTAAACCATTTTGCATAACGTCTAAATGTAATATCTGCCGGAATAAAACTTTGTCCTTGTTCTTTTAGTTTGTATTTTGTTAATGCGATTGCTTTTCCGATTGAAAGTCTATTTGGATGCAAAAGCAAACCCATAAATATTTTTATTTCGTCATCATTTAAAACAGTTCTGTAATCATTAACGCTACTATATTTATACTGTGGCAAAAGCTTTGTATAATCTTCAGTTCCGTTCAACATCGCATACCAGCGGTGCAAACTTCCGCGGGAGATTTTGCCTAAAATCTCAAAAAGATGAGAGTTCGACGTATTGTGCAATTTTACAAAATCATAATCAGCTTGGAGTTTATTTTGAGATTTCTTCCTGAATTCAAGCCATTGATGGACAATATCAAGTCTTGCGAGTGCTATTTGTTTGCATTTTTTTGAAGTAAATTCTGCCATGCGTATGCTCCTTTGCATACACATTAATCGCTCTTGTTCGCAGAAACATCAAGTCCTGTATCTCGATCTCAGAGACATTTCGACACATATCAAGCTAAAAGATAAATTATTTTTGCACTATGTTGCACTTTATTGCACTTCGCTTAAAGCTAAATTCCATGCTAAATAGACCCTGAAACAAGTTCAGGGTGACAAGTTTTTAGTGCAAAATAGTGCAAAAATCAGGACAAAAGTGCAAGAATAGCCCTATTAATCTCAACACTATAAATCTGCCTTAAACTCCCAACAACTCGGCATTATCACCAATAAAAAACGCATCCAAACTGTCCTGAAAGGTTATACCGATCATATACTAAAATAGAGGATAAGGAAAACCCTATCCTCTATTTTGGTGGAGACGGCGGGAGTCGAACCCGCGTCCAAAACGGATACCAACAAACTTCTACGAGTGTAGGCAATTTTTATCTCGGTTGATTAAGGAAAATGTCTAAACCTTAAACCTCAACCCAAGGTTTTATTTAAAGGAAACTCTAAACCTTACAAAGTTAACTTAATGTATCTACTTTGTGTCAATACACTGCATCTTGCATAATTGACCCATACCACCGGCAAGATGGGCAATATGAGTAGCTACTTAGGCAGGATTAGGCTGCAACTGCGTATGCAGGAGCGAAATCTGCTTTGATTACATTGTTAGCATTTAATTTGTTTTGCTCGTTGATGACGAAGAACAGCTCTCCGACCCGCTGCCTGTTGGCACCAAAACGTTCTGTCAAGATCCAAAACGTCCCCGTATAATTTTTTTTGTAAATGTGCTATATATTTATTTATACATTATTTTTATTCGTTTTTCAAGTGGCGATTAGCTAAATCCTATTGCTTAATGCAAAAAATACGAGGCGATAATTTCTTATCTCCTCGCATTTTGTTTTAATAAAAGCCTTTACACCTAACATAATTCGCCATCGCCCATTCCGAACTGAACCAATGAACCTGCTTTTGCTTGAACGCAAATAAATTGCAAATCTGTTTTTGATTCCATTGTTCTTGAAACTTCGGGCAAAACTTTTACACAAGTCCCCTCTTTAACCTCAACTGTTTTGCCGTCCAAAGTCATTGAGCCTTCGCCTTTCAAGAAGATATAAACTTCTTCGTTCTGTTTGTGTTTATGGTTAAACGGTAATTTTTGACCTGCGGGCATTTCGTTGACTGAAATTTCGCAGCTGCTTAAATTCAGGGTATCGTGCAAAAATGCTTTCCCGTTTTGATATTTGCTCCCGAGTTGAGCGATATTTCCAAGTTCTGTAGTTTTAAAGTTTTCCATAATGATTTTCTCCTTTCTTAATCGGTCATTAATATTTTTTCTAACAGTTTGTCCAAAATATCAATTTCTTCTTTTGTTAAATTTTTGCCTAATAAGTTGTTCAAATCCGTTGAAATTTTTTCAAATATAGGCTTAAATTTTTCGCCTTGAGGGGTCAGTTCGATATAAGTGAATCTATTATCTTGCGGCGAAACCTTTCTTGTAACATATCCGTTTTTTTCAAGCTTGTTAACTAATACGGTAACAGTCGGGCGAGTGCGGTGAATTTTGTCGGCAATATCTTTCATCGTCATTTCCCCGTATGCATAAAGCACGGCAAGAATATCACCATGGCTTGTTACAAGTCCTTTAATGCCGTTATTTTTCAGCTCGCTTTCGATAAATTTTGAACCCTTTTCGTGTATTTTTGCAATTTTTGATAACGTATCCCTCATACAATTATTATAATTAGATATCTAACTAATGTCAAGAGGTATTTTTTTTTTTTGTTAAGAATTTTTAAATTTAAAGGTTTAATCTTGCAGTTTTTATTCCTGCTCTATCGGGATTTGAATTTCCGTTACAAATTTGCTTGTGTCGTTTGTAATCCCGAAATCTATCATTGATATTTCTTTTGAAAAACCTGATATTTTCAGTTTGTGCTTTTCAATATACTTCATCAGTTTTTCATAATATTTTGAGGCGTCTTTATGACTTCCGCAAAAACAGATTGAAACACAGATTTCCTGCGGTATTTCTTCAATCTTACCGTTAAACATATCTTCATTATCCAAAATCAAAAAAACTCTGTTATAATTTTTAAATTGCTTTTTTAAAAAATGTTCTTTAGATATTCCTAGCCCGACTTTACCAAGAAAAACAACTGCTTCTTTTTGATTTTGTTCAAGTTTTCTTATGGAGGTTTCAAAATCCGCATCAATATATGAATTTATTTCAAGGTTATTATTCATAGGTACAATTCGTCTTTTCTCGATTTGCTTAACCTCAATAGTATCAAGTTTTGCATTTATTGCGGTTTTAAGATTTTTTAAACGATTATCTATTTTCTTTTCAATAATTTTTAATTCCTGCTGTTTTTTGATAACTGTTTCTTTTTGTTCGGATAACATTTTCTGGATTTTATTTATATCCCTGTTTTTAAGAAATTCCGCAATTTTATTTAGCGGCATATCAAGGATTCTTAAATAGCGTATTGTATTTAAACATTCAAACTGCTGTGTGCTGAAATATCTGTATTTACTGTTTGTATCTATATTTATTAAATCTGAACGTTCTTTCTTTATATTATCAATATGCTTGTTAAAATAAGTCGCTAATTCTGAGAATAAAGTTTGTCCATTACCATATGTGTAATTATAACTATTTAAGCAGCGACTAAGCATGTTCAAATGTATGAGTAAATCATTGTATAGAACAAAACAGTTATTATAAAGAGCTATTTCATATTTTGCATTATTTGCTTCCTCATCGGATTCACTTTCAGAGATATCAAGAAACGGGAAGTCAGTTGCTGGCAAATGTTTATGTTTATTAAGTAACATATAATTAGGCACAAAAAGTAAAAGACTCAATAATAATCTAGACACATTTGTGATTCTCTTAAATTTGAGACCAGTACTATAACTTAAAAAAGTCAAAACATCAACTTCATCAACATCCTTTAACAAATTAAGAATTAAATCAAGTATTGAATCAAAATCTCTGAAATATAAAAAATCTTCAGAATGGTCAAACACGGCTTAATTATACATACAAAAAACAATTCTGCAAATTTTATAGGATATTCAATTACGCATTAAATAAGCTTTAATTTCTATCTTTGCCTTTAATTATGATAAATCTGAAATCTCATTTTAGATTTATCATAATTAATAACTAGGTCTGTTACTTTTTCTTGCCAATTAGCCAGTCAAAAACGTTTATACGTTTGATACCTTCGTTTTCCCCCTCGCCTAAATCTGTAGTCAGCAAAAACTTCGGATAATTGTTCTTGATTTTTTCTAATGAAGCAAGTTCCCTTTCCAAGGTAGAATCGTTTAAAACATTTAGTGCAACTTGATAATATTCTACCGTATTATTTTTTGTTGCAACAAAATCAACCTCTGCATTATAGCATTTACCAACATTGACTTTATAACCTCGCCTTATAAGTTCCAAGTAAACAACATTTTCTAAAATATGTCCAAAATCTCTATCAGAATTATTTAAAATAGCATTTCTCAATCCAATATCAGCAACATAGTATTTTGAGTTGGTATTTAATATTCGTTTGCCTTTTATGTCATATTGATCGCACTTGTAAAGTAAATAACTGGCTAGAAGTCCTTTTAGATATGTGTCTATTGTTGGAGCTGAAACACTATAACCAAACGATTTTAGTCCACGTTCTATATTTCGCAATGAAGTTTCATTCCCAATATTATCAAACATGTAACGAATTACAGAATCTAGTTTGTTGGTATTTGTAATATTATATCTTTGGATAATATCTTTTTGCACCGTGTTTAAATAAACAGTGTTGAGTAAATAATCATTAATCAATTCCATGTCAGAATTAAACTTAATAGTTTGAGGGAAACCACTTTCTTTAATGTATTTTAGGTAAATTTCCTGTAATGGCAAAGCTTGTGTGTCTTTTGATAATGAATTATAGAATTCTGCAAACGAAAAAGGCTGCATTTTTATTTCAATATACCGACCTCCGAAAGAGTTTGCCAAATCACCGGAAAACATGTAAGCATTTGAGCCTGTCAAATAGACATCAATATTAGGTTGCAGTCTTAGTGCATTTGCAACATTTTGCCAATTTTCTAACAACTGTATTTCATCAATGAATACATAATTCATCTTGTTTTTTTGTAGTTTTGACAAAATATAATCCAACAGTTTTTCATAACCTATTAAAATGTTTTTATTGTTGTATTCAAGCCCGATTTTTCTTGTCGTAATGATATCTTCCAAATTTATACTTACAATTTGGCTTTCATTGATACCATCTTCTTTTAATAACTCATTTTGAAAAAGTACAAATAATTTAGATTTTCCGCATCTTCTTACACCGGTAATTATTTTTACTAAATCTTCTTGGTTTTTCCATTGATTTAGTTTCTTTATATATTCGGGTCTGTTAATAAGTTTGTCATTGTTGGTCATAATATTAGCTCCATTATGTTTTTATTATACTTTACAATAATGAAAAAATCAACAAAATGCAAAAATCATTTTACAAAACTAAAATTATTTTGATTTTGCAAAATAGAATTCCTAGACACTTATTTTAATTGTTCTTATACTTTTTAGCCAGTTTATAAAAAGAAGTCGGTTTCAAATTTAACTGTTTCATTGCTTCTCTGGCTGTAATGGTACCAGATTTCCAAATCTTATAAACATTATCCCAATTCTCAGGATACTCAATGGGAGGTTTGCCTAGTCGTTTACCTTTTTCTTTAGCTAGTTTAATGCCTTCGGCTTGTCTTTGTTTTATAAAAGCACGTTCTTGTTCAGCAACGTAGCTTAATAGTTGTAGCACAATATCTGAAATTACCTCCCCTATTAAACCTTCTGTCCTTGTAGTATCTAAAACAGGCATATCAAGAACTTTAATGTTAGCTTTTATTTCTCTAGTAATTTCACGCCATTCTTCACAAATCTGTTTGTAATTACGTCCTAACCTGTCTATGGATTTGATTACAAGAATGTCTCCTTCTCTAAGTTGAACTTTTAGTGCTTGGTATTGTGGTCTATCAAAATTTTTACCGGAACATTTATCCACAAAAATATCTCGTTCGCTTATTCCTACTTCCAACATTGATTCTAATTGCCTATATTTGTTATCCTTAATGATAGCAATAAACTCTTTAGTTTGTTTCCAACCTAAGTAATTACTAAAAATTTTTTGTTGTTTCAAAATCATCTCCTAATTATTGTATTGAATTAATCTTAACGCAATATTGTATTATTAGGTGAGATTGTCTAAAATAGTATCAATGACAGACATTACGACTATTTTTATTATTAACATTTTGCAGTGGCAAGATTGTTAATGTTGCCACTGCGTTGCCACTTCGGACTTTTATTTGCAATAGTCCGAAATTAGACTACGAGAGGGTTATAGAGTTCTGTGCAAATGCTGAATTTTTTTGAGTGACTTTTTTTATTACCATTTTTGTTGCCGCTAAACAAAATTTTTAGAAATTTTCAAAAAATAAACAACTCTAAAAGATAGAAATAACAAGCATTTTTTGTCTGACATTAACTGAAATGCAGTAATAATGTATATTTTAAAAATCAAGCACTAAAAAAGCCACGTTATTCGTGGCTTATTAAATGGTACCCCCAAGCAAATTCGAATTGCTGTCTACACCGTGAAAGGGTGTTGTCCTAGGCCTCTAGACGATGGGGGCTTGTTTATTTTTGCTTTCGTATATCCATACTATGCCGAACATAATCAAATGTCAACAATCAGATTTCATTTTTTTTACTTCTTTTATGATGAAAGACAGTTCGGGGGTTAAATCGTTTTCAGAACTCAGGTTCTCTTTCACCATTTTTGCAAATTCAGCTTTTTTAAAAGAGTGCAGTCCGCGGGTTTTAAAAATATCTTCTAAGTATTCCACACGATGACCTTTTTGAGCATGTATATTTTCATCAAGCAGTGAAATATTTGATAATTCCTTTTCAAGTGTTAATTTGACAATGTTTTCGGGCAGCAGATCTTCAAATTCTCCCGATTGAATCAAATGGATTTTATCGATTGGTCTTAATCTTGGCTCAATTTCTTTTGCATTTTCCGTTCCGTCATTATCAAGAAGAACAAATATCGGGACTTTGAGGTCTGAAGACAGTTCGTAATATTTTCTGACAACCTGATTTTTCCCGCCTGCTGCAATAAGGATTACCCCCTCTTTATCAAAATCAAATCCTGACAATTTGCCAAATTCGGGCAAAAGCGTTTCTTCCGTTGCGCCTTCTGCAAGCACAACAAGTTCTATCGGAAATTTAAATGCTAAATTCTTTCTGGCTTGTATAATGTTTTGACTTGTATTTAAATATTTCAGCCATTGAAGATTCGGGGCGCAGTCTTGAGGGATAATTTTCAGTATTGACTGATAATCAATATTGTTTTCAAGTAAAGTATTTGTGTTTTTATCTATATTAAAAATAGAATTTTCATATATTTGTAGTTTTTTATTTAAGGATTTATCTTCATCATTTGAACCGAGAATTTTTTTTACGGAAAAATTGATTATATCTTGCGCATATTCTCTTAATTCCGCATAATCCATATTATCAAGTTCATGTTTATTAAATCTCGGGAATATCAAATTGTGGAGAATTACATCTTTAAAGACCCGTAAGTATTTGGTTTCAGGATTTTTAAACCTTGTTAAACGATTTGTTGATATAATTAATTGCTCTTTAGTAAGCGGTTTTATCTTCAAAACTTACCCCCTATATAATATTTACCACAAGCATGGGATAAAGTCTTATTGTATCATTCAGTCTTTTATCGGTATAGTACTTCAATGGTATTCCATTTTATTTTGTCGGGATAGCATCCCAAGGACATTTTCATTCTCTACGGCTCACAATGTTTGCCAAGAGAATGAGGGCACAATGCCGGCCTCCCATTTTTCAAAAATGTAATTCACTTATAAATCTATAAACTTATAAACTTTCATTCCGTTAATAATTATTTACAAAAAGTGAAATTTCTGGCAATTTTTTATATTTCTGTTTTTTAATATATGTGTGGAGTTATTATGGTAGTAGAAAAAATTAACACCGCTTTCGGGCATTATAATTATAATACAAGCATTAATTCTTCAAATGCGGTAAGTCATGCCGGAAATGTTTCGACAAATTCTGCTCCCGTAACTATCCAACCGTCATTTTCGGGATTATTCCCCGTTTTTGGCAATAACAATAACCAAAATATAAATTTAAGAACTCAATTAACTACCAAAGAGGAGAAAAACGAGTACAATACGATTTGTTCTCAATTAGACAGAAATACAAGAAAAGTCGTAGATACTCTTTTGAAAAACGGTGTACTTTTAAATAATAATTCTGCAGATAAATCAACCGTTTTGGACAATTTGTATAAAATCGCAACTCAACCTCGTGCCACGGGATTGTGCAATAACGGTATTTTAAGGGATACTGTCGCAACAATTGCATATCCGTTTTTAATAACGCAGCAATTCGGCGATATTCCCGCAAATTACAGACAGCAGGCATTAGCGGCAGCGGCAAATAATCCGACTAATAATTCGCCCGATGTAAGACAGGCATCTGAAAATATAGATGTTGTGCATTCGGGTACCTGTGTTGCCGCAAGTACGGAGTTTAAACTTGCAAAGCAAATGCCTGCGGAATTTGCACGCTTTGCGCAGGAGTTAAGTTCTCCGAAATTATCGGTAACAAAGAAAATTGAACTTGATAATTTGGCAGACAATACTTTAAACGGGGTTTGGCTTTTAAATGCGTTTGAAATTCCTTATCAGCTAACTGATTATAACAACGCAATCTTAACCTTTGCTCCAGATAAAAATGCTATTTTGCGTGCTCAAATTCAAACTACAAACAAAGATCCCGACGAAAGAACTCCGTTAGATGTTTTGATGCAGTCAACATTTATGCAAATCGGTTCACAGCAGTCTTATGACAGTTTGATCGATAAAAGAGGCGGAAAGTTCAACCAAAACGACAAAGGTTTGATTGAATTTGAAAAGACTTTCACCGAATCCGTCGTATTTGATAAAAACATCTTATCAGTTACTTATCAAACGGTAGATGAAAATGCAAAGCTTGTCGGTTATGAAACTGATTTTGATACAATGAAAAAACATCTGTTAACCGCACTCGACAGAGGTGAAAATGTAATTATCGGCTACACTCAAACAAATGCCGATAACGTAATTGTTAACGGGCATGAAATAACTATTGTAGGTTATAAGAAAGCTAAAGACGGCAAGTTGACATTCATTTGTAACGATACCGATGACGGCATTTCAAGACCTATTGAGTATTCGGAAGATTATTTACTTCCCAAAATTCATCATGCCGCATTGCCTAAGGACATTGTTGAAAATGATTTAAATATTGTTCCTAACTGGGTAGAAGGAATAAATATGTATAAAGAAATGAAAAAACAGGTTCCTCAAACTCCATATATGCAGCCTGCTGCATAAAATAGCAAAAAATCCATTTATGGTCATTAATAGAATTAAAAAAGGTTAGAATTTATGATAAACAGTATTCCGAATTTATACTATAATCCCGTTTCATACAGGCAGAATGCTCCTGTTGCGCCCGCTCAAAATAATAAACCCGTTAATGCGGCGGCAACAGCTTCTCAGCCTGATAACAAACCGTTAGTTCATACAAGTTGGTTTTATACAAATGACTTGCACGGCAAAATGACTAAGATGGAACGTATTTACGGAATGAGCCAAACTTTTGACAGAACCTCCCCTGTCAAAGAGTGGAACTTCTTTAACGATACGACCGATGATAAAGTTTCAAAATTTAAAGTTGCCCCGGGCGATATATTTATAGGTTCTAATCCTAAAAATAATATGGTTGCAAGCGAATTTTTAAAATGGTGCAAGTTCGATGCCATAACCCCGGGGAATCATGAATTTGATGTTCTTAATCCGTCAAATTTGGATAAACTTCTTTCAAACACAAATACCAAAATTCTTGCGGCAAACATAAATGTAAAAGATTCTTCTCCTCTGAAAGGAAGGTTTCTTCCCTCGACCGTTATAGAGAAAAACGGAGAGAAATACGGACTTATCGGAATATCTCCGTCAGATATGTTTGATAGGGTTAAAATGAATGATAGTGTAGCCGATATCAAGGTTCAGGATGTAAATACAACCATTCAAACCGTACAGAATGAAGTAAACAAATTAAAAGCCCAAGGAATTAATAAAATTATCCTGCTCTCTCACAGCGGTTTGTCAAACGATAAACGAATTGCGCAGGAAACTGACGGTATTGATATAATTTTCAGCGCTCATACCCATGATTTATTAAAAGGGGTAAAAGAAGACAATAATTTGTTATATTCAAAATCGGGCGAGCCCGTTGTAATTACGCAGGCAGGTAAAAACGGTGATTATATCGGGATTTTGAATGCTGATTTTGACAAAAACGGCGTTATTAAAAAAGTTCAAAATAATATAATTTCGACAGATGATTATATAAGACCTCTTTATGTGAAAGATTCCGTAGAAAAAATTATCGGCAAACCTGAAGTAGTCGGTACGGTAAATGAAGCCGTTCCTATGCCGAAAAATATTTTAATAGAAGATAACCCGCACGGCAATTTGATTGCCGATGCAATGAGATCCGAACTCGGAACAGATATTGCATTGTTAAATGCGGGAAATATAAGAGGCAGATTTATTCCCAATACAAAAGTTGATTCAAGGTCAATTTCAGAAATTACGCCTTTTGAAGATAAAATGATGATACTTAATTTGACCGAAAAACAAATTGTTGATGCAATCAAACATGGCTTAAAAGTATCATTTAACGATAAAGGTAATAAGCCCGGGATTTTGCTTGTTTCAGGCATGAAATATACCTGCAACCAAAAAGGCGATTTATTGAAACTTGAATTTATAGATAAAAACAACAATTCTCATCCGATAGATATAAACAATCCGTCTACAACCAAGAAATATACCGTAGCTGCGGATGATTTCTTTGCAACGGGCGGAGATAATTATTTACCGTCAAATCCTAATCCCGATTTTGTATTGCAAACATTTGACTTTGATAAAAACAAATTGACATGCGATTATATCAAAAAGCTCAACCAGCCTTTTGATGTTAAATATGACGGAAGAATACAAATAGTTGATTAGTATCCGTAGAGTTCGTGCTTATTGAGGTATTCTCTTACCGTGTTAAGAGAAGATTGAACAATTCTTGTTACTCTTGAGGGTGAAAGTCCTATCTGAGCGGCAATATCTTTGACCTGCATATTTCTGTAAAATCTGTATTCAACAACCGTTCTTTCTTTGGGCGGGAGTTTCGAAATGGCAACTCTTATCATTTTGCCCATTTCGGATAATTCGGCATTTTCATCGGGTGCAGCGTGCGGATCTTTTAAGAAATCAAACGGAGAGTCATTATCTGATGCATCAGCTGCAAGTCCGTCAATAGATAAGACAGTTTCATAAATTGCTTCACGAACTTTAGCCTGTTTCATATCTATTCCGTCGGCTGCTTCTGATTCGTCGTATTCATCTTCGGATTTATGCTTGATTGAATACCATTTATATCTTATACGCAATTCGTTTCTTATTGCCCAACGAACAGCCGTTGCAATGTATGCGGCATTGTATTTGGCAAGTTGTTCCGGCGTTTTATTTTTTATCATAACCTGAATTGCAATAATCCCGATGGACAGCAATTCTTCATACTCAACCATGTGTGCAGGAATACGTTTATGCTCAACTCTCGCAACTTTTTGTACGATGTCTATATAATCTTGTAAATTTTTCTTATCTTCTTTAGCCATAGTTTTACAAATCAATATTACTACAAGAAATTAAAAATCCATTCATTTGTTTGGTGGATATTTATATGTTATAATAAAAAAAGTATAAATAAAAGTTGCCCTATAGAATAGCTAAAATTTATCAATATAGGGCAATGATTAGAAATAAATATGAAAGGAATATAAAATAAATGAAAGTATTGGTCGGATTATCGGGCGGAGTTGATTCATCTGTTGCGGCTCTTTTATTAAAGCAGCAGGGATATGAAGTTATCGGAGCTACAATGTCTATATGGGGTAAGAACGGACTTGCCGTATCAGAGGGTAAACACGATGCGTGTTACGGACCTGATGAAAAAGAAGATATTGAACTTGCTTCAAAACTTGCCAAACAGCTTGATATCCCTTACCATGTCGTTGATTGCGTAACTAAGTACGAAGATATTGTTCTTGCAAATTTCAAAAAAGAATACCTCGCAGGTCATACCCCGAATCCTTGCGTGTGGTGTAATGCGCTTGTAAAATTCGGCGTACTTCCGCAGGTTGCCAAGTTAAACGGTATTGAATTTGATAAATTTGCAACCGGTCATTATGCAAGAGTGGTTGAAGAAAACGGCAGATTTTTGCTTAAAAAAGGTGTTGCGCCTCATAAAGATCAATCATATTTCTTGTACAGATTAAAGCAGGAACAGTTAAAACATATTATTTTGCCGCTCGGTGAATATACAAAAGATAAAATAAGAGAAATCGCAAGAGAAAATCATCTTGAAGCTGCCGATAAACCTGACAGTCAGGATTTTTATGGCGGAGATTACAATGAATTGCTCGGAGTAAAAGAAAAAGTCGGAAATATTGTTGATACAAACGGTAAAGTTCTCGGTCAGCATAAAGGCATTTGGAATTACACCATAGGACAAAGAAAAGGTATAGGAATTTCGGCGCCCGAGCCTTTATATGTACTTGAGCTGCGCAAAGATACGAATGAAGTAGTTGTAGGATTTGCAGATAAAACTTTCAAAAAATTATTAATCGCAAATGATTTGAATTGGATTGCTATAGATAAATTGACCGAGCCCGTAAAATGTCAGGCAAAAATCCGCTCGACCCAGCAGCCTGTTGATGTCGAAATCAAACCTCATGGCGATGATGAAGTCGAAGTGAATTTTGATGATATGCAAAAATCAATTGCAATAGGTCAATCAGCCGTATTTTATGATGATGATATCGTTTTAGGCGGCGGGATTATTAAAAGCGTAAGCTAATTCAAAAGCAAATAGCTAAGGTTTAAATATGTTGCAAAAATTATCCATAACAGATATGGAACAAGTAGTGCTGAGGCTGTTTTTGATGATTTAAAAAATTCTTTAATCGTAAGGATTACAAAAATATCAAGCAAAATTATTATAAAAAGTGCAAGCGCTATGTTTTTCATTCCGAAAAATACGGGGCTCCATATTATATTTAATAATATTTGCAGGGTGAAAAATATGTACCCTTTAGTTTTGTTTTCCATGTTTTTGCAAAAAATATATATAACAACCGACAATAATATCGTTGCGTATAAAATTATCCATACAGGTCTGAAAACCCAATCGGGAGGATTTAAAAACGGCTTATTCAGAGTGTGAAAGCATTGCGAATTAAACATACAAATATTTAAATATATGTATAAATTTAATTCATCAGACATTCGGTTAAACTAAAAACAGACCGTTGATTTATTGTCAGCAGTCTGTTTTAGTAATTATTTAAAATGTTTTAATTTAGTTAACGTGCGGAACATCTACTTTGTGTTCAACAACAGCGGATTTTTCATTCGCCTCTAATTTGCCTAAAAGCAAGTTCGCCGCAAGAATGCCTGCTCCGACAACAAATGCCGTAATTTTACCCGCTTTGCCTGCCGTTTTCATCGGATGTCTGAAAATATCGGTAAATGAGTTTGCTTTAGGTTTTTTGAATAATCCCGAAGACCCTCTTATAACCGATGCTGCCGCAATTGTTGCAACTGATGCGGCAAAGCCTTCTGCAACACCTTTAACCGTTGCATTTGCCATTGTTCCCGATACTGTCATAAATTTCCAAAAATCGGCAATTTTTTCTTTTATATTCATCCATGTTGATTTGTTTTCTAAAGGCACATCAGATTGTTTAGCCTTGATTTTACCGAATTTTTCAGCCATTTCTTTGTTGGCTTCCATTATTACAACGGGTTTATTATCTGCACCTGCTTCTTTTACCGTTCCGTCTTTTTCTAATATATATTCCGTGCCGTTATCGGAGTGCTTTTGAGTAATGTAAATCAAATCACTTTCGGGCAGGTATTTCTTTTCCCATTTGCGGTCATTCAATACGGCTGCAAATTCATCTTTTTTCTGAGCCTGCGCAAATTCTGATTTCACATCGGCAATGTCATGCTCATTTTGTGTTTCATGTTGGTAAACATCTTTTTCTAAAGGTGCTTTTGCCTGTGATAAATTTTCGTCTGCTTTAGGCGCTTTATCGGTAGTTTCCGAATCTTGCGGCTTCAGCGCACCTGCTATCAAATTTGTATCTGATTTGAAACTTATAGGACTGACGGCTAAACTCATATTTAAACACTCCTTATTTTTTTAATTATAAATCCTCTAAACGAAAAATTTTGCTGTTTCTACACAAAAATTTACATACCGAAAAGCGACAATTGCGGGATATCATCATTGTTGTGTGAACTTTTTTTCTTAGAGGCAAGGTTTTGTGAAAAATCTTTTTGCATTTTGTGCATAAGTTCCTGCGAACGCTTAATAACAACGTTTGGCAGTCCCGCCATTTTCGCAACCTGTATACCGTAGCTTCTGCTTGCTCCGCCTTGAACAATTTTTCTCAAAAATTCAATTTCGCCGTCTTTTTCGGCTATCGTAATTCTGTAATTTTTTATTTGAGGATATTTTTTGGTCATAACGTTTAATTCGTGGTAGTGCGTTGCAAAAATACATCTTGCTTTGATTTTTGTTGCAATATATTCTGCAACCGACCATGCGATTGCCACCCCGTCATAAGTGCTTGTTCCTCTGCCGATTTCATCTAACAATATAAAACTTTTTTCTGTTGCAGAGTTTAGAATAAATGAAGTTTCAATCATTTCAACCATAAATGTTGACTGGCCCAAAGTTAAATCGTCGCTTGCGCCGACCCTTGTGAAAATCTTATCGCAAATTCCGATTTTGGCGTTGTCAGCGGGAACCCAAGAACCGATTTGGGCTAAAATCGCAATTAAGGCATTTTGGCGCATATATGTTGATTTACCTGCCATGTTGGGCCCTGTTAAAATCATAAATTGGGTATCTTCGCCGTTTTCAACATTTGATTTTATATCCAAATCATTCGGTACATATTCTCCCAAAGGCAAGATTTTTTCTAATACAGCGTGTCTGCCGTTTTTAACAATAAAATCGTTAGACTCATCAACCGTCGGTTTGCAGTAATTATTTTCAACCGCCGTAACGGCAAGGGAGGTCAGCGCATCACATTTTGCAATGCAATCTGCAATTTCTCTGATTTTTGAAACATATTCTTTTGAATATTCCCTGAAATCGGTAAATAATTTGTATTCAAGTTCGGTTGATTTAAAGCGTGCTGACAAAACGTCATCTTCGTGTTTTTTGAGTTCGTCGGTTATAAATCTTTCCGCATTAACAAGAGTTTGTTTTCTTATATATTCTTGCGGAACCATATTAACATTGGATTTTGTAACTTCTATGAAATATCCGAACACTTTGTTATATCCGACTTTAAGAGTCTTAATACCCGTTCTTTCCTTTTCTTTTTCTTCAAAATCTTTGAGCCATTCTTCGCCGCCCGTCAATAAATCTCTGAAATAATCAAGCTCTCCGCTGACTCCTTGCTTTATTATTCCGCCTTCTTTCAACAGAACGGGAGGATTATCTACAATTGTTCGGTCTATCATTGAAGTATAATCTTCAATTTCTTGAGAATATTCTCTAATCGGGGCGAAAATATCATTATCTAATTCTTTGGATGCCTCCAAAATTTCAGGCAAAACGGATAGTGAAATTTTTAGCCCGACAAAATCTTTAGGAGATGCCGAACTGTTGCTCATACGTGTTGCAAGGCGCTGAATATCGTAAATTTTATCAAGCAAATCAGTTAATTTAAATCTGACATCACTTTTTTCGACAAGTTCAGATACAACGTTTTGTCTTTTTAAAATATCATTAACGTTTTTCAAAGGCTGGCAAATCCAGTTTTTCAAAAGTCTTGCACCCATATTGGTTTCGGTTTTATCAATTGCCCATAAAAGTGAACCGTATTTATTTTTTTCTCTTAAAGTTTCCGTCAATTCAAGATTTTTTCTTGTTGAAGCATCAAGAATCATATATTGCGAAAGTTCATAAGATTGAATAGTGTCAAATTTTGGCATATTGTCTTTTGAAGTTTCCCAAATATATGCTAAAAGTGCACCTGCTGCCTGAAATCCGATTTTGTATTTTGAATATCCGAAACTTTCAAGGCTTTTTGCTTTAAATATCGCTTTTAAATTGTTTTGTGCAAAATTTTCTTCAAATACGGATTGAGGTATTTTTGAGCAGTTATATTTTTTAGTAATAACTTCAGGCAAATCAACTACTTCATCAGCTACAATCTGAAACGGTTTGATATCTTGTTTCAGGCTCGGAGCTACGATTTCAGACGGATTTAATCGTGCAAGTTCTGCCATAATCAAATCTAACGGCGCTTGAGTTACTTTAAATTCTCCCGTTGAAACATCGGTATAGGCAAAACCGTATAAATCTTTTTTGTGATCGGTATAGATAGCGCAGATATAGTTGTTTGAATTTTGTTTTAAAAGGTTGCTTTCTGTTAAAGTCCCGGGGGTTAAAACTCTTGTTATCCCTCTTTTTACAATTCCTTTTGCAAATTTCGGATCCTCTAACTGATCGCAGATAATAACTTTATAATTTTTTTGAACGAGTTTTTGTAAATAAGCATCTGCAGCTTTAACAGGGATTCCCGCTAACGGAACTCTGCCGAGTTTGGCGCCGGAATCTCTGCCCGTAAGGGTCAATTCAAGTTCTTTAGACATAATAACGGCATCTTCAAAAAAAGTTTCAAAGAAATCCCCCATTCTGTACCACAAAAGGATTCCCGGGTGCTCTTTTTTTATTTTAAGATACTGCTGCATAGCGGGAGTAGTTTCTTCAATATTAACCTCCCAACTGTTTACATGATTGATTTCCCCTTTGCTCATAATATAATAATGATATAATAAATTGAGGATTTCAACATGGGTTGTTTAAGAAATGTAACAAGGGCAATATTTCTGACTATAGTAATAGTCGGGTTAGTAACGTTTTGCAACAGAAGCCAAATCAGAGAGTCTGTTAAAAATGTCATTCACCCGACACATGACGTGATATTAGAACGTGCGCAGAAAGTCGGAGATTTCTCTAAAATAAACAGCGAATTTGAAATTGAAAAAGCTGCTGGGCTAATGGGATATAATGCTGTTGTTGCGGAGCATAAAGCATCAGGGCAAAAAATGGTAATTGTTGACACGGCTAAAAAACGAATACTTACCCCTGCCGATATTAAAGCGCCTAATGCGGAAGAAAGAATTAAAAATGCAATATCAAAATTCAAATACCAGTCTGCCGCTATAGAAGAATTTAAAGTAACCGAAAAAGGTTCAATGCGCACTTACGGGAAAAATGTTCCTTATGTAAGATTTACCGCAAGAATTAAAAAATTGCCCGTCGGTGAAATTTCGGGCATAATTTCTGTTGTGGAAGATAAAAGCGGAGATGACAGAATATTGGTCAGCGCTAATTATGGCGGGAAATATTCTCAGCTTATCTCAAACGAATTTTTTAAAGCTGTAAAATAAAGCTATAGCCCGACCGTTTGTATTATTTTATGTAATATAATTGAAAAAATATATTATAAGTTGTATAATAGCATAGTTATATGGTAGAAGAGGATAAAACGGTATGAAACTCCACATGCAAATTTTGATTGCTTTAGGTTTAGGTATAAAAAGAAACTGGCATATATTTTTCGGTATAATTGCCGGAGTTTTGGTCGGGTTGTTTTTATATTCCCATACCAGCGGTGCAAGCGGAGCAATTTTAAATTTACTTAATTTTATAGGTCAGGTATTTATAAGATTAATTCAGATGGTTGTTATTCCTCTTGTTGTTTCGGCAATTATTATCGGTATAACAAGTGTCGGTGATAACAAGCAACTTGGCAAGTTCGGGGCAAAGATGATTATATATTACGCTATAATAACCGTAATAGCCGTAACAATCGGAACGGCATTCTCTTTGATATTTAAACCCGGCAGCGGTGCGGCTCATTATATTTCTCAAAATGCCGCAACGGAAGTTCAGGCTACGGTTGCAACGGCTTTACAGCAGCAACAGGGCAAAATTCTTGATTTGTTCTTGAACTTTATTCCGAATAATCCTATACAGGCATTTGCTGACGGGAATATGGTTTCTATAATTTTATTTGTTGTTCTTTTTGCATTGGCATTGGCAAAAGTCGGAGATGTAAACAGACCGATTGTTTCATTCTTTGAATCGGTTTTTGCCGCTACAATGAAAGTAACCGATTGGATTATGATATTTGCCGCTCCCGGTGTATTTGCTCTTACCGCAAGTGCAATCGCAAGTTTCGGTATGGATATTTTCTTAACTATCGGTAAATATGTACTTGTATTATTTGCAGGGTTTGCCGTTCAGATGTTTATCATATATCCGCTGTTCTTGCGCTGTTTTTCAAAGGTCTCTGCCACAATGCTGTTTTCTGCAATTGCGGAAGCTATGATGGTAGCTTTCGGAACGGCAAGTTCATCAGCTACTTTACCTTTGACTATTGCATGCTGCGAAAAAAGAGGTATTTCTCATAAGATTTCAAGTTTTGTTCTTCCGTTAGGAGCAACGTTGAATTTTGACGGAACCGCATTACAATTAGTGGTTGCAACAATATTCCTGGCTCAGGCTTATCATATTCATTTGACTATATCTTTGATTATAGCAATCGGTGTTCTTGCAATCATCGCATCAAGTACATGCGCAGGTATTCCCGGCGGCGGTATTATTACAATTTCATTAATCCTCAACGGAATGGGATTAACACCGGAACAGCTTGTTGTAGGTATTGCGTTTATCTTTGCGATAGACAGAATAACAGATATGGTAAGAACCGTGCTCAATGTTACGTCTGATGCCGTTGTAGCGGCGACTATTGCGGATAATGAAAATGAAATAAATTATGATCTTTTAAATAACCCGCAATCCTATGAAGAAATTGCATAATTAAGTTTATAAAGATATAAAAATGAGGGGGTTGATAAATCAGCCTCCTCATTTTTTATTTCTTTAATATTATTAAAAAACAGCTTAGATATTTTTGCCCATATTATAAGCCTTTTCAAGCAAGTCTTGGTGTTTGGTTACTTCTTTAGGCTCATTTACTCCGCCTGCTTCAACGTATCCTTTTAATTCAACCCCGCTAAAGCATGCAATCCAACCGTTTACTCCGTTTATGACCGTTTGAACAACGCCATGTGATGAATCTTCAGAAGTTGTTATAACATATACTTCGCTGAAATTTTTGCCTACATAAAGTGAGTTTGCCCTGTCTATAAGCGTTTTCATCTGACCTGACATTTCATAATAGTAAATGGGAGTTGCCCAAACTATAACATCTGCATCTTTCATTTTTGCAACGATCTCATTTGCATCATCATTTATTACGCAATGTCCGAGTTTTTGGCATGCAAAGCAACCTTTGCAAAATTGAATATTTTTATCTTTAAGGCTTACAAATTCAACCTCGTGCCCTGCATCTTTTGCTCCTTGTTCTGTTTGATGAGCAAGAATTTCCGAATTTGAATTGTTTCTTAAACTCGTTGAAATAATTAAAACTTTTTTCATCTTTAACCTCATATTTTTTTAGTCTGCACATTAAATTTATAAATTTATTATAAAATAAAAGTCATATAATTTTAATAAATATTATTTGTGCTAAAATATTCACATAAGGAATATTTATCATGCCAATTCAAAGAGTAAATTATTCAATATATATCAATCAGCCGAAATCGAACGGACAAAAATTGACTCCGCAAGATCTTGTTAATGTCGGTTATATGTCCGGAAGATTCGGGATAAATTTAGACGGCAATCCTAAAGAAAATAATTCTCCGAAATTTACGCCTGATGCATTGATGGTAAATGTAAATTCCTGCACCTCGGATTTATTGGAAGATAATTTGAATAAAGCGGGAATCAAGTTTGACAAAATGGCATAGATTTTTCTTAACATTTTTTTATAATAGGCAATTTTTTCTCTCGCAAATACTTTATATAAATATAGGGGAAAATATAAAGTAAAAGGGGATAATTAATTGTTTAGCGTTTATACGCCAATATCGTACAATACTAACTTTAATTCGGTATTAGCACATTATCAATTCGGATTTTGCGGAGGATTTTGCAATCCTTTTGCATCATTATTTAACAGATATTCAACGTTCGGGTCTGTGGCAAATCAATTCCCGTCGTTGTATCCTACGTTATGCAAAGATTCATTTAATATAGGTTCGACGCCCGCACTCAATGCGTTGCCATCTTTTTCACCGATGGGCGGATTTGGCAGCGGCAGGGTAATTAGAGATGTTTCGTTACCTACTGTTTTAGCACAGCCTACAGGCGGCAATAATATGTTCGGCTCATCCCCAAACGTATTTTCTAACCCGTTTGCAACTCCTGTTCAAACACATGCGGTAAGTTCAAGTGCCGTTCCTCAAACGTCGTCAGTATCTCACAATGCAAAAACGACGCCGTCAAAAACGAACACCACAAAACATACATCAGCAACAAAACCGACTCAAAAACCTAAAACGGTATCGCATAATACTCAAATTGCTGCAGCAAAATCGGCTTCCGCTCTGAGACAAGATTTTGTTAATACGGCAAGAAAATATTCAAACTGCAACGAAAGCGACGGCTCTCAGCGCAAATTCTGCATAAATACCGATTGTAAGTATGAAGATCCGTATGATCAGGAATGGTGTACCGATTTTGTAACTTATGTTGTAAAAGAAGCATACAGAAAAGACGGGAAAGCAATTCCTGCGGGTTTTGGCAACCATGACGTTGAAACAATGAAAAATTGGGCAATAAATAATAATTACTTCATCAGAACTTCAAATAAAGCTCATAAAGGTTCATATATTGCAGAAAATATAAAACCCGGAGATATAATTATTCTCAATGAAAACGGTGCATCTCATACCGGATTTGTTACAAGAACGGACAAAGACGGTACGGTTCATACAATTGAAGGCAACCGTGATGATAAAGTTACCGAATATGCATACAGCCCGAATTATCCTGATATAAGCGGATTTATAAGGCTGTCATAATTTCGGTACAAGATTTTTGACACTCTTTTCCAAATCTTCTAATGACGAATTGTTATAAATAACAAAGTCGCATTTTTTGATTTTTTTCTGCTGGCTGAGTTGGGAATTTATGCGGATAAGAGCGTATTCTTTTGTGTAATTGTTGCGCAGCATAAGTCTTTGCAGGCGAATATCATCGTTTGTATAAACAAAAATTATTTTATCAAACATTCCTTGCATATTTGCTTCAAAAAGCAAAGGAACGGATACAAAAACTTTATCTTTATTTTTGTTTTCTTCAAAAAACTCGTTTACTTTTTGCTTAATTTGCGGATGAAGAATATTTTCAAGCTTTTTTTTCAAGTTTTGATTGTTAAATACAAGTTTGCCGAGCTTTTCTCTTGAAATTTTGCCGCCTGTTAAAATGTCATAATCTTTGAAAGCTTTTATAACTTCCTGATTGTTTTCTAAAAGATTATGAGCTATTACATCCGTATCTGCAACTGCAAACCCCAGACTTTTTAAAATATTTTCAACGGTGGATTTACCGCTTGCAATATTTCCCGATATTGCGTATTTAATCATTTGCCCCGTCCGAAAGTCTGTTCAAAAAGTTGCGCAGTTCTTTTATTTGTTGAGGTTTTATCGGTTTAAATTCCCCTCTTTTTAATCCCGCAAGAGTTAAAGTCGCATGCTGTATTCTTTTTAAAGATTTAACTTCAAAACCGAGCATTTCAAACATTTTACGAATTTGTCTGTTCATTCCCTGATAGAGCAGAATTTCCATTGTTGTATGAGAATTGTCTATTTCTAAAACTTCAACCTGTGCATAGGCTTTTTTGCCCTGTTCGATTTCCATACCTTTTGACATCTTGTTGATGTCATTTTGAGTAATTTTGCCGTTTATGGTAACTCTGTATAATTTCGGAACTTTAGCAGACGGATGAGTCAATTCATTGATTAAATCACCGTCATTTGTCAGTATCAAAAGTCCCGTGGATTCTCTGTCTAATCTGCCGACGGGTTTTAGAGTCTGCAAGTTTTCAGGCAGCAAATCGTATATTGTTTTTCGGCCTTTTTCATCATTTTTTGTCGTAATGTATCCTGCGGGTTTATAAAATCTGTAGTATAAATGCTTTTGCGGATGAATCATTTTTCTGTTGACAAAAACTTTATCTTTTAGCTGAACAATATATCCGACTTCGGTTACGGTTTTGCCATTAATCATAACTACGCCCGATTCAATGAGCTCATCGGCTTTTCTTCTTGAACATAACCCTGAAGATGCAATATATTTATTTAAACGTGTTCCTGACATTCTGTTTCCTTTTCAAATAGTGAATACAACGGCTCGGGAACCCTTCTGTATAACTTGCCGTCTTTATGAACCGCAACGATTACCACATCAGCAACGGTAAAAATTTTACCGGTTGCTTTTGATTTAATCGTTTGTTTAAAAGTTACGGTCAATCCGTTGAATTTTGAAATTTCGGTTTCAACGATTACGATATCTTCTAATTTTGCAGAAGATTTATATTTAATATTTATGCTTGAAACCGGAAGCAAAATATCTTGATTTTCAAGCTCTTTTAAAGGAAAACCGCATTGGCTGCAATATTCCACACGCCCCATTTCCATCCATCTTAAATATGATCCGTGCCATACAACACTATATGTGTCCGTGTCGGAAAAATATACTTTTTGTTCAAATACATGTTTCATAATACCGTTATTGTACTATAAATAAATATTTTATGTATAATAATTGTATGAAAAAGCGAATTTCAGACAAGATTATAAACAGATTAACCCTTTATCATTGTATTTTGAATGATTATATCGATAAGGGGGAAGAACATATTTCAAGCGGACAGATTGCGCAGCTTTTGAAAGTTGATGATTCACAGGTAAGAAAAGATTTGAACCTTTTAAATAATTCGGGCAAATCAAGAGTCGGCTATATTGTAAAAGAATTAAAAAAATCTATCGAATCAACTCTCGGGTTTGCAAAAACCAAAAAAGCTTATATTGTCGGCGCAGGGAATTTGGGTTTGGCGCTTGCAAAGTATAGAGATTTCTCAAACTACGGATTAAATATTGTTGCGCTTTTTGATGTTGATGAAAGCAAAATCGGCAAAGAAGTTAACAATAAAAAAATTTATGACATAAAAGAATTACCGGCTTATGTCTGGAAAGAGTTTGTTGATATTGCAATTTTGACCGTTCCCGCACAGTATGCGCAAAGCTGTGCCGAATTTTTAACTAAAGCGGGAACAAAATATATTTGGAATTTCACCCCGAAAGTTTTAAAAGTGCCTGACGGTGTTCAGGTTTGGAATGAAAATATTATGGGTAATTTTTTGCAATTTACCTATGATTTAAATTAAAAAATAGTAACGATATACAAAATTACGGTAAATTTTTGCAAGTTATGTCTTTGCGAGTACGCAAAAGGTTTTGCGGGCGAAGCGGAATTGCTTAGGGGTTGAGGGCTTTAACCCGAGCGAGCCCGTTTACGTGAGGGCAAAGTGAGTGACAGGGCAAAAGCCCATAGCGAACGACTTACCTGAGAGAGAGCAATTCCAATAAGTCGAATTTTGCTATGGCGGTAATTTCTATCGTACTGTAACTTTGTGTATAATTTTTCTAAAAAATTATAAAAGCTTTGTTAATTTTCAAACTTATTTGTAATGTCATAAATATATTCTAAAATATGAGCAAAATAACCTAAATCCGAATTGCCGTTCAATACCAAATCTGCTTCTTTTCTAAACGGTTTAACATATTTTTCGCCTGCACATGCGATATAGTTCCAATGTTTCATCGCATTGCCGATATCCTGATTGCGTTCCTCAACAGCCCTTGAGATAAATCTTGATTTTCTTAAATTGTTTTCCGTTTCGACATAAATCTTGACATCAAATACGTCCTTTACGTTGTCATACATTGTTGCAATACCTTCAACAACGATGATTTTTTGAGATTTAACCTCAAGGGCATTTGGCAGGGATACGCCCGTGCCGTTAGGCAAATACATCGGGGCTTTAATGTCATTCCCTTTTGCAAGGGAATCTAAATCTCTTCTTAAAGTGCCAAGCTGAAAACTGCTCGGGGCATCAACATCATAACCTGAATCTCTCACCTTATCAAAAGAACCGTATTTACTGATTAAATCGGATATATCATGGAAATAATTGTCCGTGCTCAATACCGCTACAGGCATGGATAAACGCCCGATTACATTTTGAATTTCGGTACATATTGTCGATTTCCCTGATGCGGATTCTCCTGTAATACCAATGAGCATGCGCTTTGACGGATTGTTGATTATCCTTTTAGTAAATCGGCTTATAAAACCTGGGTTAATTGCATTAATAATCGGGGTTGGTTGTTTTTTATCATATAAAAAAAGTTGTTTAAACTTCGTTTGCAGGTAAAAAGCAAGCAATTCACGTCCTGATCGGCAGCTGAAGTCCGGTTTAAATATTCGTTCTTTTTCTTGTTCTTGTAAAGATTGCATGTTTTTTCCCGTTAATTTATAGGATATGCATTTTATAATACACAAGAAAAAATTTTTTTGCTAGATTTTTGTAAAAATTGTAAAAGAAAATTAAACATAGCTCATTATGAATGCGGTAAAAGTAATTAACACTTGGTTTGAGAATTTTTAAGGGCAAATTTTATGTTATAATTCCAATAGTGCACATTGATAAATGACTTATAACAAGAGTAGGACAGACTCCACTTCCTTTTACGCACAACAACTTTTTCTGCATAAAGGTGTAAGAAAGGGGGTGATTATGATAATGACAGAAAACGTTAGACAAAAAATAAAATGTGTCCTAGTCATCATTGGACACATTTTACTAATTGTTTCATCATTATTGTAGGGTCTGCATAGAGGGTATTTGGGGATACCCTCTCCCTACTCTTATTATAAATCATTTTTACTATTTTTCAAGTGTAATTTTATATTTTTGTAAAAAAAGGCAATTTTTGCTTGTAGGTTGAGCTTTTGTCCGACAATAAATCTTTTGCTGTCAAACAGCATAAAAATTCTGTAAAAATGTACAAAACATCACATGTCAGTCATCTTCTCGCATGTCATAATTTTCGCTCCAGATGACCATAATTTCGTTTCTGTGATAAAACGGGTTGAGCCAATGAGTTTCCTGCGAAAAATCTATGATTGAATCGTAGTATTTTATCTTACGGGCAATTTTTTTTGTCATACTTAATAAATCTGCCATAATTTTTCTCAAATTCATATTAGTATTATGCAATTTCTTTTCGTCCGTTTTATCCCCGAAAAGTATCGTTTATTGCTTTTAAAATAGTCCTGACGGATAGTTAATTTGCGGGGTTAATAAAATCTCAAACGGGTTAATTATTGTAAATTGTAAAAGGAGCACAATTATGAGAATAAATTTCAGAGGTTCAAGAACCGAGCAGCTTTTAATAAATGCATTTGCAGGCGAGGCACAAGCATACATCAGATACAAATTCTTTGCATCTACCGCTAAAAAAGAAAATCTGTGCACTATAGCAGATGTTTTTACTCAAACGGCAGAAAATGAATATGAGCATGCAAAGCTGTTTTACAAATTAATCGGATATAACAAAAATGCGCATGTAGATTCTTTTTACCCGTTTGAATTTGGTTCAACCTCTGAAAATTTGCTTTGTGCAATTGATTCAGAAAATGAAGAAGCATCTGTAATTTATTTAAATGCCTGCAAAATTGCAAAAGAAGAAGGCTTTGATACAGCCGCATCGGTTTTTAAAAATGTAATAAATGTCGAAATTCACCACAGGGACAGATTTCAACAAATTTATACTGCCCTAAAAGGAAATAGCTTGTTTAAAAAGGATTCTGCACAATTGTGGATATGCACAGAGTGCGGATATATCCATAACGGCACGGAAGCCCCCGAATATTGTCCGAACTGTTATCACAAAAGAGGATATTTTAAACTTCTTTGCGAAAAATACTAGATTTGGATGATATTATTATATTGCCCTTATAAGTCTAATTATATATAATAAATATGATATGAAGAAAGAATGGAAGATTGTAGCTATAACAGGTGTTTTTGCAGCAGCCTGCGCCGGATATTTCTGGGGCATTCCTGCCGCAATCAATCTGCCTAAAAATAAATCCCTGATTGAAAATGCTATTCGCAAAAATACGGGATTTAATCTGAAATTAGGCAAAGCAAGACTTTCTATGGGCTCATTTCCGTCAGTTTGGATAAAAAGCAACAATATTTCCGTTATAAACAAAAATTCTTCAAAAGCCTTATCAATCAATAATCCTAAAGTTAAAGTCAAGTTATTTCCTCTATTGTTTAAGAAAATCGAAATATCTCATATAACGGCAGATGATGAACTTGCAAATTTCGTCTATAGAAAAGATAAAAAAATCTGCCTCGGTGATTATCCTATAGAAATCAAAAAAAACGGTAAATTCACGTTGGAAAAAGCTTATCTTGATATAGGCAAATATAAAATAAATTTTGATGACAAATTAAATGCTCAAAAAATATCTTTGCAGGGGGAATATTTAAAGCACGTAAAATATCGGGCTGATGACAAATTGCAATTTGCAACGAAAGGTAATTTTATTCTTAACCAAAAAGCCGTTCCTTATGATTTTGATGTAGATATGAATTTGCCGCTAAACAGATTTAATGATGATCAGCTGAAATTAAACGGCTACATAAAGAATTTTGATTTGAGTTCAATTTCGCCTTATGCTCCCGTATTAACAAAAGGCGGAGTGCAAAATTTGAAAGGGTTTGTAAGTTTCAACGCTGATACGACGGTTTCAAAAAACAATCACAGGCTTATAGATATTTTATTAAAAACTAAAGACCTTGAAATAAACGGCAATAATAAAGTCGAAAAAATATGGTATAAAGATGAATTAACGCTTGATGCCAAATTAACAACCATTGCAAACGGTGTTCATTTCCAAAAAGCAGTATTAAAATCTAAAGATTTTGATGCCCAAGGTGCGGGGGATTTAACCGCATCAGGTCAAAGAATCCCTGCAATGGATTTGACTCTTGACGTTAAACCGACAAGACTTGAAAAAATCTGCCAAATACTTCCATGGCTCAGAACTTTTCCAAGAGAAATGGATTTGTATAAATTCAAAGAATACCGGCTTTTCGGCAACGGAAAAGTAAAACTGCATTTTATCGGGCAGGGTAAAAGACCTGAAGTATTTGGCAAAATAAATATTAATGGCGCTTATGTTACAAAGCCTTATCCTACAGCCCCTCAAGGCGCAAAAATTGATATGGACTTTCATGGCAAAGTAATGAAACTTGATGTATTTTTCCCGACGGATAAAAATCAGCATGTTACGGTTCTGGGAAATATCAAAATCGACGGTTCAAGGTATTCCGAACTTGATATTAATACGACTGATTCAATTGAAATGTCAGGCGCAGAAACCGTTCTTAATCCTTTGCATGAAATTTTTAAATTTAAACTCGGACCCGTTCCCGTTATGAAAATAAAAGGCTCGGGGCAAATTCACCTGAAAACCAAAGGTAAAAAAATCTCTCCGCACCTGCACGGGAAAATGACATTTAAAAATGCGACAGCATCCTTTAATCAGGTACATAATCTTGTATTAAAAAATGCATCTGGTGTAATTGATTTTAACGATCAGGAAGTTCCGTTCAAAGTTTGGGGCGGAACAATAAACGGAAAAGCTGCCGATATTCACGGCAAATGCAATGTCTTTGGTGATATGAATGTGTTTGCTCAAACAAAAGGGCAGCATGTCCCCGATATGATAAAAGTTATAAATACATCTCCCGAGATGAAAGATGTTCAAAAGGTTGTTAAACCTTTTACTAAACCTGACGGAACGGGCGATTTGTATTTAAATATATACGGTAACGCAAAAGATGCCGCAAACGTAAAATTCAATGAAGATATGTTTGCAAGAGGAAAAGTAACATTCCACAATGCTACAACTCTTTTGCAGGATACTCACACTCCGTTTAAATCTGTTAACGGTTACGTAAATTTTGATAAAAAAGATGCCGATTATGATGTTTCGGGATTTATCAAAAATAATAAAATCCGTGTAAAAGGTATTACAAAAGACAAATTTATCGATTTAACGGCTACATCAGACAGAGCACAGTTGATTGATTTATTTAATATGTTCAAACCTGATATGAAAATTCCGTTTAAAAATGATGTCGGAAAACTTAACGTGTCTTTTGTCGGAAAATATAAAGGTATAGTAAAAGATAACAATATTGATTATGACAAAATAACTGCTCACGGCAAAATTTTGCCCAATATGAACACAAATTACCCTATAAGGCTAAGAAGCGGTGAATTTGATATTAACCGTTCGACATTGAATGCAAGGAACTTAAAAGGGCTTTTCCATAATATTCCGTTTGCTTTGTCTTTCACTGGAACCGATATTTACACTACGATGAAATTAAAGAGCGGAAGTTTTTATTTTGATAACTTCAATATTGCATCATTAAATAATATTTCAAAAAGCCTTGATATTCCTAAAAAATATATGGCACAGCTTAACAATATAACTGATTTAAAGGGTTCTGTTGATATAAAAGGTTCAATTCGCAACGGCGGAATTTATTTTGATTCGGATTTAAGGAATTTAAGATTTGTTTATAAACCTTTGCATGCAGGATTTCATGTTATTTCAGGTCATGCAAAAATGAATGGCAATACTTTATATTTAAGCAGAATAAATTCAAAATTAAGCTCCATGCCGATTTATGCAAATGGCAGAATTTCAAATGTTTTGAATAATCCGAATTTGAACATGTATGTTGCGGGAAAATTCAATCAGGAATTTTTTGATAAGCTTGTAAACGAAAAAACCGTTTATCCCGTAAAATTGAAAGGAGATGCAAATTATACCGCACGTTTAAACGGTACGGCAGATAATTTGCGTGCACGCTCGGAATTAAATATTGAAGAAAATTCTTCTATTTATTATATGGGTGCAACGTTGTCAGGCGCTCCGTCAGGCAGTACGAATTTAAACGAAATGGCAACAAACCCCGTTACCATAAAAGCAGATACAAATATTTATCCTAATAAAATCAGGATTAATTCGCTTGATTATATCCAAACAATTGCATCTCAAAACAGAAGAACGTCCGAACAAAAGCAATTGTCTATGTCAGGTACGGTTTCATTATTAAAAAAGAATGTTTTAAAATTCCAAAATCTGAGAGTGAAAACTTTTGAGCCGACCGATGCCAAGATATTCAACATTCTTCTTAAAAAACCCGTCATAAAACAGGGTATTTTCATGACAAATACCGTTATTAATGGGACCTCGTTAAAACCTTATGTATTGGGCAACTTAAACATTACGGGCATTGATATTCCGCTTTTAGACTCTACAATTCGTGATATTGATATTGATTTGAAAAAAGATTTTATAACCGTAAAATCTAAAGGCATAATTTTAACAAACGATATATCGCTGGTTGCAAAAATCGTAAACAGTCCCAACCCGCCTTATGTTATAGAAGATTTGAAAATCAAATCAGACGGTTTGGATTTAAACGTTATCGCAAACAGATTTAACGATATGGACACCGATAAATTAAGAAATAACAGTTCTGATTCGGAAAAACTTATGGTAACACCCGATATGATAGTTCTTAAAAACGGTGAAATTCTAGCAGATAAAGTCCTTATTAAAAAAGCCCAAGCGACCGATTTCAACGCTAAAATGACAATGGCAAATAACAAGTTAAAAATTGATAATTATAACTTTAATCTTGCAAAAGGTGAAATTTCCGGAAAAATCTATGCTGATTTGACAACGCAGGAAATGAACGCCGATATGAATATCAACGGAGCGGATGCAGAAATTATAAGTGAAAACTTCTTTGATATGCCGGGGCAGGTGTACGGTATCGTTACGGGCTCTTTAAAAAGCCATTGTAAAGGCTCAAACAGCGTAGAATGCGTAAATACTCTCGGCGGAGAGGGTTCATTCTCGGTTAAAGACGGCAAGATGCCCAAACTCGGATCACTCGAATACCTGTTAAAAGCTGCAAACCTTGTAACGGGCGGGATAACAAGAGTTTCGATTAACGGTATTATTGATTTGATTACTCCGTTAAAAACAGGCAACTTTGATATGATTAAAGGCGATATTAAGGTTGAAAACGGAGTTGCAACTGATGTAAACGTATATTCAAGCGGCAAAGAACTTAATCTTTATTTAACGGGTTCATATAATATTGCAACACTTGTTGCGGATATGAGCGTATATGGCAGTTTGTCAAAGAACTTCTCTACAATTCTGGGGAAAATCGGCAACGCATCTTTAGGCAGAATGTTAAATACAATCCCCAGAGTAAAAATTAACGAGATTACTCCCGCAACATCAAGCGATATTAAAAAGATTCCCAACTTCAATCCCGATAATGTGTTAAGAGTTTTCAAAGCTGATATTTATGGTGATATCAACGGCAGCAATTACGTAAAAAGCTTCCGCTGGATAAAGCATTAGGCTATTTTTTATGTTTTATTATCACATTTGCAATATCTTTTGTGTTTAGTGTATAATACTTTGTAGATTTAATTCAGAAAGGGAGAGCCGTATTATGGAAACTTTAACAACCTCTAAGGGTTTAATTACTAAGGTTATAGGACCGGTTATTGATGTCGAATTTCCTGACGGAAGTTTGCCGAATATTTATACCGCATTAGATATTTATACAAGCGACGGAACAAAGATTGTTGCCGAGGTTCAGCAAATGCTCGGAGCAAATAAGGTTAGAACGGTTGCAATGTCATCAACCGACGGTTTGAAGCGTGGCATGGAAGTAATCAACACAAACGAACCGATTAAAATTCCCGTCGGCAATGCGATTTTAGGCAGAATTTTAAACGTAACGGGTGATGCGGTTGATAATGCGGGACCGATTAATACGGACACATATTTACCTATTCACAGACCCGCACCGAAACTTGTGGATCAAAATACTGATGTTGAAATCCTTGAAACGGGTATTAAAGCAATCGATTTGCTTCAACCTTATCAAAAGGGCGGCAAAATCGGTTTGTTCGGTGGTGCCGGTGTCGGTAAAACAGTTTTAATTCAGGAATTAATTCATAATATCGCAATGGCTCATAACGGTGTTTCTGTCTTCGGCGGTGTCGGAGAAAGAACTCGTGAGGGTAACGATTTGTGGAATGAATTTAAACAAAGCGGAGTTTTAGACAAAGTAGGTTTGATATACGGTCAGATGAACGAACCGCCCGGAGCAAGAATGAGAGTCGGGCTTTCAGCTTTGACCGCAGCAGAATATTTCAGAGATTATTCGCATCAGGATGTATTGTTATTCATTGATAACATTTTCAGATTTACTCAGGCAGGTTCCGAAGTTTCGGCATTGTTAGGACGTATGCCTTCAGCTGTTGGTTATCAGCCGACCTTGGCTACCGAAATGGGCGAATTGCAGGAAAGAATCACATCTACAAAAGACGGTTCAATTACTTCGGTTCAGGCAATTTATGTACCTGCAGATGACTTGACTGACCCTGCTCCAGCAACGACATTCTCTCACCTTGATGCATCAACCGTGTTATCAAGAGATATTGCATCATTAGGTATTTATCCTGCCGTTGACCCGTTAGAATCAAATTCAAGAGCATTAGATCCTAATATTGTAGGTGAAGAACATTACAATATCACAAGAAAAGTTCTTGAAATATTGCAGAAATACAAAGATTTACAGGATTTAATCGCAATCTTGGGTATGGACGAATTATCTGAAGAAGATAAAGAAACCGTAAACAGAGCAAGAAAGATTCAAAGATTCTTATCTCAGCCGTTCTTTGTAGCTGAACAATTCAGCGGCAACAAAGGTAAATACGTAAAGGTTGAAGATACCGTTAAAGGTTTCAAAGAAATTATAGAAGGCAAATACGACGATTTACCGGAACAAGCTTTCTATATGGTAGGTACGATTGAAGAAGCTGTTGAAAAAGCTAAAAATATGGCAAATAATTAAAAAGAGGTACTAAATGAACCTAAAGATTATTACACAAGAAAAAGTTGTTTTTGACAGCGATGTAGATGAAATCTATACAAAAGGCGTTGACGGAGAATTTGGCATTTTGAAAGGTCATATTCCCGTTATGTCTGCGCTTGATATCGGCGTAACAAGAATTAAAAAAGGCGATGTTTCCCGTGCTTTTACGACAATGGGCGGGGTGTTGCAATTTAAAGATGACGAATGCCTTATTTTGACGACACTTGCAGAGCCGGGAGATGAAATAGATGAAATGCGTGCAAGAGAATCTCTTGAAAGAAACCGCAAATTGCTTATGAATTCTAAATCCAAAATGGAAGCAAAGAAATTTGAAGCTTCTGTTGCACGTGCAAAAGCAAGATTAAAAGCAAAATTAAACGATGAATAATTAATTTTGATTATTCATTTCGTTTTTTCGCTTTTCTTCGTCTTTTATAAATTTACACAGTTCTTCAAGTCTGTTATCTTCCATTGCATCAATAAGAGTTTGAACGTTATTGAATTTGTGTAGTGCAAACCCTGTTTCTGCAAGCAGTACACAATCATTGCACAAACGGTATTCACCATACTGTATTGATCCTGCATAAGGTTGGCTTTTACCGCAGCATGCACAGGTGAAATATTCGTTTGCAGAGTCGGGGTTTTCTTCAATATCGTCTTGAACCATTTGATTTGCAACGGCTTGCATTTCTTTTACTATTTCTTCAGGTGTTTTATTCATTTTATATTCCTTATTTTTTGGTAGATCCGCATTGCTATGCCTACAATCATTTTATTCTGTCAGGCTAAAGCCGACTTACAATCTGTAAATTACTTATAGACACTTTACAAAATTATATAAAATCCAAAAATTTTACGCAAATATTAAGAAATATTAAAACGGATTTAAAATGGTGCAAACTCAGATATACTGCCGAAAAGAAAAGATAATATAATTGAAAAAGTAATATATGAAACTGATGGGAAAACGGTATTACGAAGAATTTCGGCTAGTGAATTATCCCCGACTGCGATTTACGAAAAGATGGTAGGAAAAGCCCAAATAGGTGAAACCCAACAAATATAAAAAATAAAATAAGGTGCGGAAAGCTAACGCACCTTATTTTTATTTACTCTGATTGAGACAAATGTTAAATAAATAATTCCTCCCCGACATGGACTCTGCCGAGCAAAATGATTGAGTATCATTTTGCGAGAGGAATCAGGAGGGGGCTTGTCCCCGTAAGGGGATATTTATGCTAATCTTAATTTATGAAACACGAAAATATTACTGCTAAAAAATTACGCAACAATATGACACCACAAGAGAAGAAACTCTGGTATTATTTGAGAAACCGTCAAATATATAATTGCAGATTTAGAAGACAATCGCCGATTGGAAATTATATTGTAGATTTTATTTGCAGAGAAAAGAAATTAATAATAGAAATAGATGGCGGTCAGCATAATGAAGATAAAAATATTTTATATGACCAAAAACGAACGGAATTTTTACAATCACAAGGTTATACGGTTATCAGGTTTTGGAATAACGAAATAAATGATAATATTGAGGGAGTTTTAAATGAGATTGCAAAATATCTCAAAAACAGCCCTACGGGATAAGACCCCACCCAGCCTCCCCATGCTGGGGAGGAATGATGATAAAAATACTTATAGACATTTATTTCACAAGCTCTTGCATTTCTTTAACGGCACTTTCAAGTCCCGTAAATATTGCACGGGAAATTATACTGTGTCCGATATTGAGTTCGTAAAGTCCTGCAATTTCGTGCATTCTGCCGACATTTTTATAATCAAGTCCGTGTCCGGCATTTACTCTTAATCCGAGTTCTTGCGCAAGTTTTGCGGCATTCTTGAGTTTTTGAAATTCATCATCTTCTCTGTCTGTTGCGAATGCATTTGAATATGAACCCGTATGCATCTCAATAAACTGGGCGCCCGTTTGGGCTGATGCTCTGACCTGTTTTTCGTCAGGGTCAATAAATAGGCTGACTTCAATTCCTTTTGCCTTTAAAGGAACTATGAATTTTGTAATTTTATCAAGTTGTCCCGCAACATCTAATCCGCCTTCTGTTGTTACTTCCTGTCTTTTTTCGGGAACCAGACAAACCGAATGCGGCAAATATTCAAGTGCTTTAGCCTGCATTTCATCAGTTACCGCCATTTCAAGGTTTAAATATGTTTTAATCTGTTTTTTGATATTTGCGACATCTTCGTCTTTTATGTGGCGTCGATCCTCTCTTAAATGGGTAGTAATTGAAGAAACTCCGCATTTTTCGCAAATTTTGGCAGCAAGTACGGGATCTGGTTCAAATCCTCCTCTTGCGTTTCTTAATGTTGCTACGTGATCTATATTTACACCTAAAAGCATTTTATTCTCCTTATTTTAAAATTTCATTTTATTTAAACTCAATAATGCCGTATAAGTCGGCAAAATGGTTACGTTCCTTTCCATTTTATCAGAATTTGTAACAAATTCAACCGCCTGTTTTAAATTCTCTATGACTTTTATTTTATCAGTCGGTACTCCAGCATATTTTAATCTTACCGCCATATCTTTTGCTCTGATGCCTGATACAACAATCGGATTTGAGGTATCTTTCAATTGTTCAAAATCAGCATCCCAAAGCCAAGAAACATCTCGTCCGTCTGCGTAATTATCATTTATCGCAATCAGAATATTTGATTTTAAATCAACGGTTTTTAAAACCTCACTTGCGCCCGTGGGGTTTTTAATAAGCTGGATTAAGGTATTATGACCGTTTATGATTTTTCTTTCTGTTCTGCCAAAAATTGATTTGTAATTTTTTACAGCAGTTTTTATTACCTCGTATTCAACTCCCGTTACAAGAGCGCAGGTTATTGCCCCGAGTGCATTGTAAGCGTTGTAAAGTCCGACGGTATTTAATATGAAATAGTAACTTTGCCCTTTAAATTCGACTTTCAAAATCGTATAATCATCATAAATTTGAGCATAGCCCTTACAATCGGGGTCGGGTCTTTTGTAATCGCATTTGGGGCAGTAATAATGCCCTTCTTGAGCAAAAAATTGCTTTGAATATTGCAGTTTTTCGCCGCATGCACATGCAAAAACTTCACTCGGAGCGGTAGATGTTTTGTGATTTTTTAGCATATATTCAACTTCTTCAAACCCGTAATAGAAAGCTTCTTTCTCTTTTCCCATATTTGCAACAAGCGGATCATCAGCATTCAAAAATAAAAGCAGCCCGTTTGTTTTATCTATTGCACTTTGAATAAGACCGGCTGTTGTTGCAAGTTCGCCGTATCTGTCAAGCTGATCACGGAAAAGGTTGGTAACGATTAAAAAATCAGCGCTAATATAGTCATAAAGCTTTGTTAAATAAGCTTCGTCAGATTCTAAAACGGCACAATCAAACTTTTTAGGGATAGAAAGCGCAAAAACATTGGCAATACCCGTGAGCATATTTGCACCTTTTACGTTGTGAATAACTTTTTCTCCGTCTTGTTCAAGAATATGCGCAAGCATTCCTGCTGTCGTAGTTTTGCCGTTAGTACCCGTTACGGTGTATTTTGAGCTTTTTACATATTTATTGCAATACTTTAAAAAATCAGGACAAATCTTCAAAGCAACCATTCCCGCAAACGAGGTTCCGCCCGAATGTTTTAAAAGTTTTATTGCCAAATATGCAGATTTTGCGGCTGCAAGCGCTATATAAAATCTCAGCATCTCCCTTTTAAATACTCCTTTATATGTATTGTAAAAATCCTTTAAATATTATACTATATCAGTAATTATAATACAAAAAGGTTTCAAAATGCTTATTATATTTTTTACGATAATCTTTCTTGCAGAACTGGTAATTACATTAGAAGTAATTTCTTATATAAGAAAAGCTGACAGATGTGTTTGTTCTCTAAATACGCAAATCGTAAAAACTATTCCGTTCGTTAAACAGAAATTTTTGAGTATACCTATAGCTATAAATAAAATAAATCTGTCCTTAAATAAAATTGAGCAAAAAATTGCAGCTAAGAAAAACAATTACAAAGTTTTAATTGCTAAAAATATTGTTACGTGGGCTTTACTTCTTGCACTAAATATGAGCGGCAAAAAAATATCTTCGGTTGTCGATTTGGCTTTTGCAATAAAAGATTTGGTAAAAGCCTGATTTGACGTGCTTTTTTTGCTTTTAAAAGCAACCTTACAAACAAATCACTCCTTGAAAAAATGCAAATTATATGCTAGAATAACTTTGTTATAAAATGTGAGGTTTACTACTATGTGTAAAAAAGATGATACATTTTTATTTTCAATGGGAATATTAGCCGGAGTTGTAGGCGGTATTTTCGCAGGTGTTTTATTTGCACCTAAATCAGGAGAGGAAACAAGAAAAGAACTTAAAGATTCAGCTTGTGAATTTTATGAAAAACACGCACCGCAAATTGTTTATGCTAAAAAGCAGGCTCTTGAATCTGTTGATTTAATGAAATATAAGTTGGAAAGACAATTCAGAAAAATCAACAATACAATGAAATCAAAGAAGATGTTAAAAGCTAAAGCTCTTGAAGACGGCGACAGCATAAGCGACAGCGAATTTGATTATTAGAGGTTTTAAAAGATGAGTATTGAAATTTCCGAATCGGTATTAAATTATGGCTTAACATTTTTAGCGGTATCGTCAGGCATTATGCTTGCCGTAGTTTTGGGCTTTCTTGCAAAATTATTGTGTGATTGTTCAAAACTTGCTCAAAATGCGAGCAAAACTACAGAAATAGTCAATTCTGAATTAAAACCGACTTTGACCGAATTAAATACGGTGCTCAAATCATTTAATAAAATCGTTCAAAATACTGGAGAGGGCGTTGGTAATGTTAAACTCGGGCTTGAAAATATTTTATCTAAAACAAAATTACTTTCAGGCAACCTTATGAGCGGATTTTTAAAAGGTTTCTTAGCCGTTTATTCCTTCTTTGGCAAGAAAAAATAATTAAATCGGTCAATATCAAAAGTTAAATAGTGATTTACAATATAAAGTGAAACAGAAAAGGAGAAAAACTATGTCAGCAGGAAAATTTATAGCAGGTTTTATAGTAGGCGGCGCTATCGGCGCTATTGCAGGTATTTTGCTTGCTCCCAAATCAGGTGAAGAAACAAGAGAAGCTCTTGCTACTTCTGCAAAAGATATGATTAAAAAAGCAGATGAAACTGCTAAACAAATTCAATCAAAAGCAGATGATGCGGTTTCTGAACTTCAGAAAAAAGGCGAAGAAATTAAAGATAAATTGCAAAATTTAATCAATAAACAAAAAGACGAAAAAGCAGAAAATCCTGCTTAAGTTCTTTAAAAGTATGTAAATTAAAAGGTTCAATCCGATTTTGAAGATTGAACCTTTTTTGTATCTGATTTGTCTTAATTAATATTTAATCTTGATTTTTTCAATGTCGTTAAAGTTTGATGCATCAGATTTTGATTCGGAATTTCCAAGCAACATAATTGCTTTGACTTTGGCTTTCTTTCTTCTTGAATCTTTCGGGAAAATTGTAATCGGGGTGTGTACATAGCTCCTGATTAAATCACGAACGGCTTTTTTATCTTCATCTTTAAGATAGAATGACATAACCGTAACATCTTTGATCCGTCCCGTATCTGTTACGACAAACGAGTAATAGAACCATGTACCGACTCCGTAATTGTCCAAGCTTGTGATATACATACTGTCATCAAGTATTCTGTTTACGAAGTTGCTTTTCCATGTACTCCAATCGATATCCTGATATTTATATTTATCGGCTTCGGTTCTGTAATTATTATTTCCTATACCGACATTCGTATTGCCGAATTGACCGTTCTGATTGCCGAATCGACCTGCGTTGGAATTACCGAAATTGCCGTTATTCCCTCCGTAAGTGCCTGTATTAGAATAATTCCCCGTATTAGAAAAGCCGCCTTGATTTGAAAAACGTCCCCGATTACCTGTTTGAGTTCCGGAATTATTAACATTCATTCCCTGATTATTTAATCCTGCATTGGCATTATTAAAATTGGTGCCTGAAGAATTAACTCCGACATTTTGGTTTCCGAAACTGCCTGCATTTGTGATTTCGGTATTGCCCTGACTGATTACGATATTTTTGTTGCTGACTTTTACTCTTGAAATAGTCTGCATATCGTGCGCATTTATGACAACCACAGAGATTGCCAAAAGCAAGCATATACCGACAGTAATAGTAATTTTAGGGTTGTGTTTTTTTCTCATATATCAGTTCTTAGTCCAATGTAGCTAAAAGGTCATTGTAATTGTTGATTTTAAGCATTGTTCCGCTCAACATCATTGTTTCTGCAATAAGTAATGCCGTAGGAACAAGTGCTGCCATCGAACTGATGAACATACCCATAATATCTCCGCCGATTTCTTGGATGAAGTATGAAACGTTCATTGTAAATTCAATTGCAACAATTACACATGCAATTGCAAGAGTTATATTTTTCTCTTTATGTAATCCTTTTATTGCATCAAGACCGAGAATATTTACACCGTGGCTTGCATAATCGTGGAAACCGTCAAATTTGATGATTTCAGATGCGTTAATTTGTTTGCCTATAGTAAATGCTCTTACGAATGAGAAGAACGCAAATATGATTAAGAATGTCGCAAGAACTAAGAATATCGGGCTGAATCTTAAACCTGAAATTCTTATCCAACCTGCTGCTTCAGGGAAACATGATGCTAAAGTGTTAGAAACACCATAAGCCAGGAACGGTGCCGTTAACATACCGATAACAACTTCCAATATCATTTTCATCTGTACGTTCAACAGGCTGCTTCTAATATTATCAAGTTTATTTTCGCTCAAACTGTTAACATATTTTGTGATTAAATTTCTGTATCCTTTTAATGTTGATTCAAAATCTTCTCTGTATTCAACATTCATCAATTGGTGATTGTAATTTTTCAATTGGTATTTAAAATATCCGCTTGCTGCAGATACTATTGCCAAAGCGCCTACAAACAATAATGATACAAATACAGATGCTATCATTGCGATATCTTTATAATAGAACAGGTTAATTGCATAAATGATAAACATAAATGTTACCGATGCATAAACCATAATTTGCTGAATAGAATTATTTTCACCGTATCTTTTGCTCTGGTTAGTTTCAAGCCAAGCAAAAACGGATTGTTTCATCGCAAATGCAACCGCAAAAACGATAAGTGATATACAAATTAAAAATCCGTAGTTTGTAGTCAGATTTAAAACGCCTTTGCTTGTATCAATCGGCAAATGCAAAATAAAGTTTGTCATACCGAAAGAACAAATGACTGACAGAACGAGAATTGCGGCATTTGAAATGAATGAAATTTTGTTTAATGACGAAATTGAAGCTTTCAATGCCTGAATTTTATATCCGATTTCTTTAACAATTGCGATTCTGTTATTTTCAATAGGTCCCATAAAAATATCTTGAGTTGCATTTGTCGTAGATTGCATGTTCGTTTCAGTCCTTTCTTGAGTTGCGGCGCCTGTTACAGCTGCCGTTCTTGTACTTATTTCAACACCTGATACGTGAGATAAATCATTGCTCGGTTCTGTTTGAATGTTTACCTCAAGCGCCTGACTTAAAGCAGGATGCGTAATTGAAAAACGTGAGGGAATAAGAGCTTTTTTGAATTTGTTATTGTTGAATAACAAATTTTCATCCCCGAAAGTGTTTACAATTACATAATTCTTATATCTTTGAGAGTATATGAGCTTGAACCCCACAACCGAATCCGAATCATTTATAAAAAAATCATTATCGGTGTCAGTTCCGACAACGATAGAATTTTTGTTTTCAAATGACTGCACGTTAGATCCGTATTTTATTTCTACTCTCATCTTAAATTTTTCTCCTAATTATTTTTTATTATCTGCCGATAGCTGCTAAAAATCTGCTCAAAACTCTTGCTGCTGCCGTTTCGTTGCCTATGATAAGTTTTTGCTCGCCTAAAACGGGATTTAATTTTTCTTTTACAAAATCCAATTTCTCGGGAGATGCGTATAAAAACATCATAGAAAACTTGCCGTCTGTTTCTTTAACCATTTGGGAAACGTCAGACGGGAATGTGTTCCAGTTGATTTGGTATGCGGGATTTCCCTCATCTGCCAAATCTCCGATAACAACAACTGACGGAATATAGCCCTCTTTATACAAGTTCAAAGAATGATTGAAAGCTTTCTTTAAAGAAAGACCGTAAGCGGTGCCATATTCGTGTTTATCATATTGAGTAAATTTTTTCATAGCCTTACGAATTTCCGAAGTCGATTGAGGTGAACCTTCGTAAATAATATAGGAGCTTTCGGATACACGTAAAATTTTAATTTGATCATCCGGGTCAAGCATTGAACATAACTGCTTTAAAACTGCCGTTTGTTTCGGTAAATCTTTTTGGTTTGAAGCTGATGCATCTACAACAAATATAACGGATGCTTTGTGAAAATCATCAACCTTTATTTTTGATATTCCGAATGCTGCAGCCAACAATACTATAACAATTGCACTAATAAATAAAATAATTTTTAATTTATCATTATTTCTTTTTTTTCTCATAATTATAACTTACCATAAATTCCCAAAAAGTGTAATCATGTAAACGATTGATAACAAACTGAAAATTGATAAGGGGGAAAATTGAAAATAATTTTTCAACTTCCCGCTTTCAATTTAATATTATCTTTATTCTCCGAAATAGCGTTTCAAAAGGCCGTCAAAACCTCTGCCGTGGCGAGCCTCATCTTTAGCCATTTCGTGAACCGTATCGTGAATTGCGTCATAGCCTAATTCTTTAGCTCTTTTTGCTAATGCTAATTTGCCTTCGCAAGCACCAAATTCAGCTTCAGCACGAAGTTCAAGATTTTTCTTGGTAGAATCCGTTACGACTTCGCCGAGCAATTCAGCAAATTTAGAAGCATGTTCAGCTTCTTCATAAGCATATCTTTTATATGCTTCGGAAATTTCGGGATATCCTTCTCTTTCTGCAACTCTTGCCATAGCAAGGTACATACCTACTTCAGAGCATTCCCCCGTGAAGTTAGCTCTCAATCCGTCCATAACTTCTTTATCATCAACTTTGCCATCGCCTACTCTATGTTCGCAAGCATAAACTTTTCCGTCTGCTCCGATAGCTTTAAATATTGTAGCTCCGCAAATAGGGCATTTAGCAGGCATAGTGTCTGTTTCAGTTGTCCATCCACATACAGTACATACATATTTCATAATATAACCACCTTTCTTTATTATTGTTCCATTATAGCAGATAATGAGCGTTTTGCAAGATAAGGACAAAACTTTACACAAAAATTTATGTCTTTATCTCATCTGATCGTATACTCTGCGAACCTCTTTTATATCCTGCCACATAAGCCATTTTGGCGAGCCTTTTTCTCTTGAATCGTTTCTCAAAAGATAAGATGGATGAAAAATCGGCATCATCTTAGAAAAATACGGTCCCTCGTACCATTTGCCTCGAAGTTTGGTTATTCCTGATTTTGTATCAATAAATGAATATGCGGCGACTTTCCCGCAAAGCAAAATGATTCTGGGCTTCAGAATTTCAATTTGTTTATCTAAGTATTCCTTGCATGCGGCTTTTTCTTCCGGTAAAGGATCTCGATTTTGAGGCGGGCGGCATTTCAGGGTGTTGCAAATGTAGATGTTTTCTTTTCTCGAAAATCCTACACAGCCCAAGATCTTGTCTAAGAGCTGTCCCGCTTTTCCGACAAACGGTTCACCTTCCATATCTTCATAATATCCCGGAGCTTCTCCGATCAGCATTAATTTTGAATTTGGCACCCCTGCGCTAAAAACAATATTTGTCCTGCTTTTGCACAATGAACATTTTTCGCAATGCAAACATTTTTCATAAATCGGTTTAAGTTTTTGCTCAAAGTCCGTCAATTTATTTCTCCGGTACTAAAACGGATATTACCGCATTGTCAATTGAAAGATATTTGTGAATTGTGTTATTCAAATCTTCAAGTGTAATACTTTCAAGATCTCTCAAATAATCTTCAATGAGTTTTAAACTTCCGCATACTGTTTCGTAGTAACCTATATTCTCGCCGATTTCTGATACTGTTTCCGCATCGCTTGCAAATCTTGATTTAATACGTTTTTTAGATTTTAAAAGTTCTTCTCCGGTAATCGGAGCATCGGTTAAATTCTGCAATTCTTTTTTCAAAAGTTCAATGGCTTTGTCTTTTGCTTCGGGTTTAAAATTAGCCTGAATAAAGAAATTGTTTCCGTCCCTGAATTGGTAATGCTCGGTTGATACAACATTGAAAATTTTATCTTGCATTTTTTCGATTAAATTCTGTTGTAATCTTGAACTTACGCCGTCGCCAAAGATTATGCTGATTAAATCAAGGCAGATTGAATCTTTAAGCTCGCAGGCTCTTGGACCGAGCCAACCAAACATTGCATAAGAAGTTTGGACATTGGATTTTGTTTCAATGTATTTGGTTGCTTGAACGGGTTTATCCAATTCATAAACTCTGGGTTCTGACTCGTGTCTGTTCGGAAATGTGAATTTTGAAACGATTTTATTTAAAACTTCTTCATGGTCAAAATCGCCTACAACAATTGTTGTAACGTTTTTAGGCGTGTAGAATGTTCTGTAATAATTATCCACATCTTCTTTTGTCAGTCTTGAAATAATTTCGGGCGTGCCGATAACATCACGTTTATAAGGGTGTTTTGTATACATATTGTAGTTACAAATGTTATAAACCTGTGTCCACGGTTGATCTTTGCGCATTCTTATTTCTTCTATTACAACATGGCGTTCTCTTTTGTCTGTTACGGTTTTATCGTTTATATCAAACGGTGCACCGAGTTCTTCTGCGGGAAAAACGGGATCCATCATCATATCTGCATGTAAATCGATTGCCAAATCAAAATATTTGTTATTTTCACCTTTCGGCAAGGTTATATAAAAGAATGTATAATCTTTCCATGTAGCGGCGTTAACAATTGCGCCTTTAGATTCAAGCATTCTGTCAAATTCGCCGACTTTATGCCTGTGGGTACCTTTAAACATTAAGTGTTCCAAAAAATGAGAAATACCGTTGTTTTCGTCATCTTCATTTATTGAACCCGTTTTAACCCATGAAGAAACGCTAACCATTTCGCCTTCTTTATGTGCTAAAACTATTTTATGACCGTTATCATTTTCGTAAACTTCTGCATCTTGAGTTAAAAACGGATATTTTATCAATGTTTTTTTCATAATTTTCCCCTTTTCAATGTAAAATCATTATAACATAATAACCCCCGATAAGTACACAATTATTTACGAACAATCGCTAATATTTTATATTTAAGATATAATAGTGTTGTTATGGATAATATTTTAGACAAAATTAAACAAACAGTTATTGTATCGGTACAGGCTATGCCGTCAGAACCTTTGTACCTTGAAAGCTGTATGACGGCTATGATGCAAAGCGTAATAAACGGCGGCGCAGGCGGCTTGCGTGTAGCAGGGATAAGAGATATTAAAAATGCAAAAAAACTCTTTAAAGTTCCTGTTATAGGAATTACAAAGCCAGACAGGATTCCGTCGAATTACAAAGAAATCGTGTATATCACGCCGACCGTTAAAGATGTACTTGACGTAATTCATGCGGGCGCTGATATCGTCGCTTTTGACGGCACGCAAAGACCAAGACCGCATAATGAAAAGCTTGTTGATTTAATAAAATATGTCCATATAAATAAAAGACTTGCTATGGCAGATATCAGTACGGTAGAAGAAGGAGTTAAAGCAAAAGGACTCGGAGCCGATATTTTATCAACCACGCTTGCGGGGTATACGCTTGAATCTGCTTCATCTCCTGTCGGTAAACCTGATTTTGAATTGCTTGAAAAACTTGTCCACGAAACAAATATGCCCGTGATACTTGAAGGACGTATCTGGGAACCCGAACAGGTTGATCACGCATTAGAACTCGGTGCACATTCCGTTGTAATTGGCTCCGCCATAACAAGACCTCAATTAATAACAAAAAGATTTGTATTCAGAGGATAGTAATTATGAAAATATTTCCGTTAAAACCTATGTCAAATTATGACAGATTTAAAAACTTGGTAAAGATTATGGAATACAATCAAAAACTTAAAATGGCTCAAAAAGCAGATTTAAATGCATTCCCCGCCGATAAGTTTGTCAAAAATGCAAAGTAAAATTATATATACTCAATACAAAAAACAATCGGAAAAAGCCTGATGCGTTTCCGATTGTTTTAAAAAATTATTTATGTGCTTAATTATGCGACAGCTTTATCTGCAGCTTTTGCAGCTTTGTGATTTGAAATCTTATCTGCTATAGCGCCTAATGCCAAACCGCCTACAGCGTTTGCGGCTACCGTAAGTGCCATTGCAAGATGACCTGATTTTTTCAACAATTTAGCAATGTCTTTGCCTGCAAATTCTTCAAGGTTTTTCAAGTTTTCTTTTTGAATTTTGTTAAACGGTTTCATAATGGCTTTATTAGCTGCCATTATGCCTACAGCTGCTACGGCACCTAAAATTGCGCCGAGCTTTTTGCCCATATTTACTTTTGTATATTCATTGCCCTTGTCTGTAGTTGCGTTGTTTGCAGAAGTTGCTCTTTGATGATTGTTAGCAGCATTTACAATAGCACCGCATGCAACAAGTACGGTTCCTAAAACAACACCTTGTTTTAAGTATATCTTATTCTTTTTGTAGAGATTTTTTGTTTCAACTATGTTTTCTGCTTGTTTATAAAGTGCAGCTTTTTGTTCTTTTTTAAATGTGTCATCTAATAATTGGTTTTTATCCAAATTATTAATAGCTGCTCTGGTATTTCCCGTCATAAATTTTAAAGTATTTTTGTTCATCTTTGAGTTGTGATATGTAGCTGCAGCTCCTAATGCTGACATCCCTAAGCCTACACCTAATGCTGAATTGTCGTTCATATTTTTTCCTTCCTACACATATTGCGTAATTTCTGTTACTTTGATGATAATAAAACAGGTAAAAGCGTGAGTTTGCGCATGTTTTAGTACATATTTTACAATTCTTAATGATTTTCTTATCTGTATAGTGTTACTTGACAATATACAAATGACAAGTTATAATATTAGTATGATAAAAAGTTTCAAGCAGTCAGGATTAAAACAATTTTTCCTTACAGGCAATACAAAAGGTATTCAAGCTATACACGCAGAAAAAATTAATTTAATCCTGACTGCAATGAACAGAACAACTCGCATTGAACAACTTAATATCCCCGCATTCAGGCTGCATCGGTTAAAGGGCGATATGAGCAATTTATGGTCTGTTACCGTTCAGGCGAATTGGCGAATAACTTTCAAATTTGACGAAACCACGCAAGATATATATATTGTCGACTATCAAGATTATCATTAAAATAACAAGAAAGGATATAAAAACTATGGAAATGTTTAATCCTGCCCACCCAGGAAAAATTTTAAAAACAGGTTATATAGATGAGTTGCATTTGTCTGTAGCAGAAGTTGCTCTAAAACTCGGAGTATCAAGAAAAACCATATACGATATCATAAACGGCAAAGCTTCAATCACACCTGCAATGGCTTTAAAAATTGCAAAAGCTTTTAATTCTGATGCTCAATTTTGGCTTGATTTGCAAACTCAGTATGATTTATGGCAGGCAAAGCAAACGACAAATCTTGATAATGTTCAGGTTTTGTACGGGTAATATTTGCTAAAATTTTTGGATTTAATATAATTATATTAAAAGGCATATTAGTCTAAAAAAGAAGAAAGTACGGTAAAATGAAAAAAGCATTGGCGCTTGATGTGGGTGGAACAAAAATTTATTCCGCAATTATTGATGAAACAGGCAAAATAATTTCTGAGATTGAAAAAAATCATACTCCGCAAACTTATGAAGAAATAAAATATTTGTTTGAAAGAATTATAAAAGCTTATGAAAATGAGGTTGATGTAATTGCGTTTTCAACATGCGGTGCGGTAAACAATCAAAATAACGGAATATTAGGTTCTACGGGAAATATCGCAAAAGGATATCCGAAAATGCCGTTTGCCAAATTATCAAGCAAGCTCGTATTTGTTGAGAATGATGCAAATTGCGCTGCTTGGGCAGAGTATAAAATCGGCGCATCAAAAGGATGTAAAAATTCTGTTATGCTTACGCTCGGAACGGGTGTTGGTGGAGGAATTATAGTTGACGGTAGAATTTTAAAGGGCAAAAACGGCGCAGCAGGCGAAATGCATTTTAAAATGTATTGTGATAAACGCCGCAAGTGTACCTGCGGATCGTGGGATTGTTTTGAAATCTATGCATCGGGTAAAGGCTTGAAATTGACGGCAGAAGAATATACCCACAACCCTGATATCACGACTTATGATGTCATAGACGGCGTTAAGAAAAACGATAAACAAATGCTTGAAATCTTTAACCGTTGGCAAGATGACATAACAATCGGCATTATCGGACTTGCAAACATTTTTGACCCTGATTGCGTTGTTTTGTCCGGGTCTATGGCACAATTTGTTCAAACAGATTTAGTTGAGCAGAAAGTTAATAAAGAAATTGTAACAACGCCTACAAAAGTTCTGAAAGCTACGGCGGGAAATTATTCGGGTATGATAGGTGCTGCAATTCTTGCTCTTGAAAAGGCAGGCAAATAATGGGCAAGTCAAAGTCAAGAATACTCAGAAAAGGTATAAACGATCGTATGCGAAAGATTAATCGCAGCGAAGCTATTGATTCTGCTGCTCAAGCATTGAATAATTCAGATATTGCGCAGGCAAAAAGTTATATTACGATGTTCGGGATAAATGCAGAAGAACTTCTTGAAGCGGGTGCAGGCTACGAAACGGTTGTTGCGATAAATAACATTCTTTCGCTATGATGAAATTTTTTGATAAAATTAAATTTTGGTATAAAAATGCCAGACCTTATTCGGTTCCGATTACGGTTTTGAGTTGGCTTGTAATTTTTTGCTACGGTGTTAAAAACGGCGGAAATATTTTAAACGGTCTTATTTCGCTTGTCGGGATTTTGCTTGTTCATCTGTCTACAAATTTATCAGATGATTATTTTGATTTTAAAAGGTTATCTCAAGATGAGATTAATAATTCCAAAAGCATAAAATGCAGATATTTAAGAAACGGTCAGGCAACAATTGAAGATTTGCGCAATGTAATTTTTACTATGCTTTTTTGTGCGGCTCTTATAGGCGGATTTTTGCTTTTGCGCTCAGGTGCAGGGGTAATATTTTTTGCCATTGCCGTTTTGCCTATTGCACTTTTTTATTCAAAACTTTCGTCGAAAGGTCTCGGCGATTTGGCGGTAATCCTTGCTTACGGCCCTTTAATGTTTGAGGGCGTTTATTATGTAATGACAAAAAGCGTTTCATGGGATGTTTTAATTTTGTCCGTTCCTTGCGCATTGCTTGTTGAAAGTATTTTGTATGCGCACATGTATATGGATTTTGATGAGGATAAAAATTCGGGCAAAACAACCCTTTGTACAATTTTGAAAACAAAGCAAAATTCTCTCAAATTTTTTGAATTGCTTTATGTTGCGGCATACTTATCCGTAATATTGTTTGCCCTAAAATCAGGAAATTGGTTTTATTTATTAACCCTGCCGATAATTTTGATGGTATTCGATTTAATAAACATGCTAAAAAGTTACGATTTAAAATCCTTAAATGTCAGATTTTGGCACTATCCTCTTGATAATTGGAAAACTGTTGGCAAAAATCCTGATGCACCGTTTTTCTTGAGGTTTATGTACTGTCGTAATATTGCGGTATGGTTCATGCTCTTAACATGTTTTGCCATTTTTATGCAGCATTAAAAATCCGAATTTCTCTATTTGTTAAGTTATGTAAAGATGAATTTTAATCGTTAAAAACCATGGTATGAGCTGATTTGAGAAAAATGAGTATATTCTTTGTATATAAAATTTAGCACTTTTTTAAGGCGGAAATTGTTTATTAATACATAAGGATATAAGAGATAATTAAAAAAAAGGAGTTTATATGGCAAGAGTTTTAATTTCAATGCCCGAAGATTTTTTAAACAAAATTGATCAGGTAGCAACGGGTGAAAATCGTTCAAGAAGTGAATTAATCAGAGAAGCACTCAGAACTTACATCTACCGTCAAAGAATTAAAGGCTCTGCAAGCGCATTGAAAAATGCAGATGTTTTGGAAAGCTTGTTGGGATAACAATAGGAAAAAGGAAAAGGAAACCAACAAAAAGGTAAAGGAAAATAAAGAAGTAAATTAGCTGTCAGATTTGGGAAACATATTATAAAAGCCTCCATTTTTGGAGGCTTTTATATTGGTCAAAATTTTAATCAAATTGATTAGTTTATTCTTTGGAACATATATCCGATTCCTCGAGCTGTCAAGATAAGTTCGGGATTAGCCGGATCTGTTTCAAGTTTTGAACGTAATCTTGAAATGTGAACATCAACAACTCTTGTATCAATTCTATGATCAGGCGGATATGCCCAAACGTGTTGCAAGATTTCGTTTCTTGAAAATGCTTGACCCGAGTTATTAACAAGAAGTTCCAACAGGCTAAATTCCATACCCGTCAATCTGATACGTTCATTCTTTCTGTATACCTGACGACGAGCTGTATCAATTTTAATATTACCCGTAGTTATAACATTTTTAGTAACTTTGCCTGAGCCTGAAGTCATTTCTCTGTTGTTTGTTCTTCTCAAAACAGCCTTTACTCTTGCTTCAAGTTCTTTAGGAGAGAAAGGTTTAACAACATAATCATCTGCCCCGAGTTCAAGTCCAGTAATTCTTTCAGATACATCGCCCAAAGCGGTCAAAATGATGATAGGTACATCAGATGTTCTTCTGATTTCTCTTGTAACACCGTAACCGTCCATTTTAGGCATCATTACGTCCAGTACGACTAAATCAGGGTTGTTTTTATTGAAAGATGCAACGGCTTCTTCACCATCTTGGGCCGTATAAACATCATAACCTGCCATTTTTAATCTGGTTTCCAAAATTCTCCTGATACTTGATTCATCGTCAGCTAATAAGATTCTTTGACGATTATCACCCTCATTTGCGGGCACTTCAACATTTTCTGACATAGAAACTTCCTTACTTACTTTAAATTACTTTGTGCTACCTATTATTAAAAAATATATATAAATATTACGTTTTGTATCTTTTTCTATATTTTTATAACATTATATTACACTAATTTAACAAATATTGCAAGTAGAATTTTAAAAATTACCTGAAAGGCTAAATGGCGCTCAAAACCCGTGAGAATAAGGTATTAGCGCAATTTTGCCTCTACAATTTCTCTGAATTTTTCTAAATCTTCTTTTGTGTCAATACCGACGGGAACGAAGTCAACTACAGAGGTTTTAATCTTCATACCGTTTTCCAATGCTCTCAATTGTTCAAGGCTTTCGGTTTTTTCAAGCATTGTTTGTTCTGCTTTTGTCATGGTTTCAAGGGCATGGCGCTTGTAACCGTATATCCCCAGATGCCCGTAGAACGTTGCAACTTGTGTATGTCTTTCAAAAGGAATTTTTGAGCGTGAAAAATACAGCGCAAAACCTCTTTTATCCGTAACGCATTTTACAAGGTTAGGATCCTGAGCCTCTTGCGGAGTAATCTTTCTTATAAGCGTCGAAATATCCGCTTCATTATCATCTTTTACGTTTTTAATTACCAAATCAATGCTTTGCGGCTCAATTAAAGGTTCATCCCCCTGAAGATTGCAGATGTATCCGATTTCGGGATGGCGGGATACAACTTCCATAATTCTGTCAGAGCCTGATTTGTGGTTGACGGACGTCATTTCGACCTCTCCGCCGAAACCTTTTACGCAGTCATAAATTCTTTCGTCGTCTGTTGCGACAATAATCGTGTCGGCATGTTTTGCATGTTCGGCTTTTTCATATACCCATTGAATGACGGGTTTATTTAAGACTTTAATCAACGGTTTGCCCTCTAATCTTGACGATCCGTATCTTGCGGGTATTATAATTGCGGTTTTATTCATTTTTTATTCCTTTCTTGTGTGGCATAGCAATGCCGAATGACTCTCTTAGAACCTTAGAGCCCTAGTATCTTAGTATCTTTACATACCACAAACGATGTCCATTGATCCTGAGTGATTTCTTCAATAATTTTTAAATTTTCTCGATTTATCGCATCAAGAACAATTTGTCTTTTTTCGTCTAAAATTCCGCTTAAAGATATTATACCGCTCTCATTTATAAGGCTTTTTAGGTCGCCCATAATTTCATCAAGTACGTTATGCAAAATGTTTGCACAAACAAAATCAAATTTGTCTTGAATTTTGTCTGCCGTGTTGACTTCAAAAGTAACACAAGGAGTAGTATAACTACTACCCTCCCCTTGCGGGAGGGTGAGAATCTTTGATTCTCGGGTGGGGTCAGTAATAACCGATCGAATATAATCAATAACCCCCTCAATATTTTTATAAACAGCAGTATTCCAAATTCTTAAAACTGTATAACCTGATTTTGTCAAAAATTCATCACGCTCTTTATCACTTGTCAAGCCCTTTTGCGAATTATGCTGCCCGCCGTCTAATTCTATTATTATTTTTTCTTTTGGCGACATAAAATCTACAATATAGTTTCCTATTGGCTGCAGCCTTCTAAATTTCACCCCGCATAACCGACTTTTTGAAAGGTACTGCCATAAAATTCTTTCAGGTTGTGTTGCATTATTTCTTAAAACTTTTGCCAGTTTGATATTATTTTTTTCATAATTGTGGGAGGCTTTTAGATCCCATTCCGAAATCGGAGATTTCGACCCTCCCTCAGGGGGAGGGTATAATTTTACATTGTTTTTTATTGCGTTTTGTTTTGCAACTTCTATTGCATCGGCATCTGTATCACAGCCGTAAGCATAAGATGCGCCGAGTTTTATCGCAAGTATTGCCAAAATTCCCGAACCTGTCCCGATATCGGCTACTCTATCACCATTTTTGAGGTATTTTTCAAGTGCTTTCATACATAACTGGGTCGTTTGATGAGTTCCTGTTCCGAATGCGCATCCCGGTTCCATTTTGATAATTATTTCATCTTTTTTAGGGGTATATTCAATCCAATCCGGCACAACGGCGATATTGTCAGTTACGTGCGTTACGTCCCATTTTTCTTTCCATTTTTGCGACCAGTCTTGCGAGTCTTTTTCTTCCAAATTCCAATTCCAGCTGCCTAAATCCGTGTCGGTTAAACCTCTTGCAAGAAAGCTTTCACGGTAGATTGTGAGCGTATTTTTGATTTTTAATTCCATATCTTTGAAAGCAGTATTTTCATCATCGTTTAAAAATACCCTCAAAGTTCCCTCGGTAGTTGAAACCATTTTTAAATTTTTATAGCTTTCTTCTGCTAATATAACGCCGTCGCATTCAAAGTTTTCAAAGAAGATTTCAGAAATTAAATCTTCCAACTCGGGATTTATTTTTAGTTTTAATTCAAAATATTTTTTGTTCATAGTTATAAAGATACTAAGATACTATGGCACTAAGGCTCTAAGTTCATTTCGGCACTAAAGCGCATTTTAATTATCCGTAAAAACCGAAAGGCAGATAATTCTTAGTATCTTAGTGCCGGAGTGCCTTAGTATCTTTTAATTTTATTCTTCAATATATGCGCCCATTTTGCGGTATTTGTCGTAGCGTTGATTTCTCAATTCTTCGCCTGACATTCCTTTAAGCTCATCTAATGCTTTCAAAATGGTTGCTTTTAATTGGTTTGCGGTATATTCGTAATCCGTGTGCGCTCCGCCAACAGGCTCTTTTACCATTCCGTCAATTACACCGAATTTTAATAAGTGTGGTGCGGTAATTTTCAAAGCTGTTGCAGCTTCAAGGTTTTTAGACGCATCACGCCACAAAATTGATGCACATCCTTCAGGTGAAATTACCGTGTAATAAGCATGTTCTAAGAGATAAACTTTATTTGCAACGGCTAAACCTAAAGCGCCGCCCGAACACCCCTCGCCTGAAATTACGGCAACAATGGGAACTCTTAATTTTTGCATTTCTTTAAGGTTGTACGCAATAGCAGCACCCTGTGCGTGTTTTTCTGCGCTTATCCCCGGGTATGCTCCCGGAGTATCAATAATTGTTACAATCGGAATATTAAATTTGTTTGCATGATAGAAAAGTCTTAATGCTTTTCTGTAGCCTTCAGGCTGCGGCATACCGAAGTTGTATTCCAAATTTTCTTTTGTTGATTTGCCTTTCATTGTTCCGACAATCATAATCGGGCGACCGTCAATTTTGGCTAACCCGCCTACAATTGCTCTATCGTCAGTTCCTACTCTGTCGCCGTGCATTTCAACAAAATCGGTTGTCATTAAATTTACATAGTCCAAAAATTTTGGACGTTCGGGATGTCTTGCAATTTGCATTTTTTGAGCGGGGTTAAGGTTTTCATATAATTCTTTTTTAAAATCTTCCGCTTCTTTTTCCAATGTTTCTATCACTTTATTTAAATCCTTACCTGAGTCAATGCTCATTTCTTTGAGTTCCTCAATTTTTTTTTGTATTTCTAAAATAGGTTTTTCAAAATCTAAAGTAGTAGACATGATATCTCCTTTATTCGTGCATTGACAAGATGTTTGCCAATGTTCCTTTCAAATCTTTACGGGAAGAAACTAAATCAACCTGACCGTATTTTAATAAATATTCTGCGGTTTGGAAATCAGGCGGCAATTTTTGTCTTATGGTTTGTTCGATTACCCGGCGTCCTGCAAAACCTACTCTTGCGCCCTGTTCTGCAATAATGATATCGCCTATAGTCCCGAAACTTGCCGTAACTCCGCCAAATGTCGGGTCTGTAATTAAGTTTATATACAAAAGACCTGCTTCATCTAATCTTGCACAAGCGCATGATGTTTTAGCCATTTGCATAAGGCTCAAAGCGCTTTCCTGCATTCTGGCTCCGCCCGATGATGTAACGGCAAGAACCGGAAGTCTTAATTCAATTGCTTTTTCAATAATTCTCGTAACTTTTTCACCGACAACACTTCCCATAGAACCGCCCATAAAGTCAAAATCCATAACGGCTGTTGCGATTTTATGTCCGTCGATTGTTCCGATGCCTGTTACTACCGCATCATCAAGTCCTGTTTTTTCTTGGGCTCTTTTTAATCTGCTTTTATAGCTTTCGGTATCAACAAAATCAAGCGGATCTGTCGGTTTGATATTTGTAAACATTTCTTCAAAAGAACCCTCATCAAACAATTGCTTGATTCTTGTTCTTGCGTTTATCCTGAAATGATAATCACATACAGGACAAACCATTAAATTATCTTCAATATCTTTTTTCAACAATTGAGCGTTACAATGAACGCATTTTGTCCATAAATCGGGATTTGCTTCAATTTCAACACGAGCCTCCAATGCTCTGCGCTGAATCTGGGCTTCTTTACGTTTTTCAAACCAATCTTGTACTGTCATTATTCTAAATCCTTTTATATCCCTAAAAAACAATACCTACTTCACTATACTATAACAAAAATTCTCTCATGGCAAAATCTTTATAAAAATATTACATGAGGAGGTTTATAAGTTGATAGGTTTATAGGTTGATAGGTTTATAGGTTGATAGGTTTATAGGTTGATAAGTTATTTACGGTGCTAAAGCACTTTTTAAAAATCTTAAAACCTGATAATCACTTATGAACTTATAAATTTATCAACTTTATTATCAATTTACTCAAAGTATTCTTTAATTGAAATTGATTCAATATTATCAAGCGGTTGGAAAGCCTTATATAAATCTTTAATCGGCTGTTCGTCCTGAACGGTCAAAACACATGTTAATTTTGTTGCGTTTTCATCTGCGGTCATTTTGCGTTTTTTGATTTTTGAAATATCCTGATACCTGCTTACTATAAAATCCTGAACCTTTTGAACATAATCATTATCGCAAATTATACCGATTTGAACCATTTTTGTTTTTTTTGTGCTTGATGGAAGAACTTTTTTCTCTAAAATTCTAACCATTACAAGAACGATAATTGCAACAGCCGTACCTGCAAACGCAATATCAAACATTCCCGCACCGCATGCCATACCGATACTTGCCGCAATCCACAATGTAGATGCCGTTGTTAAGCCTAAAACGATAGGCCCGTTTCTTAAAACCGTACCTGCGCCGATAAAACCGATACCCGTTACAACCTGCGCCGCAACTCTTGCCGTATCACGAACCCCAGTTGCCTGCGTTACTATTACGTTATCCCCGTGTGCAAATGTCGGAAACCCGTATATTGAAATCAATGTAAATATACACGCTCCGAGCGCTACCATAATATGAGTTCTGAGCCCCGCATATTTGTTTGTTAATTCTCTTTCCAATCCTATGCAAAAGCCGAATGTAACCGCTGCAACTATGCTTAGCAAATAATTTGTATTTATAATTTGATCAAAATTCAGTATCATTTTTTCTCCTCGTATATTTTAAAAGTCTGTAAGTACCGGCAATTTATATAATTTATGTATTTGTCAGGCTTTTACTTTTTACCTTTTTTGTCGGCATAGCAATCCCGACCTGCTTTGTAAATTCTTAGTGTCCTAGTGCCCCTAGTATCTTAGTATCTTTATTTAATTATATAATATCTGAATTTTTTGGCAAATGTAATAAAAAATATAATATTTACGTAATGTCAGGGAAAACAAAACAAGTAATTTTGACAAATGTTAAGAAGCGTTAAGACGAATTTTAAATACCGCAAATGCAGGTATACTGCTTAAAAGAAAAGAAAAGAAAAGAAAAGAAAAGAAAAGAAAAGAAAAGAAAAGAAAAGAAAAGAAAAGAACTCTGTTGCGCAATTTTCGACTCGATATATTTTTTATATATACATAAGATATAATAATGTGTGCTTATTAAGAGTATAAAGAAAGGAGATTATTATGGCATCATTTGAAATTGGAGCAGCGAACGGGGTTTCCTCCTCCTCTAATGCAGGCAAAAGCAGCGGAGTTCAGAAGCAAACACCGGAATACAAAATCGGCGAGAACCTTAACGGTCAATCTCAGCGCCCTAAAACTGAGTTACCAAAAACATCTGACGGAGATTTGGATGGAAAAGCAATAGCATTGAAGTTAAATTCTTTAAACAACAGTCTGGGGCAAAATACGAGTTTAGATGCAAGGACGGCGTTATTTACAGATTATTTCGGAGATAGTGCATCCGCAATTCATCCTATGAGAAACGGCAGCGTAGCAGTAGAATTAAAAGACGGTTCAACTGTATATTTCAGGCAGGAAATAGCGGGACCTTATAATGGTGATGTTACGGTTACTCATCCGAATGGTACAATAGCAAAATATGACAAAGCTGGAAATATGTTTGCCGTAATAGTTAAAGATAGCGGAGACGGGAAAATGTATCGTTATGAAGATACAAATAATGATGGTATTTCTGATTCAAAACAGACGGTATACGTTGAAAATGGTTATAGCAGAGATACAAGACCATTGGGCGAATCTTTAAACATGGAGGATGAGCAAAAGAAAAATGCGACGGGTAACGGCTCTGACGGTTTCTGGTATCTGTCCGAAAGAGTTATGAAGAATGTTTTAAGTCGTCATTTGGATGGCGGGGAATACCACAAATTAAGATAAATAGCCGTAAAAACTTTTTGATCAATATTAGCATTCTTTGCAATGTAAAGAATGCTAATATTGTGTTTTCTTGAGTGATATCAAAAGGTTTCGAAATATACGCAGACGAGGCGATTCTTCGGACTTCGTCCTCAGAATGACGTTTTTTCCTCCCCGACATGAACTCTGCCGAACAAAATGATTGAGTATCATTTTGTGATAGGAATTAGGAGGGGTCTGTTCCCCGCAAGGGGATAATTATTCTAATTTTAATTTTTGAAATCCGAAAATGTAATCGCTCAAAAAATTTCGCTACAATATGACCAACAAGAGCAGTAACTCCGTATTATTTGAGGTATTGAGGGAGTTTAGATTATAATAAACCCCAAAACAGTCCTACGGGATAAGTGAGGAGGAATATTTACTTATAGTTTTATCTAACCTTGCTTTTAGGGTCGAGGACATCACGAACCGTATCGCCAATCAGGTTAAACGACAATACCGAAATAAAAATCAAAAATCCCGGAGTTAAAAGCCAAGGGCGGTACAAAATATTTGTAAATTCCTGCGCTTCTTTTAGCATATTGCCCCAACTCGCATCGGGCTGCTGAATGCCCAAACCTAAAAAGCTTAAACCGGATTCCGACAAAATATAGGACGGAACGGACAATGTCATTGCAACTATTACAAAGCTTGTTGTCTGGGGAAGTATATGCTTTATGATTATTCTTAATTTTGATGCGCCGATTGCTTGTGCTGCCTGAACGTATTCCTGTGTCTTAATAGAAAGCACCATACCTCTTATAACCCTTGCAAATCCTGCCCATCCAATTAATGCAAGGATTATAACTATAAGCAGAAATCTCTGGGTGCTTGTCATGCCTGACGGCAGAACCGATGCAAGAATTATTAACAAATAAAAACTCGGAATAGACATAATACTTTCAGCAAATCTCATCATGACAGCATCAATTTTTCCGCCGAAGTATCCTGAAATGCCGCCATACAACAGTCCTATCGGAAACAGGACAAACAATGCCAAAAATCCGATTGTCATTGAAATTCGTCCGCCGAAAAACAGTCTTGAAAATACATCACGTCCGTTAATATCAGTTCCGAGAAGATATATTCTGCCTGTATTATCGGTTGTAAAAAGATGGCGTTTCATAGGGATTAAGCCTAAGAATTTATACGGCTGCCCTATTGCGAAAAATTTTATGTAATGCTTTTGAGTTCGGTCTAAACTATACGTTATTTCAAGTTTGACCGAATCAAATGAACGCACGTAATTATATGTATAAGGTTTGGAAAATTTCCCGTGTTCGTCAATCGTAAATATCTTCGATGGCGGAACATAAGCCATTGTTCTGTCTGAAAAATCTTTGGTATAAGGCGATATGAAATCCGCAAATAATAATGACAAATAAATCAGCGCAAGTACAACCATTGCGAGCCTTGCGAATTTATCTTTCCATAATTGTTTCAACAAATCTTTAATCATTCTTCACCTCGTATTCTCGGGTCGGTAATGATTAGAAGAATATCTGCAATCAAGTTCCCCGTAACAAGCATTATTGCCCCCATCATAAGGGATGCCATAACAAGGTTAATATCAGATTTCATTACGGCTTCTAATATCAGTCTGCCTAAGCCCGGATATTGAAAGACGTATTCTGTAAGCGCCGCACCTGATAATAACCCCGCAAATTCAAACCCCAGAAGTGTAATCATTGGGTTTATCGCATTGCGCAATGCGTGTTTATAAATTACCATATTATTGCTTAAACCTTTTGCTCTGGCAAATTTTATGTAATCAGAATCCAAAACGTCAAGCATATTTGCTCTCATCTGTCTTTGCAAACTTGCAAGTGAACCTGTGAACAGGACAATTACGGGAAGAAATAAATGATGGGTAATATCCCAAAATTTTCCCCAAAAATTTAAGTCTGCAAAATTAGCGCTTGTTAATCCGCCAATCGGAAACCAGCCCGTTTTTACGGCAAAAAGCAGCAGCAAAACCGCAAAGAAGAATGACGGAATTGCCATACCGATACTTGTTAAAACGGTTAATATTCTGTCAAACGGCGTCCGCCGGTTGACGGCTGCTATTATGCCGAGCGGTATTCCGACAAACCATGTTAAAAGTATTACTATTGTTGTTAAAAGCAAGGTATTCGGTATCCTTTGGGCAAGTTTTGTACTTACTTTTTCGCCGTCTGAGGTTACTCCCAAATCGCCTTTTACAAACGATGCCGCCCATTTGCCGTATTGAACGATAATCGGTTTATCTAAGCCTAATCTTTCTTTTTCTTTTTGAACCGTAACAGGTGAAATTGAAGGATTCAGTTTTAATTCGGCAAGAGGATCAACGGGTGAAAGTCTTATTATAAAAAAGCTTATAAACGATACTATGATTAACAACGGTATCGTTTGAAGTATTCTTTTTAATATATATTTTAATGTGTCCATTTATTTCCTTATCTACTTATAAACTTTGTAGGTTGGCATTGCTATGCCAACATTTTATTTATTTTAATTGTCGGGATAGCAATCCCGACCTACCTGGGGCGCTAAGTTCATTTCAGCCCTTCGGGCAAATTATAGAATTTAAAAATGTGCAAAGTACCGATAACTCTTAGTGCCTCAGTATCATAGTATACTAGTATCTTTTATTTTCATAGATTTCCTCTATATTATGTGTAATTCCGCTTAGGGATGACGGATAGATATTTTTGAATTTGTTGCGTACTGCAACTATTCTTATTGGAGAATAAATATAAATCATCGGTTTTTCTTTATAAATTATTTCCTGGTATTTGTCATAATAAACTTTTCTGTCTTCAAATTTTGTTGCAAGAGCACCTTTGGTAAACATTGTGTCTAACTCTTTTTCCCAGGGTAAGATTCCTGCTTTGCCCTCTTGCGGAGTTCTCATATTAAACATGTGCAGCCTGCCGTCAGACATCCAGACGTTTTTTCCGCCGTTTGGTTCGAGCGGTGAACCTGTCAGCCCCATTATGACCATATCCCAATCAAATGTTGATACAAGTTTATTAACAAGCGAATTAAATTCTATGGGCTTGAAATTGACTTTCATTCCCAGATCTTCGAGGTCTTGTTTAACCATTACGCCTATGGCTTCTCTTTCTGTGTTTCCCGCATTTGTATAAAGGTTAAATTCCACTCTGTTGCCGTTTTTGTCAAACAGACGACCTTTTTTATCCGTGTAGAATCCTGATTTTTTCAGGTAAATTTTTGCTTTGGCTAAATTTTTGCCGTAGGGCTTTAACTTTTTATTCAGATAAATTGAATTTAGGCTTTCTGCGGTATATAAAGGTGCACCTATTCCGTTTGCTATATTTAAAACCATATTTTTGCGGTCAAGCGCATAATCTGCTGCCGTGCGGAAATTCAAATCGTTAAACCATTTTTGCTTTACGGGTTCGACATAATACTCGCCCTTGTCATTCTTTCTTGTATTCAGGTTGAGTGATAAATACATTGTACCCGTGTCGGGTCCGAGATTATAAAGTTTAAAATCCGAATGCGGCTCTAAGGATTTATACCTTGCAACACGTGAACCTTGCAAAGATATTATATCAAGCTCTTTTGCTTCAAATTTTAAAACTTCATTATTTTGATCCCCGACTATTAAATAAATAAGCTTATTTAAATAGGGCAATTTTTGGTCTTTTGTATTGATTTCGTAGTAGTTTGGATTTCTTTCATATACTATCCTTTGGGCAGGAACATATTCTTTCAATTTGAAAGCCCCCGATACAACGAATTTATCGGGTTTGGTCGTTGTAGAAAGAAATGAATCAAAATATGTTGCGCCTTTTTTTACGGCAGGTTGAAATATGTGCTTTGGTGCAATGGGAGTTGAGAGCATTCTCAAAAACGGTGCGTAAGGCTCGGGCGTAACAAATACAACCGTATAATCGCCGTATTTGCGTACGGTCGGGAGCTTGCCGTTTATTACAAGAGAATCTCTTGTTGAGGTATCGCCCATTCCGCCAAAAATTATGTTTTGCCATGTAAAGACAACATCATCTGATGTGATAGGCTTCCCGTCGCTCCATTTAATGCCTTTTCTTAAATATATTGTATAAACTTTTCCGTCATGTGATATGGTGTAACCTTTTGCAAGTTTCGGTACTACTTCGCCCGTAATGGGATTTGTTGTCAAAAGCCCGTCATACATTACTCCTGCCATTGTAGAAGATGTATTGTCTTTACAATTAAAAGGATTAAAAGTTTTCGGATCCCCCACGGTTGACAAGACCATTGAGCCGCCGAATTTTCCGACGGGTGCTTTTGATTGCAAATAATCCGTGCCGTTTAGAGTAATATTTTCCGGCTCCGGGTAGTTTACCTTTTGTAATTTTGTTTTTGTAATATCGGATTTCGTTTTTTGAGGCGGTACATCACGAACTATGCATGCCTTGCATAACAGCACGACAAGCGCCAAAATAACTAAAACCCAAAATCCTCTCCTTGTCATGTTTTTATAATAGCATAAATTATAAAAAAAGTAATAAGTCGGCACGATAATTCATCGGGATTAGCTCTTTATTTATATTAAAAACGAAAACCCTTTTTCGGGCGAATCTTTTAATAAATTCGTCATTATCTTTTTAGAATCGGCGCTGTAAACATTGCCTGAAAATTTGCTTTCCCCGATTTTTTCTACATCTTTAAGCGAAATGTTATCGGTATACAAATATTCAAAAGGCGACTTACGCTGCTTATAAATGTAGCTTATTCCCGAATTTTCACCTGCGAGGTATTTGTTATCAAAATCACCTTTTTTAAAAAGTGAAAAGATTTTATTTAAAAGTCTGACTTTCAGTTTGTCATGATTCAAAGCTTTTGCATTAATTCGTAATAATACGATGTCGCCCGTTCTTCCTACTTTTCGCAATATATTATCAAGGTAATCTTTAGATAAAATATTGTTGCTTTTGCTCCAAGAGTTTAGCATATTCTCAAGGCTGAACATAAAAACATCTTTTTGTTTCAAGGTATCAACCCCTTCGCAAGCTGCGATTTTGCCGGATTTTTGAATTTGTTCCCAATTTTGTTTTGTAGTCAGATGATATAAATATTTTGAATTATCTTTTTTTAAGGTGTACTCTCTTGGCGGAGTTTCGGGAATTTTTGGTGCTGCGGGAAGCTCTTTTTTTGCAGCACTGTTTAGGGCTTTTTTGCCGTTAAAAAGCTTTGTATGGAATATTTTATTATTGAGTTTGCCGAATTTAGCGAGTCCGAATTTGGCAATTGCGGATATTGCAGCCATAAAAAATCGTTATCCTGTTTTCCCCTATATTATTATAAAGTATTTATTTTTTAAGGAATTGTTTATATATTAAAAATTATTAATAACAAAGTTGTATAATTTAATAAATTTGATTTATATTATATTTTAAACAATAAACAATTTTTTTATAATAATCAAAATAAGATAAGGGAGGTAGCCATGACGGATATGTGTATGGAAGATAAAATTGATTTAACGCCAAACGCTATAAAAGTGCTTGAAAAAAGATATTTAAAAAGAGATAATGAGGGCAAATGTATTGAAACTCCTGCCGATATGTTTCACAGGGTTGCAAATACGATTGCCTCGGCTGATTTAAAATACGGCAAAAGCCAAGAAGAAGTTGATAAACTTGCGCAAAGATTTTATGATGCGATTTCACATTTATATTTCATGCCAAATTCTCCGACATTGATGAATGCGGGCAGAGATTTGGGGCAGTTAGCCGCATGTTTTGTTTTGCCTATAGAAGACAGTCTTGAAGGGATTTTTGAAACTGTTAAAAATACCGCACTTATTCACAAATCAGGCGGCGGCACGGGATTTTCATTCTCAAGATTAAGACCCAAAAACAGTATTGTTCGTACGACTATGGGTGTTTCTTCAGGTCCCGTATCATTTATGAATGTATTCAACGCTGCAACCGAAGCCGTTAAACAGGGAGGCACAAGACGCGGGGCAAATATGGGAATTTTAAGAGTCGATCACCCCGATATTTTGGAATTTATCGATTGCAAAGCGGATAATACCAAATTAAACAACTTTAATATTTCCGTTGCCATAACGGATAAATTTATGGAAGCATATTTAAATGATGAAGATTATGATCTTGTAAATCCTCAAAATAATGAAGTTACCGGAAGATTATCCGCTCGTGAAGTTTTTGATAAAATTGTTGATAACGCTTGGAAAAACGGAGAACCGGGAATTGTATTTATTGATAAAATGAATGCAGACAATCCGACTCCGAAAATCGGCGCAATCGAATCTACAAACCCTTGCGGCGAAGTTCCTCTGCTTCCTTACGAAGCTTGTAATTTAGGCTCGATAAATCTAGGCAGAATGATGAAGAAAACCTCAAACGGTTGGGAAGTTGATTGGAATTTACTTGAAAAAACGGTAAGAACGGCTATGAGATTTTTGGATAATGTTATTACCGTAAACAATTATCCTTTGCCTCAAATTTCAAAAATGGTTCAAAACAACAGAAAAATCGGTTTAGGCGTAATGGGTTGGGCTGATATGCTTATGAAAGCCGAAATTTCTTATGCTTCAAAAGAGGGTACTCATTTGGCAGGCGAAGTTATGGAGTTTATCGACTATGTATCAAAGACCGAATCTGTTGAAATGGCAAAAGAAAGAGGAAGATTTAACAATTTTGAGGGAAGTATTTATGATAGCGACCATTATTTGTATAACAAATTCAAAGGCAAATCTTCGGGCAAGATAACCGACGAACAATGGTATGAACTTGATAACCAAATAAAAAAATACGGTTTGAGAAACGCAACAACCACATGTATTGCGCCTACAGGTACAATCTCAATGATAGCCGGCGCATCAGGCGGAGTCGAACCGTTATTCGGATTGGTATTTTCAAGACTTATTATGGACAAAACCGAAATGCTTGAAGTTAATCCGATATTTAAAGATTATATGATTTCTCACGGTTTGTATAGCGAAGAACTTATGTCAAAAATCGCAAAAGACGGATCTGTTGCTCATATCGACGGTATAAGCGATGAAATTAAACATATCTTTGTAACCGCACATGATGTTACACCATACTGGCATGTAAAAATGCAGGCAGCGTTCCAGCTTCATACGGATAATGCCGTATCTAAAACGGTTAATTTCGTTGAAAGCGCAACAAGAGATGACATAAAAGAAGCTTATGTATTGGCTTATAAAAACGGTTTGAAAGGAATTACGGTTTATCGAAATAATTCAAGACAGTTCCAGCCTATGAATTTGGATTCAAAGAAAAAGGAAGAAACCATTAAAATCAAACCCGTAGAAAAGAAAAAAGACGAAACGCAAGACTACAACCCGACAGGGGAAATCAAAGAAGTAAAATGCCCCGAATGCGGCACAAAAATTCAAATGGCAGAAGGGTGCTTCATTTGTCCGAACTGCGGTTATTCGGGCTGTTCATAAAAAATAAATTCGTTTGCTAAAATAAATTCTTTATAATAAAATCAAATAGTTAAAGGGTTAAATAAAATGGATTTAAAAGAAAAAGCATCAAAAATAAAACTTCTGGTATTTGATATTGACGGAGTTATGACTGACGGAAGTATTACCTATGATGAAAATGGGATTGAATACAAAACTTTCAATGCAAAAGACGGTCATGGAATTGCCAAAATCGTCAGGAGCGGTTTATTAACTGCCATTATCACAGGCAGAAAAAACGGTACGGTTGATCGCCGTGCGATGGATTTGAAGTTTTCCGAAGTTTATCAGGGCGTAAAAAATAAGCTGCCCATACTTGAAGCGCTTTTGCAAAAATATGAACTTGATTTTTCTCAAGTGTCATATATGGGTGATGATGAACCCGATATTCCTATCTTGCAAAAAGTCGGCATTGCGGCTTGTCCTTCTGATGCAGTCGATAAAGTTCGCAAGGTTTGCAATTTTATTTCAAGCAAATCTGGCGGTCATGGTGCGGTAAGAGAATTGTGCGATCTTATTTTTGATGCTCAGCACGAAGAAGAATAAAAAATCAGAGAGGTATAAATATGTACGAAATTAAAACACAAGCATTTTTTTCAGCTGCTCATCATTTGTTAAATTATGACGGCGAATGCGAAAATCAACACGGTCATAACTGGATGGTTGAAGCTTACGTAAGAGGGGAATCTCTTGATAAAAGTAATATCCTAATTGATTATAAGGTTTTGAAAAAAGATTTGAACGAAGTGCTTGATACGCTTGATCATAAAGATTTAAACGAACTTCCCGATTTTAAAGGCGAAAGCCCGTCGAGCGAATTAATTTCATCTTACATTTATTCAAAATTGAAAGAAAAAATCGTTCAATTATACAAGGTATCTGTTTGGGAAACTCAAACTTCATGTTGCTCGTATTTTGAAGAAGATTAAGGCTTTCCCAGCTTTTTGAATCTGATTAAATAATGTTAAGAGTATGTGCTTTACACTTTGAATTTAATTCAAAGTCATGTTAAAATTTGTAGTGAAATTAATTTACCGGACTTAACAGAATTTATCGGAGGAAAAATGGTACAAACATTAGAAAAAGAAAAACAACTATACTCTCATACCCCGTTCAAATCAGGAAGATGGGAAAGAGAAATTGATGTAAGAGATTTTATACAAAAAAATTATACGCCTTATGAGGGGGATTCAAGCTTTTTGGCTGCTCCGACTAACGCTACATATAAATTATGGAATGAATGCCTTCATTTAATGAAAAAAGAGCGTGATAACGGTGGAGTTCTTGATATGGATACAAAAGTTGTATCTACAATTACTTCTCACGGCGCAGGTTATATTGATAAAGATTTGGAACAAATCGTCGGTTTACAGACAGATAAACCTTTGAAACGTTCTTTGCAACCGTTTGGCGGAATAAGGATGGCTGAAGGAGCTCTTAATGCATACGGTTACGATATCGACCCCGAAGTAAAAGAAATCTTTACAAAATACAGAAAAACTCACAATCAGGGCGTATTTGACTGCTATACTCCCGAAATGAGAAAAGCAAGACATGCAGCAATTTTAACAGGGCTGCCTGATGCATACGGCAGAGGCAGAATTATAGGCGACTACAGAAGGGTTGCTTTATACGGTATCAACAGACTTATTGAAGATAAAAAAGAGCAGCATGCATCGCTTGACGGTGATATGACGCCTGATAAAATTCAATTGAAAGAAGAAATAGCAGAGCAAATCAGAGCTTTACAGGAAATGATTGAACTTGGCAAAATTTACGGTTTTGATATTTCACAACCTGCAAGAAATGCAAAAGAAGCTGTTCAATGGTTATACTTCGGGTACTTGAGCGCTGTAAAAGAACAGAACGGCGCAGCAATGAGTATCGGCAGGACTTCTACTTTCTTAGATATTTATATTGAAAGAGATTTAAAAGACGGTATCATTGATGAATCGGAAGCTCAAGAATTGATTGATCATTTCATTATGAAATTAAGACTTGTAAAATTTGCAAGAACTCCCGAATACAATTCGTTATTCTCGGGCGATCCGACTTGGGTAACAGAATCAATAGGCGGTATGGGTGTAGACGGAAGAACGCTTGTTACAAAAAATTCTTTCAGATATTTGCATACCTTAGAAAACTTAGGAACGGCACCCGAACCCAATATGACGATCTTATGGTCAACAAGATTGCCGCATAATTTCAAACAGTATTGCGCACATATTTCAATTAAAACTTCATCAATCCAATATGAAAACGATGATATGATGAGAGCAATGCATGGTGATGATTATGCAATTGCATGCTGTGTTTCGTCAATGGTTGTCGGAAAAGAAATGCAATTCTTCGGCGCTAGAGCAAATCTTGCAAAATGCTTATTATACGCAATTAACGGAGGAGTTGACGAAAGATTAAAAGAACAGGTCGGACCGAAGTATCGTCCGATAACTTCAGAGTATCTTGATTATGATGAAGTTATGGAAAGATATAACGATATGATGGAATGGCTTGCGGGATTATACGTAAATACTTTAAATATAATTCACTATATGCATGACAAATATTGTTACGAACGCTCTCAAATGGCGCTCCATGACAGAGATGTAAAAAGATATTTCGCAACCGGTATTGCGGGATTGTCTGTAGTCGCTGATTCACTTTCTGCTATTAAATATGCAAAAGTTAAAACAATCCGTGATGAAAACGGTTTGGTTGTTGATTATGAGGTTGAAGGTGATTATCCGAAATACGGCAACAACGATGACAGAGTAGATGATATTGCTGTTAATCTTGTTCATAAATTTATGAATATGATTAGAAAACATTATACATACAGAAATTCAATTCCCACGATGTCTATTTTGACAATCACTTCAAACGTAGTTTACGGAAAGAAAACAGGCAACACTCCTGACGGCAGAAAGGCAGGTGTTCCTCTGGCTCCCGGAGCTAACCCGATGCATGGCAGAGATTCAAACGGAGCTGTAGCATCGCTTGCTTCAGTTGCAAAACTTCCGTTTAAAGATGCGCAGGACGGAATTTCCAATACATTCTCGATTATTCCGAACGCATTAGGTAAAGACGAAGTCTTTGTCGGTGATTTGGCTGTAAATATTGATGCCGGTTGCAGTTGCGGAAATTCTGACAACTTTGTATTTTTGAGTAATTCTGAAAATTTTAAACAAGGAGAATAATTATGGCAACAACAATGCAGGAAGAAAATTTAATAAATTTATTGGACGGATATGTTGAAAAAGGCGGACATCATTTAAATGTCAACGTTTTCAACCGTGAAACTTTAATTGATGCCCAGAAACATCCCGAAAAATACCCGCAGTTAACCGTAAGGGTTTCAGGGTATGCGGTTAATTTCATAAAATTAACCAAAGAGCAGCAGGATGATGTCATTTCAAGAACATTCCACAAATCAATGTAGTAGTTTATACAATCCATCGAGAAGATGGATTGTATAAATTTTTAAATTTATATGTTTTCTAAAAAGTGTGGTCTAAAAACAGGGGTAATGAATGGATAAAAATTATGCAGTTGGTGCTGTAGAAATTGCAGGCGGCGGATATCTCGGATATCTCGGGGTTAAACACGGACTGCCCAGAACTCTGGGCTTACGTACGGAATACCATACGACGGATTTAACTAATGCGAATAATATCAAAAAAATCGGCAATTATTTAGATCCCGCCTGCGGCGGCAATAACGGTTGGGCTGAAAGAATCGGCGGAACTCCTTATATTAAAAATTCACAAAATTACGTTCATATTACGGGGGTTCATAAAAATTCTCATGCGGCGTATATTTTTGCTAAATCCGATAATATATTAAAAAAGAATATGATTGCGCCTTTTAGAACAACATACAGAACCTATCAATGTTTGGTCTATCGAATGGCAGATAATAATATTGATATGAGAAAAGTCAGAAGATCTTTAAAAACCTCCTCATTAAAAGAAAATATTAAAACGCTCGGAAATTTGGCGCATACTTATATGTTCCCGAATAATCCGACAAAACGTTTTTGTATCTCTGCGCCCGATTCGTATTTTAACAACAATTTTATCCCTGATACAGACGATATCGCATTAAAAACAACCAAGAAGTTAAAAGTTTACGATACCAGACTTGAAGCTATGGCGGCAGGATTGAAAAATTTCGGGCTAAAAGGTATGAAAGAAAATAAAGGTCGTGTAATGTTTGGGGCGGGAGTTCTGGCTTCAGGCTTATACGGGGCGTATAAATTGATAACATCAGGCTTAAATAATTTTTCTAAGTCGTTTAATTATTCATAACGGAATTTATGCTAAAATTAATTTATGGAAATTTTAGGAAACATTCATTCAATAGAAACATGCGGAACGGTAGACGGCCCGGGGCTCAGGTTTGTTGTATTTGTGCAAGGGTGCCCCATGCGCTGCATGTATTGTCATAACCCCGATACTTGGTCAACTGATACAAACAAATTAATGAGTGCTGATGAAATTTTGCAAAAATATAATGGGGTGAAAGAGTTTTGCAAAGGCGGAATAACCGTAACAGGCGGTGAGCCTTTGCTCCAAATAGATTTCCTTACCGATTTATTTAAAAAAGCAAAAGCTCAAAAAATCCATACCGCAATTGATACATCAGGCGTAACTTTCACCCCGCAAAATACAAAAAAAATTGATGAATTGATGAAATATACCGATTTGGTTTTGCTTGACATAAAGCATATAAATGATGATGAGCATAAAAAGCTGACCGGTCATTCAAATAAAAATATTCTTGAATTTGCCAAATATTTAAATCAAATTCGCAAACCCGTGTGGATTCGGCATGTTGTAGTGTCAGGTATTACATTGAATGAAAAATATCTCTCGCAGTTGGGGCAATTTTTATCAAAATTGAGTAACGTAACGGCATTAGATGTGTTGCCGTATCATAATATGGCAATATCAAAATATAAAAATCTCGGGATAGAATATAAACTTACCGATACCCCTCAAACGACCAAAGAACAAGCGATTTGGGCAAGAGATATAATTTTAAAAAATATGAAACAAAAATAATGAATATAGAAATTTTTTATTTTTAGTGTATAATGAATTTGTGAAAGTGATTTCACATGGTTAAATAAAATAAGGAGAAATAAAAAATGGCAGTTACTATTAGTGATGCTTGCATAGCATGCGGTGCTTGCGAATCAATTTGTTCAGATGTATTTTCAGTAGAAGATAAGGCAGTTGTAAATGAAGCAGCTGTTGCTGATAACATTGACAGCGTAAAAGAAGCAGCTGATTCTTGCCCTGTTGGTGCTATTGAAGTTGAATAGTTTTTTATTCTAAATATTAAAAGCGGCGGTAACTTGATTTCAAGTTACCGCCGCTTTTTTTGTAAATATTAGTATAAATTGCAGGTTATAACAATTTCTTTGCCGTTATCTTTTGCATTGGTAATGGATTCCTGTGCTGAGAGCGGAACAATTACTCCATCATTTACAATCCCTCTTATTGTACATTTTAAATCCTGTTGGGGCTCGTTATTGCCCGGAGCGAATACATTTTTTTCAAGGTTATCAATTCGTTCAGTCAACCTTTGGAGTTGTTCTTGGGTGGAATTTTCATCGGTTTTTGCTGCGGATTCTTTTTCGCTTATCTGTTTAAAAGCATCTTTATTCTGTTCAATATTTGTCTGATGTTTGCTTTTCATCTTGTTTTCTGCGGCTTCTTTTGTGTTTGTATACATTGCTGCAACGGCAAAAATAAACATCAGTATAAAACCTACGGTTATTGCTCTGAATTTGTTGAACTCTCTCATACAATTCTCCTAAAATATTCCTTTAGCAAGATTTTATCATGACATGCGCCCTTTCGTCCAATATATTAATTTTACAAAACATTATTTTTAAATTATTATACTTATAGTTTAAGGATAGGGGATATTATTATGACAGTATTGAAAATAGAGAGATTAGCAAATAACAGGATTTTGCCCGAATATAAAACAGATGGTGCAGCAGGTATGGATTTGTGTGCCGCAATTGACAAGCCGATAACTTTGAAACCGCTAGAAAGAACACTTATTCCTACGGGTTTAAAAATCGAACTTGAACACGGCTACGAAGCGCAAATAAGACCTCGTTCGGGTTTATCGATAAAACACGGTATTACTTTAATCAATTGTGTCGGAACGGTAGATGAAGATTATAGAGGAGAAGTTTGCGTTGCTGTTGTAAATCTTTCAAATGATGAATATACAATTCAGCCTGATGAAAGAGTTGCGCAAATGGTTATTGCACGTGTTGAGCAGGCAAAATTGGAAGTTGTTACCGAATTATCAGAAACAGCAAGAGGCGCAGGCGGATTTGGTTCAACAGGTAAATAAACCGTTATTTTGCTTTTGAGTTTAAAACGCTAAAAAAAACTATTTTTCAAGTACGGTTTGTTCAATCTTTGACGGGGTAATTTTTAAACAATCCAAATTTTTGCAGGTTGTCATTCTTTTAGCCCAAAGACAAGGTTTGAGCGGGCATTTGTCGTCTGCTTTTATCGGAACGACTTGAGGTGTTTGCGGAATTAAAGTTTTATCATTTGTCGGTCCGAATATCGGGTAGGTCTTAATGCCTAAAGCCACCGCAATATGCAGCGGCGCAGAATCGGAACACAGGAATTTTTCGCAAGACGAAATAAGCTGTGCCAGTTCGTTCAAATTCTTTGTCATTCCATAAAGATTTTCAAAATTTTGAGTGCGGACATTTTTCAAAATTTCATCAATGCAATCTTTATCGTCAGGTCCGCCCGTGAGCATAACTTTTTTGCCGTCAGCTACAAGTAAATCGATTACTTTAGCCCAGGTTTTTGGCGGGACTGTTTTTATGCAGCCTTTTTGCACGCTCATTTTGCTTACTCCGGGGTGAATTAAAACAGAGTTTGAAATAACTTCACGACGGTTGATATTTATTTGCGGAAGTTTTGTATCGTTATTTGTAAGACTTCTTACAAGGTCGTGATACATTGCGCACGCATATTGGTTTTTATTTAATTTAACGGCTTTTGTCAGAAGTATATGGCTCAATTTGCCCGAATCATATCCGTATCTTTTCTTTATACCTGTCATAAAAAGGAATATGCTTATAAGTTTATTCCCACCTGATGATATTACGATATCAAAATGTCTTTTGCGAATTTCAAAAAGAAATTTGAGCATAGCTGCGTATTTATTTTCCCCTTTGATATCAACCGTAATAATATCATCTATAACATCTGTTAAATCTTTAATGCCTTTGCTTCTTGGCTCAAGCGCAAGGGTAATACAAGAGTCCGGGTACTCCTTTTTTAACGATATAAGCGAGGGCAGGAAAAATATCTCATCTCCGATGCCGCCAAAATTTATTGCAAGTATATTCTTTTTATCTTCCATAGTTCTATTATACACAATAAGTTCAAATAAAAATACCCTCATTTGTAAAATAATGAGGGCTTTTTTTATAATAAATTTACGATTTTATTTTTTTACGGGCTTTTGCTGTCTGTTTGCATTTTTTTGCATGCCACTCAAAGCTGTATTTAATTTCTTTGTAATTTCTTCGGGATCGTATTGCTTATCAAGATATACGATTTTTGATTTTTTCTTAGCTGCGTTTACGATTTCATCAAGTGCTTTTAACTCTTTTTCGCCCTGCATATTTTGTTTCAAATTGTTTTTAACCTTGTTAAACGGTTCAATACCTGCGGGCTTTCTGTCTACAACCAGAATTATGTGGTAGCCGAATTGAGATCTTACTGGTCCGATAACCGTATTAGGCTTTGCTGCAAATGCTGCTTTTGAAAATTCGGGAACCATTGCTTTTGCTTCAAAGAAGCCTAAATCTCCGCCTTTTTGGGCGCTGCCTTGATCTTGAGAATATTTCTTTGCATAAGCCGCAAATTTCGAATTATCTAATTTTAATTCGGAAGAAAGTTTGTTTGCAAGTGCTTCATTTTCTTTGATTTTAGCAGCAGTTCTTTTTGTTAATTCTTCTTGAGATAATTGCTTTTTAGAAGATGATGCAATTTCTTGAGAAACTTGGATAGGATCTGCCGATAAAAGAATATGAGATGCTCTTACCTGCTCGCCGTGTTTAAATTTATCAATATTTTTGTTGTAAAAATCTTTGGCTTCTTTATCTGAAACTTTAACATTTTTTACGCTGCGTGCAAGTTTTTCCATTTTAACCTGATTTCTCATATCGTTTTTGAAATCGGCGATGGTAACGTTGTTTTGTTTTAACAAAGCGCTCAATCTGTCTTTGCCGCCCAATTGATCTATTACCTTATCAATAGCGGAATTGAGCTCTCTATTGGAAACTCTTATCCCTCTTGCTTTTGCTTCCTGATCTAAAATGTTTTGTACAACAAGCTGTGTAACAACAGCTCTTTCGGTCATCAAATAAAATACGCCGTTTTTATTTTGCTTGATATCTCCCATTCCGATTTTTGCAAACGGAGACATCGCAATTTGTTTGTCGAGCATTGTATCAAAATCTTTTTGAGTAATTGTGCTGTCATTGATTTTGATAATTGCTTGAGAATTTTTCAATCCGCATCCTGTAAGTAGCATTCCTGCAACAAGCAGAGTCGCAAACAGTTTTTTTGTGTTCATTTAAATATTCCTCTCTTTTAACTAATATTCGTAACTAACCTTTCGTATATAATAAAACAAATCATTCAAAATGTTAAATATTTCATCAAAATTTACATAATTTGTATCAAGCAAAAGTATTGATGAAGCATTCGTAACAGATGACGGAGCCGTGGTAAATTTGATTTTGCGCTTAATCTGAGCGGGAAGTTCTTTTTGTATCAAATTCCATTCAGCCTTTGAATACGGGGTATAAATTCTTATGTTATCCCGAGTTTCTCTGATTGCGCTGATTCTTATATCTGTTGCACTTAATCTTATTTTTATGAGTTTTATTAAGTTTTCAACAGGTTCGGGCGGGGTTGAAAATCTGTCTTTCCATTCCTCAACGATATATTCTAATTCCGTGGTATTTTTTACATCCGCCAAACGTTTATATTCAATAATTTTTTGTTCGGACGAACCGACCCAATCGTCAGGAATATATGCCGTTACGTTTATATCTACAATTGTCGGATTTTGTTTCTCGACTTTTTCGCCCTGAAGTTCTTTGACTGTTTCGTCTAAGAGTTCGCAATATGTGTCAAACCCTACATTTATCATGTGCCCGTGCTGCTTTGTTCCTAAGATATTGCCGACCCCTCTTATTTCAACATCTCTCATTGCTATTTGATATCCGCTTCCGAGCGTTGTAAATTCTTTTATCGCTTTAAGACGGTCTTTTGCATCTTTTGTAAGTTCTTTGCTCTGCTTATAAAGACAGTAGCAGTATGCCTGTTTTTCACATCTGCCGACACGACCTCTTAACTGATACATTTGTGCCAGACCGAATTTATCCGCATCGTGAATAATTATTGTGTTGGCATTTGGGATATCGATGCCGTTTTCAATAATTGTCGTTGCTAAAAGAACGTCATATTCGTGGTTTGCAAATCCTATAATGACATCTTCAAGCTCTTTTTCGTTCATTTTCCCATGACCTGCGGCAATTCTTGCATTCGGAACAATTCGCTGCAGCAGGGTTTTCATTTCCATTATGGTTTCAACTCTGTTGTAAAGATAAAATACCTGACCTTCTCTGTCTATTTCATGGTTTATGGCGTTTTTAACCATATTTTCGTTCCAAACACCGACATAAGTTTTAATGGGCAGCCTGTTTTTAGGAGGAGTATTTATTAAAGAAATATCTTTAATACCCGAAAGCGACATATAAAGAGTTCTCGGAATAGGGGTAGCTGACATCGATAGAATATCAATATTTTCTCTCATTTGTTTAAGTTTTTCCTTATGGCGTACCCCGAATCTGTGTTCCTCATCAATTACGAGAAATCCTAAATCCTTAAATTTGATATCATCTTGCAAAAGTCTGTGAGTTCCTATAACAACATCGCATTCTCCCGTTGCAAGGTGTTTGATTGTTTCTTTTTGCTCTTTACGGTTGCGGAATCTTGATAATAATTCAACCCTTACCCCGAACGGTTTAAATCTGTCCGTCATCGTTTTATAGTGCTGAAAAGCAAGAATTGTTGTAGGAACTATGACAGCAGATTGTTTGCCTGAAGTTACGGCTTTAAAAATTGCTCTCTTTGCAACTTCGGTTTTGCCGAATCCGACATCTCCGCAAAGCAATCTGTCCATAGGTTGAGGGGCTTCCATATCTTTTTTAATCTCATTTATGGCTTTTAACTGGTCGGGAGTTTCGGTGTATTCAAAAGCCTCCTCCATTTCAATCTGCCATGTCGTGTCAGGCAAAAATTGAATCCCTGTTTCCATTTTTCGTCTTGCATAAAGTCGTAACAAGTCATAGGCAATTGTTTCGACGGCTTTTTTAACTTTGGTCTTGGTGTTTTCCCAATCTCTGCCGCCCATTTTGGAAAGCTTTGGTTTTGCATTCCCCGAACCTCTGTACCTGCACAAAAGGTTAATTTGCTCGGCAGGAATATGAAGTTTGTCATGGTTTGCGTATTCAATTGTCAGGTAATCTTTTAACTGCCCGTCAATTTCCTGTTTGGATAAACCTTTGTATATCCCTAACCCGTGAATTGTATGTACTACGTATTCTCCCGGCTTGATGTCGTTGATATTTTCAATAAATTCGGGCTTTTCTTTGTAGTATGAACGGCGAGCCGTTGTGATTTCTTTATCACGCTTGTTAAACATTTCACGGTCGGTAATTATAATTGTCTTAAAATTTTCTAAAATACACCCGCCGCAAACTATACTGTCAGCATAAGTTACATCAAAAATGTCTTCTTCTTCAAGAATTTCACGAACCCTGTCGGGGTAATTCGTCGCAACGATTATTTTGTAATTTCTGTGTTCTTTTATAAATTTGGTTAAGTCTTTTATGTTTGCTTCAAAATTTCGTAAAGGCTGCGCATCAAATTCAAGCAGATTGGTCATTTCGCCGTCTATAAAATTATTAAACCCGATTTTTTGAAAATATGAAGTCTGTCTTAAAAATTCCTCATAGGTAAAATGATTTTTTAACTTTTTAACATTTGCCGACGGATTTTTAATAATCCCCTGTTTAAGATTTTCGTCCAGTCGTTTGTGCGCTTCATCGTCTAAAAATTCATATTTTGAATAAATTTCCGACGCCTCGTCAAAAACAAGCGTATAATCTTTGAAATAATCAAGTAATCCCGTTAAATGCTCGTTAAAATAATTCTGGTAAACGCTTATACCCTCAAAATAATTATCTTCGGGAATTTCATCTTCGTTTTCTTTAGTATATTGCAGTTCTTTAACAAGTTCGTCTTGTCCTGATGTTATAAATTTGTATAACGGGTAAATTTTTGTTTCTTTTGCCTTTTCAACGGATTTTTGAGTTTCATTGTTAAAATACCTTATATCGACGATTTCATCGCCCCAAAGTTCAATTCTGACGGGGTTTTGATTGAGAGAAAAAATGTCCGCAATATCTCCTCTTATACTAAATCCCCCGATATCATTTACCATCGTAACTTTTTTATAGCCGAGATTAACAAGCCTTTTAGCCAGTTTGCCCAAATCTATGCTGTCGCCGATTTTAAATTTGATAGAATTTTTTTTGAAAAAATCCGTGTTCGGAAATTTTTCAAGCATTGCTTTAACGGGGCAAATTATCAATTTCGGTTTATTTAAAAGCAGGTTTACCTGTGATGCATAATCATACAAATTCGGATCAATCGGCTCATACATTGATACATCTTGAAACGGCATAATCTGTGCATCAAGATTGAAAATTGTTTTTAAATCGGATTGATATTTGAGTGCGTTTTGTTCGGTTGAAGTGATAAAAATCGTCGGATTTTGCTTTTGAACTTTTGATAACAAAAACAGGCGCAAAAAAGTAGTCAAACCCGTAACGGCAAATGTTACTCTGTCTTTTACCCTCTGCCTGAAACTGTCATATTGCGGACTTATATCATCTTCATTTATTTGAAACATAGCCGTTATATTATATTACGAATGAGATTGTTTGTCATTACCGGAATTTAGTTTTTAATATAGATTAATCTGTTTATAGGTTCATAAGTTTATAAGTTCATAGGTTTATAAGTGAGTTTCAATATTTTATCCCCTTGCCTTTGTGTACAACTCAGCCATGAAAATTTTTACAAGCAGCAAAATATAAGTATATGTCATTGTGAGTGCGGCAAAGGATTGACGCCCGAAATAAATATCGTTCTGAGCGAAGCGAAGAACCGCCTTATTATACGTATGATATGAGATTCTTCGGCGCTCACGCCTCAGAATGACGTATCAATATTCATTCTTTGTCAAATTTTAAACCTAAAAGCTGAATTAAACTTGTAGACTTGAGCTTATAGTAAGTAGGTCGAGATTGCTATCTCGACATTATAAAATAGAAATCCTATTGTTGTACATTACCAACACCTTTCATTGAGTGCGCTTGCGCTTTGTACCTTGAAAATGTCATTTTATTACAAAATAGAGGAAAATTTTATCCTTTCGTCCGATTATATATTTCCCTCCTTGTTTTATTTTATCTCATGATTTGGCTGTATCAGCCGTACGATTTATGAAAGGAGTTATATAAAATGACAACATTTAATCCGTTAAAAGAAAAAGGTTTGCCTTTAGAAAAACAGGTACGCACATGGCATGATATTGCGCACAGAAAATACAACAAAAATGATATTGATTGTTATTCCAGAACCCGCCAAATCCTTATGAACGGGATTGAGATTGAAGAATGGAATTTTAAACATAATTTTTCAAGAGTTTGTCAAGATGAAGATACGCTTGAATTTTTAGCACAGACAAAACGAATTGAAGATGCGCAGCAATCTACCATAAATTGGCTTGCACCCGCCGATCAATCCGTACTTGAAACAACTCTTGCTTATGAGCAGGTTGCAGTTGATTTGACGGCATGGATGGCTCAAAATGAAACGGATAATTACGTAAAAGAAACTTTTGATTTCGGTTTGCTTGAAGATTTTGACCATTTGTACAGATATTCTCAATGGGCGTATATGATTCACGGAATTTCGCCAAATGAAATCCTCCAAAATCAAACCGACGTAATTTTAGGCAGACCTACTCAAAATCATCACAATTGCAATATCATAAGACTTCGCAAACCTTATGACAAGACAACAACTTCTCCGCAAACAAAGGTTAATATTTTAACTCTGGTTTCAGGCGAGCAGCAAACGCACAATTATTACGGCGAACATGGTTTTGCCTATGGTAGCGAACTTTTAAGAGAAACTTATGCTGAAATTAAAGACGTGGAAGAAGAACATGTTACAATGTATGAATCTTTAATCGACCCGTCAGAATCTTTCTATGAAAAGCTTTTGCTGCATGAATTTACGGAGGTTTGCACTTATCATAACTGTATGGAGGACGAAGAAAATGAAACATTGATGCCAATTTGGGAAGAATTCCTTGCAATAGAATTAAATCATCTTCAAACTGCCGCAAAACTTTATGAAAAATATGAGAAAAAAGACCCGCAGGAACTTATAGGCGAAAATGTCGTACACCCTTGCCATTTCACTTCTCAAAAAGATTATGTAACAAAAGTTCTTAAAAAAGAAATTGATAAAAGACTCGGGACAAATAAAAATTACGCTAAAACAAAGGATTTGCCTGATGATTGGGCAAGCTATAATATTCAGGAACTTGCCGGAAAAGAGGGTGCTCCGTCTGAAGTAACCATTCGTGTTATGGAGGAACAAAAAGGCAGAGATTTGGTTTGTGCATCGAAAGAATTGCAAGGCTCATTGCCCGAACTTGTTAAAAAAGCCATGCAAACTAAAGGGATGACAAAAGATACGGTAACTCCCGAAGAATATCAAAAAATGTCAGAAAAAGAATTTGTGATGTAGATTTATTTTATAAACCCGTTATAAAACGTCCCCGCATATTTTGTGAGGACGTTTTTGTAAAATTTGTTACGAGTAATAACTTATGCTTTTTTACCGTATCTTTTGTTAAATCTTTCAACTCTGCCTTCAGAGTCAAGGATTTTTTGTTGACCGGTATAGAACGGGTGGCATTTGTTGCAGATTTCAACGGTAATGTTATCTTTAACCGAACCTGTTTCAATTTCGTTGCCGCAAACGCATTTTATAACGGTTTTATGATATTCGGGATGTATACCTTTTTTCATTTTCTACCTCTTTCTTGTCAAGATTCCAAACTTGAACAGTTTTTGATATTTCGACCATTTATATAATATTATACTAAAGTTATAAAATCAAGTGTCATTAAATTTTAATTAAATTTTTACCATTTTTTGAAGATGAAAAATACGGCAAGAACGATTAGGCAAAAACCTACGAGGTAATTCCATTTGAATTGTTCTTTCAGGTAAAAGACGGAAAAGAAGCTGAAAACAATGAGGGTAATAACTTCTTGAATGGTTTTAAGTTGAGCTGCGTTATATGTTTGGTAGCCGATACGGTTGGCGGGAACTTGAAAACAGTATTCAAAAAATGCAATGCCCCAGCTGGTTAAAATTATAGCCCAGAGCGCTCCCGTTTTGAATTTGAGGTGCCCATACCATGCAAAAGTCATAAAAATATTTGAAATAAATAATAAAACAATCGGTGTAATTGCTTTAACCATTTTGTATCTTGCCTCCTAAAAAAATAATATAATAATTATAAAACAAATAAATATCTTGACATCAAATATTTTTTTGCCTATAATCAAAATTACCGAGAGGAAATAATGCCGGCATAGCTCAATTGGCAGAGCAACGGTTTTGTAAACCGTAGGTTGTAGGTTCAAGTCCCATTGCCGGCTTATTTTTATAAGGGTGCCTTTCCAAAGGGTCCAACAGAGTGTATGACATTCAAGCCCTTGTGGCTCAGGGGTAGAGCACTCCCTTGGTAAGGGAGAGGTCACGAGTCCGAATCTCGTCAAGGGCAAATTTTTGAGCCTGAAAAGGTAAAATGACAAGTGAATATGGGTAGGTGGCCGAGTGGCTAAAGGCGACAGACTGTAAATCTGTTCTCGTGAGAGTACGGTGGTTCGAACCCACCCCTGCCCAAATTTTTCAAATTAAAAAGCGTTTCAAATTATTGAAACGCTTTTTTATGTAATGGTGGGTGAGAACCAACAGGGCGGAGCCCTGTCTGGGACGAGCGGGTTGTGAGCAGAGTGCGGAGCTTTGACGTCGAAAAGCCAAAGGCTTAGCAGACGGCAAGCGAAGACACGTTTATTGCGAACAACCCAAGACAACCCACCCCTGCCCAAATTTTTCAAATTAAAAAGCGTTTCAAATTATTGAAACGCTTTTTTTTATGTAATGTTTTAAAAACGGTTTACAGGTGGTCTATTGCGCCGATGCCTCGGAAAATTCCGATCATTCCCTCTGCTGCGACATCATTTGTTACTTTCCCGTCTTTATTAAAATAATAAAAATTCATTACGCATACAGAAATCTTTTTGCCCGTCGGTTTAATCCCCATAAAAACCCCCGTGTGAGTCCCTGTCATATCCCAGCGAACGGCAACTTTTTTACTATCTGCAACCATCTCTTTTAAATGCCATTGAATATCGGGGAATCCTTTTCTCATCCAATCAACTACAGCAAGATAGCCTTCCCCGCCGTATAAAGGTTTTGGGCTTGCAGGGGTGTAAAATAGGGCATCAGGCGCCACAAGTTCATGTGCAAGTTCTTTATCATTTGTATTTATCATTGTTTCAAATTTTTTCACCAAATTTTTATTACGTTCAATTAAATCCATAATTTAGTTCCTTTTATTTTATTTAATTTACAACAATTCAAGCAACTGATTTATAATAATCATTCCTTGAATTACAAGCACATATTCAAGCCATTTGTGAAAATTGTTCAATTTTGTATGATGAACGTCAAACGGTTTGTGCATAATCCAAATTACAACAAATAATATTGCGAATAATATAATTGAATATTTCATAAGTTTTCCTTATTATTTTATATTAACCTTTCGCAAAAGAGTTCAATTATTTCGCCGACAGGGCCTATGCAAAATGCAACACGAACGGGGAACGGCGCTTTTTTGTCAGCCAATACAAGGTCTTGAGGTTCAAGGGTAACTTTATACCCTGCATCTTTAATAGCTTTTGCACAAGCATCAGCATCTTCTGTTTTCAAGGCAAAATGTTGAATTATGCCTGTAGGCAAATCAACTCCCGCATCAGAAAATATTTCAATAATTCCGTCGCCGCATTTTAGCATAATGGCAGGTTTTCCGTTAAAATCAAAATCTTTGAACACTTCAAAACCTAATAAATTTTTATAGAAATCAACTGCTTTTTTAAAAGCTTTCTCATCTTTGCATTTTAAACATGTATGGTGGACACCGCTTATTAATTTTTTTGTCATAATTTCCCTCCGATTGTTTCTTTTGTTAATTGTTCGCTTTTTATTATAATATGATAAGTTATTATTTATTCAAAATTTTGTAATCTATGATACAATTTAATAAAAATAAGGAGAGGTAAAATGAAACAAATAGATGTTATTGATTATATTCCGCAAATCATAAAAGAGCTTAGAAAAGGGATTTTAATAAATACAAAAAACGGCGACAAAATTGATTCCATGACAATCGGCTGGGGGCAAATCGGTATCGAATGGAGAAAACTTGTATTTAGTATTTACATTCGACACGGAAGATTTACGCATGAACAAATTGAAAATTCGGGTGAATTTACCGTTTCCGTTCCGCTGGACAGAACTCCCGAAGTTGCTAAAGCAATTGCTTATATAGGTACAGGAACCGGCAAAGATATAAATAAACTTTCTGATTGCGGATTGACTGTTGAAAACGGTGTCAGCGTAAAATCTCCCGCAATCAAAGAAATTCCGTTGACTTTAGAATGTAAAGTCGTTTATAAGCAGGAACAGGACAAGGATAATATTCCGCAGGAATTTAAAGACATGTTTTATCCGCAGGATATACCCTCGACAGAACCACGTGCAAACAGAGATTATCATACTGTTTATTACGGCGAAATTGTTAACGCTTATATTTTGGATTAACAGTTAAAAAAAATTGGAGTATAAAATGCCTGAATTGAAACACTTCCCAGATAAAAGCTGGGGGCTTGAAAATTTAAATGAATACAATGAAATCCTAAAATATATAGAAAGTTATAATGGAAATATTCTTCCTTTGGAAACCGAAAATTCAGGTATTTTCTATGCTCTTGAATTGGTTCCGTTTGACAGAGTAAAAGTTTTGCTGATAGGGCAAGATCCATATCCCAAAGCAACAAGAGCACAAGGATTATCATTCTCGTTTAGAGATGAGAAAAAGCCTGCCGATTCTTTAAAAAACATATTTGAAAAATTAAATCAAAGCGGGTATAAAACATTGTCAACCGATTTGACTTGCTGGGAAAGGCAAGGCGTGCTTTTGCTTAATACCGGGTTAACTTTTACTCAAAAGAAAGATACCGCAAAATGGACAAAATTCTGGAAACCCGTAATTGATTACATAACATATAAACTCATAAAGCGTGAAAAACCACTTGTTATAATGCTATGGGGCAGTTATGCAAATCTTTTGGAACAGTTTCAAGATGATACGAAAGATGAATTATTAAAACAAAAAGGCATATATATTTTGAGATGCTCTCATCCGTCAAATATGGGTAATGCAAAAAATTACAGCGGGAATTATAAGGTCTTAACAAAATCAATCCCGTCATTTGCGCAGTTTAACCCGTTTGAAGAATGCAACAAGTTTTTAGTTTCTCAAGGCGAAACACCTATCAACTGGGATACAAAGTAGTTTATACGGTATAATCTATTCCGTGTTTTTTGAACAGTTTGTTAAAAAATTGCGAAAAGCTCTTTATTTTGTCTTTGGTTAAAATCATCGGTAAATATTGGTCGTCATTGAATTTCGCATCTTGCCAGTTGGCTTTGTGTGCTTTAATATATTTCAGGATAAACTTGTTTACTTTCTTAGCTTCATTGCGGGTTAGCGGGTTACATTCATTACCGTTTGAAATCTCAAATGATAATTCTTGTGCCTTTTTAGAGTATTTCTTCTTGATTTTCGGATTTTTTGCTATTTGATCTAAAAAGCCCAATGCTAAGGATCTTTGTTTTATATCGGGTAAAAATTTATATTTTGCGTGGAACGGTACGGCGTTTTCAAGAGAATCAATTTCAATCGCTTTGATAAAATTCTCTTTCAGCTCCATAAGGCTTGACAGTCGCATGATTTCGCCTACTCCTTTGCTGCGAAAATCAGGGTATGTTTGGAGTATTCCGTATGATATTTTTCTTTCAATCGGATCAATTGAATATGTGTAATACCCCAGAACGCTACCTGATGTGTCTGTAACTTGAGTTAAAATTTCGTGGTCTGCGTATTCCTGCCCTGTTGCGTTGCAGCAAGTCGTCAAAGTCGCCGTACCGTCTTTATATGCTACGGGCATATCAGAATGCATAACATAACCGTCAGATGTTGCGGTTTTGAAAGTCGGATGCGCCAGAGGTTTTTTATTTGCTCTTGTAAAAATGTTCAGATTTAGTTTTGGGGGTATCTTAATCACATTTTAATTAATGAATGAACATAACAAAGTTTGCCAATATATTTAGGATTGTTAAAGTTTTTTAAGGGCAAAGATTTTCCCAATCGGGTTCATCATCTTCTTCTCCTGGTTCAATAATATGTTCGTGATTTTCAAGCATAACCATAAGAGTAAGCTTTAACTGTCTTTTGTAATTTTCTCTGGCTCTCGCAAGGGTTTTTGCGCAAAAAGTAAAGCTCGGTATTTCTTTGATTTCAATGTACCAATAAGGCTTTCCGTCAAAGTCCAAATCCTGCCCTTCTATAAGAGTCCAGTTCAAATTCAAATAATAATTTAAGTCTTTATTTTGTTCTTCCATATTTTTAATTTTCTAAAGATGAATTACTCAAAGGCTGAGTTATCATAATGCCTTCTTCCCCGATAACATCTGCTCTTTGACCATTGATATATAAGTATACGGGCAAATTTGTATTTAATTTTGCTGTCTTGATTAATTGATACAGTCTTTTATACAAGCTGTCGGCACCTCCGCCGTTCACGTATGAGGAATTCATGTTAACAATTATTTTGTTGGGGAGTTCCGAGATGTTTATAATTTGAGCTGAACTCGGGATTTCCGTGTAAACGCCTTTTTGTTTTTCTTCAATTTTAGGTCCGTTAACAAGTGCATAAATCGCAAATTTGATTTTTGAACCGTCTACATCTTTGTTATACTGACGTTTTACTGCTTTATAAACTTCTTCCCCGTTTTCATTTTTGCCGATGAAGTAAATATTTACGTATTCTTTGTGCTTAAGTTGAGGTTTATCCATCGGAAGTTCCTGTTCTTCCGTTGTTCGCTTTGATACATCTATATCATCTGCCGTTACGGGCGGTTTTGGCATAAGTACGTTGAATGCAACAACAAGCAGCACCACAACCATACAAAAGCCTATGAAAATCAGAAGTATTTTTTGATTTTTATTCATCTTGCGTTTATTCCTCCGTTTGAAAATTAATCCTTAGGCACGATTACTACGCCGTCTGTTACTATGATATTGTTTTTGATTGCAATATTTTTAATGTAAACTTTTGCATCTTTGTTATCAAAGATATTAACAGAAAAGTCTAACGGATTTAAATATTGCATCAAGAAATCAATTTTCTTCAAATCAAGTTTAAGCGAATTTGAAGTAAATCTTGTGTTTTCAAAATCTATAGCCCCGTTTTTAACTTTCACATCAGCGGTTAATTCCAATTTGATGTCTTTCATAAACGGTATGCTTATATAGATATCATAATAAAATTTGTTGCTTCTTATGGAAGCTTTAGTAGATGAAACCGAAATCCCCGCAAATCCGAGTTTGTTTACGTCATTGATAATTTTTTGGTATCTTGAAGATTTCATTGTGTTATTTATATCATCTGCGGACATTCCCAATTTAAATGACAGTGGCAAATCTTCTTTGAATGTTAAATTGCCTTTCTTGTCATATTGAATGTAATTGAAATAACATAAGGTTTTCAATTCCAACGATGATAAGTAAATTCCGTCAACATTTACGTTTTTGCCTGTGATTGTACCGCTTTTAAAAATACCGTTATTCAAATCTTTTGCGCTGTATGAATCTATGTCAACTTTCAAATCCCCGCCCTTAACGGTTTTTGCGATGGATTTTTTGACAATTTTTTCGGAAATCTTTGTTTTTATAAGTTTTGACCCTGATATTGTGCTGAAAAATGATGAAACTTTTGAGCTTGTATCATAAGGTGCAACGCATGAGTATTCACAATCCGCACCAAATGCTACGGGTGCTGCCATTAATAACATTGTAAGTAATAAAACTAATCTTTTCATAAAACCTCTAAAACTTTCTTAATTTTTATTTTATTCTTATCTCTAAACCCTACTGCTATAATTTTACCACCATAAACCAGAATTACAATATTGTTATCTTTTGTTTCTTTAGAGTGTTGAAACTCTTGTCTTGGCGTAATCTCATTGCCGTGAAGCACTTTTTCTCTTTCAATGTCGGAAAGTTCATATTTGTCATTTATTAAAACATCAATCGGATTAATTATCTTCTTTTCGACATCTTCAATTGTTTTTATCTCATCCAATTTTACGGATGTTTCGAGATTAAATGCACCCGCTTTTGTTCTTTCAAGAGCAGTTAAATATCCGCCGCAATTTAGTTTTTGCCCGATATCATAGGCAATTGAGCGAATATACGTACCTTTTGAACATTCGACTTTAATTTGTGCCGACTGTTTATCTTTATCAAATGACATTAATTCAATATTTGAAATAAAAACTTTTCTTGGCTTAATTTCTGCCTGCTTGCCCTCCCGAGCGTATTCATAAAGCTTTTTACCGTTAATTTTAATGGCAGAATAGATCGGCGGAAGTTGAGATATTTCGCCTCTGAAATCGTTTAAAATATTTTTAACGTCATTTTCTGTAATTTTTTTGTCATAAGTCTTGATAATTTTACCGTCTTTATCGTAGGTGTCTGTATCTGCGCCGAATTGAACCGTTGCAATGTATGCTTTATCGTCAGGCAGATATTCGATAAGTTTGGTAGCTTTGCCTATGCTTATTGGCAAAACGCCTATAGCAAACGGATCAAGTGTCCCCGTATGACCGATTTGTTTTATGTGAGTAACTTTGCGCAGCTTAGCAACAACATCAAAAGATGTCATTCCTTCAGGCTTAAAAATGTTGATAAAGCCGAACAATTATTATACTTCCCCTCTTGAAATTTTGTTTAAAATCTGCATTACTTTGGAGGATTCTTCAAGTCCGTTTGTATAAACAAATTTCAATTCGGGAGTAAGTCTTAATCTCAATTGCTTTCCTACATTGTAGCGAATTTTCGGGGTAGATTTTTCAATAACTTCTTTTGTGTGTTCAATATCTTCTTTTGAACCCAAAACACTATAAATGACACGAGCAAACGAATTATCATGAGAAACTTCAACGTCAATTATTGATACAACCCCTCGGAGTCCTCGAATTTCTTTTCTCAAAATCTCGGAGATATCACGCATTAATTCTTTTCTTACTCTTTCGTTTCTCAATGTCATAATTAACCTGCCTTTTTCAATGTAATTATATCATATATAAATCAATTTTAAAAGACATTTAAATTTAAGAGTAATTATATTTCAAATAAGCTGTGAAGTCTTGTTCTTATATCTTCTTCATCTAAATCGTAGGTTATTTTGTTTAAATCAATAGCCATTTGATAATAGTGCGCCGCATCATTTGTAAATCCCATTTTCTGACTTGCACGACCCGCATTAAAGTATGCCATTGTATAATTCGGATTCAGACGGATGGCTTCTTCAAAATAATCAAGAGCTTCCATTGCATCAGCCAATCCGTCTAAATATAAAATACCTAAATTGTTTTGAGAATATTCGTTATTCGGATTAATTTCTACCGCCTTATGATAAGCAACAAGAGCTTCTTCGAGGTAATCTTTTTCCCATAAAGCAACACCGAGTTTTGAATATCCTTTTTCTTCGTCAGGATTTAAGGTAACGGCATCGCAGTAAGAGTGAATTGCTTTGTCCAAATCGTAATCAGCCATGTAAATATCGCCGAGTGCTATGTATAAATCATAATTATTCGGATCAAGAATTATTCCTGCCTGATATGTAGATACTGCAGCTTCAACATTTCCTTTTTCTCCCGCATAAATAGCACCGAGTGCCTGACATACAATAGATGTCCATTCGGGATCGGGATTTAATGAAATCGCTTTTTGATAATGTTCGATTGCATCATCATACAATTCGGCTTTTGCAAACGCATAACCTAACGAATTGTTATAGAAAGGATTATCGGGATCCAATTCTACGGCGAGTTTAAATGCACTTACAGAATTTAACTTATCTTCTTTTTTTAGATATAAGTGCCCGAGTTCATAATAAATTTGTGCCGTGTCGATATTAAATTCAAGGAGTTTTTCATAACATTCGATTGCATCTTGAATGTTATCGGGAAAATAAGTTTGCAGCATTCCCGCAAGTTTAATTAAAACTTCTCTGTTTAGCGGATTTTCTTCAAGAACTTTTCTGTAGCATTGAACGGTTGTTTCAATATCTTTATTTTGAAACGCCAGGTCGCCGATTTTGTCATAGAAAATTTCATTGCGTAAAGTTTTTTGTGCCGCTCTTTTGTATAATTTTTCAGCTTTGTCATACAATTTGGCATGTTCTAAAAATTTTCCGACTGTTGCATAAGAAAATACAGACATGTCATTTGACATATTTTTATAGAACATTTTAATTGTTGTTCTGTCCCATGCAAGCATTATGCTTCCCGTTATGAAGTAGTAAACAAATTTTAAATAATCTCTGTAGGTTCCGCTTGTTGCGTTGATTTTGCCGAGAAGATATTGTGACATAATCATTCTCGGACGTCCCGATTTAATTCCGCTCAAACGAATTGCTGATTCGTATTCTTTTTCTGCCGATTCATAATCCTGCGACAATTGCATAAAATAACCCGTATACAAGTGAGCATTGACGTTGTTCGGAGATAAAGAAATTGCGGTCTGGCATTGTTCTATTGCACTATAGATGCTTATTTGACCCTGCTCCCACATTAGTGATGCGAGTCTGTAGTAAGTTTCAGGGATCGACGGGTCATATTTAACCGCATCAATATAGTTATCTATGGCATCCTGTAAATCTGTATTACTTTGCCCCATCAGGTATTTTTCGTGCGAGATTCTTGCTTTTTCAAGGTAATCTTGCGCTTTTTCTCTGTAGTGTTCGTTAATCGCCCCAATGCGAGGCATAATAGCTTGTTCTGACATCTGATGCTCCAATACATGTATATGTGTTTTCTATTTTTGTCGGCTTTACAAAACTTAATCTTTAGAAAGAAAATTTAAATCTCATACGAATGTATGAGAAACATTATTTTTGATTTAAGTAAATTGTTGCAACTTTCCGCCTTTAGGAATAACATGGACAAAAAGAAAGAATTTAAATGCTGACTGAAATTTTAAAAAATAATCAATGTTTTAAGCTCGTATGCGGTGCGGGTAATGAAGATATGAAAGAAGTTGAAAAACTTGTTGCGCTGTATTCAAAAGCGGGATGTAATTTTTTTGATTTATGCGCAAAGCCTGAAATTGTTGAGGCTGCAAAAAGAGGTTTAGAAATTGCGGGAATAAAAAGAAACAGATATTTGTGCGTATCATTAGGGATTAAAGGTGATCCGCATGCTAATAAAGCTTTGATTGATGAAAAAAAATGCTCATCTTGCGGAAAATGTGCAAAAATTTGTCCGCAAGGAGCAATATTTAAGTCAGAGGATTTGTCGTACAAAGTAAATAAAATTCGTTGTATCGGATGCGAAAAATGCGTAAGTGTTTGCCCAAATTCTGCATTCGGCTTGTATAGCGAAGCCAAAAATCCCAAAGATGTCCTCCCTGAAATTGTAAAACAAGGAATTGATTGTATAGAATACCATGCTTTGATAGCCGATGAAAAAGAGGTTTATGATAAATGGGACGAAATCAATCAAATTTATGACGGCTTTTTGAGTATTTGCATCGACCGTTCAAAACTCGGCAACGAGGGTATGTTAAACAGAGTAAAACGAATGATAAAAGACCGAGCTCCCTATACAACTATAGTTCAAGCAGACGGCTGCCCGATGAGCGGCGGAGCTGACGATTATAAAACTACATTGCAGGCGGTTGCCATGGCAGAGATTTTTCAGAATGCCGATTTACCCGTATATATTCTTTTATCGGGCGGTACAAATTCAAAAACATCCGAACTCGCAGCGCAATGCGGAATACACCCGAGCGGTGTTGCGATAGGCTCTTTTGCCAGAAAAATCGTAAAAGAGTATATTAATAGAGATGATTTTTTGAATAATGAAGAAGTTTTCAACAAAGCTCTTGTTATTGCCAAAAATCTGGTTGACACTACCTTAAAAAATCTGCGCTAGATTTTATCTGTAATTTGTAAATTGCAAAGGCGTATTGTATTTATCTTCATTTTGTCTGAGCATTTGGATTACCGATTGCAAATCATCTCTGCTTTTGCCTGTAACCCTGATTTGCTCGCCTTGAATTGATGCTTGGACTTTCAGTTTCATATTTTTGATATCTGCCGTAATCTTTTTTGCAAGTTCTTGTGTTAAACCTTTTTTAAGGTTAATAACCTGTCTGACACTTCCGCCCAATGCGGGCTCGGGCTTTTGCGGATCAAGGATTTTCAGGCTTAAATTCCTTTTAGAAAATTTAGATTGCAGAATATCTATGATATTTTTAAGTTTCATCTCATCTTCTGTTGTAACGGTAATCGTTTTGTCCTGTTCAAGTTCTACGCTTGATTTTGAATTTTTGAAATCGAAACGTGATGCAAGTTCTCTTTTTACTTGCTCAACTGCATTAACAACTTCCTGTTTATCAAATTCCGAAACTATATCAAAACTGCAATCTTTAGCCATATTAAACACTCCTTTATTTTATAGACATCTCAAAACTTGAACAATAAGGCGATTCTTCGCCTGTGGCTCAGAAAGACCACGTAATTCTTAGAGCCTTAGTGTCCAGGTATCTTAGTCTATATTATACCACAAAAAGAAAGGCAGAGTTTATACAAACCTGCCTACAAAACACACTAATCACATATTAAATTACGGGGAAATTATTTTTTGATTTTATGATAAATCTTTTTAAAGAAATCCGATACGGCGCCAAAACCTTTTTTAGCTACACCTGCGATTTTATTAAATACCGCTTTGCCTGCTTTCGGTGCAAATTTAATCCCGAGAGCCGCAGCTCCTATTGCACCCAGACCAAACGCTACTTTTTTAATAGCTGAATATTCTTTTTGTTTTTTACTTTGGAAAATATCTTTTTGAGGCTGCCCCGGATTTATGGGCGAAGTGTTATAGCTGCCCAGACCGTCAATCGGATCAATATTTGTGGCAAACTGCTTACCTATAATTGACATGGGATAATCTTCCGTAAATGCGGGATTTCTCAGACCATACAATACACTGTTATCCATAATTAAAAAACCTATACTATAACCTTTACATTTATATAAAGTATTTTTATTAAAAATAATTTACTTTTTTGTGAAATTTTGCTTTAATAAACTTAACAATAGTAATAAAACATAAAGGATTTAAGAATTATGAACATGTTTAAACGTTGGTATGATGCAGATGCTGTAGTGAGTAAGGTCATCAATGATTTGGAAAAATGCTCGGAAGAAGTTCAGGTAAAATGCGCCGAGTATATTATTGATGATTTGTTAAAAGATGTCGAACTTCCGAATTTGAGCTTTGAAGATCAGTATCAATATATCATGCGCAGATGGTATGATAAAAATATAAAAGTATCTCACGCAATTGAGTATTTAAGATTGTGCCCTGACGATATTCGCAGAGAAACAGCCTTGAAAGTTCAAAAATATTTAAAAGAAATTACAAAGTAACATTTTCAATAAATCTTTACAAATAGCCTTTTTATTAAATATATTGTTTAATAGTGTTGGAGGAATATTTTGTCTGACGAGATTAATAAAAACGTTATCAATCTTTTTGCGGCTAAAAGCAAAGAAGAACTTTCCAAAGAGGAACAGAAGAAGATAAAGTATTATGCGGGCTTTGATTATGTAAAAGTTAAGCGTGATTCCAACGGTAACAAGTTCAGAAAAGATTATTTACTAAAATATGCATCTCAATGCAGGTATATGGTTACGGTGATGAGGGAAACCGACGGCGAAATTGATTTGTATTCTTATGATGTGCCGAATGCGGATTTGTTCAAGTTCATGAAGTCTTTTGAAGAAAATACCCTTGACGGAACTATTATTGAGATAAACAAATATATTCCTGATGAGATAATATAGTAAAAAGAATACTAAGATACTATGGCACTAAGGCACTAGGATAAAAAGTGCAGCCGGATTGGGGTTTCAGCCCCAAAAAGTACAACAGGTGATGTTGGGTAGAACCCCTAAGCCTGCATAACTGTAAATTCATATAAATCAAAATAAAAGAATAGAATTGCTATGTGTTTTTTCAGAAAATATGACAGAGATTTACATAAGTGTTTTAAACCCTATAGATACGTAGGGGGAGAATTTTTATCGCATAATAAAAGCTTTGACGATGCGAAAGTCCGTTTTGTTATGGCGTTCCCCGATAAATACGAAATAGGTATTTCAAATTTGGGTGTGCGTATTTTGTATGAAATTATTAATAGGCAACAAGATTATATGTGCGACAGAGTCTATGCACCCGAAAAAGATTTTAACCCAAAGCCTTTATACGGTTTGGAAAGTAAAAGGGCTTTGAAAGATTTTGATGCGATAGGGTTTTCGCTTCAGTATGAAATGGCTTATACTACCGTTTTAAAAATGCTTGAAATGGGCGGAATCCCTTATAAAAATGTTGACCGAACAAATGATGATCCGATTGTTATTGCAGGCGGACCGTGCGCATTCAATCCTTTGCCTATGCAGGATTTTATAGATGTTTTTACGGTTGGCGACGGGGAAGATGCGATTGTTGAGATTTGTCAAATATTGGAACAAACAAAAGGCTTGCCAAGAGAAGAACGAATCAGAAAGCTTTGTGAAAATCCCAAAAACGGACGTTGGTCGAAATTGACGGGCGGTACGGTCGATAAACGAATAGCGCAATTGAAAACTGAAACTGCGCTTACTACATACCCGATACCTTTTTCATCTTCTATTCAAGACAGGGCGGTAACAGAAATCCGCAGAGGATGCGGGAGGATGTGCAGATTTTGCCAACCGGGGCATGTAACATTACCTATCCGTGAGCGAGAAGCGCAAGATATTATAAAAATCACCAAAGAACTTGTTAAAAACACGGGGTATGATGAATATTCGCTTTTGTCTTTATCTTCCAATGATTATGCAAACATAAATGAAGTAATAAAAGAACTCGGCGTTGAATATGATGATGAAAAGATTTCCGCCTCTTTACCGAGCCAAAGAATTGACGGATTTAATCTTGAACTTGCAAATCTCGTTCAAAGCGTAAGAAAATCAACAATGACTTTGGCGCCTGAAGCGGGAAGCCAAAGATTAAGAGATGTAATTAAGAAAAATATTACAAAAGACCGGATTGAAAAAGCCGTTTTGACCCTGTATGAAAACGGTTGGTCAAGAGTAAAACTTTATTTTATTTGCGGGCTTCCGACAGAAACTCTTGAAGATATGGAAGAACTCGGGAGATTGCTTTCGGGGTTAAGATATAAGTCAAAATTATTGAAAAAAGAAAAAGGTCTGAAACATTCGCTTGATTTGACCTGTACCCTTTCGATTTTTGTTCCGAAACCTTTTACGCCGTTTCAATGGTGCCCCCAAATGAGTCTTACCGAAGTAAAAGCGCACATTGATTATTTGATGGAACGCCTGCGCCGTGTAAAAGGTGTAAAAGTTAACTATAGCGATAAATATTTATCGCTGTTGGAATGCGTTTTGACAAGAGGCGATGAGCGAATGGGAAAATATATTGAGGCTCTTTATAAAAAAGGCTCATATCTTGATTCGTGGGGTGAAAATTTTGACCGCCAAATGTGGTTTGATACGGCAAGTGAACTCGGTTTGGATTTAGAAGAATTAGCGCATACTCAATATGATTTGGATAAACCCTTGCCGTGGGATTTTGTAAATGTCGGTTTGAAAAAAGAATGGCTCCAAGATGAGTATAAAAAAGCTTTTGCGGTTGATGAAAATTCGCCGCATATTGTTCCGACCTGCCAGAATAAGTGCGTAAATTGCGGGGTATGCCCTGAATTTAAAGTTCATAAAATTATGGCAAAACCTTATACGGCATCAGACAAAGCGCAGGAGATTGCAAAACAATGCCACAGGCATGTTGAGCACATGGATCAAAAAGATATCAAAGAAGTTTATAAATATCGTATAAAGTTAACCAAAACAGGAATTTTAAAGTATTTCTCGCATCTTGATTGGCAAAATACTTTTATTAAAGCTTTAAGACGTACGAATTTGAAACTTGCGTATTCTTACGGTTACAACCCGACTATGAAAATATCCATGGGCATAGCACTACCTTTGTTTTGTGAAAGTAGTTGCGAGCTTATTGATCTTTCACTATGGGAAAATCGTGATGCGGATTACGTAAAATCGGAAATTGAAAAAGTCATGCCAAACGGTTCAGAAATAATTTATGTTAAACAAATAGATAAATCATCTCCCGCTATTGAAGAAGAAGTTTACTGGGCTGAATATGAAATCAAAATTTCAGACGGTACACTTTACGATTTTGGCAAATTCATGTATAATACACTTAGAGTTTTAAATTCCGATGAAATTTTAATAGGAAAGAAAACTAAAAAAGGTTTAGAAAAAACAATAGATTATAAGCATTCAATCGGAGAATACCGATTTGAGAGCGGTCGTCTGTTTATAGTATTGAGAGCAGGAAGAAATACAAATATTCCGACTTTAAGGGCTGATATGCTTATGGAACATATAGCGCCAGATGTTATATTTGATATTAAACGTACTAAATTTTTGACGGAAAACCTGCATGAGTTATAGTAAAGGAAAATTTTTATGAGTTACAGAAACAACAATCAGAAACAAAATCAAAATCAACAAAATGTTGACAAAAAAATTGTTATTGCAGAAAGAGATAATATTGCGGCAGTAATGGAAAACAAAAAAGTTACTGATTTCTTTATTCAAAGAGGTGATGTGCTTTTGGGAGATGTTTATCTTGCAACCGTTGATAATATTCTGCCAAGTATTGATGCGGCATTTGTAAACGTCGGTTCTGACAAAATGGGCTTTTTGCATGCAGAAGATGTTATGGGCAAGGGTACTTTAAAGGAAAAATTATCCCCTAAACAAAAACTTGTCGTTCAGGTTGTTAAAGAACCTACGGGACACAAAGGTCCCAGAGTTACTACAGAAATCAGTCTGCCGGGAAGATTTCTTGTTTTAATGCCTTATGAGCCGGGTGTCAGCGTAAGTAAAAAAATTGAAAATTCAAAAGAAAGAGCAAGATTAAAAGCTATAGTCAATCTTATTAAACCAGTCGGACTGGGCGTAATTATCAGAACTGAAGCAGAAAACGAATCTGAAGCCGATATTCAGGAAGATTTAGAAATCTTGCTTGAAAAATGGAATAATATTATTACTTCGTCAGAAACTCTTGAAGCTCCGAGTCTTATTTATAGAGATCAGGATTTACTTTATAAAGTAATCAGAGAAGCATGCACGGAAGATGTATCTGAAATTATTGTTGATACTCCGTTTGCGCTCAACAGAGTTCAAAATATCCTGCAAAACTGGCACATCAATAAAGGGGTAAACGTTACTTTGTATAAAGGTAATGAGCCTTTGCTTGTTGCAATGGATATTCACAAAGAAATTAAAGCGGCTTTGAATATCAAAGTTAATATGCCGTCGGGCGGATATTTGTATATTCAACAAACGGAAGCCTTAACGGTAATTGATGTTAACTCGGGTAAATTTATAAGTTCGGCTACTCAAGATGAAACAATATTAAAAACCAATCTTGAGGCTGTTCATGAAATCGCAAGACAGCTGCGATTAAGAAATATCGGCGGAATGATTATTGTAGACTTTATTGATATGGGTTCACGTGCTGATAAACTTGCTATGATGGAAGAACTCGAAATTGCACTTGAAGCTGATAAAGCAAAACCGCAGGTCGGTCAATTGTCTGATTTGGGACTTGTCGAACTTACTCGCCACAGGCAGGGACAGTCTTTAGCTGAAATTTTTACTAAAAAATGCCCGCATTGCCAGGGTACAGGCTGCAGCATAATTGATTTCAACTTTGCAACTCCCGTTGCAGAAGGCGAATACAGAGCAAAAGCCGCAAAGGTAAAACTTCCTACAGGCGCATTCAGAAAGAATAATAATAAATTCAACAAGAATAATAACAACAATAATAACCAGCAGCAGCCTCAGGCAAAACAGGATAACGAACCGACGGAAGAAACCGTTGAAAGACCCGTTATTGAAACAACTCCCGAGGTTACGGCAACAGAAGAAATGAATAAAAAAGAGGCAAAAGCTCGTGGGAGAAAGGCTAGTTTTAATAAAAAGGCTCAATCTCAAGAAGAAAAACCTCAAGAGCCGATAGCAACGGTTGCAGAGGCTCCCGCTCCCGCACCTGTTGAAACGGCTGAACCTGAAATTGTTGAAGATAAAAAGAAACCCACGGGCAGAAAAAGAATAACAAGAAGAACCAAAAAGGCTGAAGCGGAAGTTCAAACAACCCCTGCTCCGACAGAAGTTCCGGCAGAACAGGTAACTGAAGTTGTTGCAGAACAGAAAGCAGCCAAGAAAACTCCCAAAAAGCGCCCGAACAGAGGTTCTTCAAGAAAAACAAAAACAATAAAAAAAACTGAGGAAGAATAGATGAAGTAGGGTGCACTTGCCGCCGCACCGATAAAATGCCCTTAGGGTGCTATCCCGACATAAAAAAGAAAGATTAAATATATGATAAAGAATACAAAAAATATTCAAAAGCTCGGAATGACGAAATTAACTAAAATTTTTGCCTCAATATTATGCTTTTTCCTGACTTCAATTCCCGCAATGGCTGCAAAAGCAACAGGCGCAGGAGCACCGAGCGGTAAGGAACTTGTATCAAAATTTGGTATGGCAATGGCAGGCGTTATGGTGTTCTCATTTGTTATCTATTTGGGATTATCCGTATACAACAAATTTTTTGTTGAGGAGCAAATAAAAGATTTCAAATTGAGAAAGGATTCCCTGCGTACTCCCACAGACAAAGATGAGGCGGTAATGATGTATATTGCCAAAAATCGGTTGAGGTAAGTATGAAGAAATCCACCTTGTTTGATATAATTTCGCCTGTTATGGCCGGTCCGTCAAGTTCTCATACTGCAGGAGCCGTCAGATTGGGTTTGCTTGCCAGAAATATTTATAATTCCGAACCCGAAAAAGTTACTTTTAAACTCTACAACTCCTATGCTCACACGGGCAAAGGGCACGGCACGGATAAAGGTCTGCTTGCCGGACTTTTAGGTATGAATGTTGATGATGAGCGCATAAAAGATATTTTTAATTCTGATGTTTGCAAAAATATTGATTATAAATATGAATATCTTGACGATTTTCGTCGTCATCCTAATTCTGTCGATATAGAATTGTCAGGGGATTATGATATGAATATTTCGGGCGATTCAATCGGTGCGGGAGAAGTTGTTATTACTAAAATCAATGATTTTAATGTGTCTGTTACCGGGCATTACAATACCTTGATTCTTGTATATAAAGATAAACCCGGAATGATTTCTTCTGTTTCGTCGATTTTGCAGAATGAGGCTATAAATATTGCATCTCTTGATTGCGACAGAAACGCAAAAGGACAAGATGCCTCAATGATAATTTGCATCGACGGGACAATCAAAGATGATGTTATTGCAAAGATTAAAAATTTGCATGATGTGTATTTTACTACTTATATAAGAAAATTGGAAAATTAAAATGGATATAAATACCTTTGAACAGTTGGATCAGGTTTGCAATTTCGGTCATAAAAAGATTTATGAAATTGCACAAAAGCATGCCGCATCTGATGAAGATATTACGGTTGAACAGGTTAGGGAATTTGCCGCAAAGAGTTTGCATGCGATGAAACATGCCATTAAAAACGGTTTGAAAAGCAAAGAATTATCATATAGCAAAATGTGCGGTCAGGATTGCCATAAGTTGCAAAAGAAATTCAGAAAGGAACATGCAATGTTTGGCACGTTGTACGAAAAGATTTTGGAATATGCGCTTGCAACAAGCGAAGAAAATATCAGAATGGGCATAATTACGGCTTGCCCTACGGCAGGTTCGTGCGGAATTTTGCCTTCGACTTTGATTGCGGTGAGTGAAGAATATAATTACACCGAATGGGAGCAGATAGATGCTTTAATAACTGCAGGCGAAATCGGCAGAATTATATCAATAAAAGTCGGGTTGGCGGGTGCTGTAGCGGGATGTCAGGCTGAATGCGGAGTTGCTGGTGCAATGAGCGCTGCTGCAATTTGCCAACTTAGAGGCGGGAGTATTTCGCAGATTTTGAATGCGGGAGCGTTAGCGCTAAAAAATCTTTTGGGCTTGACCTGCGATCCTGTTGCGGGACTGGTTGAAGTTCCTTGCGTAAAACGTAATCCGTTTATAGCAATTCATTCTATTACGGCGGTAGAGCTTGCGCTTGCGGGTATTGAGAGTAAAATACCTTTTGATGAAGTTGTTGATGCGATGGCGCAGACAGGTTCTTTGATGTCGCCGATGCTTAAAGAAAGTTCTCAGGCAGGACTTGCCGCAACAAAAACCGCAATTGAGATTAAAAACAGACTTTTTAAATAATAAAAAAGACCTTATAAAGGTCTTACGTGCATATAGTAGTTATAAGAAGGATATTATCAAGCAGATTATTTACTACTTGTGTAGTAATAATACATTTAAATATGAAATTTGTCAAGCATAAAATAATATGCAAAAAAATGTGTAACTGATGTTACACGTTTTTTAATAAAAAGCAAAGCCGATAGTCGGACTCGAACCGACGACCTGCTCATTACGAATGAGCTGCTCTACCAACTGAGCCATATCGGCAAGTGCTTATATAATATCATTATGAAAAAATAAATGCAAATATTTGTGTATTAGTTTATAATTTCGGGCGGGGATTCAAAATAATCGGCAAAATTCTTCTTATAATCCTGCAGGTTGTTGCAATATGCCTCCAAGTCAAGCGAAACGCCTTCTTTCAACGGGTAGGATTTTATTCCTGCGGCTTTATACATTGAGCGAATCAATACGTTTGAAATTGAGTCGCTCCCTCTGTCCCAAGGTGTTGCATGCACCAGAACCCAGCGGATTTCGGCAATATCGTTATTTATATTTGTCATATCATTTTCATTGATATCTTTATTTAAGTATTTTGAAAAATCTTTATAACGCCTCATTGCATATTCAAGCGCATTATTCACGTATTCGCTGTCGCCGTGTTTTAAATATTTCTTATTTTTCCCGAAAACAGGGCGAGTTAAATCAATTCCGTCTATCGGATTATCAAGCGGATGTGATTGTACATAATCAAGCCTGTTTTCATAAGGCAGGTATTTGGGCAGTCCGAATTTTCCGTACGGTGTTTCCAAATCATATTTTGCCCAATCTGAATCAGACTCTCAACCTTTCCTCGGAGTTCTCAAAATCCCCGTATGGAGTCTTTTCGCAAGGTCATTTATCTTTTTGTTGGCTTTTATTACGCCTGAAGTAATATTGTGCAAAATATTTTCAAAAGAGAAACCGTTTTTTATAAGTTTGGCTGTCGAATCGGCCGTTTTTATTACGCAATCCGCCCATCTGAAATTCTTACCGTAGCCTTTCATATTTACATAGAAATCCTGTCTTTCAAATTTCAATTTTGGCGAATTTAAATTCGCACTAAAATACAAATAAGGATTAATAGACGCAATATTCATGTCCGTTTAAAAAGCCGTGAATGATAAATTTTGCCCCGCAAATTATTTATCAAGGTCTATTCGCAGAACTTCATAGATATCCATTTTCTTTGATTTCCCTCGAATTTGGACTTCTTTAATTTTGATAACATCTGCAATATCCGAAATATAGTTATAAGTCGATGCGCTCACAAGCAGATTCGTTTTATAAACCTTGTTATAGCTTTCAATTCTGCTTGCAAGGTTTACCGTGTCGCCGATAACGGTATATTCCATACGGTTTTCCGTGCCGATATTGCCGATAAAGACTTCTCCGGTATTTATGCCGATGCCGATTTCGAATTTCGGGCGCCCTTCAAATAACCATTTTTCTCTTAAATATTCGACTTTTTTAAGCATTTCATAAGCACATTTAACGGCATTTTGCGGGTGGTTGATATCCTGAATGGGTTCGCCGAAAATTACCATAATCGCATCGCCTATGAATTTGTTAATGATTCCGTTGTATTTTGTAATAATCGGTTCCATTTCGGCAAAGTATTCATTCAAGATTTTAGAAACATCAACCGCCTGCATCTTTTCGCTCATGCTTGTAAAACCTCTGATATCCGAAAACAGAACCGTTACGACGGTCCTTTTACCGCCGAGCCCGAGATTATCAATGTTTTTAACAACATTTTTCATAACGTCTTGAGATAAATATTTACCCATTGCGTTTTTGATTTGCTCTTTGTTTCGGTTTTCGTTTATAAATTTAAAAGTATATGCAAATGCAGCCGTAACGAATTGGCACACAAGCGGTACGGCATAACTTGTGATATAGCCGAACAGGGCAAATATGATTACAAAAATTAAATAAACCACATCTAATGCGCATAAAGAGATTATTCCTTTTATAAATTTTGAGCGCATAATTACGACAAACGCTGATATACAAAGCAGCAGGAATAAGAATACATTTACCGGAAATCCCGCATTGTGAATGCTTTCTGCTCCGCTTAAATTGTTGTAGGTGCTTGCCTGAACATCAACTCCCGGATGTCTTTCTTCCATCGGGGTTCTCAAAACATCTTGGTTTGCTCCCGATATATTTTCGCCGATAAAGATTATTTTATTTTTAAATAAATCGGGATTTAAAAGTGCATGGGCATTTTTTGAAACATCATACATTCGGGGATTGGTTTTAGGCGTAATTCCTTTTTGAAGTGCTTCATAGGTATCCAAAATCTTGTATGCGGGGATTACGAAGTGTGAATAAGTCGGCTCCCCGCCTCCGAACGGATACAATCTGTAGTATCTTATAGGAGAATAGAAATTGCCGCCTTTGTATCTGTAAGGGAATTTCAACCCCGTTTTAGGTACAACTATGTCTTTGTCTGTTATAGCAATTTGATTGGTGTTATTTGCAAGCAAGTACATCTTTAAAGACAATGACGGATAGTAAGCATCACCTATTTTTACGATATTTATGCAGTCAAAAGTATAACTTGCTGCGGCATCTTTTTGAATAACAACAGAACCGTAGTGTTTGGTGGTTTTTCTTAAAATATCCGAATAGCTGATAATCCCGTGGTAATTTGTTTTGAATTTCTTTTTCGTTTGAATTTTTACATCCATTGAATGGTTTTGTTTGAAATTATCAATGAAATATTTATCATCTCTGCGCAAGTCCTGTTCGGGGAAGAATCCTGATACGAGGTTATTCATTCTGCCGATTTGGGTTAAGAATTTTTGAGCTTTGGGTGCCATTTCATCACGGAACGATACAAACCCGATATCAAGTCCGACAACTTTAGGCTTTGCATAGGTGTGGAAATAGTCTAAAATGTTTGCAGTTATTTCGTTATTTGAGTCGTTTAGCCAACTGTATTTTTGATTTGTGCTGTCGTCAAATACGATTTCGACAACATCATAATCAGGCTGAATCATTGATGAAACCTTTGATAACAACAAGCTGTCAGCATAAGGTTTAATAAATTTGTTGGCAAGCAATATGAATACGCAAATAATTACCAGATATAACAAAAAAGCGTAAATATAAAACAGTTTATTTTTCAATTTCTTCATATACATTAATCCCCTGTTATTTTATGATATAATAAATTTGGAAAAAAGGACAGATTGTGAACATGAACTTAACAGAAAAACTTTCATTAAATAAGGTTTACCCGATTATAAGAAATACGGATTCCAATATCGTTTATGATACGGCCAGAGCCATCATTGACGGCGGGTTGGATATGATTGAAATAACCGCATTAAATTCAGAGGTCTTTAATGTTATTGATAAATTATCAAAAGAGGCAATAATATGTGCAGGCGGCATTATTACTTCCGTTCAGGCGCAAATCGCTATTGATTGTGGTGCAAAAATTATTGCATCTCCGATATTTTCAAAAAATCTTGTAAAAATTTCAAAAGACAGACAAATTCCGTTCATTGCGGGGACTTCAACTGCTAACGAAGCGTATAAAGCATGGAAAGCAAGAATACCGCTTGTAAAAGTTTATCCTGTTACGGCGCTCGGCGGGGTTGAGTATATCGAAAACATGTTAAGACCTATGCCGTTTTTGAGCGTAATTCCTCAAGGTGATGTTAAACTTGATGAGATCCAATCATATATTGATTCGGGTGCAATTGCAGTCGGTGTCGGAAGAAATTTAACCCTTGCATCTTCTTACGGCGAAATAACAAAACGAGTTAAAAACCTGATAAGCAGTTTGGAATAATTGAGGTCTGTTCATGCCAAAAAGGTTTGTATTATCGGGGTATTTCGGCTTTAAAAATTTTGGTGATGAGGCTATTTTATCTGTTCTTGTGTCTAAATTGAAAGAATTTGGTACCGACATTACCATAATCACTTCAAACCCTGATTATACACATTCATTGTATGAAAATATCAATTGTGTCAGAACATTTGATATCAAAAATATTGTTGAGGCTCTGTCTAAAACCGATTTTCTGATTTCGGGCGGCGGGAGTTTGCTCCAAGATGTTACGAGTTTAAAGAGTTTAATATACTATCTTTTGATAATTTTTATTGCTTTATTTTTGCACAAAAAAGTTATAATTTTTGCGCAGGGGATTGGTCCTATCAATTCATCATTCGGACGTTTTGTTACAAAAAATATTCTAAAGCATTGCACGTATCTGAGTGTAAGAGATGAAAAAAGCCAAGAATTGCTAAACAATTGGGGTATTAAGTCAGATTTACTCTGCGACCCGATTTTTTCGCTAAAAGTTCCGCAGGTTCAAAAAACAAAAATGCTTGCCGTTCAATTGAGAGATTGTAAAGGAATGAGTGCGGAATTTCTTGATAGGCTTAGCAAGGCGGTAAATGACAATTTTAGCGATTTTGATATTGAGATTTATGCACTGCAAGATGCTATTGATTTAAATATTTGCAATGAGTTTAGTGATAAATTAAAAGCGCTTAACCCGTCCATAAAAACAGAAGTTTATTCAAATTTATCAAACCAAGATATAATTTCTCATCTGGCAAAGGCTCAATATATGGTTTCAATGCGGTTTCATTCAATAATTATCGGACTTTTGACAGGAGTGAAAACTCTTTGCATAAATTACGATATAAAAGTAGAAAAAATCGCAAAAGAATTTGAATTGCCCGTAATTGATTTGCAGCACGATTTTAACGGGGCATTTGAGAATTTAAAGAATTTAGATACAGAAACAATAAAATCAAAAACAGAAAATCATAAATTTGATTGGTCGGGTTTTGAAAAAGTGATTGAATAATAAATTTTTCGGTTATAATATAAAAGTGTTTCTGACAGTATAAAATTATAAGGAGTTTAACTAATGAAAGGAATCGTTTTAGCAGCAGGTGCGGGCACCAGATTGTATCCGGCTTCACAGCCTATTTCAAAAATTCTTTTACCCATTTATGACAAACCTATGATTTATTATGCAATTTCAACATTGATGCTTGCAGGGATTAAAGATATTTTGATAATTACAAACGAGGCAGATAACGACAATTTTCAAAAGTTGCTTGGCGACGGTTCTCAATATGGTATAAATTTGCAATATAAAATACAATACGTTCAGCGTGGTATTGCCGATGCGTTTTTAATAAGTGAAGATTTTATAAACGGTGAAGATGTTGCATTAATTCTCGGGGATAACATTTTCCACGGATTTGGGTTTTCAACGTTTTTGAAGAATGTTTTAACCGACAGAAAAGGCGCAACGGTATTCGGGTACAGAGTTAAAGACCCTGAGAGATTCGGAGTTGTCGAATTTGATGAATCGGGTAAAGCTATATCTCTTGAAGAAAAACCTGCAAAGCCTAAATCAAATTTTGCTGTTACGGGTTTATACTTCTATGATAAAAATGTTTGTGATTATGCTAAAACTCTTAAATTATCTGCACGAGGCGAACTTGAGATAACCGATTTAAACAGGGTATATCTTGAAAAAGGACTTTTAAATGTTGAAATTCTCGGGCGAGGTTTTACTTGGCTTGATACGGGAACTCAGGATTCAATGCTTGAAGCGGCAAATTTTGTACGTGCAATAGAGGCAAACAAAGGCGAGCAAATCTCATGCCTTGAAGAAATTGCTCTCTATAAAGATTTTATTGCGCCTGAAGAACTTGAAAAAAGATTGCAGCGATTCAAAGGCAAAAGTGCATACTATGATTATGTTTTCGAAATCATAGAAATGAAAAAGAAAATCCTTAAACATTCGCATAAATAAAAATTATTTTAACTTATATCTGATAACCTGATTGCTGCCTTGTGAAGATACAAACAGTAATCCATCGGTTAAATACAGACAATAAGGGTTTTGAACATTGTTGATAAGCTCTGTTACGTTTCCGCTTGTATCTACTTTTAAAACGTTATTTTTGTTGTAATTTGCAATATATAAGTTGCCCGAATTATCTCTTGCTAAGCCTATCGGTCCGTTAATTTTAGGATTTTTAACATAAATCATTTTTTGATTATTAGGCGCAATTTTATATATTGCATTATCTGCAAATGTTGCTACATACAAGTTACCGCTACTATCTGTCGTTATACCCGTGGGGCTTGAGATGTCATTATAAACTCCGTTTGAATCGTTCATTTCATTTGCCTGAGAAAACGATTTAGGCTCTGTTTGTTCGGCTTTTGCCGTTGGCAAATCAGTATTCATAGATTGGGCAAGTTCTTTTGCTCTTTGCCCGATTAGATAATCTGTCGGAATAAGAGTTAAATACATTTTTGCCTTGTCGTAATTGCCAAGCTTTTTGCTCAATTCGGCAGCTTTGTATACCGATTCGTAATCATCGGGCTTTCTTAAAATAATTTGTTTAAAAGCATTCAAGGCTTCATCATCTTGTTTTAAATATTCAAGTAATGAGCCTAAATTAAAATAAGCATCAATATAATTCGGATCAAGTTCGGTTGCTTTTTTGAAAGCTTCTGCCGCCTGTTCATAAGATCCTGTTTTGTAATACTCAATTCCTCTGTTATATTCGATTTTTGCATCAGTCGTTAAATCCGCAAATGCGGGAACAGATGCTCCGACAAGTAATAATGTCGCACAAATTATAAAAGTCCTTTTAATGTTACTGAATTTCATCGAGCTCCTTTATTATCTTTTTGTTCTTTGATGCGAATTTTTCACCTCTTGCAATTATAGCCTTTTTCAATATTAAAGGCAAATTAATTGTTTTCATTGTTTCAAAATCATCAGGCAATCTTAAACTCCAATTTTGATTTCCCGAAGTTCCTGGAACATTGTATGTTTCCCACATATCAAAGAAATCGGTGAAAAAGATTTGAAGATTTTGAGCTTTTGATGCGAATAATTCAACAAGTTTTGTTTCTTTCAGAAAATCAGCATCATTTGTCAATTTTACAATTATATCATCTTTATTTTCGCTTTCTGAGAATAAATCTTCGACAAGATTTTTTGCGTGTAAATACCCTTCGTGTGTGTGGATTAAAGATTTTGCCCAAACATTAACGGGTCTATTATCGTGGGTTCCTATCATTGCCCAGCATTTTTCGGGAATATTTTTACATCTGTAGGGATCATCGGGTTCTGTCGGAACGGTAAACTGAGTTAATTTCATTCCCATAAGCTGATACTCTTTCATTACCGATGCAACGGGATTTGTCAAAGTTCCCAAATCTTCGCAAACTATGGCATCTTTTGTTAATCCTTCTTCTTTTGCCGCATCAATAACAATTTGAACTAATCTGCCGTAGAGCTTAATTTGTTCTTTTGAAAGAGTTTTAACTCTTTTTTCTTTGTCCGGACCTACTTCTTCATCAAGATCTTCAAGCTTAGGAATAGCAAATTTCTTCAAAAACGGATGCTCGGGAGATGAATAAAGTCTGCCTGCACCTTCTTCAGGACGTGGAGTAAACCCTTTTTTGTATACCCACGGGTCAATAAGACCTACAATATGGTCAATTCTCACACCGCCGGGGTTTTCTTTAAACATTTTTTTGAAAAGATTTTTCATCAAAATGCCGCCCTCGCCTAAAGTTCCGTCGCCATTGTATAATTTTTCGGGGTTCATAACGGGGAAGCCCCATGCTTGACCGTCTTTTGAAAAATAATCAGGAGGACAGCCAAGGTACCAACCCTCTAAGAACAAGGATTGATAAGCCCATTCATCTCTGTCGGAAAACGCAACCTGTCTGTCTGCAATCATTTTGATGTTTTTTGAAGCTGCATATTCTTTTGTTTCTTCATTTTGAATGTGAAGAACAAATTGAATGAATTTGTATTTATCAATTTCTTTTGAATATTTTTTAGAAATTTCGTCAATTCTTTTTGCGTATTTAATCTTTTCTTCCTGAGATTTCGGGTTTAAAAGATTTTTGTCTGTTTCTGACTTCCAGTTGTGCCAGTAGTCGCTTTCGTTTTCTATAGCAAGAGCTTCATACAAACTGTCATTATCAAGCCATATTTTATTTTGAATTTTGTATGATTCAAATTCTTTGTGCAATTTTTTGTCGTTTAATTTCAAAAAGTTGTCGTATGCTTGAGATAAAGCTTCTTCCTGCTTTTTGTAAATATAAGTATAACTTGTTCTGTTTTTGCCCTTGTTAGGGTTGTTTTGAACGATTTCATCAAAAGTTTCCTGCGGCAAAATATTGCCCCATTTTTTTGTTGTTAATTCTTTTAAGTCAATAAATAACGGGTTGCCCGAGAAAATAGTTCCCGTGTATGGTGATGCATCAGATAATTTAGTCTTCCCCGCAGGTCCCATTTGAATTGCATCAAATAAGCCTTGAGCATAATTGATGAATTTTTTACCGCCGTTAGAATTTACTGTTCCGAATCCCGTATTTTCATCTTTGCAGGCAGGAAAACTTGCATTGTGCATAATAAATACAAAATTCTTTTTCCCAAGAGCAGATAAAGCTTTTTTAATAACCTTTTTGGTAGTTTTTTCTTCAATCGTACAAACCATGTTTTATACCCCTTATAAAAATAAAACTCTCTTTAAAATAACTGATTAATGTATCCCTGATTAAACGGTGTGGCTCTAACTTGTAGGGTTTCGCCCATTATGACATTATCCGTTTTTTTTTTGTGAAAAATGGACCCGGAGGGGACTGCCTTGGCTCACTCGCATTAAACGAGATTTCGCATTTTGTCTTTCAGGCTGTGGCCTAAGACAAAATAGCTTCACTCTCTGCTCGTCTTTCAGGCTGTGGCCTAAGACAAAATAGCTTCACTCTCTGCTCGTTCGCCGCTCGAACCACACACAAGTCTATCGACTTGTAGGGTTCTCGCCCCTTATGACATTATCCGTTTTTTTTTGTGAAAAATGGACCCGGAGGGGCTCGAACCCTCGACCAATTGATTAAGAGTCAACTGCTCTACCAACTGAGCTACAAGTCCATTTATCTTACTGTATCTATATTACCACACTTATTTTATTTTGCAAGATTTAATCAATTGCTAAAGTTTTGTCAGTTTTGTGAATTGCAAAAAGCTATGATTGACAAAATGATTTATGTTTTGTCAACCCTGATTATGAAACTTTAGCCTTGAACAGCCCTCTGTCAAATTCATCAAAATTATGGATAATTCCGCTTACACATGGAATTTTTTCGTAAAGCTCGGGAGCTTCTTCCGAGCATATTGCAATTATCTTGCCTATGCCTGCTTTTCTCGCAGATTCAATACCTGAAAGTGCATCTTCTACAACTATACAATCTTTCGACGCTAAGTCCATATTTTTTGCGGCGATTTCATAAATGTCGGGGGCTGGTTTGCTCGGAATAATACCGTTTGCATAAACAACTTTATTTATATCAAACCATTTATCGAGGTTGAAACTCTTAAAATAGAAGTCCACATTTGTTTTATCTGACATTGTTGCGATATTTCTCGGAATGTCATTTTCTTTCAAAAAATCCAAAAACTCAACCGCACCTTGGGCAAGATGAAAGTTTTCTTTATCCTTAACGCTCATTTGGCGATAAAGTTCTTCTTTTTTTTGCCCTAATTTTTCCACCATTTCAGCAGACGGCTTTTTGCCGATTGCGTACTCAATGATTTCTTCATTTGTTCTGCCAAACATGTGATGAAGCATTTCTTCATCGCTAAATTCGGTTCCTCTCAACTTTTTTGAATACAAACGCCATGCCTGTTTATGCTTAGCGCTGTCCCAGTATAATGTCCCGTTGAAATCAAATATTATTCCTTTATAACTCATGGCTCTCCATCATTTTGTTGTATAAATCCAGATAAGTCTGCGCCTGTTTATCTTTTCCCTGTTTTTTGAAAATATAGGCAAGATTGTAGTAAATATTCGGCTCATTTGCCCTCAAATCCATAGCTTTGAAGAAGTTATATCTTGCTTGCGAATATTTGTTGAGTTTTAAATAAGCACAGCCGATATTATAATACCCGTATGAAAAATCAGGCTTGTATTTTACGGCAAGTTTAAATTCTGCAAGTGCCATATTTGGCTTGTTTTGCGATAAATAAATATAGCCTAAATTATAGTGCGCTTTGTAAAATTTAGGGTCTTTATTTATAGCTTGATGAAACATATATACAGCTTCATCAATTTTTTCTCTGTCTTGCATAATGTTTCCGAGCATCAGCCAATCCTGAGCACTTCTTTGATCTTCGGCCTTTTGATTAAGGATATCAAATGCATTATCAATGTCATTTTGAGCGTAAAAGACTTTTGCCTGCTCTGTTACAGGGTCGCTCGGAGCTTCTTGTACCTGCTTTTTGAACGTAAATCCGTAAGACAGCACGCCAAAATTTAAACATAATACTATAAATAATAAAAATACCTTTTTCATATTAAAAATTATAAAACAAATGAAGAATTTTAACCACAAAAATTTGACTAAAAACAAAAATGAATAATAATGTTGTGCTGGAAACTAAGTAAACTCATTTACCCGACTATACATCAGTCCTGCCCTTTACTCCTTTGGGCAGGCTTTTTATATGTTTTATTAATAAACTTCATTTTCGTTAGGATAAATGCCGTTTTTGATATCTTCAATGTAGTTTGTCGCACAATTTGTTATAAGGCTTTTAATATCTCCGTATTTTCTGGCAAATTTTGGAGTGAAAGCGTCGTATTTACCCAACAAATCATCGCAAACCATTACAAATCCGTCGCAAAATCTTCCCGCTCCGCATGAAATCGTCGGAACTGAAATATTTTCGGTTATATTTTTGGCAACTTGTTCGGGTACCATTTCAAGCACAATAGAAAATACTCCCGCAGTTTCAAGCTTTTTAGCTTCCTGTAATAGCTCCTGCGCTCTATCTTCCGTTTTCCCTTGAATATAGTGCCCGCCTATTACGTTTTCCGATTGCGGGGTAAATCCGATATGTCCCATAACGGGAACGCCCATATTTACGCAGCGCTTAATGAGTTCAAGAATATAATTGTTGCACCCTTCAAGTTTAACCGCTCTTGAACCGAGCTTTATCATATTGCCGATATTGGTTAAAGCTGACGGAATATCAATGGTGTAGCTCATAAAAGGCATATCGGTAACTACCATTGCTCTTTTAGCTCCACGTGCTACGGCTTTTGTGAACACAGCCATTTCGTTAATTCCGAGATTATTGGTATTGTCATAGCCTAAAGCAACCATTGCAAGGCTGTCTCCTACCAATATGACATCAATCCCCGCTTCATCAAAGTATTTTGCGGTGGAATAATCATAAGCCGTAAGCATAGAAAATCTTTCGTGATTTTCTTTATATTTTCTTAATGTTCTTACTGAAATCTTTTTTAGCATAATAAATATCTCCTACACTTGAAATTTATATCAATATAAGTTATAATATAAGCACAGAGTGGCAGCTTGGACAACTGCCTAGTTTCTGTAAGAGTTCTGAACGGTTTTTACCTTATACGGTAGGAGCCGTTCTTTAATATGTACAAAATCAAATACCCCCGCTGAATCTTTTTGCATTTTTGTGCTTTACTCCATATTGGATAGAAGAACTGTTTATTTTGATTTCCTAAACCAGTAATAAACCGCTCTTGCGACTTTTGATGAATTGTGTCTTATAAAACCGTCTTTATTGATATCAACAAGATTTTTAGCGCAAATACTTATGCCTAATTTCTTAATTTCGGGAGTATCTGTTTTAACGGGATATTGCCCTTTTTCTTTGTATTTTCCAGACCAGTCTTTTGGAATATTGTTATTTACCAAAACTGCATCTAAAAGGTGTTCAACTCCCGCATGTCTTATTAGAGCTTTAAGATGATCACTTACCGTGTAGCCATCGGTTTCTCCGGGTTGTGTCATAATATTGCATACATAAATCTTTTTAGCCGAAGATTTTGATACGGCTTCAGAAATTTCTTTTATAAGTAAATTCGGAATTACACTTGTATACAAGCTTCCCGGTCCGAGAATAATCAATTCGGCACTATGTATTGCTTGCAAAACTTCAGGCAACGCTTTGCAATTTTCGGGTTCTGTATATAATCTTTTGATTTTGCCGCGAGCTTCCGGTATATTTGATTCTCCGTGAACTATTCTGCCGTTCTCCATTTCGGCAACGAGTTTCATATCATCTAAAGTTGAGGGTAAAACTCGTCCTCTGATAGAAATTACGTTGGCCGAAGCTTTTACGGCAGATACCATATTGCCAGTAATATCACAAAGTGCGGTCAAAAATAAGTTGCCGAAACTGTGCCCTTCAAGTCCCTCGCCGTTATCAAATCTGTATTTAAAAAGCTTTGTAATCAAATCTTCATCGTCTGCAAGTGCCGTAATACAATGCCTGATATCGCCCGGGGGTAAAATTCCCATAGATTCTCTTAATCTGCCGGAACTTCCGCCGTCGTCGCCGACTGTTACAACAGCAGTAATGTTATTTGTAATATTTTTAATACCGCTTAAAAGCATTGATAAACCCGTGCCGCCGCCGATTGCAACGATTCTCGGTCCTCGGTTTAATTTACGGCGTCTGTATAAATTCTCGAGAAGAATATCATTTTGGCGGCTGTCTTTCATTCCGAGCATTGAAAGGTTTGTCATTCTCCAACCTTTGAAGAAGAAAGCTGCACCGATCATTATTATGCCGAACGCAAGCCATTCTGTCGATACTGTGTTGGCAATTTTACTGATAAATTTCATCGTATAATATACGGGTCTGATATCAAACAGTATCAAAATCCCGAAAGTCATCAGTATTGTGCCGACTAAAATCAACGCAAACCATCTTTTTACCTGCAACCCGGGTACTAACCATCCCATTTGTTTTGACATTCTTATCTTTTTCATTAAAGATATCCTTCCTTTAATATTCTATCTCTCCACAAACTATTCAACCCATCCGGATTTCATTGCTTTTTTGTAATTGTACGGGAGAGGTTTAATCACATCATTAGCTTGAACAATAAGTTCTTTTACGTTTGACAATTTATTTGAGAAATGAATTGTATCAGCTTCAATTTCGGTTTTGCCGCCTACATTGTTTGTTACTCTTGAATTGTGCAGCAAATCTTTAAGTCTTTGAATAGAAATATTGGTATTTTCTAAATCTCTGGCGGTAAATATTATGTTGCCGCTTTCATCATATATTTTTTCTAAGTGTATTTCGTGAGCGACCTGAATATTTTCTTCAGCTCCCACACGTGCAAGATTTTCTCCTGCAGCGCCATAATATACGAGCCATTTTGAACATTTTTTAACAGCACGTACAATTATTCTTGAAGTTTCAATATCTTCCATAGCTTTTCTATACATTGCGCCATGAGGTCTTACGTGCTCAATTTCAAGATGATAAGCTTTTGCAAATGTCATTAAAGCCCCTACCTGATACATAACAAGTGCATCAAGTTCATCTTCGTCCAAATCCATAGGTCTGTAGCCGAATCCCTCAATATCGTGATAACCGATGTGCGCACCGATTACTACATTTTTATTTTTTGCGGCAAGTAAAGCTTCTTTGATTGCCAACGGATCGCCTGCATGAAATCCGCATGCTATATTTACGGAACTTACATAATCGAGCAAATCGTACTCGGTACTATTTTTATAAATTCCGTAAGTCTGCGCCAAATCGCAATTAAAGTCTATGTTCATTATCCCCTTTTTTTCTAAAACATTTTGCATAAATTCTTCCCTTTTTTTTGATTATACTATTAAAATACAATATTTGCGAATATTTACAAAATCTTAATTTAAAAACAAAAAAATAAGAGCATTATAACATACTCTTATTTTTGTTTATTAATTATTAATAGTATAAATTAATCTTCAGGCGGGGGCATCATCGGACGAAAACCTTTAAATCCGGGTTGAAACATATCAAACGGCGGTCTGGGCCTGTGCGTTCTTTCAAAATTTCTGCGCCCTTCGGCTTTCATTTTTGCAAGTTCATCCAGCTGATCTTTTGTTAAGATTTTTTCAAATTCCTTACCGTTAGCCTTTCTTATATTTTCGGCTTTTTGGTGGAGTTTTTGAAGTTCTTTTTTGTCTTTGCTGATTTTCTGTGCCTTGGTCTTTTCGTCTAAATTGGATTTTTTAATTGTCGCAATATCAACTTTTAATTGATCTTTCTTTTGCATTATGGGTTTCATTTGTTTGAACCCTTTTTCATGAATTTTTCTTGCTTTTTCTTTTTGAACATCGGTAAGTTTTAATCTTTGCTCAAAATTTAGTCGCATTTTTTGCGGTTGTTCCATTCCCGGTCTGTTTTTTACGGGGCATTGCTCCGCAGCAGATGTACTTGCCGGAATTGAAAAAAGCATTGCGCTTAAAAATAAAATCGGTAAAATTTTTTTCATGTAATTCTCCTTTTTATAATAAATCTTCCAATTGTTGTGCGAGTTCTTTTTTAGCATTGTAAATTCTTGATTTAACCGTACCTATCGGACAGTTAAGCTTTTTGGCGCATTCTTCGTAGCTGTAACCGTCAATTTCGGTGAGCATTATTATCTCTTTGAATTTAGGCTTCAGCTTTTCGATTGCGTTAATAATTCTTTTCTGTCTTTCAAGATTAATAACTTTGTTTTCAGGCGTTGAATGTTTATCTTTTACGCTTTCAAGGACAAAATCCTCGTTTTGAGAGTTCGTAAACATTTTGTGATATGCAGATTTTAAGTAATCAAGCGAGGCATTTTTTGTTATTACGGAAATCCAGCTTTTTGAAGCACCGTCTTTAGGAGCGTGCTTCCATATTTTGAGATAAACCTCCTGCTCAATATCTTCGTTATCTTCTTTGGTTACATGCCTTATAATATTTTTAATATTTTGTTTGTTGGTTTTTATTATTTTATCAAAATCCATCTATTCTACCGTAATCAGTCCGTAGGAATCCACGGGGAATCCTAAATCCTGAGCATCTAATGCCGAACCGTATTTTAATGTGTCGGTAAGGTCCGTATTAAAGTTCATGAATGTGAAAGTCGTTCCGCAAAAGAATAACAGCAAAAGGGTGCATGCGACTTTTGCGAATGTCTTGTTTCTTCTTCTCTTTTTATAGTAAGGTTTTACTTCCTGAATTAATGAGGATATCTTTTCCATCTTTTGATGCTCCTGTCTGCAATCTTGGCAATTTGCAAGGTGGTTTTCAAAATCCTCTTTATTTGCAAAAGTAAAAAGTCCTTCGTATTTTGTACATTTCTTATCCATTTTTTAATCCTTTATACCATTATAACGATTTTCATGAAAAAATGTTCATTTTGTTTAATATTTCTTAAATTTTTATTTATAAACCTAAGTTTAGGTTAAAATATAAATATTATGTTTAGTAAAGAAGAATTGATAAAGGCTGCGGGAGCTGAAGTATTAAAAGATACCTCAATCGGATATGAGGATTATAATATCTCGACCGATACCCGAACAATTACCTCGGGTGATATTTATCTTCCTTTGAAAGGTGAATCTTTTAACGGCGAAGATTTTATAAAAAATGCACTTGAAAAAGGGGCAAAAGCATATTTCACAACAAGGAATGATGCTCCAAATGCGGGCGCATCGCTTGTTTTAAAGGTTAAAGATACAAAAATCGCATATTTAAAACTCGCACAGTTTTATAAAAACAAAATAAATCCCGTTTGTGTCGGTATAACGGGTAGTTCTGGCAAAACTACCACAAAAGAAATGGTTTATGCCGTTTTGAATTACAAATTTAAAACTCAAAAAACTTTTTCAAACCACAATAACGAAATCGGATTTTGCCAAACTGTTCTTTCAATGGAACCTGATACAAAGGTTCTTATTATTGAAATGGGTATGAGAGGTTTAGGGGAAATTGAACTTATTACAAAATGCTTAAATCCCGACATTGCAATAATTACAAATGTCGGAACGGCTCACATAGGCAGGCTCGGAAGTCAGGATAATATCGCAAAGGCAAAATGTGAAATCGCAGACGGATTGAAATCTCCGGGACTTTTTATCGGACATAATCAGGATATTATAAAAAAACATTTAAAATTCAACGGCGAAAAGATTTTCTATTCGCTTGATGATGTAAAAATTCTTGAAAGCAGGTTGTCTTATTCGAAATATTCATATAAGGGCAATATTTATGAACTTAGCGTCGAGGGTGATTACAATATAGAGAACTCTCTTGTAGCAATCAATGCAGGGTTAAGATTAAATATGACGCCTGATGAGATAGCTAAAGGTCTGCTTACTTATCATCCGATTGAAAAACGCTGGGAAGAAGAAGAAATAAACGGTTTTAATTTTATAAATGACAGTTACAATGCAAACCCCGAATCAATGAAAGCATCTGTTAAAACTTTTGTCGAATTGTACAAAAATCCCGTTGTGGTTCTGGGTAATATGGGAGAACTCGGGGAAAACGAGGTTTTATATCACAGACAGGTCGGAGAATTTTTATCAAAGTTAAATAAAAATGTTAAGTATCTGACCGTCGGAAATCTCGCACGTGAAACGGGGCAAACCCTTAAAGATGCGGGCTTTGACGTACACAGTTTTGATGATAATTCGCAGGCGGCACGTTACATTGTTGAAAATTTAGATAAGAGTAATACAATATTTCTAAAGGCTTCAAGAAGTATGAAGTTTGAGGAAATACCTGAAAATATCAGGCAAATGAGGAATATAAAAATATGATTATGATCACCGTTGCATTCCTTATCGGGTTTATTTTATGCTCGTTATTCGGAGTGCCTTACATAGACTTTTTAAAGAAAAAGACAATCGGTCAATATGTAAAAGATGTTGCTCCGCAAAATCATGCTAAAAAAGAGGGAACGCCTACAACGGGCGGGGTTTTTATAATTGCTGCCGTAATTATGGCTGCGGTTATTGTGTTATCTCTTGCGCAGGAGATGTCTACAACGGCTTTAATAGCTTTATTGACATTATTTTTCTACACTCTTGCGGGGTTGCAGGATGATTATATTAAAATAAAAGGTCATGGCAATGACGGTTTAACCCCGAGAGGCAAACTTTTGCGCCAGATGGCAATTGCATTGCTTCCTACTATAGCACTTGTACTTGCATACGGCGATAATGCGTGGATATTTAAAATCGGCAAATATGCATTTAATCTTGGCTGGTTTTATCCTTTCTTTGCGGTTTTTGTTATCACGGGTTCATCAAATGCGTATAATCTAACCGACGGATTAGACGGACTTGCAGCAGGAACAGGTATTCCCGCATTTATTGCGGCTGCTGTTATTGCATTGCTTTTAGGCGAAACGGATTTGGCTATAATTTCAGCATCCGTTGCGGGTGCATTAGTCGGTTTTTGGGAATACAACAAGCCGAAAGCTCAGGTATTTATGGGTGATACGGGTTCTCTTGCCATAGGCGGTTTGCTCGGTACTCTTGCGATATTAGGAAAGTTTGAGTTCTTCCTGATATTTTTCGGAGCAGTATTTGTAATCGAAACATTGTCTGTAATTATTCAGGTAACAAGTTTTAAAACGACAGGCAAAAGAGTTTTCAAAATGGCGCCTATTCACCATCATTTTGAATTGTGCGGGTGGAGCGAAAAGAAAATCGTTCTTGTATTTTCTATTGTTTCGCTTTTATTCTCCGTATTTGCCGTAGTCTTATTTGAATTGTTTGCGAAAGGAATCTTATAATGAGTGTTAGAGGGAAAAAAGTTTTAGTTCTGGGTTTATCAAAAAGCGGGATTGCCGCAGCAAAATTTGCTAAAAAACATGGAGCAGATGTTTATTTAACGGAATATAAGGATATTACGACCAAGGAACAGTCTGATGAGGCTAAAGAACTTGAAGATTTAGGTATCCATGTAGAGTACGGCGGGCACTCGGAAAAATTTATAAATAATGCCGATGTAGCCGTTTCATCTCCGGGGATTTCTCCGCATACTCCGATTATTAAAAGAGTAAGAGCTTTGCAAATACCTGTTATATCTGAACTTGAACTTGCATATAGAGAATGCGATATTCCGTTTATCATTATTACGGGAACAAACGGCAAAACTACGACAACAGCTTTAACACAGCATATTTTAAGCAAAAAGTTAAAAACGGAAGCTTGCGGAAATATCGGAACTCCTCCTTGTTCTGTTGCAGATGAGAATTTGGATTACTTTGTTTGTGAAGCCAGTTCGTTTCAGCTTGATATGAGTACCTCTTTAAAGCCGTATATTGCGGTATGGACTAATTTCACTGCCGATCATATAGATTGGCACAACGGATTGGAAAATTATTTCAATGCAAAAGCAAGAGTATTCAGAGAACCTCAAACGGCAAAATATTGCGTATTAAATGCTAAAGATCCTAAACTTTTAGAATTTTCAAAAGAAGTAAAAGGAATATTGTTCTTCTTTGCGGGGAATATAGGGGACAATTGCTGTTATGAAGAAAACGGCGCAATTTTTTATAAACAAAACGGTAAGGCGGAAGAAATAATTAAGCTGTCTGAGTGCCCTTTAATCGGCGAACATAATTATCAAAATATAATGTGTGCGATAATTTGTGCAAAATTAACGGGTATTGATAATAAAACGATAAAAGAAGCCATTATGACATTTAAAGCTCCCGAGCACAGACTTGAAAAAGTAACCGAATTTAACGGGATAACTTTCTATAACGATTCAAAAGCAACAAATCCAGAGGCTGCCATTGTTGCGATTAATTCATTTAATAATCAAAATGTTGTTCTTATTGCAGGCGGCAGAGATAAAAATACGGATTTAAAAGAATTTTGTGACTCGGTTAAAAAGCATATAAAAACCGTTATCCTTATAGGTGAGGCAACCGAAAGATTTGAAAAGAATTTAATTCAAAACGGATTTACTGATATAATAAAAGAAAAAACTATGGAATCTGCCATTGATAAGGCGATTGAATTAAAGCCTGATGTTGTTTTGCTATCACCTGCGTGCGCAAGTTTTGATATGTTTAACAGCTATGAGCATAGAGGAGAAGTATTCAAGAAGTATGTCTTATCACGAGTATAACAGTTCAATAAGACAGGGTGCTCGTCATGATGGTTCAAATTCGAAAAATTCGGACTACATTTTGTCTGCACCCGATAAACCCGTTTTAATAATAGTAACATTTCTTGTTATTATCGGTTTTCTTGCAATTTTTTCCGCTACTGCACCAAAATGTATGAGAGAGGGTGTGCCTTTAATTTCATACCTTTTAAAGCAGGCTGTTTTTGCCGTTGCTGGATTTTTCCTTATGGCATTCTTTTCAAAGTTTGATTATCACAAGTTAGAAAAATATAATACAAAGTTTTTATGGATAGTTTTGGCGCTGTTATGTTTAATTCAGTTTACTCCAATGGGTATGGAAATTAACGGTGCAAGAAGATGGTTAAACCTCGGCGTTATGCAGTTGCAGCCGTCAGAATTTGCAAAACCTTTATTTTGTATGCTTTTAGCTACGGCTTTTAAAAATAAAGTTAATATTATGGATACGAATTTTATATGCAAAGTTGCAGTACCTCTGCTTGTTGTATTGTTTCTTGTATATAAACAGCCGAACTTGAGTATGGTTTTGATTTTGCTTGCAACGGGACTTGCAATGTATATTGCGGCAAGCGGTTCGCTGCTGCCTTTGGGTATCGGTTTAGGTATTATGGGGCTCGGTATAGTTTCGTATATCCCTAAACTCTTGCACGGGTATCAGATGGATAGAATTAACATCTGGTTAAACCCCGGAAGTGATGCACAGGGTAAAGGCTACAACATTATTCAATCCCTGATTGCGTTCGCATCGGGAGGTTTTAGCGGAACGGGTTACGGCGGTTCTATTCAAAAGCAGGCATATTTACCCGAATGTCATACCGACTTCATATTTTCGATTATCGCAGAGGAATTCGGATTCTTAGGCTGTTTCTTTGTAATCGGTCTGTTTACCGCATTTGTTCACAGAGGCTTGAGAATAGCCAGAAGATGCCCAGATATGTACGGTAAACTTCTTGCGATAGGTATTGTATTTATAATCGGTGCTCAGGCATTTTTGAATATGGCTGTTGCAAGTTCGCTTTTCCCCGTAACGGGTGTTACGCTGCCTTTCATAAGCTACGGCGGTACTTCAATAGTTGTATTTCTTTCTATGATTGGTATATTATTAAATATCTCAAGACAGAGAATTAAGAAAATAAGGACTGAAATAAATGAGTAAAAAAACATACTTCGTAACCGGAGGAGGAACCGGAGGTCATATTTACCCTGCAATAGCCGTTGCTGACGGTTTATTGGAACAAGAAGATACAAATAAGATTTATTATGTCGGCAACCCCGATAACCTTGAAGCATGTATTGTTAAAGATAAAGATTATACATTCTTGCCCGTACACAGTTCGGGCATGCCCAGAAAAGCTTGTTTCAAGCTCGTTATTTGGACTTTTCAAATGCTTCTCGGGTGGTTGAAGTGCTGTTATTATATTCTCAGGTACAAGCCCGATGCAATTTTCGGTACGGGCGGATATGTTTCTGCTCCTGTCTTATTTGCGGGGGTAACAATGGGAGTTCCTTTTGTAATGCATGATTGCGATGCAAATCCCGGACTTGTAACAAGAAAGCTTGCTCCGTTTGCAAAAAGTATTTCTGTTGCGTTTGATATTGAATGTGCAAAACTTCATAATAAAAATTGCCATGTAAACGGAAACCCTATAAGAAAAAGATTTTTAACGCTGACAAAAGAACAGGCAAGAAAAAATTTAAATTTGGATAACAAATTAACGATATGCATAATGGGCGGTTCTCAAGGAGCAAGAAAAATCAATGATTCGGCGGTAAAAATCTTGGAAAATCTGTCAAGCCGCAGTATTCAGGTCATCTTTCAAACAGGAAAGAAGAATTATGACAATGTTATAGCCGAATTAAAACAAATTTACCCTGAATATGCCTCTGATAAAAATCTTATAATAAGACCGTATTTTGAAGATATGGCGCAAGTATTGATTGCAAGTGATATTGCAGTTTCACGAGCAGGGTCTTTAAGTATTTCTGAAATCTGCGCAAGTGGTGTTGCTGCGATATTTATTCCTTATGCTTATGCTGCAGCCGACCACCAGAGAAAGAATGCAAAATACATGTCTGAACATTATGCGGGGCTCTATCTTGAAGATAGCGATACAACTCCCGAAAAATTATCGGAAATGATGTCTCAACTGACGGATAATCCCGAAAAACTACATTCTATCCAACAAAAAGCTAAATCTATGGCAAAATATGACGGGGTTGAAAGGATTGTTGAACAGATAAAAGCCTGCGCAAAATAAAATTCAGTTCAAAATTAAACTATTTAATGCCGTTTAAATATTCTTGATTTGCATCAAGAGATTCTTTTGTTGCGGCAACAGATATTATCGGTTTGTTTTTAAAGATATTTTGTGCGGTATAAAGAATGTCATCGGGAGTTATACTGTCTATCAAATCAAATTGTTTATTGATATAAGTTACTCCGTAAGGACTTTTTGCGGTATCTGAAATTGCTTCGGTTTTACCGCCGTTCATCTCTAATGATGAAAGTATTTGTTCTTTTAAAACTCTTTTTGCGTGTTTCAATTCTTCATCGTTTACTTTTTCTGTTGTAATTTTATTTATATTGTCATTAAATCCGTCAAGAGATTTTTTGATGTTATCAAGTGATTTTTCGCCCGACTCGGTATTGTTGGTGGTCGTTTTGGTTTTAAGTTCAAGTATTCCGATGTCGCCGTAAGTTTTGTAATTTGAAACTACGGTATAGCAAAGGTGTCTTCTTTCTCTAAGGTCATTAAATAATCTTGAGCTTTGACCGCCGCCAAGGATTTCGTTCATTAAGTCAATGCAGGTATCATCTTTGAGGTTGCCTGATTTTTTGAATTTGTACCCTTCAATAATTTCTGCTTGATTTCTGTTGGTTTCGGTTGTGTAAACTTTGGTATTGTCATTCGGTTTAAAGCATTTAATTTCGGAAATGTCTTTCGGTTGAGCTTTTGCAAAGCTTTCTGCCTGCTTAAATACCATTTGCTTTAATTCGGGGTGTTTGTTAAACGGACCTGTTACAACAATTTGTCCCTGACTTTTAGCAAGTATTTCGTTATAAAGATTTTTTACATCATCAAGCGTAATATTGTCTATATTCTGAGCTTTTTCCTGTCTTGTATATTCTCTTTGAGTTCCCGTATACATTGCTTTATTGTATTTTTGTATTGCATCGGGTTCGCAGCCTGCATAAAAATCTTTGCAATGTTTTACGGCCTGATCAAATAATTCTTGCGTAAATTCGGGGTGCTGTAGTTTTTCGGCAAAAATGTTTAACCCTGCTTGAGCATTGTCAACGGGGAAATCTCCGCTTATGGAAATATTATTTATCCCTGATATGATAAAATCGGAAACTCCGTTTCTATCAGACATTTTAGAAATTTCGTTTACCGAGTGGTCTTTTGTCCCGCAGTATTGAAGCATATCATACAAAACATCATCAACGGCTGCTTTTTGGGCGCTGTTGTCTTTTGTGAAAATGTCTGCGCTATAATCTATTACGTCTGTATCTGCATCAATGAATGCTATTTCGTAATTGTTAGGCATTTTGTATTGAGTAATTTTATTTAAGTCAATTGGTGCTTTAGCTTCTGTATTGCCGGTGAATGATATTTGCTTTTGAGCTGCAGCATAATTGTTTTTAATTGATTGCGCACTTGAAGTCTTAGGGTGAACAACGGTTATAGCCGTTTTATTAAGGTCATAATATTTTTTTACCGTATTTATAAAATCATCATAAGTCATTGAATCTATGATTTTGTTATAATCAGATGTCGCATTAGGAATCCCGTTTAGGAAATCTTCCCCTATATGGAAATTCAAAGCTTCGGAAGATTCAAGGTCGATTGAATTTATTTTCTTAATTTGAGTTTTTACGGCATTAAATTCATCTTCTGAGGGCGGATTTTTGGCAAGTTTCTCAAGCATTGCATAAAAATCTTTAAGCATTGCCTCTGTATTTTCTTCGGGAACGGTTCCTTGTATGATAATAGCCGTTTTATCGTCAGGTTTTGTTCCTAATCTTTCAATTGAGGGAGAAATATCTGCCGAATATTTTTGGCAAATGTCTTTAATTTTAGAATCTGATAATCCGAAGATTAATTGATTTACGGCTCTTAAATAAACTTTATCTTTTTCGTTTGCGTTTTCGGGACCCGCAAAGCCTAAAAATACTTCAGCTGCGCCCATTTTTTTCTTGGAAATTACATCTTCTCTAATCGGATGGTCGGTAGGCGTCATTTCTTCAAAATGACGGTTTTGAGAGGGTTGTTTATTTGAATTAAAATATTTTGTAACAAGTTGAATTGTTTCTTGTTCGGGGGCATCGCCCGTGATAACAGTTACCATATTTGCAGGATAATAGTTATTGTTAAAGTAGTTAACAACATCTTGTCTTGTTAATGCATCAATATTATCCGTAGATCCTGCAACAAGGTCGGGAGCTTTGGATTTTACGTTAAACAAATTCTTAATAGTTGTTGTAACGGCTTTTGTCGTATCGTCAGAAAGGTACATGTTGATTTCGGAATCAACAATTTTTTTCTCTTTGGCAAGTTTTTCTTCCAAAAATTTAGGAGTTTGGAGCATTCCTGCCTGAAGTTTAATTTCTTTTTCAAGGTCGCCTTGTTCTTGCAGGCTTGAACTTATAATATAATTGGTTTCGGAAAAAGAAGTTGAAGCGTTTGAATATACGCCGATTTTGTTTATTTCTTTAAAGAAATCTTTATCGCCTAGGGCTTCCGAACCGTTGAAAAGATTGTGCTCAATGTAATGGCTTATTCCTCTTACGTTGTCAGGCTCGTTTAATGAACCCGTATTGACGTAAGTTTTTACAACGGTTGCTCCTTTTTTAGGCACAATTACGACTTTTTGCCCGTTTGCAAGCTTGTAGCAATGAGCTTTCAAATTGTTCGGCAATTGAATATCGTCAAGCTTTGTATAAGCTATGGGCTTATTTACCATATAATCGGGTGTAACGTTTTGAATTTCATTTGAACAAAAATTTTGGGTATGAGGTGCTTTTTTTGCCCCTATACCATTGTTATAACCGTATGCAATATTGTTTATTGTAAAATTTGGAATAATTCTCATAACACTACCTGCATATATAAAAACTTTAGCACAAATTTTATTGCCTTATATTTTTCGTATTTTAAAAAATATTAACAAAACGGGCTATTTTAAATCAAAGAATTTATGTTATAATAAAATTGCCGTACTCCATGGGGTGTTGCAAACCCTCGACCCGAAGCTTATGCGGGGTGCAGAGCCTATTGTGAGGGCTTTGAAAGTACGATTGAATTTAATAACTGTTGTTGATAGCAGTAATTATGGCGGCGTGAAATTTCGAACCGTGTCAGGGAGGAAACTCAGCAGCACTAAGAAAATCTTTGCGGGTGTCATAAATTATTGAAGTAGGCATTATTAAAGGATTTTGTATTTTTAAATTTCGATAGATAGTGGTACGGTTTTATTTTTTATTTGTCGTTTACACTATGCATATTTAATTTTTTTAAAGGAGTTTTTATGACCGAAAAGTTTGAATTTTACAGATGTGAAATTTGCGGTAATATCGTGCAGGTTTTGCATAGCGGCGCAGGAAGTCTTGTTTGCTGCGGAAAGCCTATGACTTTGTTAACAGCGCAAACAATAGAAAATGAAAACAAAGAAAAGCATGTGCCCGTGCTTATTGATGATAATACGGTTCAGGTCGGTTCTGTACCTCATCCGATGACAAAAGAACATCATATTGAGTTTATTGAAACAATGTCTGAGGATAAAAAGGTCTTATCATTGCATTTCTTAGAGCCTGAAGAAACGCCCAATGCACAAATATCAGAACCGTTTGATACGATGTATGAATATTGCAATCTTCACGGTTTGTGGTGCGGGAAAAAGTGATCAAAGTAAGAAACAAACAAAAAAAATAGGGGCTAATGCTTGCCCCTGTTTAATGTACAGTTGTGGTTAAATAATATAAGATGATTTGTTAGGAGTACCTAACTCTCATGGCGTAAAAATTTTTGTAATTCTTATTCGTTATTTTTTCATAATAGATTTGCATTCCCTTACATAGGCTTTTAAAAATTTCTTGTGAAGCTTGTAAAATTCAGTCAATCCAGACATTTTGTTTAATATGTTTTTTGAAACGATATGCTCTATTTTACAGGCATTTTCTCCCGCTTCTTTGGGGCTGATTTCAAGAACAAATTCAAAAAAATCTTTTAAAATATGATGTTTTGCATAAACTTCTTTTGCCTCTTTTTCTCCCTGCGGGGTTAGGGTGATATTTTCGTATCGGTTATATTTTATAAGACCTTTAGCTGTTAATTTGGTTAATGCTTCTGAAACCGAAGCTCTGGATATTTTTAATATTCTTGCTAAATCAGCGCCTTTCAGTTCTTCTCCATTCATTGAAGATACATAAATTGCTTCAATGTAGTCTTCAAGTCCTGAGGATAATCTTTTTTGAATTTCGGTCATATAATTTTCTCTAATATCAATTTTTTACAAAAATATTGTAAGGTAAACCTAACAATTTGCCAAGCGCTAAATTTTAAATTACTTAATAAATTTTGCCAAAATCAGGCAATTATTTGTTCAAATAATACTTTAATAATATATAGGTGATATAAAAAGGGTTTATTTTATGAATATTGTAAAAGTCGGAATGCATGCCGCAGAAAATGTCGGTTTTTCAAGATTAAAAGGCATTTTCAGAAAAGGTATAAATTATACTCAATATGACAAAATAGTTGATACTGCTAAAAATAAGATTGTCGGTAATTTGCCAAAGGATTTGTTAAATTCTATTATTGTAAAGCATCCGAATGAAAAAGCAAAATGCATAAAAGCAGCTCAAGGTGCGTTTGAAAATGCTGCCGCTGTATTGTCTGACACCGAAAAAATTCAAATTCAGGCAATTAACAGGACCCCTTCAACCCTTGAAAATACCGTCAAACTTATTGAATCTTCCGAAAGAAAAGACATATATCAAGATAAAATTTTCAAGCAGAAATCAGCTCAAATTATTAAAGATGCGCAAACAGAAATTTATAACGGTTTAAAAAAAATATTCCCCGAAATCGGAGAAGTAAAAATTTCAAATATCGGCGATGGTTGTTACTCAAACGCTTTTAAATGCCATATAACAGATAAAAACGGAAAAAAGATTTGCGAAGACACGGTTATAAAGTCTTTTAAATCAGTTCTGGCAAAAGAAGAAACAGCTTCGCTTAAATTCGATTCAATGCTTGCTAAATATAGCGATGAGGAAATTTTGCAATATGCAAAAGAACATGGCATAAAAATTACTCAGACAGGTCTTGAAGCGACAAGAAGTATGTCATCTCAAATTACTGATTGGATTAGTAAAAATAAAGGCGCTAAAACTTATATGAATTCTATGCACGGCGCAAAGCCTGAAGCTAATGCCGCACAGTATTTAAAAACTTTCGGCGGTCATAAAATCGGTTCAAAAGAGGGTTTGTCTATTCCCGATATGTTCTATTTGGGCGAACATCCTTTCAGTTTGGCAAAATTTGTTGACGGCTCACAAACGGCAGAAAGAAAATTTAATTTTAAAAGACTGGGTTTAACTCATACCGATCTTGATCTCAACCCCGCAAATGCCGTAAACGGAGTTTGTATTGATTTGGGCGGCATTAGAGGCGCATTGAATAAGAATAGTTTTAGCATATTTGGGCCCTCTACAATTGTTGACGCTACAAAATCCGATATTGTCGGCAACAAGCAGGCTACAAGAATTTTGAAACATATTCAGGGTATGAAATCATTCGAGCAGGCTGATGAATATATCAAAGCTCTTGAATACTACGCTGACCATTGCAAAAGCGGGCTTGAAAGAAAAACAATTTTATCGACTTTAAAAGAAATCAAAGAAAAGAAATTAAATCCTAACAGCAAACCTAAAATCTCTTTAGGCAAGTTAATAGGTAATATTTTTCAACCGAACAAAGAAGCAGCTCAGGCTATAAGAGATGTATTTGCGGATGCTCAGGTTATTGAAATTGTTTAAATTGAGCAGATGAATTTAATCTAATTTTGCAATTTTTAATCCGAAAATGTTTTCTATGTTTAAATTATGCAAGGTGTCTGAAATCAGTTCGTCTGCGGGTAAATTTTCTATATTGTCATAATGCTTGAAGCTTCCCAGAACCGTACATTTTGTGTATTGTTTAATCAATGCGGGAAGATATTTTTGCTCAAGGTCTTTAGAATTTATGTCATAGTCATTTAAAATTATTCCCATCAAATTGATGTGGCTGTAATGTATAAAATTAACCCCCGTAATAATATCATCTATATTTGATATTATCGGATTAATGACAAGAATTACGGGCAGATTGAATTTGTAAATAAGATCTGCTTCTGTCATTTTTTCATTAAGCGGGGAAGATATGCTGTTTGCACCCTCTACAATGCGGCATTCGGTCATTTGGGCGTTTGTTTTATAATCCTGCATAATTTTAGCAGAATCTATATTATTTATGTTTTCTTCATAAGCGCCGACTAAAGGGGAATTTGAGCTTTGAAATTTATACGTTGTTACGGTTTTAATATTAGAATCGATTTTTTTTATTACATCGATATCGTCATTTAGTAAATCCGTTCCCGTTTGAATGGGTTTAGTATAACTTACGGAATACCCCAGACTTTGCATTGTACCTGCAAGTCCTGCAGCAATAAGCGTTTTTCCTGAACCTTTCTTTAATCCGGCTAAATATACATTCAACATAACATAATCATACTATCACGACTTGTTGTTGATTGCAAAATAAACATCTTTTAATCTCTTTTTTGTAATATGCGTGTACAGCTGTGTAGTTGATACGTCGCTGTGCCCGAGAAGTTCCTGTACAACCCTTAAATCCGCTCCGTTTTCAAGCAGATGGGTAGCAAATGAATGCCTCAAGGTGTGCGGTGATATGTGTTTGTGAATTTTTTCGCCCTGTTTTCTTATAAAATAATACACATCTTGCCTTGATAATTTTTTGCCGTTGTATTTTATAAACAGCTGTTTTGTTTTCCCGAGTTTATATTTTAAAATTATCTGTTCCCGCTCTTTTAAGTATTTTTCAATGGAAGATTTCGCTTTTTTGCCAAACGGTATAACTCTTTCTTTTGAGCCTTTGCCGTAGCATTGAATATATTTTGATTTAAGGTCAATGTTATTTAATTGCAGGTTAACAAGTTCCGAAACTCTCAATCCGCAATCATAAAGCAGTTCGACGATGAGATTTTCAAGAGTGTTTAAATCCGAACGGAATATCGCATTGATTTCTTGAACGCTCATAACTTTGGGAAGTCTTTTGGGTAATTTGGGCTGCTCAATAGTTAAGGCAGGGTTGTTTTTTATTATGCCCTCGCTGCTTAACCATTTGAAAAAACCTCGCAGCGAAGCGATTTTTCGAACAACTGTTCCCGGGGTGTAGCCTTTCTGTCTTAAAAACATAATGTATCCGTTAAGTTCCCTGTGCCCGATGTCGGAATAATCTTTGTAACACTTTGATTGGCAATAATCCGTAAATAAAAGCAAATCACTCCTGTATGCCATGGAAGTATTTTCCGATAAACCTTTTTCAATTTCAAGAAACTCTAAATATTCGCTGATATATCCTACGTCCAAAAGTTTGCACCCTTTCTTTTTTTATTCATCAGGCATATTTGCCAAGCGGAATAAAAATTCATCACTTGAGTTATTTTTAAACCCTTCAGGAATAAAGTAGCGCTTAAATCTTTCTATCGCATAACGATCGGTCATTCCCGAAATATAATCAACAACGGCTCTTTGAGCTTTATCTTCCGGGCAGATGTCTTTTATCATATTAAAATAAAGATAGTATAATTCTTTAATGACGTGTTTTGCTTTTCCTTCTTCAAGTTTGGCAGGTGAGTCGATATAAATGTTATCAAACATCCAGGTTCGAAGTTTGGTAGTATAAGCCCACCCTTCTTCACTCATTGAAATTTCTTCTTTGCCGATTGAATTTTTAATGATTTCGTTAATCATTTTATTCAGTCTTGCAGGCGGGTTAGAAGAAAAGTATTTAATACAATCTTTTGGCAGATCGCTTTCGGCTATAATTCCGGCACGAATGGAATCTTCAATATCGTGGTTAATATATGCTATTTTGTCTGCAAGCTGAACGACTTTAGCTTCCGGCGTAAGAGGTTTATAACCCCATGAATGTGTTCTTATGCCGTCAATTGTTTCTTTGCATAAATTAAGATTTTCCAAAAATTCAACAACTCTTACACTTTGCAAATTGTGATGAAATCCGCCTTTTACTATTTCATTTAATACTCCCTCGCCGCAATGTCCGAAAGGTGTATGCCCCAAATCGTGTCCGAGCGCTATAGCTTCTGTTAAATCTTCGTTTAAGTCAAGTGCTCTTGATAGTGTTCTTGCAATCTGCGAAACTTCAAGCGTATGAGTAAGTCTTGTTCTGAAATGGTCATTATACGGGGATAAAAATACCTGTGTTTTATGTTTCAATCGTCTGAAAGCTTTTGAATGCAAAATTCTGTCGCAATCAAGCTGAAAATCCGTTCTGATGTCGTCCTTTATTTCGTGTTCTTTTCGCCCTTTGGTTTCGGTTACTTTTGTTGCAAACGGACTCAAATATTTATGTTCTCTTTGTTCAAGTTTTTCTCTTAAATTTTCCATATTATCCTCACTTTATTACCATTGTACTAAAGTAAGGCGGTTTTGTTATCGTTTTTTTAATGTATTTATGCTGCTTTGGGGGGGGGGGTTGCTTTGCGGAACTGTTGCTTGAATCTGCGGGATAATATTTATTAAGCATATTGTTTGCCATATCGCCGATTTTTCCGATAACCAAAGTCGAAATAGCACCTAAAATCATTGATTTTGTGCCCGCAAATAATCTTGCGTTACCGTATAACGAAACGCCGACACCTGCAAGAGCAGGAAATCCGTATTTCAGGGCAATTGACATTCTTTCTTTGTTATCGTCGGCTTTGGTTAAATAATATCCTAAAGCGCCAAAACCTGTAAGGATACTTAAAATATCTGTCGGTGCGCTGCCCATTGTCAAATCTCTTGATTTGCTTACAAAATCTTCAGTTTCAAGTTTGATGGATTTTTCAAGAGATTGAACGGCTTTAGAGTATGCTTTTGCGACTTTTGCGTATTCATCTTTTGGTAAAAGTTTTTCGTAAATATTTAATACGTCTTGGATTTTACCTTGTTTGTAATTCATATAAAGTGATTGCATATCTCCGAGATTTCTTGTTATCAAATCAAGGCTTTCAGGGCTTTTGCCATGAGCAGATTTTAGCAGACTTGTATTTAAATCATTGTACAAATCTTCCATAATCTTGTCATTTACGGGTTTACCTTGAGATAATTGCTTAAACATTTCTCTTGTTCTGTTTAATTTCATAAGAGAATCTTTATCGCCCGACCCCAGAGCCGAAGAAATCTTCATTATGCAATTATCAATATCTGTGTATAAGTTTTTCGGGTTATATGACAATGAATGTTTGATGGTTTTTATTTTGTTTTGCATTGCGGTTTTTTCGGGGGCAATTGCGGCTTCTGCTATGAATTTGTTAAACATGTCTTTTGATAAGAACCATGTTGAATTTTTCCCGTCAAAGCTTTTTTCAAGTTTGCCGATGAATTTTTTTATCTCAAGATATCTGCTTTCTTGCGCTGTTGTACCGAAATTATCCTGATATGTTTGAGAAATATCTTTGCCGTATTTTTGCAGGTCTTTAAGCCATTTGCCTTTAGTTTGGGTTACATCGTTTATTGTTAAAGGTTCGTCAATTTTACCGTTTGTTCTTAATCTTGCTATTAAGCCTTTATTTAAATCTTCAAGCGCATCAAATTGTTTAGAAGTCTTTTTATAAGAACCTTTCACGGTTTTTAATCCGAAGTTTTCAAATATTTTTGTAATTTTTTCGTGTATTTTTTTAGTTACCTTAAAATTATTTTTAGGTCCGTACATCAACTTTTTAAACGCATAATCTTTAATAGTCGTAAAGTTGTTTATGGCTTCAATTTTATGTTGTAATTTGTCGATTTCCCCGAGAATATATTCATAGTGCCCGCTTTTTCTGATGTCGCCGAGCTTTGATTGCTGGAGTTTCCGCTCATAACTGCCTCTTAACTTTTGGAACCATTTTGAAAGACCTTTCGGACCTCCGCTAAAGAGTTCAAAAATCCCGCCCGCAATGACAACGACAGCTCCCGCTATGGATAAGCCGATAGCCTTTGCATTGTTTGTTTTACGAGCTTTCTCGGGGGTTAAAATCAATGTATCGGGTAAGTTTAATTTTAATATGGAGGATTTAGTTATTTTTTTTTCATTAAGCCAATAGGTATTTTCTGATATGTGGTTTGACACCATATCAAACGGATTGTTATGCAATTCTGTAGGAGAATTTATCATCACACTTACCTATACATGTGTTATAAAACAAAAAACACGGATAAATTGCATAAATTACAAATTTCATAAAGTTTTATTAAGGAAACATTTCTTTATCGATAACTTTTGCTGCTTCAAATGCTGAATTTTTATCGGAAAGCATCTTGCTTACATTCGCCAGTTCGCTTATCATCATTGTTCTTTCAGGCTGATTGTATAAAAGTTTTTCAATATGTTGTGCAATAAGTTCGGCTTTTGCATTTTTAACAATAAGCTCGGGGATAATCCATTTATTTGCGATAATATTTGGCAAAGAAACCTTGTCGATGCACCTTACCATAAGATATATCCAATAGAATATTTTTGGTGCATTATAAACAATAACCATCGGTGTATGATAGCAGCAAGCTTCAAGTGCAACAGTACCAGATGCAAGGATAAGCGCATCAGAAACGCTTAATAAAGCCTGATTATCGCCTTTTATTACTTTCAAATCGCAATCACCGAAATACTTATCAAACGTTTCATCAGACAAATTCGGTGCCTGAGAAATGCAGAATTGAAGTTCGGGATGTTTTTGCGCAAGGATATTTACAGCTTTTTTAAATATATTCATAAGATATTTAAGCTCAAATACCCTTGACCCCGGGAAAATTGATACCAATTTTTTTGACGTATCAAGTCCGTATTTTTCAAAAAATCCTTTGCGATAAGCTCTTGGCGGAAGTTGATGTATGAGCGGATGCCCGCAGTAATGTACATCTATTCCGTAGCTCTTATACATCGGAACTTCAAACGGAAATATGCAAAGAACCTTATCAACATATTTTTTAATCTTTTTAATTCTGTATTTACGGCTCGCCCATACTTGCGGAGGAATGTAATAAAAAATTTTTGTTTTTACACCCGCAAGTTTTAAATATTTTGCCATATTTAAATTAAATCCGCCGTAATCTACAAGCAATACAAGATCGGGTTTATAATCATCTTTTAAATATTTTAACAGCCTTTTGCCAAGAAGAAAATGTTTAATAATTATTTGCAAAGAAATTCCGACAGCCGATAAATTCCTGATATGCTCAAATAGTTTAACCCCTTGAGCTTTTAAATTATCTCCGCCGATACCCTCAAAAATGTAATCATCGCTTATTTGTTTAATTTTTTTTACCACATTAGATGCGTGTATCTCGCCTGAATATTCTCCTGTAATAATAAATATTTTCTTTTTCATCTATAATGCCATTATCACAATATTATTTTTATCTGCGTAATCAATTACTTTTTCTTGGTCAACGATAATTGTTTCGTTTGCTTCAAGCGCAATCAGGCTTGCTTTTTTAGCTTTCATTCCTCGCAGGGTCTTTAAGCCGATTGCGGGAATATCAAACCTTTTATCCTGATTAGGTTTAGCAACTTTTACTACAACAGCGCCTTTTTTAGCTAATTTAGCGCCTCTTTTTATGCAAGCATCGGTTCCTTCCAACGCTTCAACCGCCATAATCATTTTATCTTTAATTACAACCGATTGACCGACGTCAAGTCTGCCCATCTCTTTGGCAAGCCAGTAACCGTAATTTACATCTTCCATTTGTTCTTTTGTCGGTTTTACGTGTCCGAGAACTCCTGCGGGTATCATCAGATTTTTAATGAATATCGTTTGATCAAGAACTTCAATCCCGATTTGAGCCAATTGATCAACAATCATCAGCATAACCTGGTCGTCATTTAATCTTACGGCTTTTTTCAAAATATCAACGGCTCTTTTATCAAATTTATTTAATTTTAAAAGGACTTTTTTATGAACTTTTCCAAGAAATGTCAATTGTTTTATATTTTCATCTTTTAAGATTTTTTCGATTTTGTTTACTTCCCCCGGGTGGCATGCGTAAACTTTCTTACAATATTTTTTCAAATCCGAATAATTATCTTTGGCTAACGATATGCACACAACGTCAAATCCGTTTTCTTTCGCATATTGAGCCATTTTAACGGGTAGAACTCCGTCGCCTGCTATTAATCCCTGTATTTTATCCAAAGTAATATTACTCATACAATTTCCTCTTTAGCTATTTTTTCTTTAATAAATTTATTTCGTTTATTTGATTTTCTGTTAATATTTTAGCACCTCCAAGAAATTTTGAAAGCACAATACTTTTTGCAAAACTTTCGCATAATTCAAGTTTTAAAAAGGCATCTTTAATATCTTTACCGCCGGAAATTACTCCATGGTTTTTCATAATTATAACGTCATGCCCGTCAAAATATTTTGCGGTATTTTCAACAAGCTGATTTGACCCGGGTAGCGCATACTCTGCCGACGGGATATCACCAAAATAAAAAATAATTTCGGGATGACAATTGATATTTAATTCGTCGCTTCCTGATATTGCAAACGCTTCAATGCATGGGCTGTGGAAATGACATATCGCATTTATGTCTTTTCTTTTTTTATAAAATTCCATGTGCAAAAATTTTTCGCTTGACGGTTTTCTGCTTCCCTCAATAATATTTCCGTTAAAATCAATAACACATAAATCCTCTCGGGAAAGAAAAGAATTTGCGCTGCCCGATGCTGTTATAACTATCTTGTCATTACATCTGGCAGAAATATTTCCCGACATTCCGGGAGTCAAACCTCTGCTGCCAGCTATTTCACCGAACCTGATAATATCTGATTTGATATCTTCAAACATCAATTAATCCTTTCTTTATCGGGATCTTCAAGTTCTATAACCTGTGCGTATTCTAATACTTTAGGTTTTGACGTGTCTGTTTTTTTGAAGTTTATCAAGCTCTTTTGCTCCTCTTTTTGAGGTTGAGCGGGCGAATATGCAACTTTTTGCTCGTTATCTTCAGGGTGTTTGCCTAAGCGTTCGGGATTTTTTATAACCAATTTGTCATAATTTATGGTTGTTCCTTTAGGGTCAAACGCAACGTTGAACCCAAAATATACTCTGTCCCTGATTGTATCGTAGCCTAAAATTATTTTTAAATCGTCAGGACCTAAAGATACAAGGAATGCGTTTTCCTGAAAAGTTTTGCCGTTTGGCGCATCATCAGAGAAGTTTACATATCCGTACCAGCCGACTGTCAGATATTTTGTAATTCTCAAAGCTTCTGTTATACGTAAACTGCTTTTGCCGTATCTGTAAGCATCAAAGTGAGGGATAGGTGTTTGATCGTCAAATCCCGTTTGGAAATATGTAATATCCTGTACCCAATTTCTGAATTGAGTTTTGATATAAGGACCTACTCTTGCAACAAACTGTGTGTCGCCGTTTCCGTATAATGCGGCAGATCCTTGTAATCTTACACCTGCATTAAATTGAGCACGCAAATCTTTGTTTTTATATTTAAGAAATGTTTGGTCAACTTCTGCCATATATCTTGTTCTTGTGGTAGACATATTTGTAGCATCGTTGAATTTCTCGCCGTTATAACTTTTGTCATCATCTTTCATAAAACCGAATGTTGCTCTTTGACGGAAAGTCATATCCATATTTTTAGCAAGAAAATCTTTGTGCGGATATGATCTGTCATAAGCCAATTCTGCGATATACTTGGGCATCATACCGCCTAAGAACCATTCATTGGTATATGAATTGTATGCATATTGCAAAGTTAAATTATCATCAAGTTTTTGCTTGCCTCGTAAGAAGAATATGTCATTTGCCGAACCATAGCCTAACTCTGTTCTGTTATAAGCATTTACGTATTTCAACATACCGCCGAAACCTATTCCGCTACGATAGTTGAATAACGGTATAACTTTCATAACCGAGCCGAACGGACCTTTGAACGCAAACCCCGGACCTATGAAAGCACCCATTTTACGTCTTGAACCGAATTCGGGATAATTTCCCTCAAAATAGCTGTGCTCTTTATCTGTGTATAAAGTAATTGACGGCCATTTGAAGAAAACCTTGTCATTGTGCATAAATTTAATATCTTTAGCCTTGATTGTGTCGTGGTTTTTGTCTGCCGCAACTTCAAGATAAGACATTTTGATATTAAGTTTATTATTTGTCGGATCGCCAAAGAACAGGTTCTCGGAATCTTTGTCCAAAATCATTTCGTTCATTGTTGCACCGACGGTTCTTGAGGTCAATTTATAAATGTATGAATTGTCAGAATACATACTGCCGTTATTCAAAACAACCAATCCGTCCCGTTGCTGTCCGCTTTCTGCTTTGAAATTCATTTTCGGAAATTCGGTAAAAATATTGTTTGAAGTCAGCAATTCTTCATTCATATCAATTTCAAGGTAATCCGAGTGAATGGGCTTGCCGTCTTTTATTACTATAACGTTGCCGATAGCTTTTAAAATGTTGCCGTCGTCGTTATACATCATTTTATCTGCAATAATTTTTGTATTTTGAGGAGGCAGAAATAAAATAGGACGACCCGTTGCAACCATATCACCCGATTCATCATCAAAATTGATTCTTGATGCATCAAGTAATAATTGTTTTTCAACTTCTTCTTCCTGAACTCCGCCGTCAAGTAAAACCGAATCCGAAGTTTCAATATTTGCCGTATTGTCAATCGTGTTCCACAAATCGCTTTGAGATGAAGTGTCTGTTATTCCTTTTTCTATGTCATCGGGAGATGCGTTTTGCGCAGTCTTTTTATCCCGGATTTTCAATCTTGATACAAATGTAGTTTGAGATTTCGGTTTGTCATCTGATGTTATCTGTCTGTATTTATTTGTTAATTTTATACGCATTTGCTTAAATACAGGCATTTTATAAGGATCAACTTCTTTTTGAGAACGATCGTCAAAATATCTTTCATCGTAATAATCTTCGTTTGTCAAACTGTCCGTAAAATCATTAAGAGGAGATTGGTAAATAATATCCTGTGTGTCAGTAACTCTGGGGTCGGCAGAATCAGCCGCACTATCCCCGAAACTCGGCAGCATTGAAAATGTTGCGATTATTAAAAAAGATAATATATATTTTTTTAACGGTTGTTTCAATTAATTTTCCTCTTTTTACCTTACGTAATTGAACGGATTTGTAGGCTGCCCGTTTACACGGACTTCAAAGTGGCAATGCGGCCCCGTGCTGTAACCGGTTGAGCCCTCATGACCGACTGTTTGACCTTTTTTAACCATTTGACCTTTTGATACGCTGATTGATGACATGTGAGCATAAAGCGTGGTTATCGGTTTGCCATTAATTACACCGTGGTCAAGGATAACGACTTTCCCGTATCCTCCGTACCAGCCCGTAAATATAACTCGTCCGTCATTTGATGCGTGAATTGCACCGCCGCTCGGACCGCCTATATCAACGCCCGAATGGAATATTCTTGTCTTAAATATCGGGTGTACCCTGTATCCGAAAGGTGAAGTAATAGGACCCGAAATAGGTCTGATAAATCCCGTGGAAGAAATTACCACACGAGAAGATGAATGAGCGTTGCTTCTTGTCATTGCGGCAATCATATTTTGAATGCTTTGAGATTGTCTTGCCAATTCTCTTTCGGTACGTTCAAAATATGCTTTGTCCTTTTTAAGGCGTTCAATCATCGTTTTATTGGATTCTATTGAATTTTGAATAGCAATTCTTTGATTGTTAATATCTTCAATAGATGCTTCAATCATTTTTTTCTGATTCTCAACCTGAGCTTTCAAGCTTGCAATACGTGCAGCCTGAACTTTCAGCGCTTGTATTCGTTTATAATCTTCATGAATAACGATTTTTTCAAAATAGAATGTATCAAGCATTGAATTTACATCTCTTGCATAAAGAATGGATTCAAACATTCCCGATCTTTGATGCATGAAAATTTGCCTGATTCTTTCTTTCATTTCGGCATCAAGTTTTCTGAACTGTGCAACTGCGCTGTTTAATTGCATTTGCATAGAATTTAAATTGGTAACAAGATTGTTGTATCTTATTGTGTTTTGCTGCAATTTTGAATGTGCAACTTCTAATCTTTGTTGGTTAACGGTTAATTTGTTCTGTTCACGTCTTAATTTTAAATCAGCCTGTTTCTTTTGCCTGTGAATAAAATATCTTTTGTTGTTTGTTTGATTTAATTGGCGTTTTAACTGTGAAGATGATTGGGTAGCAAACGATGCACCGCTTGTCAAACCAAGAGTGCATACGATTATTAAAGTTGTTAATATATATTTGGTAATACTTTTTAATTTCATACTTTCAATTAATTTGCCCAGACCATAAATACCATTGCTCCGAACGTCCAAACAAGAAATGTTACGGTCATTACGATTATAAATGCTTTCTGGTGTTTTCTGAAAAATTCCATACGTTCTCCCCTATATAAATTATTATAGTATGAATATACCCATAGTGCAAGAAAATTATAATAAGGCTCTTTCTCTTGCTATACCTAGTCATAACCGATTTACAGATGTTTATAAACTTTTGTAAAATAACATGATTTTTAAAAGCAATTCTCAGGTAAATATTGTTTTTATAAATATATAGTGTAATAAGGTTGAAAGGAATTATTTTTATGTCTATGGAAGCTGTAAATTCTAACAGTGGCGGTAGTCCTTTGACAGGGCTCGGACTTGTTGCGGGCGCAGGTGCGGGGGCTGCAGCAGGTTATTTCAGAAAGCCGTATTTAAAAGACGGTGTTCCGACCGATACTTTTATTAAAAATTTAAGCCGAAATTTATCTGACAGATTACCTGAAGAACATACTAAAACTTATAACCAAGCCCTTGAAACACTTCAAAAAATTGATCAAGTCGCTGATAAAGATCAATTGAAAGATTTTATCAAAGCAAGCACAAAAGATGAAGCTGCTGCAAAAGCAGGTATTGCAAGCGTTGATAAGCTTGGTTTTGAAAAGGTAAAAGAGGCAATCAAACAAAGCGCTCAGGCAATTAAAGATTCGACCGAAGATTTCTACAAAGCATTTTTTGAACATTCATGGGATTCTAAAAATAAGAAATTCCATTTTAATAAAGATCTTATAACAGAAGATGCATTTAAAGCCGTTAAAAAGGCCGCTAAAAGTATTCAAGGAAGATATATGGGTATTTATGCAGCTGTCGGCGCTGCCGTATTAGGAACTTTAGGACATTTAGTCGGAAGTGCCGCACAAGGGGCAAGAGCTGCTGCTATGCCGCCTGAAGCTTATCAGATGGCAGAAGAACCTCAAGCCCAAGCAGCCCCCGAACAATATCAAATAGCTCATGAGCCTCAAATGGCGCAAAACCCTCAAGCAACACAAAGTCCCCAAGCGCCGGTTCAAGAACAAATGCCGCAGGAAACTCAAACGGCACAGGTTCAAGAACCTGCCCAACAGCCTCAAAGAGTTCCCGAGCAAGCTTAAATCCCATAATAAAATAATTCTATTTAAGGCAGGATAATGCGTTATTCTGCCTTTTTAACCTTTATTGTGGCTGAAACCGTAGGTCGTCGAGATATTTCTCCCGATTGATTTGATTTTTGCACCGATACAATTAAAGCATTTATCGGGGTTTTCTGTTATACAAATTTTATTCGGGTAAATCTCATATTTTGCCCTGTAATCCGTGGTTGTAACATTTGGCATAACAACGTTTGCTCCGCTTTGCAATGCAATAATTCTGCCGTTAGGGTTAAGAGTTTCCATTGCGGTCGTTGCGGGAATATTAATATCAGGCAGCATAATTCTTGTCAGCGCCATAACTTTTAAAGCCATGGTAAAACTGCCTGTTGCCGCATCTTTTAACGGAGTATGAGGATGAGGGATAAACGGTCCGATTCCTACCATATCCGCATTTATCTCTTTAAAAAATAAAATGTCATCTGCAAGAGATTCCACGCTTTGCTCGGGCAATCCTACAAGACATCCCGTTCCGACTTCATAACCTAATGTCCCTAAATCTTTCAGACAGCGGATTCTGTTATCAAAACTCATATTCGGGTGTAATTTTTTATACAAATTTCTGTCGGTTGTTTCAATTCTTATTAAATACCTGTCAGCCCCCGCATCTTTAAAGGCTTTATAATCTTCAAAACTTCTTTCCCCGATACTCAAAGTTAAGGCAACATCGAGCTTTTTAATTCCTTTTATGATGTCGACCATTCTTTCTTGTGTGTAATAATCATCTTCGCCCGATTGCAGGACAAGTGTTTTATAGCCCATATCGACTGCGTGTTTTGCGTATTTAACGATTTCGTCTTTTAAAATTCTGTATCTGTCGATAAATTTATCTGCCGAACGCAAACCGCAATATTTGCACGAACGTTTGCAGATATTTGAAAATTCAATTAATCCTCTTAAATGAACATTATCCCCGACTTTTTCTTTGCGGATTTTGTCAGCTTTTTGAAACAACTCCTCATTAATAGAATTATCTTTCAATATATCAATTATTTGCGCCTTATTTAACAATATTCATCCTCCGATGTCTATATTTTATCATGAAAAATTGTCAACACTTTTTTAATTTATATTAACAAAATAAATAAAAATTTACTTATCTAAACATTTTAAGTCATGGATAATAATTTATGCTAGATTAGGTAAGTAAAGAAAAGTTTAGTTAGGAATAGTTTAGTAAGGAGATAATGGATGACTGAATATCTGAGTAAGGAAGAGATTAGACAGTGGAGAAGTTCATTAGAAAAAATTACTCTTGAAGAATTTGCCGCAAGATTGGGCAAAAAGATTGAAGAAAAGAAAGAAACAAATGACCTTGCTGATATCGTTTTGCACGGTAAGCCCGTTATTTCGGATGAACCGGAACAAAATTCAGGCATAGAACGTTTAAGCTCTATTGCAAACAGAGCTTATGAAAAAGAAAAAGAACTTTATGTTTCTCCTTTTTCTATAAAAAATTTAAAAGAAGATAAAAAGCATAAAGAAACAAAAAATGTTTCTAAGGAAAATAAAGCAGAAAAGAAACCCGCCGCAAAAGTTTCTCACAAAGAGCCCGCAGCAAAGAAAACGGTTTCTGCCAAAGCTGCAAACAAAACAGTCGATAAATTAAAACAAGATATCGTTAATGAGGTGAAAACAGGCGATGTTGTTAGGGATGAAGTCAGAGTTGTCTTTAAGAAAGCATTAACTGACAGAGAACAAAGAGTATTTGATTACTTCAATTCTCACAAAAATCAGGTTGTATATGCAAAAGAACTTGCTGACTTGTTGCAGTTGCCCAGAGATTATGTTTACAAGTACATTAAAAACTTGAGAGCAAAAATCGAGGGTGAAGAATTGCAAAATGCCGACAAAGGCGGATTTATTTTATCAATAAAATAAAAACTTAAACTTAAATTCAAACTTTTTAAAAGACCGAACAAATATTTCGGTCTTTTTATTTAGTTTTTATTATTATTTTTTTTTGTGGAAAAATTTAAGAGCTATTTTATTTCTACTTTTGCGCCGACAAATTCAAGGGCTTTTTTATTTAAATCGGCTTCCGCATCAGAAATATTTGTCATAAATACTGTCGGAACAGCGGCGACAATCCATTTGGCGTGGTCATAAGTAATCCCTGTGATTTGTCTTAACGTTGCCATAACGGTTGCGGGATTTTCTCCGAGGCTGACAAGCTCTAAACTCTTGTTGCCGGTATGTTTTGAAATGATAAAATTCTTCTTATCAAAATATTTTTTATAATAAACATTGCACATACGCTTGAAATTTTTGCAGAATTTTACAACATCAAATTTATCCATATCAAAATTGCAATATTTTTTGAGCAAATCTCTTGCAATAAATATCAGCATTAATGCAATCGCTGCATATAAAAATCTCTCATCTATCATATAAAAGCCCTCTTTTGTAAAATAAACGAGCAACCTTTTAAAGATTGCCCGTTCATTTTAACATATTTGAAATTTAAAATCAAACTACTTGATTTCAACAGTAGCGCCTGCAGCTTCAAGTTTTTTCTTGATTTCTTCAGCTTCAGGTTTTTTGATGTTTTCTTTAACAGCTTTAGGAGCAGCTTCAACAAGGTCTTTAGCTTCTTTCAAGCCTAATGCCGTGATGTTTCTGACTTCTTTCAAGATAGCGATTTTCTTATCAGCCGGAACTGCAGTCAAAACTACAGATACTTCAGCATCAGGATCATCAGCGGGAGCTGCTGCTGCGGGTGCTGCTGCTACTGCAACGGGTGCTGCTGCAGATACGCCGAATTTTTCTTCCATAGCTTTTACTAATTCAGAAGCTTCTAATAAAGTTAATTTTTCAATTGATTCTAAAATTGTTTCTACGTTACTCATTTTTATTTCTCCTTTTAATTTTTTTTAAGTTGTACAATACTTGTTTCGATTGTGTCTTGAAATTACTTTGTTTATAAAACCGGTAATTTCACTAAGCTGTTTTTTGATCTCTAACAGCAGCCATAGCTCTTGTAAGTTGAGCCATAACGGCATTGATAGAACCGACAATACCTGATGCCGGTGAGTTGAGAGAACCAAGCAATTTTGCAATAAGTTCTTCTTTTGACGGAAGAGCTGCAAGTTCTTTTGTCTCTTCAACAGATAATAATTTTCCGTCCAGTACAGCACCTAAGATTTCGCCTTTTTTAACTTTGTCTATGAAAGTTTTAACGGCTTTTGCAGGTGTAACAGGATCTTTAAATCCGAATGCTAATGCAACGGGACCGGTTAATTTATCAGCCAAAACTTCATAAGGAGTACCCTTAATTGCGATTTTAGCTAAAGTATTTTTTGTAACCATATAGTCGCCGCCGTCTTGTTGAATAGCTCTTCTCAAATTTGTAATTTCTTCTACTGATAAACCTTTGTAATCAGTTATAACTGCAACTTGAGCTTTTTCTATTTTGGATTTAATTTCGTCAATCTTTTCTGATTTAAATGCTTTTGTTGACATTTTTAGCTCCTTTGTGTTTCACGCAATTTTATAATTGCCATTTTTATCGACCTGTTTAACTAAAAAAGATTTTGCTTCTTTAGTTTAACCGCAAAATCTTACACATAGTCTGTATTTATATTTCTTTAGTGATATTTATAAATTCTTTGTGTAACCTGGGTTAGCAGGATGTTTGTTCCAATTAAGCTTTACGCACTAACTGTCTGCGGTTCAAAAATATATTATATTAAACAAATTTTAAAATCAAGGGTGTTTATTAAATATGTTTACAAAGCAATAAAAAAGACCCTGCATTTTGCTGCAGAGTCTTTTTTTATTTGTTGTTTATATTTTATTTGAATGAGATGTTCTGATTACTGTCAAGTAACATATTCAAGTATAACAACTGGTTAGCCGTAGCCTGATCAAGATTTACGAATTTTGCTCCTGCTCTTGATGATGTAGCTGTAACAACTTCGGCATTTGCGTGGATATCAAGATCGCCATACTGTAAGTGTACAGGAATTACATCTCCGGCTTTTAATGTATTGTGGTGGCTCAATGCAACCCCGCCTCTTGATACATCAATCAGTCTGTCGACATTGTTTGTTCTTTCCATTGCTACAGGGATTGGAGTATCGTTGACGTTGAATCTCATAAACTGACGTTTATCGATTGAATCAATGTTATCATCATCAATTCTCTGGTTGTACATTATTCTGCCGTCTTCATTTGTGTTAATTGCCGGTTGATCAGGTTGATCAGGTGTAATAGACGGAAGTGTTGTCGGAGCATCCGTAATAGGATCCGTCGGATTATCGGTAACAGGATCAGTTACGGGATCGGTTACGGGCTCTGTAACAGGTTCGGTAACAGGCTCGGTAACAGGATCAGTTACGGGATCGGTTACGGGCTCTGTAACAGGTTCGGTAACAGGCTCGGTAACAGGATCAGTAACAGGTTCGGTTACGGGATCAGTTACGGGCTCAGTAACAGGATCTGTAACAGGTTCGGTTACGGGATCGGTAACAGGATCAGTTACGGGATCAGTAACAGGATCAGTTACGGGATCGGTAACAGGGTCAGTTACGGGATCGGTAACAGGGTCAGTTACGGGATCGGTAACAGGGTCAGTTACGGGATCAGTAACAGGGTCAGTTACAGGATCAGTAACAGGATCAGTTACGGGTTCTGTAACAGGTTCCGTCGGAGGGTCTGTGATTTCCAACGGAGTTGCATCAACTACGTCGTCATCATCATCAACATTTGACGGAGTGCCGTCGAATGTGCCGTCGCCATCACCTGCAGGATAGTAATAATTTCGTTCAAGTTCATTCCTGCCTGTAGCCGTTACATCATCAGGTCTGACCGCATGTCCTGTCGGGATACCGTCAGAACCGATAACTTTGTTTGTTGAAGTATCCACGGTCTTGCTGAATCCGTCTTTATTGATGTGTTCTGCTATACCGTTTGCGTAAATATTATCTGCCGTGATATCAAGTTTGCCGTTATCCAAAACAGCATTGTCAATTCTGACTGTTGAACCTGCCCAAGCTTCGTGTCCGCCATCAACAAGTTCTTCGGTCGGTCTGATATTGTGGTTGATATCAAGAGCTTTTACTTTAACATTATTAGGTAATGCTTCGTGTCCGTAGTCCTCACCCGTATAGCCTCCGCCGGGTAAGCTTGCGTTATCTTCCATACCATAGTTTCTGGGTCCTAAGTAATCTGCAGGGATAACTGACTTGTCTGTAATATGACCGAGGTTCTTAATTTCGATATTTTTACCTCTGGTTACTACATTGATGTCGCCTTCTGCGGTGATGTTATCAATTGTTGTGTTGCCTGCAAATTCAATGTTCGCATTGCCTTTTCTTGCAATAATTGTATCAGCTTTGTTGGTTCTGATTTCTTTATCTCTGCCATAGTTTGAATCATTGAAGCTGTTTTCTTTCATATTGATATTATTTTCAGCCAATACATCCATGCTATAGCCTTGTTCGGCACCTGTTTGAATGAATGTTATAGGATTATCTTCGGTACCGATACTGCCGTTTGCGATTAACGAAATGCCTGTACCTTCAATATTTGTATCTGTGTTGTCGGTTCTTGCGTTAACCATATTGTAACGTTTAGTGCCTGTGTTATTGTTTCCGTAATCATCATCAACGGTTAAGATTACTCTGCCGTCAGCTTTGATTGTATCAATGTTCATATCGGAATCAATTGCCGCATAGTTGATAACCAAATCGTCAGGTTTTGTAACTTTATTAGTTTCAGCTTTTACTTTGCCTTTAATATTAGCGTTGATTGATTTCTTGAAATCACGAGCACCTTGATCTTTCGGTCCGATACCAACACGGTTGCCTGTTAAACCGTCTTGTTGAACAGCTTCACCGATTGTACCGTCGGTTACGTTCATTGTAAGGTCGCCGCCTGCATTCAATAAGACTTTTTCAACTCCATAGTTGTGAATGCTGCCGTCGTTAACCGTGATAGCGATATCTTTATCCGCTGTAATGTAATTATCATTTTCGGTATCATCACCGATTGTAACGTTGCCGCCGCCTTTTTGATTAAGAGTAACGTTTTTGCCTTTTACAAGACCTTTAATATTAGTGCCGCCTTTAGAAGTGTCGTTCATAAGAACATCACCTGTTGCGGTTACTCTGCCTGCAGATGCAAGATTTGTACCTGCTGCACCGGTATTGTTTGTCGTAATATTACCATTGTTGTTTAATAACGAGCCGTTAATGTTCAATCCGTTTTGACCGTCATTGTTAGCGGTGATGGTGCCATTGTTGTTGGTAACCGTTCCGTTAATATTCAAGCCTTTAACTCCGCCTGCGGTGTTTGTTAATGTGCCTGTGCCGTTGTTTGTAACAGTACCGTCAATATTCAAACCGTCATTGCCTGAGTTGGTCATTTCAAGACCGTTACCTGTATTAACTTCGCTGCCTTTTTTAACATTCAAACCGTTTCTTCCGGTATTATTAAATGTTCCTTTTTTATCAAGTCTTACGTTGCCTGCAACATTCAAGCCGCCTGCGCCATTGTTTATGAATGTACCGTTAGAATTGTTGCCCGTAACTTTGCCATTAATGTTTAAACCTGCTTCGCCATCGTTTAATGCGGTTATTGTACCATTGTTATTAGCCAAAGTACCGTTAATATTTAAACCTTTAGCGCCGCCTGCGGTGTTAGTAATTGTGCTATCACCTGTATTTGTAACGGTACCGTCGATATTCAAACCGTCATTACCCGTGTTGGTCATTTCAAGACCGTTACCTGTAGTAACGTTGCCGCCTTGTTTTACATTCAAACCTGCTGCGCCGTCGTTTAAGAATGTACCTTTGCCGCCGATATTTATCGTGCCTGCAATATTCATACCGTCAACACCGTCAGCGGTATTTCTGAATGTAGCGTTACCGTTTGTGGTGAATGTCCCGCCGATATTCATAGCACCTGTTGTGTTGGTTGAATGGGCATTATAATAGCCGTTTTCAACGTATGAATCTCCGCCGGTTGTAATCGTACCGTTCAGGTTCATACCGTTTTTACCTTTGTTGTGGATTTCAAGGTTGCCTTTAGTATCGATGTTCCCTGTTACATCAAGTTTTGATTCGGTTGTTTTACCTTGCATAGGAACGTTGAAGATTTGAGTGTTGCCGCCGTTTCTTACGGTTCCCGAAATCTTCAAATCGCCTTCGTTGTTGTTGATTTTAACATTGCCGTTAGCACTTGAAACAGTACCGCTGATATTTAAGCCTTTGCCTGCATCATCATAGTTCAATATTTCCATTGAACTTCCGCTTGCTTGAGCATAGCTCATAACCGTACCTGCGATATTCAAACCGTTGTTGTTAACTTCGCCTGAACCGTCGCCTTCAGCTGCGATGATAATATGACCCGCACCGTCGCTTGCAAATGCATTACCTGTTGCAAGGTTATTGGTGTTTACCAAATTATTAAATAAAACATCTGCTTGAGCTTTGGAGTCAAATTTTTGCATTTTGTTTGCATTAACTCCGCCGACTACAACAGCATCTTTTCCGATATCAACGCTGCTTGCTCTTAAATCAATGTCGCCTGAAGTTACGACTTTACCATTAATTTTGATGGCTCCGCCGGTATTCATATCATCATTAATTAAAGTAGCAAGACCTTCTTCGGTCATATTGTTTTTCAATTGGTTATAGCTGTATGAATCGGGAGAATATACTCCGAGAGAACCGACGTTCAAAACGCCGGATGCTCCGACAACCATGCCGTTAGGTGAAACGAAAATTGCTTTTCCGTTGTAGAAACCGTTTCCTCTGACAGAGTTTACAATACCGTTAATATTGATTTGGTTATCTACAAGGTTTACGAAAGTATTAATGTCGGCAAAGTTTAAATTGGCTACATCACCTGCATCTAAGTTAAACTTTTCATAACCTCTAAACCCTGTGCCGCCGCTTTTGGAAGCCGGATCAATATTGTAAACGCCGTTTACACCCGTAACGCCTGAGATTTCGCTGGCTATTACGCTTAATGCCATTGTTTGCTGAAGCATAAACACACCGGTCATCAATGATGCGATTATTCTTCTTTGGGTCTTTCTACTCTTTCTCATCATTTTCTAATCCTTTCATTTTATATTCTGCTTACCTTTCTTTTTCTTCTTCTGACCCGACTTACATTGCACACACAAGTCACAGTCATGCCATAGTTCTATGTATAAATTTATAAACGGAAAATTTTTCAAAATATTTACACTTTTGAGCCTCTTGTTAATAAAAATTTACAATTCGTTAATAAAAAAAGCAGATTAGCGAAAAACTAATCTGCTTTTATTGTTATTTGTAATATTTCGTTACATTATTTAAGAGATATTTTATTAACTTCATCAAGAACCATGTTCAAGTATAACAATTGGTTTGCTGTAGCTTGATCAAGGTTTACGAATTTAGCTCCGGCACGATGAGTCGTAGCTGAAACAACTTCAACGTTAGCTTTGATGTCCAAAGCGCCGTATGCTATGTGTACGGGAATTACATCGCCGACTTTTAAGTCGTTGTTGTGAGTAACCGATACCCCGCCTCTTGATACATCAATCAAGGATTCAATTCCGTTTCCTCTTTCGATAGCAACAGGGTTTGTCGTATCTGATACTCTATATCTCATAAATTGTCTTTTATCTATGGAATCAACAGAATCGTCCATGATTTTTCTTTGAATGTATGTGATTCTTCCGTCTTCATCTTCAACAGCTTCAATACCCGGGTTTATGCTCGGTTCTGTTGACGGTTGGGGTGATGTTGACGGCTCAGGTGAAGTTGACGGCTCAGGAGATGTCGACGGTTCAGGAGATGTCGACGGTTCAGGTGAAGTTGAAGGTTCATCAGTCGGAACATCTGTTGCAGGATCCGTAGGTGTTTCCGTAATCGGATCTGTCGGAGCATCTGTCGGAACGTCTGTTACAATTTCGGTCGGTGCATCCGTAGGTGCATCGGTCGGATTAACTGTCGGCATGTCGGACGGCTCATCTGTAATAGGATCTGTCGGAGTTTCCGTAGGAGCATCCGTTATAGGATCAGTCGGTGTCGATGTCGGTTCTGGTGAAGTCGTCGGCTCAGGTGAAGTTGACGGTTCGGGAGATGTCGACGGATCAGGAGAAGTTGAATCTTCAATTTCCAGCGGAGTTGCATCTACCACATTGTCATCATCATCAACTTGAGAAGGAACACCGTTAAACGTACCATCGCCGTCGCCTGCGGGATAGTAATAATTTCTTTCTTTTTCGTTTCTTCCTATACCCTCAATATCTTCGGGTCTTACTGCATGTCCTGTCGGGATTGTGTTTGAACCTTGAACTTTATTGGTTATAGGATTTGTAGCTTTAGAAAATCCGTCTTTATTAATATGTTCTTCTACACCGTTTGCGTAAATATTGTCAGCCGTAACATCAAGTGTTCCGTTATCTAAAACGGCATTTGCAATTTTTACGGTTGAACCTGCCCATGCTTCATGACCGTTATCAACAAGTTCATCTGTCGGTCTGATATTGTGGTTAATATCAAGAGCTTTTACAACGGCATGGTTTGGCAAAGCTTCATCTCTATAATCGGGCTTCATATACCCGCCGTCTTGTGTTCCGTAGTTTCTCGGTCCTAAATAGTCGTTAGGAATAACAGAGTTATCTGTTATATGACCGAGGTTTTTAATATCAAGGGTTTTACCTCTGGTAACTACTTTTAAATCGCCTTCTGATGTAATGTTATCAATTGTAGTATTACCAGCAAATTCAATATTTGCATCCCCTTTTCTTGCAATAATATTGCATGCTTTATTTGTTTTAATTTCGTTATCTCTGCCGTAATTTTTATCGTTGTAGCTGTTTTCTTTCAAGTTGATATTGTTTTCAGCTAAAACATCCATGCTGTAACCTTTGTCAGCTCCTGTTTGAATGAATGTAACGGGATTCTTTTTGGTTCCGATGCTGCCGTTTGAAATTAACGAAATGCCCGTGCCTTCAATATTTGTATCAGAATTGTCATCAGGTCTTGCGTTAACCATGTTGTAACGTGTTGAACCGTTATTATTGTATCCGTAATCATCATCAACGGTTAAGATTACTCTACCGTCAGCTTTAATTGAATCAATATTCATATCCGAATCAATAGCGGCATAATTTATAACCAAATCATCCGGCTTTGTAACCTTGTTGGTTTCGGCTTTTACTTTGCCTTTAACGTTAGCGTTAACAGATTTTGTGAAATCTCTTGAACCTTGGTCTTTGGGACCTATGCCCGTGCAGCCTGAACCCGTGCATGCTGCCTGTTGAACGGGTAAACCGATTGTTCCGTCGGTTACGTTCATAGTGAGGTCATTGCCTGCATTTAATAATACTTTTTCTACTCCGTAATTTAAAATGCTGCCGTTTTTAACATTGATATCAATATTATTTCCTGCAGTTACGTAGTTATCTTTATCGCTTTTATCGCCGATTACGACATTTCCGCCGTTAGCTTTAATGTTTACGTTGTTATCGGCTTTGCTCAAACCCTGATGAACAATACCGCTTTTTGACGTATCGTCCATTATGATGTTTTTGCTACTGTTAATTTCTGCGGCTTTAGCAATAACAATACCTTTGTCGCCCGTATTGGTAAGTTTTATGTCCCCGTTTGAAGCGATTTTACTGCCGAGCAAAATTCCGTCAGAATTGATGTTTTTCATTTCAATTCCACCCGTGCCGTAGTTTGTAATGTTATTTGATACGGTTGTTCCGTTTGATGATGTGAACGTAATTTTACCGCCGTTGTTTGTCATGCTGCCTGCCGATTTAATATTGCTTGTGTTTACAAGATTATTAAATAAAGCATTGTCATAAGCTTGAACGACATCCGTTCCTCGTGCAACCATTTGCCCCGGAACTTTGATGTTTGAAGATACAATATCTATATCTTTAGCGGCTAAAACTTTACCGTTAATTGTTACCGTACCGTCGCCCGCATTGTTTATATTTGCTAAATCGTTAAGTGAATTTTCGGGGTTATTTAAGTAATAATTGTAAGTTGACTGATTCGGGGTATAAATTCCGAGAGATCCTACATTCAAAACGCCCGAAGCTCCTACAACCATGCCTTTTGGTGAAACAAAGACGGCTTTGCCGTTGTAGAAATTGTTTCCTCTCATTGAATTAACAGTACCCTCAATATTGATTTTGTTGTTTACAAGGTTGACGAAAGTTTCAATGTTTTTGTTGCCTTTTAAGAAGTTGAGGTTTGCAACATCACCTTTACTTAAATCAAAATCGTTATATTTTCTGTAGCCCATGCTTCCGTTTACTGCGGTGGGGTTGATATTATAAATACCGTTATTACCTATAACGCCTGTAATTTCGGTAGAAAAAGCTGAAAGCATCATTGTTTGCTGAAACATGAACAAAGATGTAAGCGCTGCTGAAATAATGCGCTGGTTTCTTTTTCGGCTATCCATAGTGTTTCGTGTCCTTTCCGTATATCTTTTTAGAAATATTTTATATATCTTTATACTATCAAGAGCATAACAATTTAACTTAAAATGTTACTGTTTTTTAAGCATATTGCATGCTTCAAATCATACATATCAAGTCCGTAAAGATTTAATTTTGCTACTTTTGGCGCTTATGTTAACTTTTGTTAATCTTGATGCTTGGCAAGTACGCATATCCTGCAAAATATTGTTATTTTTTTAGTCTGCGGTTTTATACAATTTCAATTTTAACAGCGTGTAAATTATATAGAACGTGAACAATACTACAAAGAATTGTGCACCGCCTGCAAGGCTTATTGCGCTTGTTTTGAAAAGTACAAACAGTATTGCGGTAGGTATTGCGGCAAATAAAATTCTAAGCAACGTATGTTTTGGAAGTTTTAAATGAAAATCAGGTAATACAACTATTACAGACAACAGGAAGTATATAAAGTTTGCGCTGAATGTTGCAATTCCCGCACCGATTAAGCCCATTTTTAAAATCAATACAAGGTTTAAAACAACACCGATTACACCTGAAACAAGTTTAATAATAAACTCTAAATCCGTTCTGTTTGCAAGGTGATACTGCAATGTCGTATAATCCGTCAAACCTAAGAAGAATACCCCGAATGAGAACCACGGTACAAGTACGCTTGCCTCATAGAATTTTGCATTGGTTTTTAATAAAACCGTAAAATCCATGCTATATAATGACATTATTGCAATTAAAGGCAGGGCAAGTAAAATATAATACCCCATAATCCTTGTGATAATCGGTCGTACATCAATTTTTGCTTCGTACATGTTAATGATTCTCGGGATTGCTGCAACCGTAATCATAGCAAATAAAGGCATTAGAATAGGCATTGTTAAACCATATCCGACCCCGACAAATGCGGCTTTTGTAAAACCGTTTATCCCGCCCATGATAATTTTGTTGCTCTGTGAAATTATCCATGCGCTAAGAGAAGTCGCTGCAACGGGAATCCCGTATTTAATAATCGGTACAATAAATTTCCATTCGACTTTTTGGAATTTAAACACTTTTAATATATCGCATTGATACAATAACAAAATATCAATTAGCGTAATTGCAACGCCCATACCTAAAAGGATTGAGGCTGCTCCTAAATGGAAGAATTTTGCAAAAAATACTGTCAACCCGATTGTTACGAATTGATTTAAAATTGTCGCAATTGAATATGAAATAGATTTTAGTTGAGCTCTTAAAATTTGCTGTAATAGTGCTCTTATTGCAACTGGAATGATTAAAACAAGCACCGCAAGAAAGTATTTAAACGGAACATGAAAGAATGAATACATCGCATGTCGGCACAAAAATGACAGCCCGAACATAAGCACCATATTGATTGTCAAAATCATAACAAGAGTCGTCAAATATTTGGGCAAATCTTTTTCCAACTGGTGAAGTCTGAAAAATCTCAAACCTGCCAATCCTACCCAATCGGAAAATATAATACACAAGAATGAGAGCATTGCGATTGATACCGTGTACAATCCGTACTGCTCCGTTGAAAATAAGTTTGTATAAATCGGCAAAGTAATTACATTGCCGAACATTCCGCATATCTTTGACGGAGAATATTTAAGCATATCCGTAAAAATGCTTTTGGTTTCTTTTTCTTCCAGCTCTTTATTCTCTACATATTCCATTTATTAACCCTCTATAATTCCATATAAATCGTATTCATCTGCTTTTGTAATTTTGACATTCTCGATATCACCGGGAACAACGGGCGCATCCGTTTTAGCATAAACCAGTCCGTCGACTTCGGGCGCATCATGTTCCGATCTTAAAATAACCGTACCGTCATCATTATATCCCTCTACGATACATTTTAAGGTCTTATCTATATATTTTTGGTTGTTTTTGTAAGAGATTTCTTTTTGAATTTGCATCAATTTTTTATATCTTTGATGTTTAACTTTTGCGCTGATTTGCGGCTTTAAACCGTCTGAATACGTGCCTTTTTCTCTTGAATATTCAAATGCGCCCATTCTGTCAAACTTTACATTCTTAACAAATTTACATAAATGTTCAAATTCTTCATCTGTCTCTTGCGGATATCCGACAATTAAAGAAGTCCTAATCGCAACGCCCGGTATCATTTTGCGGAATTTTTCAATTAATTTTTCATAATCCATAACTGGACGTTTCATTGATTTTAGAACTCTCGGATGAGAATGTTGAAGCGGTATATCTATATATTTTACTACCTTTTCGAGCTTTGCAATAGCATTGATAAGTTCGTCTGTCATCATTGTCGGGTAGGCATACATTATTCTAATCCAGCTTATTCCGTCAATTTTGTTTAATTCTTCCAAAAGTTTGGGTAAAGCCTGATGTCCGTATAAATCTATCCCGTAAGATGAAGTGTCTTGCGCAATAAGGACAATTTCTGCGACTCCTTTCTTTGCAAGATTTTTTGCTTCGTTAACGATATTTTCAACCGGTCGGGAAACATATTTCCCTCGAAGTTTTGGGATAATGCAGTATCCGCATTCGTAGTTGCAGCCGTCGCCTATTTTGATGTAAGAGCTTGCGCCGACCGTAATTTGCTGGCGCTCAACATCTTCAGGATATTCATATTTCGGAACATCTTGAATTATCTCGTCTTCGCCGTTTTGAGAGCGGATATTATTTAAAATTTTTATAATATCTGCGGGTTTTGTAGAACCTATCATTCCCGAGATCTCGGGAATTGCCTGTTTTAATTCGTCTTTATATTTTTGTGGCAGACAGCCTGCTACAATTACCTTTTTACCCTCGTTTATCATTTCTAATATGCTGTCAACCGATTCTTTTTCCGCATCGTGAATAAAAGAGCAAGTGTTAATAATAACGATATCCGCATCGTTTTCATCTAAGGTTATTTTATATCCGTATTTATCAAGCGTACCGAGCATAAGCTCTGAATCAACAAGATTTTTTGCGCAGCCGTGATTTATTAATGCAATTTTCATAGGTCTATTTTAGCATTAATATCTTATTTCTTATAATTTATTACAATATGTGAATAAGCGAAACTTTTGTAATACAATACTTCTATGAAAGAGGTTGAATTATTAGCTCCCGCAAAAGATTTAGAAACAGGTATTTGTGCGATAAACAGCGGCGCTGATGCCGTGTATATCGGTGCCGACAACTTTGGCGCAAGAGTAAATGCCGCAAACAGTCTTGACGATATTAAAAAGTTAGTGGAATATGCGCATAAATTCTTTGTGAAAATTCATGTAACCATAAATACCATAATGAGTGATTCTGAGCTTGAAGATGCGGTAAAACTTATAAATAAGCTTTATGAAATCGGCGTTGATGCGATAATTGTTCAGGATATGGGCATTTTACAAAAAGCTATTGAGGGTAAGCTTGCGCCAATTCAGCTGCACATGAGTACGCAATGTGATAACAGATCGCTTGAAAAAGCGAAGTTCTTTGATAATGTCGGGGCATCAAGGGTAATTCTTGCAAGGGAGTTATCATTAAACCAAATAAAAAATATTTGCAAAAATACGGAATGTGAGGTTGAAACATTTATTCATGGTGCTCTTTGCGTATCATACAGCGGTCAATGCTATATGTCATTCGCAAATGGCGGGCGCTCGGCAAATAGAGGAAAATGCGCTCAGCCTTGCAGGAAAAAATATTCCCTTATTGATGAAGATGGCAAAATATTGTTAAAAGATAAGTATCTCTTATCTTTAAAGGATTTCAATGCATCTCCTCATATTAAAGAGCTGCTTGATGCTGGTGTTAATTCATTCAAAATTGAGGGGCGTTTAAAAGATAATAATTATGTTAAAAATGTTGTACTTTTTTACAATAACTTGCTGAAAAGGTATTCAAAACGCACATCTTCAGGAAAAGTTTTTTGCGATTTTACCCCCGATATTAATAAAACATTTAACCGCCAATATACTGATTATTTCTTGGTTTTACGCAATAAATGCTATAATTTTCTCACTCCGAAATCTATGGGTGAATGTATCGGAAAAGTTACAAAAGTTAATAAAATTTCAATTGAGGTAAAAACGGATAAAAAATTAAATCCTCAAGATGGTATCTGTTATGCGGGTTTAGACGGTTTAGATGGCTTTAAAATAAACAGAACAGAGGGTAATTTGATATACCCTAATAAGATGCCAAAAATCTCTATCGGTACGGTTTTATTCAGAAATTACGACTTTGAATATTCAAAGCTCTTGGATAAATCTGCACCTATTCGCAAAATCGGCGTAAATATAGAAATACATTCAGATAAAATTATAGCAACTGATGAAGATAATATTACGGTAAGTGTCAAAATTGACAGCAGCGAGCAGTCTAAGAATCCTCAAAATATGCTTAACAGCTACATTAAACAGTTTTCTAAAACAGGCGACAGCGATTTTTATATTTTAAATATATTCTCAAGTACAGATCCCGTACCGTTTTTACCTGTTTCTAAGGTAAATGAGCTGCGCAGAAATCTGTTACAAAAATTAACACAAGAAAGATTAAACCGTTACCAAAGAAAGGTTCAAAAATCTCTTTCTTATGCAAAATTTCCTTATTCTTCTTCTGATTACAGGGCAAATGTAATGAATACATCCGCATTAAAGTTTTATGAAAATTGCGGCTGTAAAATAAGTGAGCCCGCTCTTGAAAAATCGGGCAATATCCATACAGGAGCAGAACTTATGCGCTGTAAACATTGTCTGCGCTACAGCGCAAACATTTGTTCTAAGAAAGTTAATTACAACAAACGTCTTTTCCTTGTTGACGAAAACGGCAAGAAATATCCCTTGCGTTTTGATTGCAAAAATTGCGAAATGGTCGTATTGAACGGGTTGAAATAACTATTTGATTAGTGCTTGTACTTCTTTAAAGCGGGGGTGTTTTGAAGTTCTGAGCCATTCAAACAGTACAATTTCTGTACATACGATTTTTGCGCCTGCCTGTTTTAAAAGTTCGATGCCGGTATTGTGTTCATATTCGTGGCGGGAAGATGAGCAATCTTCAAGTATACAGACTTCATAACCTTGTTGAATTAATTCCATGGCTGTTTGTAAAACGCAAATATGCGTTTCAATACCGCCAAGAACGATTTGTTTTTGTTTTTTATCTTCAAAGAATTTTTTAACTCCGCTCTCTGTCATGGCAGAAAATGCAGCCTTTTCAACCGTTACTGCATGTTGGGGAAGATTATTTTTTATTTCTTCGTCGGTTGTGCCAAGACCTTTAGGGTATTGCTCGGTTACAATAGTCGGAATATTTAATATTTGTGCGGCTTTTACAACTTTTGCCATATTGTGTGCGGCATCTTTGCCTTTAAAACCTGCTTTTGTAAGTTTTTCCTGTATGTCTATAATAAATAATATGCTGTTATTTGTATCAAGCATTTTTTGCCCCCTCTTTGTATTCGTTACCAAGTTGTTTTAAATATTTGGTCAGTTCTTTTTCATTTAATTTGTTTAACGGAATTTCAATTTTTGTGGTTTCAGGAGTTTCCAATCCGCTGTGCGAAATTGTCAAATCAAGTTTTGCAATTCCGTTATACTGTAAAATCAGTTCGCTTTGCAGCTTCTCGCCTTTTATGCAAAACATACTCTCAATTTCGTTTGTGTATTGCACAATTTGCGCATCTGCAAGCCCAGATCCATATTCCTTTTCAAACCTGAAAAAGACAGGCTTAATTACATTGTTTAACTTGTTATCATAAGACTTTTGGAACAATTTGAATTTATGTTTGCCGTCATTGTAATTCTCAAGTTCCAATTGTTCATCTAAGCAGTCATAAGTTGTATTTTTGACAATGGCGGATTTCAAGCTGTTTCTTGCTCTTGTTTCTATAGAATCGTAATAATCGATTCCGATAGAGCAAAGCCCTGCCCTTATTGAAAAATCGCTGCCCATAATATCCGATATTTTTTGAACGGCGCATTTTGCATTATTAATTGATGTGTCGCAAAATATTATATAATATTTGTCAATTCCTGCAGCAATAATATCCGTTGTTCTTAAATTTTTCTTCAAAACCCCTGCAAGTCTGTTTGTTGAAACCTTGGTTTTAGTTGTTTCGTCCAGTGTTAAAATCGCAAAAGTTCCGTTTTTTACAAAGTCTTTTTCTCCCAGTTCAACAAATGCATCTTTTAAGGCTTTTCTTGTATATAGCCCAGTTTTGTAGTGAATTGTATTTGTTGTATTAATAAAACTGCGGTTAATTGCTAAAACTTTTTGGCATCTTTGGTATTTGAGGCAATTCAAAATACATATATAATAATCTGCGCCAGAAACTTCGGGGGGTATAAAATCATATACACCTTTTTTATAGTAATATAAAATATCTGAATTTTCGGTAATTTGTATAATTTTAGCTTCAGGGTAATTTTGCGTTAATTTGTCTGTTAACTTGCTCAACGAATCATCATTATAATCTGCGCAATTGATAAAGATAATTTCTGCGGATTTTGGCATGGATTTTACATCTGCAATCTGAAAAATCTCAAAGGTATCATTCATTCTCAAAAGTTTAAATTTACTTTGAAATTCTTTTAAATAATCCTTATCTTCGCCGATCAGTATCAATTTTGCATTCATTAAACTACACCTGTACGTGTTTTTTAATACATAAATAACTTCCGATTGCGCCAAAAAGTATACTCATTGTAAACATGACAAGTATTACAAGGTTTTGAGCAAACGGAGGCGACGGAACCATAAAGAATTTGTGAATATTTGAAAGTCCCTGTTGGATATAATTTAACGGGATTACTGCAAGTAATGAACCCGTGAACCCGTAGAATGCACCTTGCATAACAAACGGAAGTCTGATATACCAGTTGCTTACACCCATCAGCCTCATAATTTCTATCTCGTCTTTTCTTGATTGAATAACAAGCTGAATAGTATTATTAATAATAGTTATTGTCAGCAATGCCATAATCAAAATTACAACAATCGTGATAGTTTTTACGACATGGTTTATCAATTCGATTTTTGCCGCCAAATCTTTAGCGTAACTCATATCTTCAACGGATTTGATATTTTTGATGTTATCAAATACGACCTGAAGGTTTTCGGGGTTATCTACTTTTACATGCAATGTATCAGGCAAAGGGTTTGTAATATCAGGCAGCTTCATCTCATTTTTTAATTTATTCCATGAAACGTTTTTCGGTATAACCGTAATCGCCTCGACATGCGCAATCGTGGAAATTTCGCTTTTAACCTCCTGAACGTCTGATGAATCTTTTAAATAAACCGATATTTCAAGAGCATTGCCAAGTTCTTTAGAAAATGATGAAATGGATAATGCTGTCCTAAAGCATGCCCCGAATATCATCAAAATGGCTGCCATTGTAGTTATAATTACTAAATTTATCCAGCCCGTTCTTTTTATGTCGCTGCAAGTTTGGATTCCCAGTCTGAAAAGTATTCTCAGCTCTGACAACCAATCTTTTGGAATGTGTTTTTTTACGTTTGATTTCAAATTGTTATTCATAAGTACCTGCTTGTTTATCGGTTACAATTTCCCCATGATCAAGTTTTACAACTCTTTTTCTGAAATAATCTACTATATTATTATCATGCGTTGAAACAATAACCGTAATTCCTCTTTGATTAATCTGATCCAGAATTTGCATGATTTCCATGGAGTTTTGAGGATCCAAATTCCCTGTCGGTTCGTCTGCAATAAGTAAAGGCGGACCGTTAACAATTGCTCTTGCAATTCCTACACGCTGCTGCTCGCCGCCTGAAAGTTCAGATGGCGTTGCATTCATTTTGTCATATAATCCGACAATTCTTAAAGCCCCCTGAACCCTTGCGTTAATCTCTTTGCTGCTTATACCCAACGTTCTGATTACATAAGCAACGTTATCAAATACGGTTTGGTTTTGCAAAAGTTTATAATCCTGAAAAACAATGCCCATGCATCTTCTAAGGTTTGGGATTTTATTATTTTTAATATTGGCAATATTTATACCGCCGATAGAAACAACCCCCGTTGTGGGCTTTTCTTCGCTGTATAAAAGTTTCATTAAGGTTGATTTGCCCGCACCCGATGCTCCTACGATGAAAACAAATTCGCCCGAATTAATTTCCAAATCTATGTTTTTCAGCGCATATTGGTCGTTTTTGTACTTCTTAGTAACATTTTTAAGCTTAATCATTATTTTCTGATTCCTTTTTATAAATGTCTGAAATTCTTTTTACAAGAGCAGGACAATCCAAACCGTAGAATGAAAGTAATTCTTCGGCTTTACCGCTTTGTCCGAATTGATCGTGCATGCCTAATCTGTAGACCTTTGTTGGATAATATTGTGATAAGATTTCGCAAACGGCACTTCCTAATCCGCCGGTTGTCGAATGGTTCTCGACCGTAACAACAAATTTAGTTTCCCTGGCACAATTAATAATAGTTGTTTCATCAATAGGCTTAACACATGGAACATTTACTACTCTTGCAGAAATTCCATGCTCTTTTAATTCATGAGCTGCCATTATGCATTCTGCCAAAACATCTCCGTTTGAAAATATCGTAATGTCATGCCCGTCTTCAACCGTTACGGCTTTACTTATATTAAATTTATAGTTTCCATTAAATATATCAATGCCGTTGCCTCTTGGAATTCTGATGTACATGGGCCCTTTGTTTTCTGCGGCATATTTAACGATTTCTTCGCACTCTTTTGCATCAGCGGGAACCAATACTGTCATGTGCGGAATTTCTCTCATCAAGGCTATATCTTCAAGAGCCTGATGGGTTGCTCCGTCCTCGCCGACTGTTATACCGCCATGCGTTCCGACGATTTTAACGTTTAAATCCGAATAGCAAACACCGTTTCTTACCTGATCATAGGCTCTGCCTGATGCGAATACTGCAAATGTCGCAGCAAATACCGTTTTGCCTTGAGTTGCAAGTCCTGCAGCGGTTGAAATCATATCTTGTTCAGCTATCCCGCAATCAAAAAAGCGACCGGGAAATTTTTGCGCAAAGACCTTTGTTTGCGTTGAACTTGATAAATCCGCATCCAAAACGACGATGTTCGGGTCGGTTTCTCCTAATTTTGCTAAAGTGTTGCCAAAAGCTTTTCTTACAGATTGTTTTTTTGTTTTATCTATATTCATACCTAACCTCAAATATATCCTGCATTAACGGCTAATTTATCCATTTACATATAAATATTATCACAAAAACCGTTTTCAATCCACTAATGCATTTGTAACAATTAAATTTCTTAATATTACTGGACTTCAGACTCTTTATGTAAACTTTTATTAAAATCGTATATATTTTTAGCAATTATTTTTCTTTATGTTTATTTAAAAGATAGAATAGTAGTAGACTCAATTTTTTATGTAGGAAAGGAAGAATTTATGAATCAAGTACCAAGTATGCAACCGATTTATCCGGTACAAGCTACAGGTTATGTTACCCCGCAACAACCGAATTACAACGCTGTAAAAATTGATATTCATAATCCGAGTGTTGGTGTTCCGGGAATGGCTCCTGCCGCACAACCGCAACCGCAAACTCAAGCTCAATATCAACCGATTACGGCTCCGATATATAATTATCCGCAGGCTCCGATATATGCACCGGCTCCTCAACAACAGGCTCAGCCTTATCCGTATCAACCGATGATGCAGCCGCAATATCAGACGCCTCCCATTCAACAACAAAATATAAATTATCCTCCGGCTCAACAAGCTCCGGTTCAACAGCCTCAACAGGTTCAAAACGAACCGCAAACTCAAGTTCCCGAGCCTCAAGTATCAAATAAACCCGAAGTTCAAGAACCTCAATCAGTTCAACCGCCTTTTGATTTGAACGGATTTATCGCAAAGTTGGCTGATCCGAGTTTCGAAGCTCAAGCAACAGCAATGGAAGAAATTCCCGAAATCGTAAATAAACAACCTGAATTGGCTACTCAATTGGTTGACCAAAAAGTATTTGATGCTTTAAATAAAATCGTATCTTTCGACTCATCAAAAGCTGAAGGACCTTCACAAGCTCAAATCGATGCAAGACAAAAAATGTTAAAAGGTGAAAAAGTAAGCGATGAAGATAAAAAATTAGCTGATACTCTTGCTCCGAAAGAATTGGCTGAAAGAAATAAGAGTTATGCATTGTTCTCAATCGCAATCTTAGATAAATTATATGCTGATGAAGTTAAGAAATTGACTAATACAACGGTTCCTTTAACTGACTTACCTGAAGCAGTAAATGTAGTAAACCAGTTAAAAGACAACCCTAACCCTTATGTTAGAGCATCAGCAATTCAATCTTTAACTTATATGCAAGACCCTGAATACAAAAAAGATTTAACAACTTTGTTCACGGTCGCAACAAAAGATAAAGACCCTGAAGTAGCAAATGCCGCTAAAAATGCATTGGAAAAATTAGACCAACTTGATGGCAATGCTCAAACGGCAAAAACAGCAGATATCAACTCTGCAGCTCCCGAAACAGCAAAAACTGTTGATATGAACGCAAACAACGTAGCTGCAAAAGCAGCATAGATTTAATAAATGATTCCTTTCTTTAAATAAAAAGCCCCTTACCAAAAAGGGGCTTTTATTTTATGCTTTTAAAAGTGTTTATCTTGAAAATTTAAACATTAGCGGCTGTAGTATCTTCTTGGGCTGCTTGCTGACGTTCTTTGGGAATGGGAACACAATTTTCATAATCTGCCATTTCAGAAATTTGCTGCGCCCATTGATACATGATTTCTTCATCCGATAATTTGTAAGAAATCGGTTTGCCGACTTTTATTACAACATGCTGTCTTTTAAACGGTATTATGCTTAAATATCCTGTCCATTCGGCAATTGCAACGGGAACGATATCGGCTTTTGCAACTTTTGCGATTTCCGCAAAACCTTTCTTTATCCCTTCGAGTTTGCCGTAAGGTCTTGTTCCGCCTTGAGGGAAAATTCCCAATGACCATGTTGTGTTTAAAATATCTTTAATTGTTTTGAATGTAGCAATTTCGGGTTTAACTCTGTCAACAGCAAATGCGCCTAGAGCTTTTACAAGTGCGTTAATTTTACAATCGGGTTCAAACAATTCTTTTTTTGCCATGTACGCAATAGGACAGTTAGCGGCCATAGTTACCATAGGCGGGTCAAATTGCGACACATGGTTTGCGGCATAAATATATTTGCCCTTTTTTGCCTGTTTGGGCGGAATATTTTCTCTGCCGATTATTTTGTAATCGTAAAATATTGCATACAGAGGATAAACTATAAAATATAAAAATGACATATAAAAAAGTGTTCTGCGCCAGTTGTATTCTTTTGCAAATCTCCTGTTGTAATTTCTCGCTTCTTTAGCCATCTATTCTTTACCCCCGTTTTCTTCGGCACTATCTTCAATATATTTAAATCCCGTTAATTCTCCAATTGATTTTATCCATTTATCTTTAATAGAATTTAAGTCTTTTTCGTAAGGTATAATTTTACCTATATTAACAACGATTTTTCCCGAAAAAGGCAGCCATTTAACTTCTTGCGAACCGGTAATTCCGACAGGCAGAATATTACATTTTGTAAGCTTTGCAAGTCCTGCAAAACCCTTTGTAACCCCTTTGATTTCTCCGGGGAGTCCTCGTGTTCCCTGCGGGAAAATTCCAAGAATCCATTTGCTATCATGAACTGCTTCGGCTGTTTTAACGGTTGAGGGTCCTAACTTCTCTCTATCAACCGCAAATGTTCCGAGCCAATCAAGCCACCATCTTAATAAAGGTATTGCAAAAAGTTCTTTTTTTGCCATAAATGCGACACGTCTTGGCATAATACCTGCAATTAAAGGCGGGTCAAGAGTAGACAAATGGTTCGGGCACACAATGTATCTGTTATCTTTGGGAATGTTTTCAAACCCGTGGATTTCTACCCTGTAAATCAAAATAAATCTTATCATATATATGATTTTGCATACAATAACCTGCCACATGGCACGAAACCAGTTAAATTGCGATGCTTTTTTCTTTGAATATTTCTTTTGTACCATATAAATTCTCTCCCTGAGTTTCAAAATATATTATACATAAAAAATCGTTAAAGTTCCATTAAATTTAGTTTTACAAATTATATTTGTTTTTATCTTTTTTATAGTATTATTAATTTTATAAAGATTAGCATTCAAGTGTCGGCAAGGAGGGCTTATATGTCAGAATTAAAACACAGTAACAATGAATTGGAAAACGAATTATTTAAAAGTGTTTATGATAAAACACCCGATTATGTTAAAAATCTTAACTTAATGGATTTTTCAAATAAAGGCGAATTTACTTTTACGCTAAAAAAAGAACATCTGGAACCATACAGCGAAAATAATCCTCAGGGTTTAAACTTAAAAGAGTGGTTTGCAAATTACGCAAAAGAAGCAAAAGTTTCAACAGCGGGCATAAGAGGTCCTCAAAATATATTGTTCCCTCAGGATACGAGATTCCCGATTAATATAGTCGGAATAGTTCTTGCCACCCTTGCAAAGGCTCTTGTTGCAAAAGAGAAATATCAGGGCAAACGAATTGTAAAAGTTGCAGGTTGTGAAGTTCGTTACAACTCTCAATTATTCTTGGATGCCATTGCAAGAATACAGACAGCAAACGGAATTGAAACTCTTGTTCCTTATGAAAGAAAAACTATTCCTATTTGGCTTGCATCATTTTTGGCTTTTAAGTTGGATTTGCTTGGCGGCGAATACATAACTTCAAGCCATGGTATTTCCGTTAAAAACGCTACAAAAGATTTGAATTGCCAAGGCAGTCAGTATTTGCCCGAAGAATCAATGGAATTTGTAAATAAAATACAGGAAATTTTTGATAAAACCGAAAAAGACGGATCTTACGTAATAAAAATTTCTGCGCGGGATAATCCTTTAATAAATCAGAATGTCATGAAAAATTTAAATGATGGAGTTGATTTATACGTAGAATACTTAAAATCAGGTGTTGCGCAAGATTTTAATTTGGATTTAATAAAGAATTTCAATTCAAAAATAATCGTTGAATGTGTCGGAGGTTCTGCATACAGAACTTTATCAAGAGTTTTGACAAAGCTTGGAGTTGCGAATAAATACGATTGGTTTGATAAAGAAGAGGATTCATTCTTCCACGGAATCGGCAAATATGATCACACTCCGTCAGGCGAAAAAGCTTTCTATGATTATTCGGTTGATGCAACTGTCGTTGCAAAAAGACCCGACGGAACAAAATTCTTCCCCGTTATAGAAACAATGAATTACGAAAAGCGCCTTGCAAAATACCCTGTTGGAACGGTTGTTTTAATTACCGACCCTGATCATGACAGATTAACCGTTACTCAAATCGAGAACAAGGACAGAATAAGCGAACTTGCAAAACTCGGTGTTGATTATATGAAACTGGATGATAACAGAATTTTAACCATATTCACGGCTAATCAGGCATTTTTGATGATATTTGATTTCTGGGCAAAACAACTGAAAGCAAAAGGCTTATGGCACAACAACCCCAGATTTATGATTAAGACAACCGCATCAGCGCTTTCTTGGGATGAATGGTGCAAAAATAACGGTGTAAAAGTTATCAATGTACCTGTCGGGTTTAAAGAAATCGCTAATATTATGAAAAAGGTCGAATTAAAACTCAAAAAACACCCCAATGACGATGTTATATTAGATGATGTTTTCGGAAATGCCGTAAATCTCGGTAAGAACCCCAGATTGCTTTTTGCAGGCGAAGAATCGGGAGGAATGATTATTGGCAGCGAAGACCTCATAAAATCAAAATCCGGCAGATGTGCCGTTGCAATGAGAGAAAAGAGTGCAACGGAAGCAATCGTTGTAACATCGGCTTTGGTTGCAGATCTAAAAGATACAATGCTTTCTCAAAATCTTGCAAGGGTATTTAGAGATAATCACATTATCGGTCAATTTGATACAAGAGTTGATATCGCTTATTATAACGAATCTGAACCAGATATTAACAAATTAAAAGTTGAAAAGGCTCAAGGCGAGCAAAAACGTACAAAAAACGATATGTTCTATTTATCAATGGCTATTGCTTATAAAACGGGGAAATTAACCCTTGATAATATCAAACAGATATTAAACGACAAATTCTCATCTGACGGTTTAACGTTTGATAATTTGAAATCGGTAAAATTTGTCGGCGACGGTACGTATTTTGAATTTGATGATAAATATATTGAAATCAGACCGTCGGGAACAGACGCCAAAACAAAAGCTTACGGCGGAGGTCTGAAAAAGGATGATATTGAAAAATATGCATCTGTTATGGGTAATTATTCTGGCGAAAGAACCTCTGATCATAAACAGTTTATAACAGATGATTTATATAACAACTGCAAAGATACGGCAATGAATTATTATCTTGCATTTGTTGATAAAGATGCAAATAATGAACCGTTTGGAATTCCCGAGTACGATTTTTAGCGACAAAAATTTTATGGTTTAATGCATATATCTGTCTTTGCGCTTTTTTGTAAAGGCAGATTTTGCATTATTAAATAGCATAATTGAACCTGTAATCTTTTATAAAATAATTTTTGTTATATAATTTTTGTAGAGTGTGATGTCGCACCCCAAATGTAGGTCGGCATTGCTGTGCCGACAAAAGCAGCCAAAAGTAAAAAATTGTAGGTCAGGCTTTTGCCTGACACAATAACAATAAGGCAAGTAACAGAGGAAATTATGATAAAAGATTATTTTTTGAATAAAATTGAAACGGCTTTGAATAACGCTATTAAAGACGGTAAAGTCGGGCAAATGAGTGAATATACAAACGGAACACTCGTAGTCGAAAAACCTAAAAATCCTGATTTCGGGGATTTCGCCGTAAACGTATCTTCTCTTGCGAGATATGCAAAAATTGCTCCGCCTATGATTGCAAATGCGATATTAGAATATATTGAAAAAGACGATAACGAATACTCCGTTGTCGGAGGTTTTATCAATTTCAAAGCAGGTGATTCTATTTTATCCGATTTAACCCAAGAAATAATCAACAAACGTGAAAACTTCGGACGTCCCGAAAAAATTAACAAAGAAAAAATAATCTTAGAATATGTATCGGCTAATCCGACGGGACCTTTTCACATAGGTCATGGAAGATGGGCTGCAATGGGCAGCGCTCTTGCTAATCTTTTAAAATTTTACGGTCATGATGTTTATCAGGAATTTTATATAAATGATGCGGGATCTCAAATTCAAAAGCTCGGTCGCTCTTTAAAAATCAGAATAAGACAAGAGTTTGGCGAAATTGTTGATTTCCCGACAGACGAAGAAGAAAGAAAAAATTATTACCCGGGTGATTATTTAATTCCCGTTGCAAAAGCTTTTATCGAACAGAATAAAGAGCTTTTAAAAAATGCTCAAAATGATGTTTATAAAATCGATTTAAAAGTTTATTGCGATTTTGCAAGGCTTTATGAAGAAAAAGTTCAAAGAGATTTGTTAAACAAAATGAGAGTTCATTTTGATAATTTCTTTTCTGAATCGACACTTCACAAAAGCGGCAAGGTTGCTTTTTATATTGATAAACTCAAAAAAGCAGGAAAGATCTATGAAAAAGACGGCGCCGTATGGTTTAAATCTTCTGATTATGGCGACGACCAAGACAGAGTTATTAAAAAAGTCGACGGCTCAAATACTTATCTGACTTCTGATATTGCATATCATGCCGATAAGCTTGAACGCGGGTTTGACAGAATGATTGATATCTGGGGTGCAGATCACCACGGTTATATTGCAAGGGTAAAAGCTTCATTAGAGGCTTTGGGATATGACCCGAATAAACTCGAAATTCTTTTGGGGCAGCTTGTAAACCTTGTTATGAACGGCAAAGAAGTACGTATGGGTAAGCGTAAAAATATGATTACCTTAGAAGATCTTGTTGATGAAGTCGGGGTTGATGCTACAAGATTTTGGATGATTATGAGAAGTATTGATACCACCCTTGATTTTGATATTGAACTTGCCAAAAAGTCAACGGATGAGAACCCCGTATTTTATGTTCAATATGCGCATGCCAGAGCTTGTTCGATAATTCGCAATGCAACGGATACGAAAATTGATACAAAAACGGGAGAAGATATTCCTCCCGCTATTTCAAAAGCTGAGTTTGACAAGTTGATTAACAATTTTGATAAAACAATTATTTTAAAAACCGTAGCACAAGCAAGAAAATTGATTTTGAAGATGGAAGAATTTAAGCATCTGATAGTTACATCTGCCAGAGACAGACAGGTTTATACAATCTGCCGTTATGTTCAGGATTTGGCTGCAGATTTCCATTCGTTCTACAATTCAACCCGTGTAATAACAGATGATAAAGAGTTAACCAAAGCAAGATTAGCTTTAGTTTATGCATTCAAAACCGTGCTTGAAAACGCTTTAAATATCTTAGGCGTTTCGGCTCCCGAAAGAATGTAAGAAATAAATATTTAATTACATACTAAAAAACAGGAACCAAAATTTTCGTTCCTGTTTTTAAAATCTTTATATTGCCTGTATGGATTAGCCCTGACCGCCCGTGTAGTTCGGTGCAAGCATTTTGGCATCTGATTGTTCCATCTTCTGGCAAGCTTCGTAATCTTGTTTTGCAACCTGAATTTGAGATTCTAATGTATCTTTTTCTAATTGTAATGAATCTTCTTCGTCTTTCAACGGTTCCAACATTTGATCTCTCATTTGTTCGATATAGTTTTCGATTTGCTGTTTGTTCATTGCAGTTGTTGTATCTGCATAAGAGTTCATTGCTGATATTTGTTGTTGGAATTGAGCTTGAATTGTTGAAATTTTTGTTGAGGCATCTGATATGCTTGTATTGTTTTCGGTTGATCCTTTATTGTCCTGTATGACTTTCATTGCTGCTGCATAAGTAGGATCATTTTGCATTGCCGTGTACATTGTAGCTTGGTACATTTGCTTAGCAGTTGAATTTTGGAGGGTTAAACCTTGTTCCATATTCTTCTGCTGACGGTCTATCATTTTTTCCATATTGGCAACATCCCGGGATGCGCGTCTCAATTTTGATTGAATACGCATCATACGAGCTTGAAGGGATCTGTATCTAGATCCTGCAGCCAATTTTCCGTATGCGCCTAATAAGAAACCCATTGTCCTTTATCCTTGTGTTATTGTCCTCGTACTTATATAAAAAAAATTTATATTTAATAATTGCCTTTTTTGTGTTCTCATGTTAAGAAATGTAAACATGCTGAAAGCATGACGCAGAGCATTATTTGACCGAAATCGCCTGAGCAAAAGAACATGAAACCATTCAAAAATTTTTGCCTTTTTTTTAACAATTAAGGTATTTTTATATCCCTGATATAGAAAAAATATTAACTTCTCTTAACTTAATTTACAAAAAACGCATAATAATATATCATGAAATTACTATGAAAGATAACACATTAAACGAAAAAATAAGCGCATTGACGCTTAAAATGGCTCAAGAGCCTCAAAATATTGAAAATTACCACCAATTAGCAGAACTTTATATTCAGGAACAGGATTATGACAAAGTCATGAATGTTCTTGACAGTTTGCTTGCCGTAAAGCCCGATGATGTTCAAGGGCTTGTCGGTATGGGTACCATGTGGTTTTACGAACGTGATTTCCGCAAGTCTTTGAAATATTATAATAAAGCACTTGAGGTTAATCCCAAAAATTATCTGATATATTACAATATCGGTAACGTATTTGCAGAATGGAAGAATTTTGACAAAGCATTATTCTATTATAACCGTGCAATTGATTTAAATTCGACCAATGCGGAGATTTATAATGCCATTGCGCTTTTATATCAGGATAACAAAGATTATGTCGAGTCAAAAGCTTATTATGAAAAAGCTCTTTCGCTTGATCCCGAAAATGTTAATTCATTAATTGATTTGGGGAATGTTTGTTTCAAATTGTTTGATTACGAAACAGCTTTGAAATTATTCAAAAAAGTCTTTGTATTGGCTCCGGATAATGAACTTATCGCAGTATGTATCGGTAATGCTCTTACTCTTATGAAAGACCGAGAGCAGGCTTATGCATATTATGAAAAAGCTCTTTCAATGACAGATGATAAGTACAAAATCTACATTTGCTATGCAATTTCTTTAACCGAATTTAAAGAATATGATGTTGCGGAAGAAATGTTTAAAAAGGCTATAGAATGCAGCCCTAAAGAATCGAATGCTTATGTATTGCTTGCTAATTTGTATTCAAACGAAAATAAAATTAAAGAAGCAATTGACATGTATAAACAGGCGCTTCATGTAGATCCTAACAATGCGGAAATATATGAATTGCTCGGTAATGCTCATTATCTTGATAAAGATACTGATCAAGCCATTCAATCATACAGAGCCGCAATCAGTCTTGAACCTACAAATGATGAATACAGATTGATTTACAGTCAGGTCATGGAAGATTACGTTGATGTATTGAGAAAAGCAGGCTAAACATGCGTGAACTGATGTCTGAAAACGGTATCGGCAGCAGAGTTTGTTCTGCCATTACGTATCTGACTGCGGGCTTTGGCGGTATTGTTATTTTTATATTGTTATATTTTGCCAAAATCAGGCAGTCAAAATTCTTCCAATTTAATCTTTATCAATCGATATTTGTATCTTTTGCGGTTTTTACTCTGTGCATGGGATATAATATAATTTATTCGATTTTGACAAAAATCCCGATTATTCAAATATTAATGTCTTTTATAGATTTTGTTATAAATAAGCCGTTTATACTCGGGTATTCATTATTTCAGTTACTTTTTGTAATTTATATGATATATGTTGTGTCATTTTCGCTGCTTGCAAAATATCCCGTAATTTACAAAATTTCCTCATTGATTGAGGGTGCTGTCAGATAAGAATTTTATTGTGAAAAAATATAATATAAAATCCCGCAAACTATTGACAATCGGTTGTGATTGATGTTTGATAAAGGTATATCAGCAGTAATTTTCGTGCTGGGGGTAAATTAATTTACTCCGAAAATTACGGTTTTGCTGAAAAGTTGTAGCCGAAAACGTGACGCCCAAGCGTATTTCAATAAAGGCATGTATAGGGCAAATTGGTAAAAAGGAGAAATTATGCCAACCATTAACCAGCTCGTTCGTCAGGAACGTAAAGTTTTAAAATCAAAAACTAAATCTCCCGCTTTGATGAATTGTCCTCAAAGGCGTGGGGTTTGCACAAGGGTTTATACAACAACCCCTAAAAAACCTAATTCAGCTCTTAGAAAAGTAGCTCGTGTAAGATTAACTAACGGATTTGAAGTTACTTCATACATTCCGGGTATCGGACATAACCTTCAGGAACACTCTGTTGTTATGATTAGAGGCGGTCGTGTTAAGGATTTACCCGGTGTTCGTTACCACATCATCAGAGGATCTTTAGACACCGCAGGTGTTGCTAACAGAGCAAAATCAAGATCTAAATACGGTGCTAAAAAAGAGAAAAAAGGAGGTAAGAAGTAATGTCAAGACGTTCTAAACCTGTTAAAAGAGTTCCTTTAGCAGATCCGGTATATAACAGCGTAGATGTTTCTAAATTCATCAACAGAATTATGAGACGAGGTAAAAAATCTCTTGCTGAAAGAATTTTCTATACAACTCTTGAAGCTATCAAAGAAAGGACCAATCAGGATCCGTTGGAAGTATTCCAAAAGGCTATGTCAAACGCAACTCCTTTGTTGGAAGTAAAAGCTCGCAGAATCGGCGGTTCAACTTATCAGGTTCCTATTGAAGTTAAAGCTGACAGAGGCTTCGCTCTTTCATCTTCATGGATTATTGAAGCTGCAAAGAAAAGAAGCGGAAAGTCTTTCAAGGATAAATTGACTAACGAAATCATTGATGCTTCAAACGGTCAGGGTGCTGCATGCAAAAAACGTGAAGATACCCACAAAATGGCTGAAGCAAACAAAGCTTTCGCTCATTACAGATATTAATATCTGTAAAAAAATATAAAAAATTCCGTTTCTGTTTATTAGAAGCGGAATTTTTTTTGCATGTTTTCAAGGTCTTTTGCTACATCTGAAACTATTGATATATTGCAGTTTTTTATAAAACTCTTAAATACTTTGGGGTTGACCGTTCTTGCGCTGCATTTTGAAATGTATAAATTTTTGATATTCATCTCATAAAATGCTAAGGCAAGTGTTATTGCAGAAATATCACAGTACGGGAAAATGAATGTTGATACTTTAGATAAAGAGTTTTTTAAAATCATAATGTCCGTCAAATATGCCGCAAGTGCGGGGCTATTAGCGCAATCTGCGCAAAATACGTTATCTTTATCTGTTTTGATATTAGAATAAAGAATTACAAATTCATCATTTTTAATATGTTCTACAAATTTATTTATGTAATTTTGTTCGGATTCTGTATATAATCCGTCAAAAAGTATGTAAATCCTTTTTATAATACCGTTTTGTATATTTTGAGATAGCCTTTCGCATGTCGATTTTATATTTTTTAAATTAAACCCGACCATAGTGCTTTCTCTTGTCTGTCCTTTTGAAAAGCCTTTTGCATCTTGAGCAGATTGGATTAGTTTTGAGTAGTCGTTATTTTCGAGTTTAATTACGCCTGTCGGGGTTACAAAATCGTTTGAAAATATTCGCCCCCGATAGAGGTATGCGGTATTATTTTGAGAATTTTTGGTAAGCAGTACGGCTCCCGGGAATGTCGCATAATCTGCAACGCAATTATGTTTAATATTTTCGTAATGACCGATAAAATTTGGAAACTGTTTAAATTTATCAAAGGCGTGAGAAATAAGCAGATTTGAGTGAGAATAAACATCAATATCTTTATCTTTTGTAAGCTTTAGAATGTTTATAAGATCAAAAAAGTTATTCCCCGAAACGAGTATACATTTGCCTTTACGGGAAGAAAAAGAAACTTTGGTTTTTGTGATGTTGCCGAAATTTTTAAACATTTCTGATGCGATTTTTAATCTCAGATTAAAATCCAAAACAGACATATTTGATATTTCATTTTTTATTATGGAAGAGTTTATTTGCGCTAATTTGCAGATTGATTTAATAATGCTTGATGAATATTCGCCTGTCGGAATTTTAAAATCTTCAAGCAGCGAAATATTATGTGTTGCGCTTTTGTAGGTTAAAAATAATATTTCAAGAAGATTTTTTATATCGGGTGATAGAATTTCGTTTTTTAATTTTAATAAATATGAGCCGTAAGTTATTGCACCTGCAATGCCTTTTGTGCTTTTGTAATTTATTTGATCTGTGGGAGGTAAATCGTTTTCTTTGCTTGTTTGCAGAAACTTCTCTTTGGAATTTTCATAAATATAATAGCAAGTTTGTGAGAGCAAATACATCTGTTGTTCGTTGTATTCGTTTATATACATAAGGTTTGCGATTATATTAATAATCTGTGATTTAATTTGTTCGTTAAAGAGATTAAGTTCTTCAAGTTTCACAATATAAAATACGGATTTTAGTATAAGATATCTGATAAGTTCTTGCAAAGCGGCAATTGCAGGCGGAATGGAGCACACTCCTCTTGAGGTGCATTCGTTTGATTCCATCGGGTTTTCATTAAACGATTCATTATTCATTTTCATGCCCTTTTAAAGATTTTAAATAAGCTATAATATCGTCAGATTCATACATTTTAATATTTTTTACGTTGTCATATAAAAACGGAACCTGCTCTTTACCGCCAAGTTCAATCAGTTTGTCATGCTTATTTTTATCTTTGATATTATGAGTGATATATTTAAAATTGTTTTCATTTAAATAATTTAATACTTTTTTGCAATAAGGGCATGTTTCAAGCATATACAGTTCTATCATCTTATACTCCTTTTATCATGGATATTAAACAACGCACATACAAGGGAAAAATTATCCGAAAGTGTAAACTTCTCGGGTATAATATAAAATTGAAATAGTGTAATTTTTGTAATAAACTCAAATTATGGATAAGAAGAATATACTTTTTGTATTTGGTACAAGACCGGAAGTTATAAAGCTTGCGCCAATAATATTAGAATTAAAAAAATATCAATCAAAATATAACGTAATTATTTGCAATACCGAACAGCAAAAGGAATTGTCAAATCAAACGCTCCACTTTTTTAATTTAAAAGCAGATATAAATCTTGATTGTATGAGGGAAAATCAAAGTCTTGCGCAGGTTCAGTCCAGAATTTTGACCTCTCTTGAACAACAGGTTTTTTCAAAAAACAAAATTGATGCAACAATTGTTCAAGGCGATACGATGACTGTTTTGTGCGGAGCATTGGTAAGTTTCTATAATAAAATTCCCGTTTTGCATGTAGAAGCGGGGCTAAGGTCTTATGACATTTACGAACCGTTCCCCGAAGAAGTCATGCGCCAGATGACTTCACGTGTTGCGGCTTTGAATTTTGCTCCTACAGTAAAAAATAAAAATGCGCTTTTAAAAGAAGATATAAGTGAAGATAAAATCTTTATTACCGGTAATACCGTTACAGATGCGCTGTTTTGCCTGTCAGATGATACAATGCGCAATGCAAAAAGCTTTTTTGAAGATAAAAATTTAATAATTGATGATAAATTGGTTTTAATAACCGTTCACAGGCGTGAAAATCATGGCGAAAGACTTGATAGTATTTTAAAAGCAATAGAATTTCTTGTTCAAAAATATAATAACCATACGTTCGTTTTGCCGGTACACCCGAATCCGAACGTACATGACAAAGTTTATGAACATTTAAACAAATATTCAAATGTTCATTTATTTGATCCGTTGGATTATCCGAATCTTGTATATCTGATGAAACATGCCAAACTTATTTTGACCGATTCGGGCGGTATCCAAGAAGAAGCTCCGACATTCGGGTGCCCGACCCTTGTTATGAGATATGAAACAGAACGCCAAGAGGGTATTGATGCGGGAGTTTCCGTTTTGGTCGGCGCTGATTATGACAAAATCGTTAATACAAGCAGTGCTGTTTTGGATAAAGATTTTGCTTCCTCTAGGCTAAAGGCTCAGAACCCTTATGGTACCGGAAATTCGGCTCAAAAGATAAAAGATATAATTGATAAATATTTTGCGCAAGCATAATAAAAAAGCAAACAATTAATGTTTGCTTAGAAAAGTAAATGTTTTAGGGATATATAAACATAAAGTATGTTATTTCATAGTCATTGATAATCTTTCGTCAATTTTTCTGTCGATTTTTCTCAGCATTTTGTTCATTTTCTTATTTTCGCCAAGACTTATATCTTCGTCCAATTTTCTTCTGTATTGTTTATACAAAGCAATTTCTCTGTCTTTGATATCTCTTTTAATAAGCAGCTTGCTGTCTTCTTTTGTGCGCTTAACGGAGCGTGTAACGGTAAATGCCAATATCCCGAGAACAACTATGCTCCATACGATTTTATTAACGGGCATTCCCTCTCCGACAAGTTCAGCTGCGCCCTGTGCGGGTTTCATAATAACAGATGATGATTTAATATTCGGAGCGGAGATATAAATTTTTAATTTATTAAACCCTGAATTTTCAACTATCAAATTATCAATATTTGTATTGCCTTTATAAAGAGCATTTACGGTCTCTGATGAAGTTATACCCGAAAGATTAAGAACGATTTCATTGTCGGATTTAACTTTTCTTGTAAGCTTTGCAATTGAATCTGCTTCAAGAATTATATTGTATGCATTATTATTTTTCTCTAATGTAATTGAATGTAAGTAATTCGGCTTAGCATCAGCTGTCAGAGATGAGAATAAAAATGCAAATATGAAAGTTATAGTCAATAATATTTTTTTCATGCTTTTGTCCTCCCTAACCTCTATAATTGTAAAGCCTTGCGATATTATGAACATCAATCCATGGATTTATATTAATCTCTATTCAAATATTACGAAATGTAACAAAACCTATCCATGCTGAAATCCGATAAAAATTTGATACTTTATATAAGTGAAGAAACGATAAAGATATTAGGAGATGAGAATATGATTTTATTATTTGGTGAAAAAGCTCAGAAAACAAATTCAGCAAGAAGAAGCTCAAATATTAAAAATCATCCTGTTGAAAATTCAGGAATACTTGCAAATAGAAGCAACGTAATGCCGAGTCTTTTAGATGCAAATGAATACGATATGTATATGTTTTCGGTTCAGGCAGATATTGATTATTCAAAATACGCTGATTCTTCAAATCCTTATATGGGCGGTTATACAAGTGAATATTCTATCGCAATGAATGGTATGAGTGATTGTTCATCTTATGTTTCATCATTCACGGGCGACGGATCTTTTTCAGGATCATCAGTCGGCGGTAGCTTTGGTGGCGGTAGTTTTGGCGGCAGCTGCGGCGGATTCAGCTCGGTCGGTTAATAAATATATATGAAGTTTTATAAAAATAAAAAATCTTCCTTAAAATAGGAAGATTTTTTTTGTTGAAAAACTCCTTAAAATTAATTGTTGCAAAAACTTAACAATACCCCTCAAAATATTAAAGTTTCGCACAAAATGAACCGATATAAAGAGTAATAGAAATAAAGGAAAAATGAAAGGACCGGATTACTATGGGAATGGCAGCATCACAAGCCAGATTATTAACCATAACCGCAAGACTTGCAGATAATGAATTGCGTTCTCAAACTATCAACAACGCAAAAATGCGTCTTGCTACTCAGTCTGCTCAAGCAAGTGATGACTATGTTTCAGCGTTGAATAATGCTCAACTTATGTTTACAAATAATACAATGGACGGTACAAGCCAAACTCAAGCATTAACTTTCAATTCTTTAACTCAGTACAGCCCGTATAATACTCAATACGGAATCGTCAATTCCGCAGGTCTTATCATGGTAAGTGAAGAAGATGCAAAAATCTTCAAAAGCAATTCCGATAACCTTGAAGGATTTTTAAAGGCACATGGTTTGGAATACGAAACAACATTTTTCAATGATTCCGTTGGCGGTGAGAAAAATGATTTACAAGCTAAACTTACTTCGTTCTATAAAAGCGGAGTAGATTCTGATGGTAATTCAAAAAATAACAACCTTGATAAATATTTCAAAGGTTTATCTAATGATGACTTGAAAAAGATGTATGAAAAATCTCTTTCACAAAATGCATCTACAGAATATTTAAACTATACAACCGCAGCTCAAAAACTTTATCAAGAATCACTCGGTTTGTACGATAAAATTTTACCCGTATTAGCAAATGAAGTTTTCGGTTCAAGTGATGCAGAGAAAAAAGAATCAGAAATTACGGATGCTTTATGGCAAAAATATAGAGATGCTGAAACAAACAAAGTTCCTAATGTAATAAATGAATTACTTAAAGGTACAGATAATCCTGCAGGAGCTCCAGGTAATCCTGCAAATTATGCATATGACCATATTAAAGCCAGTTTAAACGCATCAGGCAGCACTTATGTTGAAGAATTCGCAAAATCTCTTGTAAATGTTGATTTGCCCGATAAAACCCAGACGGCAGCGTATGCTCCTGATGATTCGGGCTCTCCTTCTAAAGTTGCTCCTGAAACAAAAATATATAAGCAAGTTTCCACAGAAATTAAAAATGACCTTGGTTTATCTTATAACCCGGCTCGTTATATTTATGAATATGAAGATAAAGAACCGTACAAAGACGAAAGAACTTACACGGTAGGCAATGTTGAATTTCATATCAATCCGCCTCAAATTGATTATTGGACTGAAGTCGATGATTCAGGAAATACGGTAACAACCGATAAAATCAAAAGCGTTTCTAAAGGTCAATCATACTTGACTGTTACAGCTTCAGGATTCTATTATGACGGTCAACTTTATAATGCCGGTGATAAGATAAATGTTTCGGCTTTAGATTTTCCCGAAAACCCGTCTGATGCTCAATACAACAAGTATTTATCAATAATTTATACAAAAGATGATGACAGCTACAGCTTCTACAGAACACAAGACGGTAAAACTGTTGACTATGAAGTTGAAACTAATGATCAAGGCGGTGTTCCTACCAGAGAAGATGTATATAAAGAATTCATAGATGCATATTTGGATTTAGTATCATCTACAAGATGGGTTATAGATCCTCAAAAATATGCAGCAAACAGCTCTACAAGTGATAAAAACCTTGCAGCTTATAATGAAGCTTTGAAATACTTCACGGATCATTACGGAGCTGATATCGTAAACAAAACCTTAAATGCAACAGACAGTAATGATAACTACTTAACGGATTTAGATAAATTCGTACAAAAAGAAGATTTAAGTTCATATACAGAGCTTAATCCCGATGGCAGCTACAAAACCAATTCAGGATTCAGCAGCGTATTAAATTCATATTTGGTTGATAAAATGCTTGACGTTTTAGGCGAACCGAAATATGCATGGGTTGATAAAAACGATACAACCAACACAGGCAATGCTGATTCTAAAGCTCAATGGTATACAAACCTGTTTAACAGAATGCAAAAAGGTTACAAAGTTTTGGAAAACGGTCTTGCTCAATCTAAAGACTGGATGGAACATGCATTTGAATCTGGGCTTGTAACAATGGAACAGGTTGATGCTTCATACAATTGGAATTCATTGGATTACAAATCTTGTTCAAGTATTACCGAACAAACCGATACATCTGCTGCGGTAGCTAAAGCTGAAGCAAAATATCAAAGAGCAATGAATGATATTCAAGCAAAAGACAGTATCTATGATATTCAACTTAAAAATATCGATACAGAACATACTTCACTTCAAACAGAATATGATTCAATCAAAAATGCAATGAATAAAAACATTGAAAGAACAATGAAATTCTGCCAGAACGGTTAATATAAATCCTTTCAAAATACAATAAATAAAATAATCCCCGCTTTTAAATAAACGGGGATTATTTATTATTCCTGCATTAAAGCCTTTATATAAAAAGATAATTTTTCTAAATTATACATGTGTAAAGCGCAAAGAACACTTGTATTTTGAATTTTAGCGTATTAATATAATTACGGAGAGTTAAATATATGGGGATAATCAATGATTGAATTAGATTACAGGGGTTCTAACAGTCAAGTTATCGGGAATGAAAACGGTTTGGGTATAGCCAAAGAATTTGAAAATTATAAATCCCGAATTGCGGCAATTATTGCGGATTTAAACCAGAGAAAAGATAAGCCCGAACAGGGTTTGCAATGGATGAATCTCGGGTACAGCGAGGAAACATTATGGTACGTAAAAGAATATGCCGCACTTGTTCAAGGTCGTTTTGACAATGTTTTGGTTCTTGGTATCGGCGGATCGGCTTTAGGCGGTCTGGCTGTTACGCATGCCTTGCTTCATCCTTATTGGAACTTTTTATCAAAAGAAGAAAGAAACAATTTCCCGAAAATTTACTTTTTGGATAACATTGATCCTGATGAAGTTTCGTCTTTGTCAGATATTTTGGATTTAAAGAAAACTCTTGTAAACGTTATCACAAAATCAGGCGACACCGTTGAAACCATGGCTCAATTTATGGTATTGAAAGACCGTTTGGAAAAAGAATTAGGCGACGATTACAGAAAAAATATTATTGCAACAACCGATAAAAGAACGGGAATTTTGCGCCAGATAGCAGAACAGGAGGGTTATAAAACATTCTTTATACCTGACGATGTCGGCGGCAGATTTTCTGTATTCTCGGCTGTCGGATTATTGCCCTTTGCGCTTGTCGGAATTGATATTGATGAAATTACAAACGGCGTAAAAGATATGGATTTGGCATTAAAAAATACGAATATAACAGAAAATATTGCAGCGCAAAATGCTCTTATCCATTTCCTTTTAGATGTAAAATGCGGTAAAAATCAAATCGTTTTGATGCCGTATTCAAACAGATTAAAATATGTTCCCGATTGGTTTATTCAATTGTGCGCCGAGTCTTTAGGCAAAAGCGTAACTTTAGACGGAGTAAAAACTCATGTCGGACCTACTCCGCTAAAAGCAGTCGGTGTAACGGATCAACATTCGCAGCTCCAATTATTTAACGAAGGTCCGAACAATAAAGTTATTGATTTTATCAGAATAAAAGATTTTGATACACATGTTGAAATTCCGCAAATTTTCCAATATACGGGAATCGGTTATTTAAGCGGCAAATCAATAAATGAGCTTATGAATGCCGAGGCTGAATCGACAAAAGCCACCCTTTGTGATTTTTCAAGACCTACCGTAACGATTAGCATGCCAAAAGTTGACGGATACCATATTGCGCAGCTTTTGTATATGTTAGAAGTTCAAATTGCAATTGAGGGCGCATTGTATAATATCAATGCGTTCGACCAACCCTCAGCCGAACAGACAAAAAATTATACCTATGCGCTTATGGGTAGAGTGGGTTATGAAGAATCGGCAAAATCTTTAAAAGAAAAAATGTCATTGGTATAAAAAATTTGACTCCGATAATTTTATAATTAAACAGGTTATATGAAAAAATTATTATCAATATTATTTTTATTTATTGTTTTAGTATCCAATATAAACGCTGCAAACAGCGAGGAAACAACCTTGCTGACAGGGTCTGTTACAATGGTTCCGAAATCTTTTTACGGGACTTGGAGAGTTAGTGCGGTTAAATTAGAGGGTAATTCTCAAATTTTTAAAAATAAAACCGTCGATGTGTGGAACTTATCACGTACGGGTAACGTCATAACATTATATAATATGTTTAACGGAGCAAAAGCAGAAATTGATGTAAATGATGCATCTGCTAAACATGTTATATTCACCAAAAACGGGAAGTATAAGCAAAAAACTTTAACAGATAGAGTTGAGATGAATATTGACGGAGATAAATTCAAAGGTTATGATGTACTTGTTATTAAAACCTATGTAAACGGTGCCGTTTCAAAAACGGATAGAGCAAAATATGCCATTACGGGAGAAAAAATCGGCGGAAGTGCCATTATCGAGTAACTTTTTTATAGAGTTTGAGGGAAAAATTATGGATAATTTAGAATATGATGTTGTAATTTTAGGGGGCGGTCCTGCGGGATTGAGTGCGGGAATATACAGCGCAAGAAGTGCACTTTCTGTTGCTATTGTGGATATCAATATGTTTGGCGGGCAGCCGTCTAATTATCTTGAACTTGAAAATTACCCCGGAATGATGAAAATCGGCGGATATGATTTGATGGAAAAGTTTGAACAGCATTGCGATATGTTTGATGTTAAAAAGTTCCCCATGCAGGAAATAATTTCTGTTGATTTGGTTTCAAATCCGAAAATTATCAAAACAAAAGAACATGTTCTCAGCGCAAAATCCGTTATTATTGCAACGGGTGCAAAACCAATGAAACTCGGAGTTAAAGGCGAAAATGAATTTATCGGACGAGGTGTTAGCTATTGCGCAGTTTGCGACGGTATGTTTTATAAAGACAAAGTAGTATCAATTGTCGGCGGGGGTAATTCAGCCGTTGAAGAAGGTATGTATTTAACAAAATTTGCGTCAAAAGTTTATATAATTCATCGCAGAAACGAATTAAGAGCAGATAAAATTATTCAGCAAAGAGCTTTTAAAAATCCAAAAATTGAATTTATCTGGGATAGTGTAGTTGAAGAAATTCTAGGCACAGATTGCGTAAAATCGCTTGTGATTAAAAATGTCAAAACAGGTGAAATTTCAAACCTTGAAACTGACGGGATTTTCCCTTATATCGGAATAGTTCCGAATGTTGACTATTTCAACGGTCAGCTTGCACAGGATTCAAAAGGTTTTATTATAACTGATGAAACCATGAAAACTTCAATTGAGGGCGTTTACGCAGTAGGCGACGTCAGAACGACTCCGCTCAGACAGGTCATAACTTCAGCATCAGACGGTGCAATCGGAGCTGTTTACGCATCAAAATACGTTCAGGCTCTAAAAGAAATTACCGTATAATAAGAATATATACTCAGGCGCTCAATGCCTATTAAAAAGCTTTATTTTAAACCGTTATCAACAATTACTTTAGCCAAAATACCGTTAACAAAAGATGCGCTGTCATCTGTTGAATATTTCTTCGCAAGTTCAACGGCTTCATCTACGATAACTTTCATCGGGGTTTCTTTGATATAAAGCAATTCGGAAAGGGCAATTCTTAAAATATCTTTGTCCATTTTGACAAGTCTGTCAAAATCCCAGCCCTGTACGTGTTCTTTTATTATTTTATCAATTTTTGTTGAATTTTCTTTGTAAGTTTTGATTATTTTTACAGCATAATCTTTTACCTGCTGTTGGGAATCAAGAGTTGTAAATTCTGCAATTTCAAGCCCTGCAATAGCTTTTTCTGCAACGTCTATCATTGTATTGATTTTTGATTTCATTTCAGAACTCATAATCATAGGTACTGCGATATTTTCTGCACCCATCGGACGTTTTAAATTCGTTTCGTGCTCTGCTTCAAAATCTTCAATTCTGTTTTTCATATCAATTAAACCGCCCAAAGATGTTTTTAATTCTTCATTTGAGCTACTGATTAAAACTCTGATAGATTTTATTATTAAATCGTCCAAGTTCTCTTTTGAACAATCCGGAACTTTTCCGTCAAATTGTGATAACAAGATAAATGCTAATTCTCTTGATGCTCTGCGGGCTTGCATAATATTTCCTCTTTTTGTCTTTACATTATTATTTTATCATAAATAAATTATTATGTGCTATAATTTAATAAATTATGAGGACTTATTTATGTTGAAAAAACTTTTAAATGTAAAAACGATTATTTTTATAATACTTGCGGTCGGGCTTTTGCTTATCGCACCGAAATTGATGGGTCTTTTGCTGCTTTTATTTGCATCGTATATCCTTGCAGCAGCGCTTAATCCTTTTGTCAATAAATTTGAAGAAAAAATCAAAAACAGAACCTGGGCATCTATACTGATTTTATTGTTATCAATTCTTGTTATCTTTGCTTTGATATTGCCTATAATTATTGTCGGAATTAAAGAAGTACAGTTGCTAATTGCAATCTTGCCGCAAAAAGTTTCGGCTTTATACAAATTCCTGATAGGATTCAAATTATACGGTCATTCGGTAGGAGATTTGATGCCTACGACAGATTCTTTAATAAGTTCATCGGGCGACATTGCTCAAGGCATCGTAAACGGTTCAATCAATGCTACGGTTGCTGTTTTCCAATCAATATTTGTTGCACTTGCGCTTTGTATGTTCGTTTTTTATATCCTTGTTGATAAACAGTATTTGAAAGATAAATTTATTGAATTTTTCCCGCCTGCAATCAAGCAAAAAGCTGCTAATATTTTGCATGATATTACAACTAAAGTAGGTAATTATGTAAGAGCACAGCTTTTATCAATGGTTGCCGTCGGTTTAATGGTTGCGCTTGTTGCAGCGATTTTAGGAATTGATTATCCAATATTGTTAGGTTTGATTTCGGGTATCTGCGAAATTATCCCTGTTTTAGGCCCGACGATTGCCGTTTCGGTAATCGTTGCAATTGCTTTCCCGCTTGGTGTTGTGAAAATTATTCTTGCCATTGTCGGATTTTTATTGGTTCAAAATATTTCAAACTATATGATAAGACCGTTTTTATTCGGCAAGTTTATGAAACTTCACCCCATTACAATTCTTGTTGCTTTATTTGTAGCTGAAGAATTTTTAGGGGTATGGGGCGTAATTTTATCCCCTGCAATCGCTGCAACCGTTTGTGTGCTTGTGGATGAGTTATACCTTGCTCCAATGAATGCAAAAGAAGCGGAGTCTAAGCTTGAATAGTTCAAACGAGATTTTTTTGTACAACAGAAAGGTTAATAAAAATTCCGATTTTAATATGTGGTTTGTTTTTCCGGGACCGGAGTCTTTTGCGCTCTCATCTTTAGGATATATGTGGCTTTTTAAAGATATTGACATGCTTGATGATGTGAATATTGAAAGAGTTTACTCTGATACTAAAACTACGTCCATTATGAAAGAAAAAATTGATTTAATCGCTTTTTCGCTCTCGTTTGATATGGATTTTTTGCAAGTGTTGGCATTTATGGATAAATACGGTTATGCCTTTAAATCTGCTGACAGGAGCGAAGATGCTCCGCTTATCTTTGCGGGAGGCCCCGTTATAACTTCCAACCCCGAGCCTTACAAACAAATTCTTGATTTTATGATAATAGGCGATGGCGAAGATTCTAATCTTAATACCGTAAAATTTTGCATTCAAAATAAAAACCTTTCAAAACATGAAAAACTGGTAGAATTATCAAAAATGGACGGGGTTTATGTTCCGTCGCTTAATCAAAACAAAAAAGTAAAAAAAATCACCAAAAAGCTTTCGCAATGCATTTATACCCCTGTAATAAGCGAAAACGCTTTCTTTAAAAATACTTTTATACTTGAAGTCGAAAGAGGGTGCGCAAATCGTTGTGCATTCTGTTTGGCATCATATATGAATATGCCTATCAGATTTGTTCCTTATCAAACAATTATTGATACGATAGAACTCGGGTTGAAATATACAAACAAAATTGCTTTGCTCGGGGCACAAATCACGGCTCATCCTGATTTTGAAAAAATTTGTGAGTATATAGATAAAAAAATAAAAAATAATCAAAATATAGAAATGGGAATTTCTTCGCTCAGGGTAGATTCTTTTAAACCAACAATTGTGCAGACTCTTGTTGATGCGGGGCAAAAGAATCTTACGCTAGCTATTGAAGCAGGCAGCGAAAGACTGAGAAAGGTTATTAACAAAAATCTTAATGAAGAACAGATTTTTAATGCCGTAAAAGTCGCTAAAGATTGCGGACTCCATGGGATAAAATTTTACGGAATGATAGGTCTGCCGACAGAAACTCAGACTGATGTTGATGAATTGATAAATCTTGCAAAACGAATAAAAGCTACTTTTAAAGGATTTGAAATAAGTTTCGGATTTTCTACTTTTGTTCCGAAGGCTAATACCCCGTTCCAATGGTATGGCAGAGAGGACAATAAAAGCTTAGAGAAAAAATCAAAATATCTTGAAAAGGAAATGCGCAAAATCGGGGTCGGGGTATCCGTTTCGAGCCCTAAATGGGATTATTGGCAGGCTGTTTTATCAAGAGGAAATGGAACTCTTGCTGATTTTATGATTGATGTTTATAAAAAGGGCGGCAAATTGGGTGCATTTAAAAGCTGCGCAAAAGAATTAAAAATTGATGCCGATTATTTTGCGCTTGAAAATTATTCGTTTGATAAAGTCTTGCCATGGGATTTTATTGAAAGACACACCGGAAAAGATTTTTTAATAAACGAATGCAGGAAATTAACTAATATTTCTTAAATTTATCAAAAGCGCAAAAAATATTTTGTTCGGGTTTATTAATGTATATCGTAAAGATATATGAAAATCGTATATCTTTATTTACAAATTCTGCAACGATTGATATAATAAAGTCGGTAAAACGAAAGGGGTTAATAATGAAAGTTAATGCAATTACGGGTACAAATTTTAGCGGTTTAAATAATAGTGTTAAATTTAAAGGGAGTGAAGAAAAAACTTCAAACAATAATATATCTGATGTTATAAGATCAAATGCGGTGCGAGTTCCCGTGATTGTTTTGCTTGCGGCAAATCCTGCGACATTAAATTCTTCAATTCCCGCAAAACCGATTGAGGGTAATAAAATTGAAGTTGCGCAAACTAAGTCTGATCCTGAAATTGATGAAGCAACATTCACCGATTTCCCTGCAGTTAGAGAAGCACAACAATCAGATGCACCGTTCGGATGGAAAAGTTTAAGCACTCTGTATAAGGTTGTCTCATCCGCTCCTGCAACCGCAAGTTACCATAAATGTGATATGGTTTTTGCTGCTGAAAAGCAAAAAGGATATGACTATAGTAAAGATGTATCAAATGTATTTATTATAACCAGAGGTTTTACGCCGCCAAAGAGTGCGTATGTTAAACCTGAAGAAGTTCGAGAATTGGTTTATCATAATACCGGAGATGATAATGATTTTTATGCAGTCAAGGTTTTTGGTCCGATGATTGACAGTAAAGGTAATAACATTGGTGTTTATACTGATGAAGAACCTATTGATATTGATACTGCCGATAGACTTGTTAATTTCTTAAATAATTCAACTAATTTGAATAATGAAACAAAAATAACTTATTCAGAAACTTCATCTCCTCATTGTATGGATCGTAAGAATGAAAGATATGAAAAATTCTTTTAATAATATATAATGTTAACTATTGTAACAATATGCCTAAAACCTGAATATCAGTCATTTTGCATGTTTTTGAATATATAGTAAGTGATAATGCTATGTGCAAGGAGAATTGAATTTTGGCAACAGATGAAATGAAAATTCAAAAAGCAGTTACTGTAACAACGGCATCTCAGCCGACTGTTTCAGCTGCTCCTGCTGCAAAAAAATCTGCTCCTATTCCATTAGTTAACAAAAACAAACAAAAATCAGAAGTTTCTGATGCCTCAGGGAGATTATCAGCTGCTAAATCTCAACAGCCTGTAAAGAGTGCCGATACACAGCAAATAAAATCTACGGTATTAGAGCAAGAACTTGAAAAAAATAAAGCAAAGTATGCAGAATTGGGCATTACAACCCCTGAACAATTACTTAATTTCTTGCAAAAATCTCAAACTGATGATAAAGAAGTTCAGAATTTATTAAAAGCTTATGAAACAGAACAGGCTGGAAAAAATCCTAAAACAGAAAATAAAGAAACCATTTCCCCTGATGACACAAAAGCAAAGCCAAAGACTTTAAAAGAGCAGGCTGCAGAAAGCAAGATGTCAGAATATAAAGAGGTGTATTCGAAAAGCGGAACCGCTTATGAAAAAACTTCAAGAGTTATAGATAAGTATTTAAACGAAAATGATTCAAATTATTCGGCATTAAAAAGCGAAAAAGATAAACAAAAATATCGTGATGGGCTTATATCCTCTTTTAGGGATAAAAGAAATTTAAAAAAAGACATGACTTCAGCACAAAGAGAGGTCATGTTTAATGAGCTTGCAGAATTTATAACTGATGCAGGTGTTAAAGGCGACAAAATCAACTCTACAAAAAATAATAAAATCGAGATAAATTTGGATAAAACCGAATTAAATAACAGAGTTGATAATTTACCTATGCACAAATTAAATAAGGTTTTTGAAAAAATTCTCAATGACCCGAAGAAGTCATCAGCTCAGCAATTAAACGAAATTATGGATACTGTTTTGACTCAGAATGATCCAAAATATAGAGAGTTGAAATCGCTTAATGAAAAACAAGCATATATAGAAAGTAAAATAGAAACTTACGGTCAAAAAATCTTTGGTATTGATCCCAAAGTATTAAAAGAAGATAAAGAAACTTTTAATAAATTGATTTTGGCAGCTTTTGATCAGATAAAGAAAGATAAAAATCTTGATGTATCAAAGCTTGTAACTGATACCAAAGAACAACAGAAATTTATTGCAAAACTTGCGGATAACATTAATCTTGATGAAATCAAGACAAACAATCCAAAAGTTAAGGAAACAATGAAAACGTTTCAAACGAAAGCGAAAGTCTATTTAAGTATAGACAAAGAAGGCACAATTACCGAACGTGATATTGCAAATAAATTAAAACTAATGAATAAAAACGGTGAGCTTAATACTCCCGAACTCAAAGAGTTGTATCAATATTATATTAAACTTGAAAAAACAGGTTCGGCAGAAGTATTAAATCAAGAAGCAAATATGGGCAGTTTGGTTAATAAAAGTATGCTTGTCAATAAAACTCCCGAAGAATATATGAAAACCAAATTTGCGGGTAAAGAGCGTAAAGAACTTATACAAGAATTAAATGATACCTACTTTAGAAATTCTTTCAGCTCAGATGTAGAAATAAAAATGTTGCATAAGTTCTTAATAGATGAGAAACATTTTACTGTTGAAGAAGCTAATAGGCAGATTGCACATATGTTTCCTGATAAAGCTGATTTGTTTATGGCACAGTCTATGGCAAACGGTGATGTAAATACATTCTCTCACATAGAAAATGGTATAGCTGCTTGTCGTAAAGAAAATGTAAATTTCATGTCAACAGCGCAGTTAAATAAAATCAATTCTCTTGAGAAAAAGACTGCACAATTTTTTGATTTAAACCAAATGAAACAACTTGCTCATGCTCAAAGCGATGAAGCGTATGCTTTATTTGGTGAAGCAAGAACAAACAGTATTAATACCTATTATAATACAGCTGACAGAACGGAATACAGAAATTATATGGCAACGAGTGCCGATATTTCTTCCGCAAAGAAATCTTTATCAACAAAATTCTTTATAAAAACAGGCAGCCCTGAGCAACAGTTAAATGATGCAAAATACTATTCGACAATTAGTGATGCATCTGTAACCGAGGGATTAGCTGCGGCTGAAAAATACGTTGATTCAAGCGTTAAATCTCAATACAGCAGCTATGTTGATAATGCAATTCGCAACAACGGTTACTCTCAAGAACAAATCAGTTCTATAAACAAGGCTCGTCAAACGGGGCAAACTTCTTACGAAAGAGAAGTCGCTCAATCTTCATCATCAGACAGAACCCAAGAAAGTCAATCATCTACTTCCTCGTCAAATTCTTCGAGCTCTTCTAAAGCAGACAGAACAGAACGTACGACATCGTCAACTCAAACGACTCAAAAAGCATTTACTTACGTTTCAACCGACACTCAAAAGAAATATCAGGCTGCAATAAATCAAATGCTTGTTGCTGACTCTGAAGCTAAACGAGATGCCGCTGCTTTGGCTGCAAAAGCTACAACAGAAAAAATTCAAAAAGAAGTCGAAGCTTGGACAGAAAAGCAAAATACCCAAAAAGCTAAAGAAGAAGTTGCCGCTGCAAAAAAAGTTGACAGCGCAAGAAAAGAAGCAAGCGAAAAAACCGAACAACAGCAAAAAGAAGATGTTGCAAAAGTAGCAAATGAAACCGTAAGAGAAGTTCAAACTCAAGGCGTTTCAATTCCTGCTGAGAAAATCGAAAAAATTAAAACTGCTGCTCAAAATGGTCAATTAGGCACGGTATACAATGAACTCGGTACAATTAGTGCCGAATATCAACAAAAATTTATTCAGGTTCTTTCGACAAAAGATACGGCAACAATTATCGGATTTATAAGTTCTGTCGGTCAAAACATTCCTTTAATCCGTTATTTGGTAAAACTTAATCCCGCATTGATTAAATCATTGCCTGCAAGCACTCTTGCAAGTTTAAATATTGAGAAAAAAGATATTATAAGATATGCTGATGCCCGTCAATTATCTACAATGTTTGCAGATTTGAGAAAAACAGGTAACACGGCTAGTTTAAAAGAGTTTTATAACATCTTGGGCGGCGATGCTCAGCAGTATATGGATGTTGCGGATTTGCAAATGATAAACCCGCAGCCGATTACAAATCCGTCTGATATGCCGGGCGGGGATAACTGGATGCGCCGCATCCAGGGACAGGCTAAAGCTTCAAATTATGTTGCAACGAACAACAATAATGAGCCTGACGATTTTGAATCAAATATCGGTTTAAATTCAAATATATTACCTAACTGGAAACAGCGCAGCGAAAAATTTAAATCTTATTGGGTTTAGTGCTTGATTTAATATGTTTTTTATGTTGTAATGGGTTTACAGGAAGTAAATCTTTACTTCCGAGTCCATTTGAAAGAAGACAATTTTAAATTGCCGAATAATAAAAATATTAAAATAGCAAAAAATGCAGGTTTCTGTTACGGTGTAAAAAGAGCCGTTGAAACAGCAAAAGATATAAAAGCGCATAATCCTGATAATAACGTATACATTTTAGGCGAGCTTATCCACAATTCTCAAGTCATTGATGATTTGAGCAATTTTGGTATAAAAACTTTAACAACTCTGCCTGACAAAGGCGATGGAATTTGTATTATTCGCACACATGGTGAAAGCCCTGAAGTTATCGAACAAATCAAAAATGCAGGCTTTGAACCTTATGATTTAACCTGTCCTTATGTGAAAGCCGTTCAAGATAAAGCGGTTGAACTTGTTAAACAGGGGTATTTTCTTGTAATTGTCGGCAAGGCGCAGCATCCTGAAGTTATCGGCATAAAAGGTAATGCGCAGCAATTTGGCGATAATGTCATTGTTGCTGCAAGTGTTGATGAATTAAAAGCGCACGAACAGGAATTAAAAAACAATAAAAAAATCGGTGTGGTTGTTCAAACAACTCAAACTTATTCAACGCTTTTGCCGATTATAGAATATTTAACGACTATTGCAAAGGAACTGCATATTTCAAATACTATTTGCCCGAGCACCCGCATGCGCCAAACCGAGGCGGGTTCACTTGCGCAGGAATCGGATTTGATGGTGGTTGTTGGTTCAAAAAAAAGTGCAAATACCACTCATCTTGCAGATATTTCAAAAAAAATTACGAATACGATTCATATAGAAAAATCCCAAGATCTTGAACCGTATAAAAATGATATAGAAAATGCTTTAAATATAGGCATTACAGCGGGTGCATCAACTCCGCAAAACATAATTGATGACGTAGAAAAACAAATACTAATGTTTAAATAAACAAAAGAAAAGGAGAAAAACAAAATGGCACAAGCAACATTAGATAATTTTGAAAAATTATTGGACGAAAGTTTTTCAAAAACCAACTCGGTAGCAGATATCGTTGAGGGAACAATTTTAAAAAGAGAAAAAGACGGTTATTTGGTAAGCGTTCACGGAACAAAGACAGAAGCATTTTTGCCTGACAGAGAAATTGCCTCTTCTTCTGAGGAAACTCCCGAACTTGAAATCGGCGATACTAAAGAATTTTACGTATTAAAAGAAGAAACAGATGATGACGGTATGCTTTTATCATTAAAGAGATTGGCATTTGCTCAAGCTTGGGCACAATTAAACGATGCAAAAGTTCAAGGCGACATCATTTTGGCTAAGGTCGAAAAAGTCGTTAAAGGCGGTGTATTGGTTGACGTTGCTGGTTTGAAAGGTTTCATTCCTTCTTCTCAATTGAGAACAGGCACACCTTTTGAAGGTCTTTTGGATCAAAAAATTGAAGTCAAAGTTTTGGAAGCTGATCCTAAGAAAAATAAACTTATCTTATCTCAAAGACAAGCTATTGCCGAACAGAGAGATCAGGTTGTTGATAATATTCTTGCATCACTTGAAGAAGGACATGTTGTTAAAGGTCAGGTAGTAAGAATTGCTGATTTCGGCGCATTCATTGATATCAACGGAATTGACGGTTTACTTCCTATCTCTGAAATTTCTTGGTCAAGAATTAAACATCCGTCAGACGTAATTTCTTTAGGTCAGGAATTGGAAGTTAAAATTATCAAAATTGATAACGAATTGAAAAGAATTTCTTTGTCATTAAAGAGAATGGGTGAAGATCCTTGGCAGCAAATTGAGGGTCAGTTCAAAGAAGGACAAATTATCAACGGAACAGTTAACAAAGTAACAGGTTTCGGCGCATTTATTAATATCTTCCCCGGAGTAGAGGCATTGCTTCCTGTTTCTGAAATGGCAGAAGAAAATGTTAATCCGTTTAACAGATTCAAAGTCGGCGACAATGTCGAAGTTCTTATTAAGAAATTCACTCCGCAAGAACATAGAATCGCATTGAGCATAAAAGATATCAATAAAGACGGTGCTTCAGCTGAAAAAACTTCTGAAAATAATGACTAATTTAAAATAATTGGTTTTCAAACTAAAAAAGAGGGTATCATTTAATTATGATACCCTCTTTTTATAGTTGTTAAATCTGTCAGGTTCGCAGAGGCATTTTACAGCGGAACGTGGTCGCAGTATACAAGACTTGACCATTTCTCAAAATAGCTTATTTGTGTTGCGCTACCTGTTCTTACATAGATTTTGAAAAGCTTATCTCCCGGGATTTCAAGCGCTCCGCATATTGCAGCCTGAATAACGTCAGGATGTGTTACAATGATAATCCTATTACCTATGTTACGTTCAACAAGCCCGTCTATAACGGTTTTAATTCTTTTTATGAAATCCTGATTTGTTTCTCCGCCGAGAGCTTTTTCCTCATCCGGATTTATCAGAGCATCGGTTAAGCCGTCAGGAAATTTTGCAAGGATTTGTTCATAAGTCTTGCCGTTCCATGAACCGCATTTTCTGGGGGTTAATTCATCAACTACTTCATAATCCTGCTTGAAAAATCCCGCAATCATATCTGCCGATTGCTTGGTTCGCAAGGCGGGTGATGAATATATCGCATCATTTTTTATTGCTCTGTCTCTTAAATATTTAACAATATTTTCTGTTTCTTCCACCCCTAAATCAGATAACGGCGGATAATTTAAAGCATCGGAAAATCTGCCTTCTTCTGAATATATGGTTGCTCCGTGGCATAAAAACGTTATTTTACATCTTCTTTTAAAATACATATAACTTTACCTCTTTTAAATGATTATACCATAGTTTTTGTTTTTATGGTAGCGGGAAGAATTTTGTATTTATCCTACATTGATAAATATTACAAAGGTGAAGTCTTTGTTATTTTGTAATATAATTATAAAATAAGCGTTTGTTTCGGTTTATTTATGCCGATGTATAAAAAGGAGTATATTATGAAAGGAAAAGCTTTCAAATTCGGAGATAACATATCAACAGATCACATTGCCCCCGGAAGATTATACCATTTGCGTTCAAATTTAAACGAGTTTGCAAAACATGTATTGGAAGATGCTGATGAAACTTTTGCATCTCGGGTTAAGAAAGGTGATTTTGTTGTTGCAGGACATAATTTTGGTTTAGGCTCATCAAGAGAACATGCTCCGAGAATTATGAAAATTGCGGGAGTAGGCGCTGTACTTGCGAAATCGTTTGCAAGAATTTTTTACAGAAACGCCATAAATATCGGTTTGCTTGCAATTGAATGCGATACCGATGCGATTGATGACGGTGATGAACTTGATATTGATATAAAAAAGGGTGTAATAACAGACCTTACAAACGGAGCGGTTATTCAAATAGAACCTTTGCCGTCCGTTATGATAAAGCTTTTAAATGATGGCGGTCTGGTTGAACATATCAAAAAGAACGGTGATTTCAAACTTGTTGATTAAGTTATATCTTTAAAAATAAATTACGGACTAATTGACACAAATTATACATAAGCTTAATATATTTGTGTTTTAACTGAATTAATAGTAATCTTGACATTGAATACTTTAAAAATAAGAGGGATAAAAATGAATTTACAATCACGCATGGAGCAAATAAATAACGTTATAAAAAATATTGCAAATTTCATTCAGGTTCATCAGGATATAAAAGATGACTTTAATGAATATTTAAGAACAATCGGAGCAAACGCAAATAACAGGGTTTCGTTTCAATCCGCTTGTTTTACATATATTCTTGAACGTAATATCGGCGAAGATTATAAAAGTGTTCCAGAACTCTATATAGAAAATAATCCTGATTTATCCGAAGATGAAAAGAAAATTGTAGAAGCAATGCAAGACTCTATATCTTCTGTTTTTGAAATCAAAAGAATTAATAAATCAGGTTTTGACTTCTTGAATATCGTCAACGAGAAAGTCTATCAAGTTACATCTCTTATGAAAATGACGGCATTCAGAGGGTTAGGGTGCGGAGAGTTTATCATCGCAAGAATTGTAAAAATTGACGGAATTTATTATCTTCTTGAAATATCAGGCGTATTACCCTCTTCAAGAAAATCGGATGCATACAGATTTGCTGTTGCTAAAATTATTGAAAATCCCGAGCTTGTTTATCTGGACAATCCCGAAAAGCAAAAAGAAATCGAACAGGATGTTGCTGATATTTATAAAAAATTCATGGATTACTTCGGAACGCCCGTTGTCATTACTACAAATAAAAAAGCTGATGAACTTATCGGGAAATTTAATGATTTTGCCGAATGCGGCAAGAAAGATGATTATTCGTCTTTAATTCAAGAACCGAAAGAATACAAGTTCTATTCAATCCCCGAATTTAACAATTCTTATGATAATTTCCTTGAAAATTCTCTTGGCGGATTTTCTTCTCACAACGAAGAATATGATGTTGCTATTATCTACGATAAGGATTTGGGTATGTATGCCGTTCCTTTTTTCGGAACGTTTAACAAAATCTTTGAAGCAGATGATTATACAAAGATCTCAGGTTATGCTGAATGTATAAAATACTTCCTGCAAAATGATAAATTCGGCGCAAACATAATTAGAACGGTGGCTGAAAAACACCCGAATTTTATGGAAATCGTAAACAAAGTATTAGGCAAAAATTATACTTTAGATGAATTACTTCAAAAATACAAAAGAAAATATTTGAATAACAAAATCATGTCATCAACAACGGTTTTGTACAGATCAAATGCCTTTTCAAAGACGCTCGGTATTATTGAAGAAAACGAAGAAAAACCTCAGATTGATTTGTCTAAAAAAATCGGCAGAAATGACCCTTGTCCATGCGGCAGCGGTAAAAAATTCAAAAAATGCTGCGGCAAAAATTTATAATTTCCCAAAAATTAAAAATAGCGTAAGATTATGATTAAACAGTTAAAGCTAAAAAATTATATACTTATAGATGAACTCTGTGCCAATTTTGACAAAGGCTTAAATGTTATTACGGGCGAAACGGGCGCAGGTAAAAGTATATTGCTTAACGCTATTGATCTTGTTTTTTCTAACAGGGTTTCAAAAGATGTTATAAAAACGGGCTGCGACAAAGCTTTGATTGAGATTATTCTTGAAAATCATCATGACGTTTCTGAAATTTTTGAACAAAACGGGATAGATGATTGCGGAGAAGAAATTACCATTTCAAAAGAGATTACTCAAAACAGCGTGCGTTCAAGAATTAACGGCACAATGGTTAATCAGGAACTTTTAAAAAGGCTGAGGACTCTTTTTGTTGATATTCATTCTCAGCACCAAACCTATACTTTTTTGCAGCCGCAATATCATATTACTTTGCTTGATGCTTATGCAAAGGATTTTTATGGTGAAACATTAGCAAAATATAAAAAGCTTTATAAAGAGTATTCCAATTTGCAAAAACAATTATCTGAAGCCCAAGGAACGGCAAATGCTGCTCAATCTCAAATTGATTTCCTCAAATTTGAAATAAATGAAATCGAAGATGCGCAAATCACATCGGCTAATGAAGATACCGAACTTGAAAACGAACTTGAGGTCTTAAATAATGCTGAAAAGTTAAAAGAGTTGACCGGAAGTGCTTATTGGACAATAAACGGCGATGATGAATCAATTATTGAAACTTTGTCAAAAATAAAAAATGATTTGTCAAAAGCTGCAGGTTATGACCCGAAACTTGAAGATATAAATAATGATTTTATTGCGGTCAATGAGTCTTTGAGGGACATTGCATCTTATTTGAGAGATTATTCGCAAAATCTCAATAGCGATGAGCAAAGATTAAATGATATTCAAGAAAGACTGTTTGTACTGGATAAATTGAAAAGGAAATACGGCGGAAGCCTTGAAGCCGTTCAAAAAACTTATAATGATGCAAGCGAAGAACTTTCAAAAATTGAATTTTCGACAAAAAATATAGAAGAATTAACCTCAAAAATAAATACTTTAAAAGATGAACTTATGCAGCTTGCACAGCTAATAAGCAAAAGCAGAAGTGATTATGCTAAGGTTCTGTCTGTTTTAATTCAGGATAAACTGGAGGTTCTTGAACTTCCGAAATCAAGATTTGAAATTCGAATTACGCCAAAAGATGACCTTTTGCCTGACGGCATTGATAATGTCGAATTTATGATATCAACAAATGTTTCCGAGGATTTAAAACCTCTTGCTAAAGTAGCATCAGGCGGAGAAATTTCCAGAGTAATGCTTGCCATAAAATCGATTTTTGCAAATACGGACGATATAGATACGGTTATTTTTGATGAAATTGATACGGGAATTTCAGGACACGCTGCACAAAGCGTTGCAGACGAAATCGAAAATTTAAGCAAATCTCATCAGGTCATTGTGATTACTCATCAGCCTATCATTGCATCAAAGGCCGATAAGCATTTTTATGTGCGCAAATCGCAAGAAGATGAAACTAAAGTTGAAGTCTATGTTTTGCAAGGCGAGAACAGAATTAAAGCGCTTGCCGAACTCGCAGGCGGCGACATAAATGACCGTTCTATTGAATTTGCTAAATCTCTGCTTGCAAAATAATTTTAGAAGTTAATCTACAATGTTACGGCACAATAAAAGTTTACCGCCATAGCAAAATTCGACAATAATTTCTTAGCGAAATTTTAACTTTCTATCAAATCTTTAAAATGCTTGCTTTTCGGGTTTGTGCTCATTTTTCTGAGTGCTTGCACTTCGAGTTGCCGTATTCTTTCTTTTGAATATCCGAGATTTTCTCCGACTTCAAGTAATGTTTTTTGCGCTGTAGAATTAATTCCGAACCTTTGCAAGATTACTTGACGTTCTTTTGCTGTTAAACTCTTTAAAAGCTCGGGAATTGATTCTTCAATCTGCTTTTGCCTCAAGGTGTTATCTGGTGAATGCGTAATTTTATCTTCTATAAAGTCGCCCAAATTGAGGTCGTCTGTTACTGGTGTTTCAATGCTCAAAGGGTCAAGAATAATTGAATGCTTAATTTTTGCAAGTTGTTTTTCTGTTATTCTCATCTCGCTGCAAATTTCTTCATCTGTCGGAGTCCGTCCGAATACATCATTTAAATGCGCAAGAGCTTTTTTAAATTTCTTAATCTTATCTAACATGTGAACAGGAATGCGGATAGTTTTTGCGTTATTCGCAACTGCTCTTGCGATAGCCTGCTTAATCCACCATGTCGCATAGGTTGAAAACTTAAAATTCTTGCGATAATCAAATTTCTCAGCTGCCCTCATAAGCCCGATAGAACCCTCCTGCACAAGATCCATAAAAAGAACTCCACGCCCCGTGTATCTTTTTGCAATATTTACAACAAGGCGCAGATTGGACTGAACAAGTTTTCTGATTGCGATATTGTCTTTTTGCTCTTTTATTAAACGCCCCAACTCTTTTTCTTGTTTAGGTTTCAACAGTTTATATTTGCTTATTTCTTTCAGGTAGTCTTGTAATATATCATCTTCTCTTACAACATTGTCAAAAGATTTATAATTTTCTCCCAAATCCAATTTCTCATACGAAATTACATCACTATCCATGCTATCTCCTCAATATATCATCTAAAAATCAATTACATAACATTTGACGAAAAAATAAATAAAAAGTTCCAAAACTCTTGACAGTAAATTTTGTTCTTGGTAATATATTTTTGCTGAGTGCAAACCAAATGAAATGAGGGCGTTTAGCTCAGCTGGTAGAGCGTCTCCCTTACAAGGAGAGGGTCGTAGGTTCGAGTCCTACAACGCCCACCATTTTGAAAAGAGCCGATAGGCTCTTTTTTTGTGCTTAATTTAAATAAAATGGTAAAGTAAGGCGTAATTTATTCTCATTTTTTGTGTTGAAAGCCGTTTTTTAATTATTATTTCCGATTCTTTTAAGGGTGTCGTGGCGCCAGATTCTTCTTGCAAGGTAAACCAAAAGCAGCACGCCGACAAGCAAAATAAATGTTATCGCAAATCCGCCGTAAACCACATATTGCAGCTTAATTTCCGTAGGCTCATCTTTTTTAATATTCCAATAATATGTATTATCTTTTGAATCGTCAGCATTATTATAAGATGCGGGCATAGGCAGGGTTACGGAAAACTTTGCTCCAAAATCGCTTAAATTATCGTGCGGCTTTTGGACTTTTTTATCGGCTTGAGCGTTATCGGCATCTTCTGATGCCTCTTTTTGAGATATAACATTACTTTCAAAGTTTTCCGCAATATCAGCTCTTTGGTTTATGCTGTTATCGACGACCAAATCTTTATCCGCATATTTTTGAAAATATTCGGGTGTTAACCCTGCATTAGAAGTTTTGGCATTTTTCTTAGCTTTTTTAATCTTAGTAACCTGTGCTCTAAGATCATAAACCATGTTAATATTGTATGAAGTTACAAAGAAATTATGTTTGATATCAACATATCTTCCTGATTTCAATTTCGTATTAAAACCGAGAGAGGAAAGGTTTATATCTTCTTTTTTCAAATTTTTAACCGTTTTTACGGCTTTATATTTGAAAGTTTTCTTTGTTGAATTGTTTGTAATTTTGTAATTCTTATCAAGAAATTTTTTATAATTTGATTTTATTGTTGATAAATCTTTTGATGATGCTTTTTTATCAGTTTTAAGATTTACCGTAACAACGGCTGATTTGTTTTTATTTATGGTTAAATTTGTGTTTACACTTGCGCAGCCTGTTAAAAACGGAATTAAAAATAACAGCGTAATAAATGTTTTTTTCATAAAGACCCCTTATAAGACTATATTTCAATAATATCATACATATAAAAATTTGTTAATATATTCGTGTTAAAATTCAGTTATGAATATCGGCGATAATTATATTGTAACAATAGATAAACTTGGCAATTTGTGTGTAGGACTTGCAAAAATCAACGATTTTTTGGTAATGGTTGATGATGTTTGTCCTTTGGATAAGGTTAAAATCGAAATAACAAAACTTACTAAAAATTATGCAAGGGCAAAGGTGGTTGAACTTCTTGAGTCCTCTCCTTACAGGTTGAAGCCGTTTTGCCCGATGCAAAAAGTTTGCGGGGCATGTCAATTGCAATTTATTGATTATGATTATCAGCTTGAAATTAAAAGACAAGTTGTAAAAGAAACTCTTAAAAAAATCGGCGCTCTTGATATAGATGTACCCATGCCTGTTCCAAGTCCTCAAATTAAAAATTACAGACATAAAATTCAATATCCCATTACCGAAACCAAAAATTCAAAAAGGATAATTGCGGGATATTATAAAAATAAAACCCATGAAATCGTAAATATAAAATATTGTCCTATTCAGCCTGAAATTTGCGATGAAATAATTGAATATATCAAAGAAACGGCGCCGAAATTTAATATAAGCGGATACCGTGAAAAATCTCACAAAGGCGATTTAAGGCATATTGTAATACGAAATTCCGCATACAATGGCAATAACCTTGTAGCGCTTGTCTTAAATTCTGACGGCTCAAATATATCAAATAACGTAATTGATTTTTGTAATGCTATATATAACAAATTCGACAAAGTAACGGGAGTGTGTGTTAATTTCAATCCGAAAAAATCAAACGTAATTTTAGGGGACTTTACAAAATGCGTTTGCGGGAAAGATTATATTGAAGAAAAAATCCTTGATAAAACATTCAGGATTACTGCGCAAACTTTCTTTCAGGTTAACCCCAAAAGCGCAGAAAATATTTTCAAATATGTAAAAGAATACATTATAAATAATTTTAAAAACGCCTCAATCCTTGATGCCTATGCAGGAATAAGTGCATTCGGAATTTGCCTCAGCGACGAAGCAAAGCAGGTTGTTACAATTGAAGAAAATAAAAAATCCGTTGAACTTGCAATCTTGAGTTCCAAGTTAAATAATATTTCAAATATTGAAATTCATTGCGGCGATGCGGGCGAATATTTAGACAATGAAAAGCGCAAATTTAATGCTGTTATTCTAGATCCCCCGAGAAAAGGCTGCAGCGAAAAATCTTTAGATAGGGCTTATGACCTGTCCAAAGGTAAAATTATATATGTATCATGCAATCCGTCTACCCTTGCAAGGGATTTAAAATATCTGTGTCAAAAAGGTGCAAAAGTCGAATCGGTACAGCCGTTTGATATGTTCTGTCATACCTATCATATTGAAAATGTCGCAATAATAAACGTTTAGTCTTTAAGCCCGAATTTATCAATTGTTTTTTGCAGCATTGCACGTACTTCTCTGACAAGAGCAATATCGTCCTGCTGGCATTTATCAAGATATTCTTTTAATTCTGCACGTTTATCTTTAATTTCTTTTGCTGAAATATTTTTATCTTCACGAATAAGATATGCGGGTGATTGTTTAATCAATTCGGCAACCTGTTCATCTTTTGCAATTAAACCGGCTTTTTCTTTGTAATAGGGTTTAAGTGCTTTTTCAATTGATTTTGCATAGTTCATAATCAAATTGCAATATGAATTACTTATTTCTACGGGTAATTTAATTGCATTTTTGTTTTTTAAATCTGCATTGTATGCGTTTGTAAATAACGGGTGAGAAACGAATTGAACAAGTCTTTTGTGGATTTCCGATACGTTTTCTGCAATCGTAAATCCGCTTGAATTTTTTTGATGATTTGTCGGATTCATATCAACATGGAGTTCTCTTAATTTTCTCCAAGGCTCAAATACATAAGTATGTTCAATTTCTTTTGCATCTTTATAATGAGGACCGTATAAGAAAATTACTTCGCAATCCTGACGTCCTTCACGCATGCCTTTTTCTTTGGTTGAAATGAAACGCATCTGCCAATCGGCATAAGTTGATGAACGGGGTTTAGAAATTTCCGCTCTTTGTAAAAATTCGCCTAAAGGTGCAAGAGATTCTTCCGTTATGCCGTTTTGTCTTATTTCTAAATCGGGGAATTTTATAATAGAACCTCTTTTATTTTTAACAAATCCGTCGGTATTTGGATCACGTTTACGCAAAGGTGCAATTTCCCAACCTTCTTTTTTCATTTCTTCAAGAAATTTTTTGAATGCGGGAATATCCTGCTGATCCTGCCAGTAAACTGTTCCCCTGATTATATCCTGAACGCTGCCTTGTCTTTTAGATTTATCAAGAAATGATGCTTTGGTTTTAACGGGGTGTGCAGTATTGTATGCATCATCATAAGTAAATCCGTATGCCTGAAGTTTTGCTGCAACTCTTTTTAATGAGGCATGAAATTCTCTTGCAATTGCAATGAATTTTGGTTTTCCTGCATCATAACTTCTTCCGAGCGCTTCACTAAAGAAAGTATTATCGACTTTCGGAAGCTTACCGCTGAATGATACTTCATCTTTTGCGGGTTGTGAGTGGAAATAATTTATTCTGTTTTGAGGATAATTATTTTCGTGTTTAACATTTTGAGGGGTAGATAAATTTAATTTTAACGGGGTAATTAACATATATAAAAGTCCTTATTTCAAACGCATTAAATTTCGTAAAGATTTAAAATTGCTTAAATCTCGAATTTTATGTTTACAATTTTTACAATATTTAACATTATTTTAAATAAAACACAAAAAACCGACAATATATTTTGTAATAAAAATATGTTTGTATTATCATATACTTAAATAGTTGTGGATATTATGTATATAGTTAAATAAGGAGGTTATTATACTATGGCAAAAACAATTACTGTTGACGGTAACTACGCAGCAGCGCATATTGCTTATGCATTGAGCGAAGTATCGGCAATTTATCCCATCACACCTTCATCAACAATGGGTGAATGGGTTGACGAATGGTCATCACAACATAAAGAAAACATCTGGGGCAAAGAAGTAAAAGTTGCTGAGATGCAATCAGAAGCAGGCGCAGCCGGAGCCGTTCACGGTTCTTTAGCAGCAGGTGCTTTGACTTCTACTTACACCGCATCTCAAGGTTTACTTTTGATGATTCCTGTTATGCATAAAGTTGCAGGTGAAATGCTTCCGCATGTTATTCACGTTGCGGCAAGAGCATTGGCTGCTCAATCATTAGCGATTTTCGGAGATCATTCCGATGTTATGGCTTGCAGAGATACAGGCTATGCAATGTTAGCCGCTAACAGCGTTCAAGAAGAAATGGATTTGGCTCTTGTAGCTCACTTATCTACTTACAAAGCTAAAGTTCCGTTCTTGCAATTCTTTGATGGTTTCAGAACTTCTCACGAAATTCACAAAATCGAAGAAATTTCTTATGATGATATAAGATCACTTGTTGAACCTAAATATATTGAAGAATTCAGACAGAGAGCATTAAGACCCGAAAACCCTGTTTCAAAGGTCGGTGCTCAAAACGGTGATGTATACTTCCAAGGCAGAGAAACATCTAACAAATACTATGATGCCGTTCCTGATATCGTTCAAGAATATATGGACAAAGTTGCAAAAGTAACAGGCAGACAGTATCATCCGTTCGATTATGTCGGAGCACCGGATGCAACTGACGTTATCGTTGCAATGGGCTCAGGCTGCGAAACAATTGAAGAAACAATTGATTACTTGAATGCAAAAAGAGGCACTAAATACGGTTTGGTTAAAGTAAGATTATACAGACCGTTTGACGTTAAGAGATTTAATGAAGCTTTACCTGCCTCTGTAAAAAGAGTTGTTGCTTTAGACAGAACAAAAGAACCAGGAGCTATCGGTGAACCTTTATTCTTAGATGTAACAGCTGCTTTAGCAGGCAAGAATATCAGGGTAATCGGCGGCAGATACGGTTTAGCATCTAAAGAATTTACGCCGTCAATGGTTCTTGCAATTTACAAACATTCTGAAAAGAATGGTTTCCACGGCTTTACCGTAGGTATCAATGATGATGTTACTCACAGATCATTACCTATTGAAGAACACATCGTTACCGAACCCGAAGGAACTACAAACTGCATGTTCTGGGGCTTAGGTTCTGATGGTACCGTAGGTGCTAACAAAAACTCAATCAAAATTATCGGTCAATATACAAACAAAGATGCTCAAGCATACTTTGCTTATGACTCTAAGAAATCATTCGGTGTTACTGTTTCTCACTTGAGATTCGGGGACAAACCGATTAAATCTACATACCTTATCACGGCGCCTGATTTTGTTTCATGTTCTGCTCATGCTTATATCGGCAGATATGATTTGTTAAAAGGCATCAAAGAGGGCGGTACGTTCTTACTTAACTCTCCGTGGTCTAAAGAGGAAGCATTCTCTCACTTAACAAGAGATATGCAAGAAACTATCATCAACAAACATATCAAATTCTATAACGTTGATGCCGAAAAACTTATTAAGCAACAACCCGGTTTAAGAGGTAAAGGTGCTAATACGGTTATGATGGTTGCATACTTCAAAGTTTCGGGAATTATTCCGTTCGAACAGGCTTATGAAGGTATGAGATCTATGACAACCAAGACTTTCAAGAAAAAAGGCGACGATGTTGTTAATATGAACTTAGCATTGATTGATGCAGCTGTTGATGCAACCGAAGAAGTTGTTGTTCCTAAATCATTAGACGGTGTAGCTCACGCTGAACACGTTGAAATGATTTCAAAAGATGCTGATAAATTCGCTAAAGACGTAATTGAACCATCAATGAGACAAAAAGGTGATGATATCCCTGTTTCAGCAATGAGTGTTGACGGTGTAATCCCGACAGGCACAGCTTGCTTAGAAAAACGTGGTATTGCTCCTCGTGTTCCTCATTGGATTTCTGAAAACTGCTTGCAATGTGGTATTTGTGCATCCGCATGCCCTCATGCTGCAGTCAGAACAAAACTTGCTGAAAAAGACAGCTTGAAAAATGCACCTGCAACATTCAAGACGGTTGATGCAAGACCTAATGCAAACGGCGAACAGTTCAAAGTTCAGGTTTACTGCGAAGATTGTACGGGTTGCGGCGTTTGTGCCGATCAATGTCCTACAATGAAAATGGCACCTGAAAAACAAGCTTTCAGATGGTCAACCATTGAAGAAGAAGTTGCAGCAGGCGAAAAGGAAAACGAAAAATTCTTTGATGAATTACCTGATAACGTAATGGGCAAAAATACAACTAAGACAATCAAAGGTGCAATGCTCAGAAAACCGTTATTTGAATTTTCGGGAGCTTGCGCAGGTTGTGGTGAAACTCCTTATGTTAAATTGGTTTCTCAATTGTTCGGTGAAAATGCTATCGTAGCAAACGCAACAGGTTGTTCTTCAATTTACTCGGGCACATTCCCGACAATCCCTTATACAAAGACTAAAGAAGGCAGAGGTCCGGCTTGGGCTAACTCATTATTTGAAGATAACGCCGAATTCGGTTTTGGTATGAGATTGGCTGTTGATTCTAACAGAGAACTTTTGAAAGAAAACGTTGAAAAAGTTATCGCAAATCCGAATGCAAAACCTGACGTAAAAGAAGCTTTGGAAAACGCTATGCAGTATTGGGATAATTCAAAAACTCCCGAAGCTGTAGCAGCTCAAAACAAAGTAAAAGAAGTTCTCGAAAAACATGCAGATGATATGTGTCCGACATGCGCTAAGATTAAAGAACTTGAAGATTACTTTACTGATAAATCAATCTGGATTATCGGTGGTGACGGTTGGGCAAATGATATCGGTTACGGTGGAATTGACCACGTAGTTGCACAGAATAAGAACGTTAACATTTTGGTTCTTGATACCGAAGTATATTCAAATACAGGCGGTCAGGCATCAAAATCAACTCCGACTGCTGCAGTTGCTAAATTCGCTACAGGCGGTAAGAAAACATACAAAAAGAATATGGGCTTGATGTGCATGTCATACGGTTATGTATATGTTGCATCAGTAGCATTGGGAGCAGACAGAGCACAAACTCTTAAAGCATTCCAAGAAGCTGAAGCTTATGACGGACCGTCAATCATCTTTGCTTATGCACCTTGTATTGCACACGGTATTGATATGTCTAAGACTCAAACCGAAGAAAAACGTGCAGTTGAGGCAGGTTATTATCCTTTGTACAGATATAACCCCGAATCTGAACATCCGTTCACTTGGGATGCAAAAGATCCGAAAGGCAGCTATCAAGACTTTATCAGAAGTGAGAGAAGATATAAATCTCTTACTAAGACAAATCCTGAACACGCTGAAGAATTGTATACAGAAGCAGAAAAAGATGCTGCAACAAGAATGCAAGTTCTTAAAGCTGTCGGCGAATTGATTAAGTAATTTATAATTACAAATCATAAAAGAAAAGCGGAACAACTTAATATTTAGCTGTTCCGTTTTTTTTTAGCAAAAAATATTTTTACCATATTTAAAAAAGATATGAATATAAATTTCCCCGCAATAAAATATACCCTTGGCGCAACAGCTTTGACTGGTGTTTTGGTATTTTCTGCCCCGAGTAAATCTATGGCGCAAAGTCAACCACCTCAAGATACATTTGTAAAAACTGGGGTATCCCCTCAAGGTGTTTCTGATTCTACAATTTTGGCGTTTGCTCCTTCTCCTGACATAAAAATTAGGGGTGTTGCGCAAAAAGCCAAAATAGTTGTTGATATAAATAATAATATTCTCTACCTGTATAATAACAATGGCAAGGCTGTAAATGCGTTTTCGGTTGCAACGGGAAAAGAATCCACTCCGACGCATAGAGGAATAAGAGTTGTAGGCTATATTGAAACATATCCTTATGAGAATGCGGGCAGATGGACAAAACGCAGAAAATATCCCGATTCTTTCGGTCCGAATATTCTTCATTTATACACGGTTGATCCTGATACAGGTGCAAGAGGGGATAACGGAGAATATATCCACGGAAATAATAACCCCGAATCTATTGGGCAAAAAGTTTCTCATGGATGCATGAGATTAGATAATGATGTTGCTGCGGCTCTTTCTGAAATTGTGCATTCGGGCGATTTCGTTTTGGTAAAATAAGTAAATAGAAATTAAAGATATACAATATGTAAAAAGATAAGGTTTCAGACCTTATCTTTTAAAACTTACGCCCGAAGAGATTCGAACTCCCGACCTTTTGGTTCGTAGCCAAACGCTCTATCCAGCTGAGCTACGGGCGCATAAGTTATATTTAAACTTTCAACACCTTTATTTTACTCAAAACATTTTATTTTTTCAAGTAAAAATCTTTTTGGCGTAACATATTTGCCATTATCGTATTGTTATTTATAATTATTATAGGGAATATCATGAAACGTATTATTTCAAAATTATTTTTAGTATTTATATTTATCCTGAATTTGTTCTTTATGCAATGTTACGCTCAATCGATGAATATTACTTCCGTTGTATTTGACGATTCGGCATCATTTCTTGCATTAAATACTTTTGATAATTTCGATACCGCATTTTCGCCCAAACCTCAGCTTACCGTTGATGAGGTGAATAAAATTGCGTATTTTGACTTGCAGCCTGCTTTAATAAACGGTTCGGCAAAAGATTATGTTATTGATAGCGACAATATTATAGAAGTTCATGTAACACAAATTTCAAGAATGCCTGATATTGTGCGTGTTTCGCTCAATTATTCGGATAATTTTTCGCCTTCTGATATAGGGTTAAAAAAGTTAAATAATACGCTTTTTGTTACTTTTGAAAGACCAAAACCGACAAATTACTATTTCCAAGAGGTTTACAAAGAGTCCGGCACAAATCCTCTGTATGAGAATATAAATATTCACCGAAAACTTTATCAATCAAAAAACACAATAGGTGAAATAAATTCGGCATTTGTTTCAAATGCGAACCAAAATTCGCAAAATATACTTGCAACCAAAGCTTTAATGCTAAGATCAAAATATTATATCGATAGTGTTACCTTGAAAGGAACAACGCCGATTATTCACGGAATCGGAACGTATACGCTTGCAAAGCCCGTACATCTTGCTAACCCCTCAAGGCTTGTTCTTGATATTAATAATGCGGTTGTAAACCCTGTTTTGAGAAACAAAGATATAGCCTTGGGAACAGATGTTTTAAGAATCGGTCAATTTAACAGCAGCACGGCAAGAATTGTCATAAAAACTCCAAACCCAGAAAAATATATTCCCGTAATTTACGATGATACCCAAAAGCTTGCCATTCTTAATACAAAAACGACAAGTCCCCTTAATCTATATTTTTCAACCGTTAATATGATTGGAGTAACGTCTGAAAAAGGCGATAAATTTAATTATTCCATGAAACTGGCTTTTTCTAATCCGTTGATATTCGGGGTAAGCAGAACAAGCGATAAATTCGAATTGTATTTATACAATGTCGATAACTATTACAGCGGTGCGATAAAATCAGAGCTCCGCAAAACTCCGTTTGAAACGCTTGAAATGACCGATATAAAAAACGGAGGTGCAAAGTTCTCTTTGCCTGTAAAAAGCGGGTATGAAGCTGATGTATATTTAGGCAGCAACGGCAAGACTTTAAGAATTAAACTCCATATTCCAAGCGAATATAAACCCGTAGTTGAAAATGTCGAGCAAGAAATAAAGGTAACGCCCGTAACTTTGCCTGCTGTTACAAAAAGAAAGCATGACGGAAAGCGCTATGTCGTAATTGATGCAGGTCATGGCGGAACGGATTACGGAGCTTTAAGAAACGGTATAAATGAAAAAGATATAACCCTTGATGTTTCAAAACGTGTTGAAAAGATGTTAAGAAACAAAGGGTATGTGGTTTCAATGACCAGAACAAACGATACTTATGTATCATTAAAAGACAGAGTTGCAATAAGCGAAAGGGTTAATCCCGATATCTTTGTAAGTATACATGTAAATTCAAGCAACAGCGATTCTCCGACCGGGCTTGAAACTCACTATTACAAAGACAACAGTCTGTTGCTTGCAAAATGTATTCATGCCGCAATGCTTAATAATGTGAAATCTAAAGACCGCGGCTTGTTTAAATCAAGATTTTATGTTATAAATCATACTACAGCGCCGGCAGTATTAGCCGAAATAGGCTTTATTTCCAACGCATGGGAAAGAGGTCAGCTTGTTACGGAAGCCCGTAAAAATGCAACCGCAAAAGCTATAGTAGAGGGTATAGATGACTACTTCAGAAGAAAATAATGCGCCAATCGGTTTTTTTGATTCGGGTGTAGGCGGATTATCGGTTTTAAAAGAAGTTAAAAAACTTTTGCCTAATGAAAATTATCTTTATTACGGCGATACCGTTCATGTTCCTTATGGTGAAAAAACAAAAGAACAGCTTATTTCATATTCAAAAAATATTCTTAAATTCTTTTACCAAAACGGGTGCAAAGCGGTTGTTATGGCTTGCAATACTACATCTTCAACAGTATACAATGATATAAAAAATTTGTATGGATTTAAATTGTATCCGATTGTTCAATCTGTAGCAAAGGTCTTATCTTTACTTGATGTTGAGCGCCTCGGGATATTTGCCACAAAATCTACCATAAATTCACATGCTTACCCGAATGAAATTTCAAAATTCAATTCAAAAATCAAAGTTTACGGTCAATATTGCCCAGATTGGGCCGGCTTTGTAGAAAAAAATATTATAAATGAACCCCAAAGTATTGAGGTTATTAAATCGGATTTAGACAAAATGCTCAAAAATAAACCTGATAAAATAGTATTAGGCTGTACTCATTATCCGTATTTGCTGCCTGTATTGTCTGAATTTGCGCCCGAGAATTTATTTATTGACCCTGCAAAACCTTTTGCAAAATACATTGCAGATGATTTGAAAAGCAGTAAATTACTCAGCACTTCAACAAAATCGGGCAATGAGGAATTTTACGTGAGTTCAAATCCTCAACAGTTTAAAAAAGCTGCAAAAATGTTTTATCCGATAGATAAAGAAGTTCGATTGCTCCGGTTTTAGAACATAAGTCCGAAAGCAATTTTAAGAATGCTTTTTGAAATTTCTAACGTGTCTGTAAATGTAATATAAGCCCAGTACAAGGCATATTGAAAGAATGAGCTCATCAAACTTGTGCCATAGCGGTTTAATTTTTTCGATATTTTCACCAAGTTCCATTCCCGCATATACAAGGACATAACACCAGATTAGCGATCCTAAAAATGTCATAGTAAAGAAAAATCTTTTCTTAGCTCTTAATATCCCTGCGGGCAAAGATATAAATGTTCGAACAATCGGCAGCATTCGGCATAAGAAAAATGACCAATCGCCGTATTTTTCAACCCATTTATCAGCATCATCAAGGTCTTTTTGAGAAACAAGAAAATATTTCCCGTATTTTTCAATAAACTTTCTTCCGCCGAAATATCCCAGATAGTACGACGGAATAGATCCCAGTAAGCACCCTATAGCTCCTGCCCATGCGACAAGATGAAAGTTTAATTCACCTTTAGACACAAGATAGCCTGCAAACGGCAGGGTTGCTTCGCTCGGGATAGGAATGTTGCATGATTCAAGCATCATTATACCCGAAATACCCCATGCGCCCCAGTTTGATATAATATGTTCAAGCCAACCGATAAATGTTGAAAATAATGCGCTAAGCATGCTAAAATCTTCTTTCCTTATAACTATCTAAATATATCAGGAATATGCTTAAAAAAAAAGTATCCCATCTGTATAACACAAATAGGATACTTCTTTTTTGTTAATTTTTTGTTAGCTGATTACTTACCGTTAACGGCAACTTTGAATTTTTTACCTGCAGAGAAAGCAGGAACAGTTTTAGCAGGGATTTTTAATTCTTTGCCTGTTTGAGGGTTTCTGCCTGTTCTTGCCGCTCTCTTACGTGATTCAAATGTACCAAAACCAACCAAAGTTACTTTGTGTCCTTTTTTAACAGTATTTTGAATAGTATCAACCAATGATGATAAAACTAATGCAGCTTCTTTTTGGCTAACATTTGCTTTTTTTGAAATTTCTTGTACTAATTCTTCTTTGTTCATAATTAAACTCCTTTTCTTGTGTACCATACTATTATATGGATTTTTTCCCATAATGCAAGTATATTTACGAATTTTAACACTTCGTTACAATAATAGAGCTTATTTCAGGCTTGTTGATAATAAATTTTTCAATTTTAAGGCAAATTTTTTTTATTTTTGCTACAATATAATTATTGGGATTTAAGATATGAAAGAAAGAATCTTACTTTTTATATTTATAGCAGTCATTACTGCTTTCATAATAATCTTCCAAAATTACACCGATTGGGGGCTTGGAATACTTGTTGCTCTTATGGCGCTATATTTTATAGTCGCTACTCTGGCAACTAAAGTACATTCAAGGCAAGAATTAAAGCACCCGAAAGTTAAAAACGAAAATTATAAACCGTTTGTGTCGGTTATGATTCCCGCACACAATGAAGATTCTGTCATCGCTGCAACTGTGGAAGCCGTTTTCAAAATGGACTACCCGAATTATGAAGTTATAGCAATCGATGACAGAAGTACGGATAATACGGCGCAGGTTTTAAAATCCTTAGAGCCCGTATATGGCGAAAGATTTAAAGTTTTAGTAAGAGATAAAAATGCGTTCCCCGGCAAATCTGCCGTTTTAAATAATGCCTTAAAAATTGCAAAAGGCGAAGCGGTTTTGGTTTTTGATGCGGATGCAAGAATGGATAAAGATTTTTTGACAAATCTTGTATATGAGCTTGAACCTGATGATGTCGGTGCTGTTCAGGCAAGAAAAGTCATAAGAAATAAAGATATCAACCTGCTAACCAAATGTCAGAATAATGAAATGACAATGGACACTTCATGTCAGGTCAGTCGTGATGCGGTTAAAGGCGCTGTTGAATTGAGAGGTAACGGCGAACTTATTAAACGCAAAGCATTAGAAGATGTCGGCGGGTGGAACAATTATACTATAACAGACGATTTGGATTTATCTACAAGACTTCATATAAAAGGCTGGGACGTCAGATTTTGCAAAGATACAATTGTTTATGAAGAAGGTATAATGTATCTTTGGCCTTTGTACAGACAAAGAAGAAGATGGCTTGAAGGGACAATAAGAAGATATCTTGAATATTTCGGCGGAATCATGACATCAAATAAAATGTCGTTGAGGGTTCGTCTTGATACCATTGCTTATATTTCAGAATTTATATTGCCGACATGGTTCATTATTGAAATATTTTTATTGATATTAAAGATTTTTGTAAAAGGTGCACCGCCGACTGTTTTAATGTCCTCTGTTATTATGGGCATTATAATCGGTATAGCATTTATGCTCTCATTCCGCTACGCTTTGCGCAAATACGATAATCTCAGCAGAATCGACGCTTTCACTCAGTCTGTCATTACATCGGCTTATGTCTTTATTATATGGTTCCCGCTTGTAATCTTTATCGGTGCTAAAATTCTGTTCAAGAAAAAAGATTTGGAATGGGGCAAAACTGCTCACGGACTTGTAATGCATGAACGTGCAATTCAAAAGGCAAAAGATAAAATCAGACAGGCAAAAGAAGAATTGAGAAAACTTCTGAAAATGTAAGAATCTTAAAAACTTAATAAAGGAGAAATAAAAAAATGACTACAATGTCAATAGAAGATGTTAAGAAAAAGATTAGGGCTGTGCCCGATTTTCCTAAAAAGGGAATAATATTCAGAGATATCACAACGGGAATTAAAGATGCTCAAACTCTGCATGCTATGATTGATTATCTTTGCGATAAATTTAAAGATGATAAAATCGATTATATTGCAGGGATTGAAAGCCGAGGATTTATATTCGGAATGCCTATGGCATACAAAATGAGCTGCGGATTTGTTCCTATAAGAAAACCCAACAAACTTCCCGCAGAAACAATTTCAGAATCTTACGGACTTGAATACGGAAAAGATACCATTGAAATTCATAAAGATTCAATAGAACCGGGCAAAAGAGTTCTTATAGTGGATGATTTACTTGCAACAGGCGGAACTGCTAGAGCTGCATATAATTTAGTAAGCAAACTCAATGCCGATATCGTCGGCTTTGCATTCTTAATCGAATTAGACAGTTTGCAGGGGCGTGAAAAATTACATGATTGCGGGAAAATAATTTCTATGCTAAAATATTAACAACAATTAATCAGGAGATAATATAAAATGAAAAAAGCAGTTTTTATTTTGGCATTACTTATGATTGCTCCGCTTGCAGCTAATGCGGATGAAAATCAACAAAAAGTTAATTACTATACGCCTTATTTCAATCAGGGCAATATTATACAAGGTAAACAGGTTCAATATGCCGAAAAAAATTCAAAGGTGTATAAAAAATCATCAGGTAATGATTATATCTTGAAGTATAACATTGATGATTTGGAAGCTGCCCCTTGGATTAATGGCGGGAAACGTAATTATAAGTAAAGAAAACTTACAAATTATTTATAATTTAATGCAGCAGATTATTTTTATAATCTGCTGTTAAACTATTTCAGGGGTGTTGTCATTTAACGGAGTTTTAAGCTTTTTATTTGCTTCTTTCGCACAGATTTCAAGGTTGTCTGACAAAATTCCTTTGATATAATCGGTTGCCTCTTTATTTCTAACGGGAATACCGCCTGATGTGATTACAACATCATTTTCGTCTTTATGTTTTGAGAAGAAATCTTTGAGGCTTTTATCGCCAAACTCTGATTTTAAAACAGAGCCGTGGCTTACGGTTGTAACATCTTTATCTCTTTTAAATACAACCGGTTCACCTATTTGCATACCGTTCAAGGTCTTATTTTTGCCTTTTCCGTAAGAAAAACCGACCGGAACAACGGTAACTTCTTTTTTAATTGCAAGGGCTTTATTTATCAGTTCCGCAATACCTGTTTGAAACCTTGAATCAAAGCTCATTTCTTTTCTTACGGCGAGTTTGCCCTCAGGAAATATAAAAATATTACATTTGTCTTTTATAAAATCTTTAATTATCGGCAAAAATGCCCTTGCATTATATCTTTTATCAGCATTATGAATGTTAGCATCGACTCCGACAGCGCCGAATGCTTCAAACGCCTTACGTTTTGTCGGATTCATTGAAGTCAAAATATCTTTGTTTAAAATAATTTTGGGAATCGGAAAATTATTTTCTTTGCCTGATTTTTCATAAGCTTCAACAAGCAAGCTGTTTAAAACGGCAAGCATAGACGGATCTTGTCGTTGATTTGAATGATTCATTATAAAAATTACCGATTTGTCGCCTTTTGCGACTTTCTCAAGTATTTTATCTTCAATATTTACATCTATAGTTTTATTGCTTGCATAGTAACGGCTAATCGCATCAAGTTGATTTAAATACTTCTTGCTTGAAGTCGGTTCTATTTGCGCAATATTTTTTGTAATTTGCTTTGATGTTTGGCTTTCGACCCTGTCTAAAAATCTGTTTGAAATTACACGCAAAAAATACTCAAACTTATGAAATTTCTTTTCGCTGAATGCATTTATCCCTCCGCCTTGAAACGTCGGTGTTTGCGGCTTTAGGGTATTATTTTGAGCATATCTGTAGCCTGTTTTACTGTAATTTGTATAATAATTATTTGTAATTGGGGTAATATTCATACTATTCCTAAAATCCGTAATATCAAAATTTGCTACTTCACTTATATTTTATTTATGACATGCCCCGCAACCTTTGCAATTTAATGATGTCACGCACGGGCTTTTGAATAAATCCTGAAAATCAAATACTTTATCTTGAAGTAAACAATCAACAACAACAGGCACAAGTTTATTTTGAACATTTTGCATATCTTGCTCAAATTCATCAAAATGAGTATCGGTTGATAATAAAACAGGATACTGTGCCAAGATTTTATCGCCTTTATGAACCGTAATGCCGCTTACTTTGACACCGTCATTAAAAGCCTCAATTATCGGATTCAAAACGCCTTTATAGGCAGGCAGCAAAGCAGGGTGAATATTTATTGAATTTTTTGTAACAAAATCAGGACAATTATATGTGATAACCATATCAAAATCATCAGTATTGCCTAAAGATGAGATTTCTTTAACCTCGACATCGTTAGAGGCAAAATACTGTTTGAACGGTTTAATCAATTCTGTATTATAAAGCGCAATCTTTTTCATATAATAATTTTACAATAAAATTACTATAAAAAACAACCGCCGCAGATTTTGAGACGGTTGTTTTAAAATATTATAAATAATTATACTTATTTGCATAAAGCAAGTAAGATACCTGCAGCAACCGCTGAACCGATTACACCTGAAACATTCGGTCCCATAGCGTGCATCAATAAGTAGTTTTGGTTGTTATATTCCAAACCTACTTTGTTTGATACTCTGGCTGCCATAGGAACAGCAGATACACCTGCCGAACCGATTAACGGGTTGATAAGTTTAGGTTCTCTATGCTGTATTTTTGCTGCAATCTTTTCAAACCAGTTCATTATCTTAGCCATAATAACACCTGTACCTGTTGCAAATGAGAATGCAATGATACCGAGTATTAAGATGAATAATGTTTGAACCGTTAAGAAATGATCTGCGGATAACTTTGAACCAACGGTTAAACCTAAGAAGATTGTAACGATGTTGATTAAAGAGTTTTGCATTGTATCTGATAATCTTTCAACTACTCCGCATTCTTTACATAAGTTACCGAATGTGAATGAACCGACTAAAGGACATGCAGACGGTAACAAAATTATACACATAAACAGAATTACAAGAGGGAAAGTGATTTTTTCTCTTTTAGAAACAGGTCTTAACTGTTCCATCTGAATAATTCTGTCTTCTTTTGAAGTGAACAACTTCATAATAGGCGGTTGAATAACGGGTACCAATGCCATATATGAATAAGCCGCAACGGCAATTGCACCTAACAATTCGGGAGCCAAAGCTCTTGTTACATAGATTGATGTCGGGCCGTCAGCACCACCGATGATACCGATAGCGCCCGCTTGAGGTAAGGTAAATCCGAAACAGCATAAAGCTAAAAGCAATGCGCCGAAAATACCGAACTGAGCCGCACCGCCTAATAACGCTGTTTTAGGGTTAGCAATCAACGGACCGAAGTCAGTCATTGCACCTACACCCATAAAGATTACTAACGGGAATATACCTTTGTTAATACCAAAATTAAATATAATTCCCAAAAATCCGTTCGGACCTGCGATTGCATCAGCAGGATCCAAGAACGCAATGTTTGATAAAATGCCGCCGAAAGCGATAGGAACCATAAGCAAAGGTTCATACTGCTTTTTAATACCTAACCATAACAGGAATAAGCAAATGACAAGCATTATAGGGTGTCCGAATACATGCAGGAATTGTGCAACTCCGTGCAATTTCGGATCGGGTGACAAGATAAGGTTGTAGATACCGGTATTTTGCCACAGATTATATAAACCATCTGTAATATCCATTTGCGGCCTCCTAACCTATTGTTACCAATACTTGTCCTGTTTGGACTTTATTACCGACTTCAATATCTACGGATTTAACCGTACCGCCTACCGGCGATTTGATTTCGGTTTCCATTTTCATAGCTTCAATTACGGCAATTACATCGCCTTCAGCAATTGAATCCCCTTCAGAAACCAAAACTTTCAAAACGTTACCGGGCAAAGCTGCTTTAACGGGAGTTCCGCTGCCTGATACAGCTTTTGCTTCAATACCGTCTTTAATACTGAAATCATACAATTTGCCGTTAACCGTAGCTTTATCGCCTTCAAGTGCAACAGCATATTTCTTACCGTTAACGGTAACGGTATAACCGTTTGTATTATTGCCTTCTGCTTTAGGTTCAGAATCAGCAACGCTCTTTTTGCGAACACCGATTGTTCCTTTACCTTGCAAGAACAAGATGCCTTTTTCTTTGCAAGCTGCAGAGATGAATAAGTTTTCATCCGTAACAGGTAAATTAGCGTCTTCAAGTCTTTTCTTGGCAACAGCAAGACCTTTGTTCGGGTCTTTGTCATTTAAGTCAACAACATGTTCTGTTGTAGGCTGTAAACCAAGCTGTTCTTCAGCAATTTTAATAACTTCTGCATCAGGTTGGCAAGGAGTATGTCCGAAATAGCCAAGAACCATTTTGCCGTAGCCCTCAGCAATTTTCTTCCATTTACCGAACATAACGTTGTTAAATGCCTGCTGGAAGTAGAATTGAGAAACGGGTGTAACTGATGTACCGAAACCGCCTTTTTCAACAACTTCTTTCATTGCGGTAACTATTTCGGGATATTTATCCATTAAATTGTTGTCTCTTAACATTTGAGTATTAGCTGTCAAAGCGCCGCCCGGAAGTGGTGATTGAATAATCATCGGGTTAGTTGACATAGCTTCGGGAGGTAAGAAGTAATCTTTCATACATTCTTTGAAGATTTCTTCTGTTTCAAGAATTTTTTCAACATTAATACCTAAATCATAATCAGTATATTTCAATGCATGCCACATAGAAACGATGTCAGGCTGTGCTGTGCCGCCTGATACAGGTTTCATAGAAAGGTCAATGCAATTAGCACCGCCGTCTAATGCTGCTAAGTATGCAGCTAAGCCGGTTCCTGCAGTTTCGTGAGAGTGGAATCTGATATCAACATCAGGTCCTAAGATTTCTCTTGTTCTTTTAACTGTTTCATAAACTTTTCTTGGTGCTGAAGTACCTGAAGCATCTTTAAATGCCAAAGAATCAAATTCAATGCCCGAGTCAAGGATTGATCTTAAAACTCTTTCATAGAAAGCAACATCATGAGCACCCGTACATCCGATGGGCAATTCCATCATTGTAATGGTAACTTCATGCTTTAAACCGTGTTTTTTAATGCATTGACTTGAATAAATCAAGTTGTTAACATCATTCAATGCATCAAAGTTACGAACGGTTGTAACACCGTGTTTTTTGAACATTTTTGCGTGTAAATCAATTACATCTCTGGGCTGAGAATCAAGACCTACAACATTTACACCTCTTGAAAGAGATTGTAAATTAACACCGGGAGCAACTTCATCAACTGCTGCTCTGATTTTGTCCATTGTTTCAAAAGCGTTTTCGTTGCAATAGAAAATCGGAGATTGAAATCTTGCCCCGCCTGCTGTTTCAAAATGTCTGATACCTGCTTTTACTGCAGATTGCAAGGCAGGAATAAAATCATCTACAAATACTCTTGCCCCGTAAACCGATTGGAAACCGTCCCTGAAAGACGTATCCATAACTTTAATTGGTTTTTTACTCATATTTATATCCTTTCATTATAACTGTACAAAACTTTTTCCTACTGATGTCTTTTTGCTCTGATAGCTGCGATAGCTAATGCGATAGCTGCTTCTACGTTGTCAGAAGTTTTCTTGACCGCTTTTTTGACTTCTTCTACCGGTTCGGGAAAGATTTTGTTCAAATAAGCAACAGCTTTTGACATCCAGCCCATGAAAATAATCATAAGCCATAGAAAAGCAAGAACAAATCCCATTCCGATAATCATCAGAGCCATTCCAATTTCTAAATTGTTCATAAAATATCTCCTATATTCAATACTAATTCTTTATTTTCGGGGGTTACTAAAACAAGTTCACCCGTGTTATTTATATCTTTTGCATAACCTGCTTTTACGCTGTCAAGAACCTGCACGCTTAAATCCTTGTTAAGAAAACAGTTTCTTGAAACATAATCGGATTTTATTAATTCAAAGCCACATTTTAAAAGTTTGTCGTAATCTTTGAAAAACATTTCGAAAAATTCGTTTAAGAAAGAATCGGGATTGACTGCTCTGCCGATTTCAAGGTTCAATGCCGTTACGACTCTGCCTTGGATTGCTTCAACAGAAACTTTATCTGCGTTTAAATTTACACCGATTCCGATAATTAAGCCTTTTAATTTATTGTTTTCCATAACGGTTTCAGACAAAATCCCCGAGATTTTTCTTTTGCCGTCAATCATAACGTCATTCGGCCACTTGATTTTAGCATTTAACCCGTAATTTTCAAAAATCTTGCACAAAATAAGGCATGAATACTGTGTAATATTTGCATAAACGCTCCTAAAATCCTGTGAGGGTTTCAATACGATAGAAAAGAATAAATTATTTTCGCCCAAATCAACAAACGAACGGTTCAATCTGCCTCTGCCCGCAGTTTGTCTGAGGGCATGCACAACATCCCTGTCTTTCAGGGTATCAATGTTATTCTTGGCGTAAGTGTTTGTAGAATCAATCTCTCCTAGCGTAATTATATTCATATAATCCTCTAATCAAAAATTTCTAATTAAATTTATTATACAACAAACAAATTTCAAGTACACAATTTTATTTCGCACAAAATTATCTTAAAAAAACTTAACAATTCCCTTTGATTTAATATTTATGTTAATATGTAAAAGTTCAGAAGGGAGAAACATGGAACGTTGGGTTTATACTGCCACACTATTTGGCAAAACTTTGAATTTTAACATGGATACAATTATTACAATGTGGATTACCATGGCATTGTTGATTGTTTTTGCTCTCTTTGCGACAAGAAACATGGGAATGGTTCCGACAAAATTGCAGGCTATAAGTGAAGGAATTATTAAATATTTTAATGACATCACAAAAGCCAGCATGGGTGATGATAATGCTCAGAAACATATTGCAATTGTATTAACATTGTTTATGTTCATTTTGACGGCGAATTTGTTCGGGCAGTTACCGTTAAAGATTATTCATCTTCATACGGGGGAATTTGCCTCTCCTGATAATGATATCAATATGACGGCAGCAATGGCAATTGTTGTATTAATTTATTATGTTTATTACGGAGTTAAGCAGAACAAATTTAAATTCTTCTTTAAAGGATTCAGCATTGAGGGTTTGATTATCACTTTTGTTGATACCATGGAATTGTTTATAAGACCGTTTTCATTGGCACTCCGACTTTTTGCCAACATCTTGGCAGGTGAAATTCTGGTAACGACAATGTTAGGCTTGGTCGGGGTATTACTTCCTTTACCGTTTATGCTATTTGAAATATTTGTTGCGGTAATTCAGGCGTTAGTATTTACGCTGTTATCAATGACGTATATTACAATGGCAATTCAAAAGGAATAAATAAGAGAAAATATAAGAGAATAATTAATAATATTAATAAAAGAAAAGGAGAAAATTATGGCAATTGAACAAGCATTAGACTTAGCAAAACTCGGCGCAGGTATAGCAATCGGTTTTGGTGCTATCGGCGGAGGTCTTGGTTTAGGTATTGCAACAAAAGGCGTTTTGGATGCAATTTCTCGTCAGCCCGAAATGAAAGATGAAGCTTTCAAAGATTTCATCATCGGTGCAGGTTTAGCAGAAGCAACAGCAATTTATGCTTTGTTTATCGCAATTACGTTGGTACTTAAATAAAAAGTTTATAAGTTCATAGGTGAATAAGTTTATAAGTTCTTTATTTAGCATTTCGCATTGAAAAATAGTTAAATTAATAATTATTTATAAACCTATCATCTTAAAAACTTAAACAAATAAGCAGATCGGGATTGTTACCCCGACAAAAGCAAGGAAATGACTGATTCAAATGATTGAAATTAACGCAACATTTTTAGTATGTATGATAAGTTTTATAGTATTCATGTTAATTATGAATGCCATATTCTATCGTCCTATGCTCAAAATGATGAAAAAAAGGGACGAATATATCAATTCAAACTATAATGAGGCGAAAGAATTATCATCAAAGGCCGATGAATATACAGGACAATACAAAGACGGACTTGCTAAAGCCAAAGAGGACGGCAGGGTAAAATCGGCACATGATTTGGACGCAATTCAAAAATCATCATTTGAAAAAATTCGTCAGGAAAAAGAAAATTCTAAATTTAAGATTCAGCAGCAAAAAGAAGTCCTTAATAATGACAAAGAAAACTTGAAAAACAGCATTAATAAAGACGAAATTTCTTCTGCTATAACTTCAAAACTACTGGGATAAAATTATGGATAAAATCATAGACATAATCAAATACTTAATAGATACAAATATCGTAAACTTTGCGCTTATGGTATGGTTTTTTTGGTGGGTTTTTGACAAAATCGACATCAAAAAACTGATGAATAATGTTGTCCAAGCAGTTAAAGATAAAATCCAAAAGTCTGAAAGCGAAAAAGAAAGCTCAAACATTTCTATGAACAAAGCTTTGGAAACATTGAACAAATTGCCTGACGAAATAAAAGAAATTGAAAAGTTTAATAATGACAAAATCGAGTTATTTAAAAAACAACTTGAAATTTCAACCCAAAAAACGATTGATAAAATCGAAAATAATATTGAGAAATCAATAAAAATAGAAGAAAAGAACATTTCAAAAGAAGTTATGAACGAAACTATTGAAAAATCAATAGAACAAGCAAGAAATAACATAATTGAAATGTTAAAGTCAAATCCCGACTTGCATAACAAATTTATACAAGACGGCTTGGACAAACTTGATAAGGCGGAATTGTAATGACGGAAAACAGAATATCTGCAATTTCAAAAACGTATGCCAAAGCACTTGTTGATATAGGTGCCGAGGATAATTCATTGGATAAAATCAAACAGCAATTTGAGCAAATCAAAATGACTGTTGATAATTCAAATGATTTAAAAATCGTTTTAGGTAATACGGCAATAACAAATTCCAAGAAAAAAGAAATCATAAAAGATATATTTAAAGACGGTATTGATGAAAAACTTCTAAGATTTTTAGATATATTGATTGATAAAAACAGATTTAATGAGATAGATTCAATATTTGATGCATATTGTTTGATGTCAGATAAATTAACAAACACTCAAAATGTTGAAATTATCTCTGCAATTGATCTGTCTGATGATATAAAAAATTCAATTCTTGACAGATTAAAAAACAAGTTACATTGTGATGTTGTTCCTCATTGGACGACGGACGAAAGCATTATCGCAGGTTTAACATTCAAATTTGAAGATTACGTAATTGATACGAGTGTTAAATCTGAAATAGAAAAGTTTAGTAAATACATGTTGAGGTAGAAAAATGGCACTTATACAACCGGATGAAATCAGCTCGATTATCAAAAATAAAATAGAAAATTATGAACTTCAAACGGAAGTTGCAAATACCGGTACCGTAATTGAGGTCGGCGACGGAATTTCAAGAGTTTACGGGCTAAGAAATGTTATGGCTAACGAACTTGTTGAATTTGACGACGGAAATTCGACTTTGGGTATGGCAATGAACCTTGAAGATGATAATGTAGGGGTCGTAATTTTAGGTGATTATACCCACATTAAAGAAGGAACCGTTGTAAAAACTACGGGCAGAATTGCATCTGTTCCCGTCGGCGACGGTTTAATCGGAAGAATAGTAGATCCTACGGGTAAACCTATTGACGGCAAAGGCGAAATTAAATATGAAAAAACAAGACCGATTGAAAGGGTCGCACCCGGTATCGTTGCAAGAAGATCGGTTTATCAACCGCTTCAAACAGGTTTAACCGCAATTGATGCTCTTACTCCTATCGGCAGAGGGCAGAGAGAATTGATTATAGGCGACAGGCAAACAGGTAAAACGGCAATCGCAATTGATGCTATAATTAACCAGAAAGGCAAAAACGTAATTTGTATATACGTTGCAATAGGGCAGAAAGCATCAACCGTTGCTCAGCTTGCAAAAACATTGGAAGAACATGATGCAATGGCATATACCATTATCGTTTCTTCAACGGCAGATGAATCTGCTCCGTTACAATATATCGCACCGTTTGCAGGTGTTTCAATAGGTGAAGAATTTATGGAACAGGGCAAGGATGTTTTGATTGTTTATGATGACTTATCAAAACACGCTCAGGCATACCGTGCAATGAGTTTGCTTTTAAAAAGACCGCCGGGACGTGAAGCTTACCCCGGAGATGTATTTTATCTTCATTCAAGACTTTTGGAAAGAGCTTGCAAATTAAATGACGAACTCGGAGGCGGCAGCATTACAGCATTGCCTATTGTAGAAACTCAGGCAGGCGATATCTCAGCATACATTCCGACAAACGTTATTTCAATTACGGACGGTCAGATTTTCCTTGAATCCGATGCATTCAATTCGGGTATCAGACCCGCAATAAACGCAGGTGTTTCTGTTTCAAGGGTCGGCGGTGCAGCTCAAACCAAAGGTATTAAACAGGTCGCAGGAACATTAAGACTTGCACTTGCACAGTATAGAGAACTTGAAGCATTTGCTCAGTTCGCATCTGATTTGGACGATGCAACCAAAAAGCAACTTGTCAGAGGTGAAAAATTGACGGAAATTTTGAAACAACATCAATACAATCCGTTAAGTGTTGCAGAGCAGGTTTCAATTCTTTATGCGGCAAATGAGGGCTTTTTAGATGATATTGCAAACGATAGAATCCAAAAGTTCAAAAACGATTGGTTTGTATATTTCAATGCTAATATGCAAGATTTGGCAAAAAGCTTAAATGAAGGTAATGCGTTGTCTGATGAAGATAAACAAGCTCTTTCAAAAGAATTGGAAGCTTTCAAATCAACATTCTGAAATTGAGTTTATAAGTTGATAAGTTTATAGACTTCAAAATACAAAGTAGGTCTGGATTGCTATCCAGACAAAAACAGGGTAAAAATAAAACCATGGCTAATTTAAAAACAATAAAAAAGCGAATAAATAGTGTTGAAAGCACTAAAAAAATTACAAGGGCAATGAAAATGGTTGCCTCTGCAAAGGTTAGGAGTTCGGAAACTGCCGTCAAGGCTTCCCGCCCTTACTCATTGGAGCTTTATCACATGTTTCAAAAGCTGTTAAATTCGGTTGGTGAATTTAGCACAGAATCGTTGAAAATCAAAAAAGCCGTTGATAATTACCCGAAACTTTTGGAGAAGCGTGATATTAAAAATGTCGGCTTGTTTGTAATTACTTCAAACAAAGGGCTTGCGGGAGCATATAGCGCTAACGTCGTAAAGGCTGCTTTAACTGCAATAAAAGAATATAAGTCCCAAGGCATAGGGGTTAAGGTCTTTGTTGCAGGGCAAAAAGGAGTTTCTATTATGCGCAAAAAACTTGAAGCTCTGGGCGTAAGTATTGAAAAGAAATATTTCAGCGCTGTTGAAACTCCGAATGCAATGGAAGCTCGTGATATTGCTGAAGATTTAGCAGAATATTACGTAAACGGTTCAATTGATAAAATCGAAATTATAACTACAAGATTTAAAAATATGGTAAGCTATAAAGTCGTAAGATGGTCTGTAATGCCTATTGAGGGTGTTAAAGATAATCATGAAAAAATTAATGATAACGAAATAGAGCCGCTTATGGAATTTATTCCGGATATGCATCATATTTTACAAAAGATAGTTCCGATGTTTATCACAAACACTTTTTATCAGGCGTTGTTAGAGGCTAAAGCAAGCGAACTTGCCTCACGTATGACAGCAATGTCCGCTGCAACGACTAATGCCGAAAAAATTATACATGACTTGTCTATTCAGTATAACAAATTGCGTCAATCTGCAATTACCAATGAAATTATTGAAGTAATTAACGGTGCTAATTCTCAAGCAGGTTAATTATAGAAGTTAGGAATATAAAGGATGTTCGGCATTGTATGCCGACATGAAACTATAAAAAATAGGATAACTGAAGTTATCCTATTTTTTATATGCCGGTGGTCGGGGTCGAACCGACACGGGATTTGACTCCCACCGGATTTTGAGTCCGGCACGTCTACCAATTCCATCACACCGGCATACTTTTGGTGTGTATATAATTATTCTATCAAAAAAATATTATATTTCAACTACAAATATTATTAAACATTCTATTTATACACATATAGAATTAATTTTATCAAAAATTGAGAATTAATATCTGTATGAAAAATATAAAATACATACTTCTTTTAATTATTCTGTCCGTTCTGCCGGCTTGTGCAACAACTTATACGGGCGGAGTTGCGAAATCCGGACTTCAAAATAAAAACAAAATTATTGATTCTAAAACCAAAAAGCCTATTGACCTTGCCAAAATAACCATTCCTCAAAAGAATTTCCGAACTTATACCGATACAAACGGTAATTTTGAATTGCCTGATATTAAAATTACATCACCTACAATTATGAATGTCGAAAAAGAGGGCTATCGACCATTTTCTTTGACGATTAATAATAACAAAAGCCTCAATACCCCTATAAATATTCAAATAGCAAAAAGCGAACCCATGGATATCTCGCTTGATACCGATATTATTCACTTAGGTGATAACAGCTTTTCAAAAAATTCGGCAAATGCTAACCAATTTCGCCTTAAATCAAGCGGCCCGAGTTACAGCAAAAGTTTTATAATGACCCAAAATGCTAAAAAATGCACAAATTATCTGGTTATAGGCTCCATTTGCGGGCTTGATACAAAGCTTGCAAAACAAATGGGGCAAAATAAAATTCGCACACAAGCATATTCCACCCCGACAGAAGTGTTTTTTAATAACAGTAAAATTGGCGAAATAAAAATCAACGGCGACGGTCAAAGAATAAAAATCCCATCATCATTGATAAAAGCTGACAGCGCAAACCAAATCACCATCAAAACCGGGCACAATACATATTCAACCCACTTAGACTATGACGATATAGAGATGATGAATTTATCGATAATGAGTGAATAAAACAAAAAAAGAACCTTTTTGAAAAGGCTCTTTTTTATTATATTCAATTATTAATCGTTATTTATCTTTTCAAGAAATCAGGGATTTCAATATTATTGAAGTTTCTTGAAGCTTCACGATCTTTGGTTGCATTGTTATTATTCATAACAGATTTAGGCTGAGTATCAAATGCACCTGAGAAGTAATCAGCTGCGTTTAATTTTGATAAATCAGAGCTTGCGCTGTTGAATGAATTAACTGGAGATGAATTTCTCAATTCAAAACCTGTAGCAATAACCGTGATTGAAATAGAACCGTCTTTGATAGCATCGTTTACGGTTGTTCCGACAATTACGGTAGCATCATCTAATACAGCATCGTGGATAATTGATGCCGCATCGCTGACTTCGTGAATACCCATATCGGGACCGCCCGTGATGTTAACAATAACACCTGATGCACCATTGATTGAAGCTTCAAGCAATTGAGAATTGATAGCCTGTTGAGCCGCTTTAACAGCACGCCCTTCCCCTTGAGCCTTACCGATACCCATCAAAGCCGAACCTGAATTTTGCATAACAGATTTAACATCTGCAAAGTCGACGTTGATAATTCCCGGAACCGTAATGATATCTGTTAAACCTTGAACACCTCTTAATAAGACTTCATCAACAACTCCGAATGAATCAAGAAGTCCGTATTCTCTGCCGACAACTTGAAGTAACTTATCGTTAGGTACAACAATTACGGCATCAACATATTCTTTTAATTTATCAAGCCCTGCATTAGCCTGATTCATTCTTTTCTTACCTTCCCAACTGAAAGGTTTTGTTACAACGCCGACAGTTAAAATACCGAGTTCTTTAGCGACTTTTGCAACAACGGGAGCAGCGCCTGTACCTGTTCCGCCGCCCATACCTGCTGTAATAAATACCATATCAGAGCCGTCAAGAGCTTGTGTGATTTCCTGATGGGCTTCTTCTGCAGCTTTTTCGCCTACAGTCGGGTCATTTCCTGCACCCAAACCGTGAGTTGAAAGAGAACCTAACTGTATTCTGTTTTTCGTTTGACCTGTAGAAAGCGCCTGCATATCAGTATTCATTAACCAAAATTCTACTCCGGTTAAACCTGATCTGATCATACGGTTAACTGCGTTTCCGCCGCCTCCGCCTACGCCGACAACTTTAATTTTGGTCGGATTGATATTTGAACGAAAATTTTCATTGGTTGATGGTGTTTCTTTTTTTGCGAACAAGTCTGCTACGATATTTTCCACGTTATTTACCTCTTATAAGATTTTAATACTACAATAGTGTAATTATAACAATATACTAAGTTAAAAAGGGCAAAAGTACAAGAAAATTTACACTAATTATGAACAAAAATTAATATATACTATAATTTATATTCCATAATATAATCGTCCATGACAAATCCGCCGCCGATATCTGTTACAACAGCATCAACCGTTTTAAATCCCCATTTTTTGTATGCATTAATGCTGTTTGTATTGTGCTTGTTGACTGTAAGCGTAATTTTATCTCGGCGCTGCTGTTTTGCGGCTTCTTTTATAAATTCAAATGTTTTTGTGCCTATTCCCTTATGCCTGAAATCTTTTTTAATGTAGAATTTTGATAAGAAAATCGAATCATCTTTGAGCGCAAGCCCGATATAGCCTATCAATTCACGATTATAATAAATATAGAAGTAAGTGTAGTGTTCATATTGGATTTGATGTTGAATGGCTTTTTCGGATTGGAACTTGTCTACCATATATTCTATTTGTTCTTCAGACAAGTAATCTTTCCAGTATTCGTGCCATATCAAAGATGAAAGTGCAACGAGTTTGCTTATATTGACGGCTTTTTCATATTTAATCATCTTTTAAAATCTCCTTATAAAATGACTAGCACGGAGTAATTCCCCAATGTAGCTTATTTCTCAAAACTTTGTAAAAATCATTATTTTTTAAAAGGGCAAGCTTTGCGCAATAATTTTCTTTTGAAATCGTAATGCTTTTGTGAAATTCAAATGTATCCTGCCCATCAGCACATACATAATATTTTTGTTCATCAGGTACGGTAATTTTTAATACAGAATCAGAAGAGATTACAAGCGGTCTTGCGGAGAACGTGTGCGGACAGATAGGAACAATCTCAAGGTTTTGAAGTTCCGGTGCTAAAACAGGACCTCCCGCAGACATTCCGTAAGCCGTTGAACCTGTCGGGGTCGAAATAATCAACCCATCTGAAAAATATTCGCACACAAATTTTGAATCAATTTCAAGCGAACATTTAAAAGCTCTTGATGAATCCGCACCTTTTATTACAAAATCATTTAAAGCGCTTGTTGATCCGCATTTAAGCATTAATCTTTTTTCGATTTTGTAATTTCCTTTTAAAATCTGTTCAACCGCATTTGTTAAATCATCTTCGCAGGCTTGTGATAAAAAGCCTAAATGCCCCATATTTATACCAAACACGGGGATATCAAGTTTTGAATAAAACCTTGCCGTTTTTAATATCGTACCGTCCCCGCCGATTACAAATATAAAGTCATATCCGCTTTTCATATCATCAAGACTGAATGTGTCATATTCAACTTTGCTTTTGTCAAGCAGCGATTGAAGCTTATTTACGGCTTCTTTTGAATACGATAATACAGGGTTATAACAAATTGCATAACGATTTATCATACATTCAGTTTATACCAAATATGCAAAAATAGTAATATTATAATAATATGAGTACAAAATATTATGTTTATATTCTTTTAACCGAAAATAACACGCTATATTGCGGGTATACAAATGATGTCGAACAAAGGTTTGAAAAACATATCAACGGAACGGGGGCAAAATACACGAAAGCAAATAAACCCGTAAAAATCTTGTATACCAAAGAATTTCAGACTAAATCAGAAGCTCTTAAAGAGGAGTATAGAATAAAACATAAGCTAACTCGCAAAGAAAAGCTTGAATTGATAAATCAAACAGCCATAAAAGCTTAATCTTCATCATCAGATATTATCAATGCGCCGTTTTGCTCAACGTTAAGGGTTTTTATATTTGCTTTAATATTCATATCGGCCCATGTCTCTTTCACGGTGTCTTTGATTTTTTCAAGATCATTTCTTAATGAAATAATCAAAATTGATGATCCTGCACCGCTAATAACACAGCCTAAAACGTTTTCGTTAAATCTTAAACCTTCATAAATTTTGTCAAAACCTTGGATTAACTTCATTCTGTACGGTTGGTGAAGTTTGTCCTGCAATGCTGATTTCATAAGTTCTGTATCTTTTGTATGAACAGCTTGAATAAACATAGCCATTCTCTGAACGTTAAATACTGCATCAGAAAGCGCAACTTCTTTAGGTAAAACAGAGCGTGCAATATCCGTTGAAAGTTCAAAATCGGGGACACAAGCGGTAACAGCCCATTCTTGAGGCCATTCGAGTTTGCGATAAAGCACCGAACCATCTTCCTCTTGAGAAGAAATAACCAATCCGCCGACTAAAGCGGGTGTAATATTATCAGGGTGTCCTTCCAGTTCGCATGCGATGGATAATAATGCAGGCTCATCTGCAGGGTGCCCGAGAAGTTCATTAGCCGCAACAAGTGCACCGATTATAACTGATGCGCTGCTGCCAAGTCCTTTAGCTACAGGGATTGAAGATTTAACAGTAATTTTTAATTCCCCCGGCACCTGCCCGATTGAATTGTAAAGAGCCTCAACCGCTTTATATACAAGGCTGTTTTCATCTGACGGTATATGTTCAAGTTCAAGTTCGTCAATTGATGCACTATCGGCAAGAACATTGATTTCAACACCTGTTCCGGGTAAAACCGTTTCTTCAATCGTTACCGTGTTGTAAATCGGCAATGCCATTCCCAGACAATCAAACCCGGGGCCTATATTTGCTGTTGTAGCAGGAACTTTTACACTAATTTTCATGTTTTTATAATATCCTTTTTATTAATTTATATTATAACCCTAAAAATATATAATATACCTGTTTTGTACGAATAACGGGCTTTCAGTAACAAAACTTTACAAATATACACGCCTTAAATTTGGGCGTATAATTAGACTATGAGCGAAATTCAACCGTATTTTACAAACGACGGTTCTTTAGGGCTTTATAACTCGGATTTTAACGACATCTACCACAGTGCAACTGGCGCCCTGACAGAAGCCTATGACAAATTCGTATACCCTGCCGATTTTGATACTTTGTTATTGCATGACAATATAAAAATTCTTGATATTTGCCATGGCATCGGCTACAACACGAAAGCTTTTCTAAATTTCATTTACAGTAATAAAAATAATTTGCACAAGAGAAAAATCTTTGTAAGAAAAAATTTTTGCAAAAATAATTACATGAATAAAGATATCGATACGATACATACAGATAATAAACCACCTAAAAATCATCAATATAATATCGAATTGATACATACTGATAAAAACTCAAGTTTCAATAAGCACGAAAATATCAATACGATATATACGGATAATATTTTTGATAAAGTTTCTGTAACCGCACTTGATAATGATGAAATTTTATTCGGATTATCGCCTTTTGCAAAAACAGGTTGCAAAAATTATGAAAAAGATTCTGAAATTATATCAGAACATCATTTGAATAAATACTTTAAAATAAAAAATAGCAATAAGCCAAAAATTGAAAATTTCATAAATTATATAATTTTTGACCAAATTTTGAAGAATAACCCTGAAATTTATCAAAATTCGCAAGTTTTGCGTATTTTATCAGATAAAAAATACCGACCGTATTTTGCCGACCGTTTTAAAGAATTTAATATTTGCTCAGGTGTAACTGAGCCTAAAACGAACTTTCTTTCGTTTTTACATAATATATATTATCTGTATGTAACTAAATGTTATAAAAAGGCTGCTAATAGCCTTAAAATAGGCGATTTTATTTTCAAACCAAAAATCGCTGATGCAAGAAGTTTTATTATCCGAGATAAAAACAAATACAATTTGATATTTTTAGATGCTTTCACCCCTAAAAAGTGTCCATGTTTATGGAGCTATGATTTTTTCAAAGCGCTTTTCAATTTGCTTGAAGATGATGGAATGCTTTTGACTTATTCTTCTTCTGCGTGCGTGAGATCGGCAATGAAAAGCGCAGGTTTCTGTATCGGATACAATTATAACAAACGCTTTGACAAATTCGACGGTACCATTGTAGCCAAAAATCAAAGTTTAATAAAATACCCCCTGTCAGAATTTGATTTAGGGCTTTTAAATACGAGGGCAGGTATATTTTATCGTGATGAAAATTTAACAAGCCAAAATGAGGCGATTATAAATGCTCGTGAAACAGAAGTCCAAAATTCAAACAAAAAATCCGCCACGCAGTATATTAAACATTTTAATAAATAACATTGGTATATAAATTTGCATGACTTGTAAAGATAGCCTATAATCAAGCTATGAAAAAATATGATATTGTAATTGTCGGCGGAGGAACTTCAGGTTGTGCTTGCGCATATATAGCAGCAAAATCGGGGCTAAAGACACTTTTAATCGAAAAAGAAAATTATCTTGGCGGCACAATGACCGGTTCGCTTGTCGTTCCCGTCATGAAATCGGGTGAGAACCAGATAAATATCGATTTTTATCTGGATTTAATAAAAGCTATGAAAGAGGTTAAAGGGCAAATCACATACCTTGGCAATCCCGGTTGGTTCGATCCGATAAAATTAAAAGATGTTCTTTTTAATATGCTAATAAATTCGGGAGTTGATATAAAATTATCCTCTAATGTGTTGGAGATAAAAACTAAAAATTCAAAAATATTATCCGTATATTACGAGCCGATATATACGGATAACTGTTTTCAATCTATTGACATGTTATCGGAATGTATCGAAGCGAACTATTTTGTAGATGCGACTGCAAATTTAAATTTTTCTAAAAAAATTAATTGCCGAATTTTGAAAAATGAAAATGATTTTCCTCCGATAAGTTTGAGATTTATAATGAGCGGAGTGGATTATGAACAGTTCGGTGAATGGTTGGCAATTTATGATGGTAATAGAGATGTTACAACGGTAGAGAACATTGATAATGCGTTTTATTTTTCGACGGCTTACACCTGGGATACCGATAAACATTGGGCTCTGACGCCGTTATTTGATAAAGCGGTTGAGCAAGGAACGCTGAAAGAACCTGACAGAAACTATTTCCAGATATTCAGCGTAGCGGGAAGTCCAGATATGGTTGCGTTTAACTGCCCCCGTCTGCTTGATAAAATTGATTTAACAGATGAAAACGCCTTGAAATCCGCTTATAGCAAAGGCGAAGAAATAATTAACAGGTTGGCAGAATTTTGCAGGGAGTTTTTCCAGGGCTTTGAAAACGCTTACGTATCGCATATTGCTGATAAGCTCGGCATCAGAGCTTCAGACAGAATAAAAGGTAAATATGTATACACGATTGATGATTTAAAATCGGGGAAAAAGTTTGAACACCCCGCTGTTATTTCATCATATCCCGTTGACATTCATTCAAGAGATAAAAACTCCTCAACGCTTGAGCAAACAGGCGAATATCAATTGCCTTTAGAAAGTTTAATGTCGGCAGATTATGACAATTTATTTGTTATCGGGCGATCACTATCCGCCGATGAATACGCTCAAGGCGCATTACGTGTACAGTCAAGCTGTTTTTCAATGGGGGAAGCCGTTGCAAAATATGTTGCCGCTAAATTGCATTAAAATGCATTAATTTAGCAATTTCTTGCAGTTTTTGTACATAGTATTTGCATAGCGTTCAGCAAAGGGTCAATTGTAGGGGAATAAGGCGGAGAATAAGTTAAATCATTATTCCCAAATTCATTAACGGTCAAATGTCCCAAAAGTGCCGATGCAACCGTATTTATTCTTTTGTCGGCGCCTACCGAACCGACTGCCTGAGCGCCTAACAAAAGCCCCGTAATTTTATCTGCTATAACTTTTAAAGTAATCGTTCCCGAATTTGGCATAAAAGCTACTTTATCGTCTTTTTTGACAATTGTTGTTATAGGGTTAAATCCGATTTCTGATGCGGTTTTTTGGGTCAAGCCCGTCATTGCAACTGTTGTATTAAGACATCTTGTTACCATTGAACCGAGTACCCCCTCAAATTCATTATAAATCCCGGCAGCATTCATTGCAGCACATCTGCCCTCTTTATTAGCAGTTGAACCGAGCGGAATCCATACGGGTTTGCCTGACACCATGTGAGTTTTTTGAGCACAATCTCCACACGCAAATATATCTTCAACAGATGTTTGCATAAGCTTATTTACTTTAATTGCACCTGTTTCGCCGATTTCAATCCCCGCATCACGTGCAATTTCAATATTTGGTCTTACTCCTGCGCAAACGACTATCATATCACAATCTATTTCACGCCCTATTGATGTTTTCAGCTTTTGCGCCAGATGATTTTTGCCCGTAATTTCTTCAACTCTTTCACCCGTATAGATTTCAAAATTTTTATTTTCTACTGATTCAAGGCGTTGTCTTAAAATATCAGACATCTCATCATCAAGATTGTGCATAATTTGTCTGTTATTTTCTACCATTACGGTATGTTTTCCGTTTTTAACAAACGCTTCAAGAAGTTCAATACCGATATACCCTCCGCCGATAATTACGACATTTTGAGAGCGTTCCATTTGAGTGCGAATTTTTATCCCGTCCTCAATATTTCTCAAAGTATAAACATTTTCAAAATCATTGATACCTTTGATGTTCGGTATAACGGGTCTTGCGCCCGTTGCTATAATAAGTTTGTCATAGCTTACAAGATCTGCCGTTGTATCATTTGATACCAGTATTTCTTTTTGTTTGGGCAGAATTTTAACAACAGGCAGCTTTAAATGCACATCAATTCCCATTTGTTCAAATTCATCAACTGATCGCACAAGCAGGGTTCTGTAATCGTCAAAATTTCCCTGAATATAATACGGCAAACCGCACGACGAATAAGAAACATGTGTATCGTCCGTATAAATTGAAACTTTAGAATCAGGTAAAAGCCTTTTAATTTTTGATGCGGATTTTGCACCTGCTGCCACACCGCCTATAATAACTATTTTTTTCATAGCTATTATTTAAAACGCTTTATCAAATGTTTTAATAGCCGATTAAGCGGTTTTTAAGGCTAATTTAATTTGCGCAGTAAGATTTTAGCATAAGTTCTTTTACAAGTTCGCTATAAATATCAGAGCCTTTTTCATATTTAACGGCTTTCTTTAAAAATTCGCCAAATTCGCTCATTGCCTTAATATCAAATACATCTTTATTCATAACACATACCCCATGCAACATTTCTTGTACATGTTATATAACGGCTTTATAAGGGTAAAACTTTAATTTATTTTTCGTTATAAACAAGTTTCTTTCTGAAGTGCCATTGAATTAAGGTTAAAACTAATATTATGGCAAATAAAACGTAAGCAATTGCGCTTGCTTTGCCGACTTTGAAAAATTCAAACGCATTTTTATAAATCGCATAAACCAAAACATTTGTTGAATCAAACGGTCCGCCTTCGGTCATCAGATATATTAAATCAAACACCTGAAACGAGCTTATTATGGTAATTATTACGACAAAAAATATGGTAGGCGAGAGCATTGGAATGGTAATTTTTCTAAATATTGAACAATTATCTGCTCCGTCAATTTTTGCCGCTTCATATATGCTGTTTGAGATTGAACTCATTGATGATAAAAAGATTATCATATTGTAACCTATTAATTTCCACACCGAAACGATTATCAAAGCAATCATTGCATAGTTTTTGTCATAGAGCCAATTTATATAGATTTTTAATACCTGACTTAAAAACCCTATATTAGGGTCAAATATCCACGCCCAAACAACAGCTATTACAACCATCGGCGTAATAAAGGGCAGAAAATAAGCGGTTTTAAAAAACTCGCTTCCTCTGATTTTAGAATTTAACACGGAAGCAAGAATTAACGGAATAATTACTCCGAAAACCGACACACTCAAAGCATAAACTATCGTATTAAATAAAATTTTGTAAAATAAAGGTTCTTTAAATAATTCAATATAATTTTGCAGACCGACAAATTTGATGGGGTTAAGCAAATCCCATTTTGAAAAACTCAAGGCAAACGAACAAATTATCGGAATTATTATAAATACAAAAATTCCGAGCAAAGCGGGGAGTATAAAAACCAACCCCATAAAACTTTCGCTGTTTAACAATTTATTCAATGATTTTTTCATGATACAATTACTATTATAAATAAAGGGGATATATTATGCAAAAATATGAACATGCGTTTGGCAAAAACGACATAAGAGGAATTTATAAAGAAGATATAACGGAAGAATTGTTCTATAACGTAGGTATAGGCTATTCAAATTGGCTTGCAGCACAAAGCGGAAAGAATTTATCCGATTTAAAAATCGGAGTTTGCATGGATGCAAGACTACATTCGCCTTTGCTAAAACAAGCACTTATTGCGGGTTTATTAAAAGCAGGCGTAAATAATATTGAAGATTATGGTATCGCTCCTTCACCGCTCGGATATTACGCTGAAATTGCCCACAATCTTGACGGAGCACTTGTTATAACAGCAAGTCATAATCCGAGCGAATACAACGGTTTGAAGATGACATACAATCATCAAACTCTTAATGAAGCACAGATTAAAGACGTAAAAGATGAAACTTTTAAATTGTGGTCAAATCTGCCTGAGAAATTTGATAATCCTGATTTTTCAACTCAAATCATACCCGAATACATTGAAGATATGAAAAACAGGTTCAAACATATCGGCAAAGGAGTAAAAGTTGTAGTTGATTCCGCTAACGGTACGGGCGGTCTTGTCGGTCCGGAACTTTACCGCAAAATAGGCTGTGAAGTCATTGAAATGTACTCTGAACCGGACGGCAGATTTCCGAATCATCACCCCAATCCCGCATCATTTTCAACTCTGAAAGATATCAGCGCAAAAGTAGTCAGCGAGCATGCTGATATAGGAATTGCGTATGACGGGGATTCAGACAGAATAGGTGTACTTGATTCTCTTGGCAGACCTATGACAGGGGATAAATTGCTCCTTATATATGCTCTTGATATCATTAAAGAAAAAGGAACAAATATGAAAGTCGTATCGGAAGTAAAGTGTTCTCAGGTTTTGTATGATGAAATAAATAAAACAGGCGCTCAAGCCATAATGTGCAAAACAGGACACGGCTATATAAAAGAAAAAATGAAAGAAACAGGAGCAATTTTAGGCGGCGAAATGAGCGGTCATACGTTCTTTAAAGACAGATATTACGGCTATGATGATGCCGTTTATGCAGGCTGTCGTATGATTGAAATTGTTTCCAAAAACAAAAAAGCAGATCCGAATTTTAAAATCGAGCAAATGCTTAAACCGTTTGATGAGGTATTCTCAAGTCCTGAAGTTCGCTATCATTGCCCGAATGAATTAAAAAAAGAAACTTTGGAATATATGAAATCGCAGGTTGAAGAACATCCCGACATGTTCGGTGCCAAAATCAAAGATATTATTACGATTGACGGTATGCGAATTGTATTTGACGGCGGATTTGCGCTAATCAGACAAAGTAATACCGAACCCGTATTTACTTTGAGATTTGAGGCTAAAACAGAAACCGAATGCAACAAATACAAAGATGCTATGATAAACTGCCTTGATTCATATTTAAAATTGAAAGCATAATTACCGGTCAAAGCCTGACAGAAATCATTATATTGGAATTAAAAAATATCCCTTGTACGTCTTTTGTACAAGGGATATTAAATTTATTTGCTGTACTCGCTGTACTCTGCGGCGGCTTTGCGCCATTCATCTTCCGATATTGAGAAAGCGTGGCTCCAAAATTTTTCGAGCGCATAATTTTCTCTTTCCTGTTTATGCAGAATATGAACAACCACATCACCATAATCAAGCAAATTCCAGCGGTTTTTTAAATCGTTTTCCGTACGCAGCGGAAGTCTTCCAAAGGTATTTTTAACTTTTTCTTTCACGGTTTCCATCAGCGCTTTTACCTGCGTTGTTGAATCCCCTGAAGCTATTACAAAGAAATCCGCTAAAGACGAAACGTTGCTTATATTCAGTATTGTAATATCTTTTGCAAGTTTATCATCCAAAAACTGAGCAATAATACATGCAAATTTATGTGAATTTAATTCTTTTTCAGTCAATTTATTTTTTCCTTTTAAATAGTCTGTAAAATGGTATTACTCAATCATGTCAACTCTTTTTTTGTGTCTGCCGCCCTCAAAGCCTGTTTTTAACCAAACATCAACGATATCAAGCGCAAGATGTTCACCTATTACACGAGAACCGAGGCACAAAACATTTGCGTTGTTGTGAGCACGAGAAACTCTTGCAGAATATGTATCACCGCAAAGAGCAGCTCTGATACCGTGAACTTTATTTGCAACAATTGACATTCCTATACCCGTACCGCAAACCAAAATACCTCTGTTTGCCTGATTGTGAATAACTTTTTCACAAACCTTTCTTGCTATTGTAGGGTAATCACAAGATTCGGGAGTATATGTCCCGCAATCTTCGAACTCAATGTTTCTGAATTTTAAATAATCCATTATTGCTTCTTTGTATTGCAAACCTGCGTGGTCGCAACCGATAGCTACTTTTAAGTTTTCCATTATTGCACTCCTTATAACTAAACTGTTAACACGAACTACTATCTTTATTTTACTAAATTTTTGTTCAAATGTAAACAATAAATATAAAAAAGAGGCATTTTCTGCCTCTTGTAAATGGAGTTTAATACTGTGTTCACTTTATAGGCTTATAAACCTATAAAGTGATAAGTTGATAAGTATTTTACAGATTATTTTTAACTCTTATAAACTTATGCACTTATAAACTTAAATTTATGATCCGCTGACAAGCTGTAATGCCTGCTGCAACAAATCTTTATTCGAAGAAATAATCTTATTAACAACTTCCATTTGCTGTTTAGCCATTTGATAATAAGAAATATTCGTTTTCAAATCCGCATTAGACAATTCCAACAGCCCCGATCTGATTTCGCCGACCCCCAAAACAGGTTTGCCTGATTCTTCTGTTTCAAGGAACTGACCGTCTTTGTATTCATAAAGTCCCGACGGATTGTTGAAGTTTCTAATAGCAACACGGTACAAAGGAACAACCTTCTTGCCGCTTTCTGCTATACCGCAAATTGTTCCGTCACCTTGGATTTTAAATTCGTCATATTTGCCCAAATATTTACCGTTATTGGGGTCAATCCACATTTTGATTGTGGTGGTCGGAATATCAAGTGCTCCCCCTTTTAATGCGGTATTTTGGTATAAATCAGAACTTACGGATTTTATACCCTGCATAATTTCGCCTTTATCATTCAAGATATAACCCTGAACAGTATTACCGTTTTTGGCACGATATATACCGTCGCCGTCAAATGAAAATTCGCCGAGCCTTGAATATACACTCTTGCCGTCCTCGGTTTTTGTCAGGAAATATCCTTTCCCTTCAAGGAATAAGTTATCTTTTGAAGTACCGGGAGTTGATTTGCCCTGTCCGTTATTCTTTTCATAATCATCAACAATTGCACCGTTTAGAAAAGTCTTAAAATTAACCTGCTTTTCTCTATATCCGGGGGTATAAGAATTGGTCATATTTTCAGATATGACATCAATCCAGTTTACCGTTGCATATTGAGTATTTAATGCCGTAATAAAAGCATCATTCATATTTTATTCTCCTTGTCGCTGTTGTTCTCTGCGTCGTTGATTTTGATCTTTGCTGCTGTTTGAGTATGACAAATCGCTGTATGGCAAATCCTGCTCATCAAAACTTGTTCTTAAAGAATCGATATTTTGTCTTAAATATTGTTCAACAGCCTTATCGCCGGGGATAAATTGTGCTGATAAAGCCCCGTCTTTACCGACTCTTAAAATAACGGATACGTTTTGATCAAAATCAATTCTGACAGGTTGGTTATTCTGTCTTGATTCTGATAGTGCATTTAAAAGCGTTTGAGAAACTTGGAAGTTTTGTTTAACCTGTGAAGCTTCAACGCCGTTATTTAACATATTTTGTGCCTGAGAAGTAATGCCTTGAATATTTACGTTGTTGTCATTTTGAGTAAGATTGATGAAGAAATCCGCATCACTTTCTGTCATTGCAATATTTGTTTTTGTTTCATCTCCTGTAATCAGTCCCCAGCCTTTTTGGTTAAGTGCATTTACAGATGCTGTATTTTCAATCATTTGCCGAATATCGGTTGACAGCATTCTGTTTGCATCGTTAAAAGACAATTGAGGATTAACATTAATACCCTGCGGATTATTCTGATTATTTTGAGTTTGATTAGCTTTTTTTGTGTCTTTTGATTGAGTTTTTTCTTTAGTTTCAGTCTTTTTCGTATCAACGGATTTTTTATCGTTTTTCTCACTTTTTACGGCTTTATCGGTTTTCTTTGCAGAAGATTCTTTTTCTGCTGCTTTAGTTTCACTTTTTGATTCGGTTTCGGAAACCTTGGACATTTCATCTTTAAATGAAGTATCTGAATTTGTTTTTGTTGCCGTAGATGTAGTGCTTACACTTGACGTTGTGCTGACCGATGATGTTGCTGAAGCTGCTTCTATACCCATAATTTTTCTACCTTTACTCTTGTTCTTGATTCTTTTCTTGTTTTTGCCTGAAGAAACGGGTTACGCCCAGTTCTGAGAATTGCTTAAGCTCTGCCGATTTTTCTTCTTGCAAATAAAGCTCTCTGTTCTTTTCTTTGTGTTTTTCAAGTACCTTGACATTTTGTTCGCATTTGACCATTTTTTGAAGTTCTATATCCAGTTGTTTTTGAAGATCTTGCCTCACTTTTTCAAGCCGTTCGGCTTCTTCATACAAATGCTTTATGTAATTGTCATAATACTCATATAACGATGGGTCTGCCGTTCGCATGCCGTTTTTTGTATCGACGATTGATTGATTGTTCCGTCTTATGTCATCTTCTGCTTTGTTTACAGCCATCTGAGCTTTTTGAACCTTTTGTCTTTGTTCTTCTTTTTGGTTAATTCTAAAGTCCAGAACTTTCTGTAATCGATATCGAAATGGCATGTTTACTACTTTCTTTGTTATATTATCAGTTATTTTGGAGGTGTAATAAACATCTGTTTGTATGATATATTTAATAAAATTAAATCAAAAGTCAAAAAAAAAAGACCGCTCAATTTGAACGGTCTTTTTATAAAATTTATTTATTCTAATTTTCTTCTTCTTTAGGCGCTTCATTATCTGAGGAAGTTTCACCCGCAGGTTCTTCGTGAATTGATAATGAAATTCTTCTGTCCTCGGGATTAAATTTTATAATATAAGTTTGAATTTTATCTCCCGGTTGAACAATTACCTTGTTTTCATTCTGGTAATCAATCAATTCGTTATGAGGAAGCAAAGCTTCAACTCCCGGATAAACCTCGACAAAAGCTCCAAAGTATTTAATTCTTGTAACCGTACCTTCTGCCTTGTCGCCTTCTTTAAGGTGCTTTTGAGCTTCAATCCAAGGATCAGGCTCAAGTTGTTTCAAGCTCAACGATACTCTTTGTTTGTCATGGTCTACCATAATGACTGCAACATCAATTTCGTCGCCCACATGAAGAATATCTGTCGGATGATCAATCCAGCGCCATGAAAGCTGAGATAAAGGCAACAACCCGTCTACCCCTCCGATATCAACAAAAGCTCCGAAATCGGTAATTCTGACGACTTCACCTTTTACGACCTGCCCGACTTCAAGTTGAGAGAACAGGTTCTTTCTGACTTCATTAACGGAATCATCATAAACTTTTTTATTTGATAAGATGAAGTTATTTTGTTGAACGTCAAGTGTCAAAATCTTCAATTCGATTTTTGAGCCCTTTTCAAGCTCGGCTTCTTTTAATCTTAACTGGCTTGAAGGAACAAATCCCCTTACACCCGCAACTTCAACAATTACACCGCCTTTAACGTTATCAACAACAGTTCCGAGGATAACTTCATCGGCTGCTTTGGCTTTTTCCAAATCTTTCCAAGCATAAGCAAAATCAACCTTTTTCTTAGAAAGTAAAAATCTTCCGTCCTCATCTTCATCTCTTATAATAAGAAATTCTCCGGACTGACCTTTTTCAATCTTATCTTCCGGTCTTTCGCCTTTATCAACCGCCTCATAAGTCGGTATAAGAGCCGTAGTTTTAGCGCCGATATCAACAAGTACACCCTGACTGTCAAAACCGCAAACGGTTCCTTTTACAAGATCACCTTTTTTAAAATTGTAATCATACTGTGCAAGAAGTTTTTCAAAATCGTCTTCCGCATTCCCCTTTTTTGTAGCCATAATTAACTCCATTGTCAACTTTAAAGCTGACACTAAATGATTTTATGTAGTAATCTTAACAAATTTTTTATAATATGTAAAGTATTGTAAAATATGCTTAATATTTTTAATATAGCTACTTTCGGAAAATACCGAAAGAACTTAAAATTCTGTTGCCGATTTCTTTGCCACGTTCGAATTTTAACAGTTCTATAGCTGCAATTAAGGCGTTTTCTGCATTCTCAGCAGTATCTTTTAAGCGCATTTCAACACTTTTGCGCCATTTGTTATTTATAAGACGTTCTTCTTTTTGAATAAATTCATCTCCGTTTACTGCTAAAGTTACTCTCCTGTCTTTGCCTAAATTCAATTTGTATTCTGAATTTACGGGCGTAAAATTCTTAACGATTTGCATATCGTTTTCTTTTAAAACCCTTTTTACAAGCTTTTTAGGCGCTTGAGAATCCGTTAAAATTCTGCCGATAGTATCTGCGTTCATATTTATACTCCTATTTACCGTTTATAGTAAAAGCCGAGAATAAATATTTTTGCTATAGATTAATCCTGCAAAGATTTTATGAGCGAATTTATAGCATTTTCCTGAACTTCAATTTCTTCAATCCTGCCTTTTGTTTGATCAACAAGTTCTTTCGGAGCACTAGAAACAAACTTGGGATTATTTATTCTTCCTTGAAGTGATTTTTTTTCTGTTAAGAGTTTGTTTAACTTTTTATTCTGTCTTTGAATTTCTTGATCAAAATCAATTAATCCTTTAAGCGGAATATAGATTTTTGATGCCGAAACAATAGCCGTAGCAGATTTGCTCGGTGCGGAATTTTCATCAATGTAAGAAATCGTATTAACTCTTGCCATACGTTTTACATAGCTTTCAATTTCTTCAAATATTGCTTTTTCATCGTGCGGCGCTTGAATTTGAATATCAAAATTCAATGACATCGGAATATTAAAACTTTGTCTTACGTTTCTTAAAGAAGTAATCGTTTCAAATACAAGCGCCATTTCTTTTGCTTCTTTAGGGAAACTCAATTTATCACAATATTGAGGATAAGGAGCAAGCATTATTGCTTTGATATCTGTTTCTTTAGGTATCAACTGCCATACTTCTTCAGTTATATGAGGCATAATAGGATGTAACAATCTCAATGACATATCAAGAACGTATCTTAAAACTCTTTGAGTATTAAGTTTGATAGCCTCATCTTTTAATTGAATCTTAGCGATTTCAACATACCAGTCGCAATATGAATCTCTGAAGAAATCGTACAGAATATGAGCAATTTCACCAATTCTGTAATTATTTATATCAGAATTTACTTCTTTTGCAACGTTGTTTAATTTATCCAAAATCCATTTGTCGGCAATTGTTAATTTTGAAAAATCAATGTCTTTATTATCAATGCCGTCAAGGTTCATAAGAACAAATCTTGATGCGTTCCATATTTTGTTTGCAAAATTACGACCGTATTCAAATCTTTCGTCGCTTATTTTGATGTCCTGACCGCCGTAAGTGCATAAAGATGCCATTGTAAATCTCAAAGCATCACAGCCGTATTTTTCTATAATTTCAACGGGGTCAATAGTGTTGCCTTTTGTTTTAGACATCTTTTGACCTTTTTCATCTCTTACAAGACCATGAATATAAACGGTACTAAACGGAGCCTTGCCCGTAAATTCAAGTCCCATGGTAATCATTCTTGCAACCCAGAAGAAAATAATATCAAAACCCGTTACAAGAGTATTTGTCGGGTAGAATTTTTTATAATCGGGACTGTCTGTATTAGGCCAACCCATTGTTTCAAACGGCCAAAGAGCTGATGAAAACCATGTATCAAGTACATCTGTTTCCTGTTCCCAAACATTGGGATCAGGATTCTCTTTTGCTACAATCATTTCACCTGTCTGCTTGTTATGGTATGCGGGAATTTGATGTCCCCACCACAATTGACGGGAAATACACCAATCTCTTATATTTTCCATCCAGTCAAGATAATTTTTAGTCCATCTTTCGGGAACGAATTTAATTCTTCCGTCTTTTACTGCCGCAATTGCTTCTTGCGCAAGCGGTTTCATTTTAACGAACCATTGTTCCGAAAGCAACGGTTCAATTGTAGTTCCGCATCTTTGGCATTTACCGACATTGTGCTCGTGATCTTTTACCCTTAATAAGAATTTTTGATCTTCCAAATCCTTGACAATAGCTTTTCTGGCTTCGTATCTGTCCATACCGTGATATTTTTGAGGGACATCACCGCAAGCAATCATTTTGGCATCTTCATCAATTACCCAGATAGGTTTCAAACCGTGGCGTTTGCCTACTTCATAATCATTAGGGTCGTGAGCGGGGGTAATTTTAACAGCACCCGTTCCGAAGTTTCTGTCTACATATTCATCTGCGATAATCGGAATTTCTCTGCCCGATAAAGGTATTACAACGGTTTTTCCGACAAGTTCCGAATATTTCTTATCATCAGGGTGAACAGCAATTGCAACATCACCAAATATTGTTTCGGGTCTTGTTGTTGCAACTATAATTGCACCTGATTCATTTTTAAGCGGATAAGAAATTTCCCACAAATGTCCCTGCTCTGTAGCGTATTCGGTTTCAACGTCAGAAATAGCACTTCTGCAGCGAGGGCACCAGTTAACAATGTATTTTCCTTTATATATTAAACCTTTTTCGTATAACCTTACAAAAACTTCTTTAACAGCATCGCTGCAGCCTTTGTCAAATGTAAATCTTTCTCTTGAACGGTCAAAAGATGCACCCAAGCGTTTGCATTGGTCTAAAATTCTTGATTTGTGTGCATTTGCCCATTCCCAGGTTTTTTCAAGAAACTTTTCTCTGCCTAAGTCATAACGCGAAAGACATTTTGCTCTTAACTGTTTTTCAACAACGTTTTGGGTTGCGATACCGGCATGATCTGTCCCCGGAACCCATAATGTTTCATATCCGCACATACGGTGATATCTTATTAAAATATCTTGCAAGGTTTCATCAAGAGCATGCCCCATGTGAAGAACTCCCGTAACGTTTGGAGGCGGAATAACCATTGAATATGACGGCTTTGGACTGTTTGCATCAGCTTTAAAAAATCCGTTATCTTCCCAGAATTTGTATATTTTATCCTCTGTTTCTTTCGGGTTGTATACCGTAGGTAAATCATTCAAGTTATTCATCACTATATCCTCATATTTTAAATTATTTATATTTAAAGGCTACCACAAAAGCAGCAAAAAAACACATTAATGGCAAATTTTAAATAATTGAAATAGTTCATATAATATGTTATAATTATATAAAAGAGTTGATATGGGAGTATTAATGCTAAAACACAGAAAAAAACATGCATTTACGCTTGCGGAAGTAATGGTTGTACTGCTTGTACTGACTATATTATTTGCGGCTTTTGCTCCTTTTATCACAAAAAGACGTTCCAGAGGCAAAACAGAATTATGGCTATGGGCAAGCAGAAACTATCTTGCAGGTCCCATGGATACTTTCTATCAACCCGGCAACGGTTATAACGGCGGAATATATTTCGGTGCTACCCCTGATTCGGAAAATGACATAAAAATGTCTTATCTTCCTTTGTCTAAAATGACTATTCGCTCGGGGTTTACCGCAAATAATAATATTCAAAGGCAATTGCAATTAAGATATGGCAGATCATCATTTGATGATCCCGGGCAATTTGCGGCATCTTTTGTTGCCGATAACAGGAATATGCTCTTTGGCGGAGCTTTTCCCGCTTTAAAAGAACTGAAATCATATAAAACTTATCCGTCTGATAACGTAGGATTCGGGGTAAACAGCTTAAATCAGGCTCAAGACAGAGATAATACGGCTGAAATTTTGCAAGGAAATACTGCGTTTGGATATAATGCACTCGGCGTTGTATCTTTTGGAGAAAACAATACCGCAATCGGAGCAGGCGCAGGAGAAAAGAATATTTCAGGTTCAAGAAATACAATGATAGGTTATCTTGCGGGAGCTCAAACAACAACCGACGGAAACACCTTAATAGGTTACAAATCGACTTCTAATATAGGCAACTACAATACATTTATCGGTGCGAATACAGGAAATTACAGAGAGGGCGAGGATAACGGTACAACAAGCTCTTATGATTTCCAATATAATGTAGCTTTAGGTTATAAAGCATTAAACAGTATTACAAGCGGTAAAAATAATGTCGCAATCGGATCGGGCGCTTTACATAAACTTACAACAGGGCATTATAACGTTGCAATAGGATATAATGCCTGCGAAAATATTAAAGGCGAATCCTATAAAACATGTATAGGCTACAATTCAGGTCCCGCAGCTAATTCTCCCGTTAAAACAGATATTGGAACAGATGCATCAGATACAACTCCCAGAACCTATATCGGCAGCAATCCCAATATGGATTCTGACGGTAATTGGGGCAAAGGTACTGTTCTATATGGCGGAGATGCCGTTATGGAAATTCATAATTCTCTTGGTTCGGGCAATTCGCACCTTATAAACGATCCTTCAATTATTTCAAATACAACTACGATTATTAACGGAAACTTAATTGTTCGTGGCAGAGCATTTTTCACGGTCGGTAATGTTTTATACCCGTTCTATTATGCTAATATGAACGGCAAAGAGATTTACGGCACAAATATAACCGCTCCTTGTGCAACAAATCAGGGAACTTATTCGTTTGTTACATCAGGCTATTGCTCGGGGTTATCGTCAATTTCTGCAACAAGCGACAGAAGATTAAAAACCATAGTCGGCAAAAATAATGACGGACTTGATAAAATTAATCAGTTAAAAATTTATAATTATACATTTAAAAACGACAAAGACAAAAAGCCTCATGTAGGTGTTATAGCACAAGAATTGCAAAAAATATTTCCCAATTCCGTATCGCAGGATGAAAACGGATATTTCAAAATCCGTTGGGATGAAATGTTCTATGCTGCAATAAATTCAATTAAAGAATTAAATACAAAAATCACAAAATTGGTTAAACAGAATTTGAGCATTGGCAAAAAGATAACAAAACTTGAAAAGCGCAACCAATATTTAAAACAACAGATAAATATTTTATCAAATCGTGTTGATGCATTGAAACATGCAAAGTAATTTATCCCTTTTAAAGCGTAACATTACTTTATAAAACTTGTTAACAATTTGATAATATAAAATGTTTGAACTACACTATTTTAAAGCAGGTCAGCATTATCATGCCGGCGTGTTGTTGTAATAAGATGCCGGGTCGGAATTAAAAACCTTACCGGCTGAAAGAAATTAAGGAGAAAAAAAAGATGACAGTAAAAAATTTTTTGTTCACTTCGGAATCTGTTACCGAAGGACACCCCGACAAAGTTTGCGATCAGATATCTGATGCAATTTTAGATGAGTTTTTAACAAAAGACCCGCATTCAAGAGTTGCCGCTGAAACTACGGTAACAACCGGTATGGCTCTTATATGCGGAGAAATAACTTCTAATTGTTATGTTGATATAGCAAACGTAGTCAGAAACACAATCAGAGATATCGGCTATAGCGGAGATTGTTCGGGCGGATTTGATGCTGATACTTGCGCAGTTTTAACAAGTATAGACGAACAATCAAAAGATATCGGCAACGGAGTTAATAAGGCTCTTGAATCTCGCATTAATAATGCCGACACTTCAACTACCGAAACCAAAGAGCTTGGCGCAGGAGATCAGGGAATAATGTTCGGTTATGCTTGCAACGAAACTCCAGAACTGATGCCTATGCCAATAAGCCTGGCTCACAAACTTGCTCACAGGCTTGCGCAGGTTAGAAAAGAAGGTCTTGTTAATTATTTAAGACCCGACGGAAAATCTCAGGTAACTGTTGAATATAAAGACAACAAGCCTTACAGAATCCACACAATTTTATTATCAACCCAGCATAATCCTGAAATTGACGGTATTTCCGATAATGAAAAAGTTCAAGAAATTATTGAACAGGATTTGAAAAGACTTGTTATTGATTATGTTTTTAAAACCTGCAATATAAAACCCGATAAAGATACTATTATTTTAATTAACCCGTCAGGAAGATTTGTCATAGGCGGACCTCAAGGAGATTCGGGCTTAACGGGAAGAAAAATCATTGTCGATACATACGGCGGTTATTCTCGCCACGGCGGCGGTGCTTTTTCAGGCAAAGATCCGACGAAAGTTGACAGATCGGCAGCTTATGCAGCACGTTATGTTGCCAAAAATATTGTTGCAGCAGGCTTAGCTCAAAGATGCGAAATCGAACTCGCTTATGCAATCGGTGTTGCAGAGCCTCTTTCAATCATGGTTGATACATTCGGAACAGGTAAAATATCTGATGAAGAATTATCAAACATTGTTTCAAAAACATTTGATTTAACACCCGCAGGTATAATTAACAAATTTGATTTAAGGAATTTACCCGCTAAAAACGGCGGTAAATTCTACAGATTGTTAGCAGCATACGGGCACATGGGCAGAACCGATATTGACGTTCCTTGGGAACACACGGATAAAGCTCAAGAATTACAAGATGCAGCAACAGCTTGCGGATGCGGTTGTGCTTAAATAATATAAGAAATGCAAATTATAAAATAAAGCCTCTGAAATAAATGACAATTCGGAGGTTTTATTTTTTTATAATTATTTTTCCAACTTATCAAGCTCTTTTGACAATTCAAGAACTTTGTTTTCTAACATTTCGTTATCTTTTTTCAATTTGTTTATTCTTGTAATGTTATTATCTGCATTTTGAGCAAGTTTAATAACTTTCTTATGTAATTGTTTTACCGAATTAATAGCCGCATAGAACATTTCGTCCCAACGTATTTTCAGATATCCGTCATCACGTTTTGAAACAGAAGTCGGGAATATGCGTTTTAAATCCTGCGCAATTACACCCGTATGAATGGATTTTGAATCGTCAGAATTGAAGTAATAATCATATATTTTAAGTTTTGATAACGAGTCAAGTCCTGAGGTATAAATATCAAATATATTTTTCAGATTTCTGTCGCTTGATACGGAATTAGTAGAAAATCTTACACCTCCTGGGTTAAGAATAGGACAGCATGAACCGCCGTAAAGTAATGCCCCGGGAGAATTCTCTCCGCCGTCAGTAATATTGTGGGAACGGCTCAATTCAATATTATTTGACGAATCGCTGTTATCATTGTATGTAGTCCCGCATCTGTTTGCACTTGTTCCCCAGAAATAATTGTACCCGCCAAACGGATTTTCATATACATAATGATAAATCGGATAGTTCAAATATGACCAATCGTATGTATCACGTCCGTAATGACCTGCGCTGTAGTAATCTTTTGATGAATTTGAACAAGAATATGCACAAATACAATGTTCTCTGCCCGCATATTTTTCATGCATATAAGTTTCTCTAATTCTTATTGTCGGTTCGCTTCCGTCAAATCCCATATACGGCTTGTAGGTCGTAACTGCCTCTTTAAACAATTTAAATCCCATTAAAGCCATAGTATTTGCATAATTGTTGCCAGGTGAAGTTGCACTCATCGGAAAAGGTGATTTGCCTAAGAAATACGATTGCCCTCTTACAATAAGATTGCCGTTTACTATAACAGATGAATCCCCCATCTCAAAATTTGCAACACCTGCAGGATAAGGATATTTACTGTTAGTTGTAGTCAAATTGTGGACTTCTAAAGTTGCGGCACTTTTGTATTTTGTAACGGGAGAACCGATTAAAACTCGTGAATGAGAATCGTTGAAAAAGCCTTGGGCGCTTGAACTCATTTTTGAAGAATCAACCCCGACTCCGCCGATACATGTTGTATATTTTGAATTAGAACCGATACCTGAGCATGATTTATATCCTACAGCGGTATTATATTGAAAATCGTTATCTCCGGAACTTGTAGGGCTTGACTGATTTAGTGATGCATAACCGATTGCGGTATTATATTTACCGACGGCATTTGAACTGTCGCCTATTGCGGTATTATATTCTCCTTTTACATAAATATTATTACCGATTGCCGTATTGTAATGCGCTACGGATTTATTTACAGATGAATTATTATGACCGATTACGGTATTATAATCCCCCGTTGCTGCATCGTAAGAATGATACCCTATTAAAACATTGCCTTTAGCTGCCGTAACGGAACTGCCTGCCAAAACTCCGACTGCGGTGTTATATTCACCTGTTGTAAGGTCAGATAATGCTTTATACCCGAATGCAGAATTATATTTACCCGTTGAAAGGCTTGTCATAGCATTTGACCCCAGAGCCGTATTAGCGACGGCATTAGTTGTATCTGCCGTAAAAACGGTCGGGTTGTTCGGGTTTATCTTATTATAATTAAACTTGGTATTATTATACATTCCGCCAAGCAGTAAGTTATAGTTACCTGCAAATAAGTAACCCGTTGTATTGTTGCCGTATTTAAATTCGATTTGTCTTTGTTGTTTATTAGAATTTATTCTGTCGCTTGATCTTATAATAACTTTTGAATACGGAGCATAAGTTCTGCGGACATCTTCCATATCGATAGGAGTAATACCGATTAAACTTTCAGCCATCATAGATCTTCCGGGGGCATCATTATAGATATCGTTATTATTACTTGCACCGATTAGCGACCAAACATTATCATAAGATACATTTGAATATCTTGAAGTAAAAATAGGAGCAACAGCAGCAAGAACGACCGTCATAACAGCCATTATGACCATCAATTCCGCAAGCGTAAAAGCGTTATACAATTTTTTAGCTTTTGTTTTCAACTGTTATTACTTCCTTTCAAGTTTGTTTATTCTATTATTTAGAACTTTTAATTCTTTTTGTATATCATTTTGTTTTGAGTTTATTGACAAAACATCTTTTGACATCTCGGAAATTTTGCCTGTCAATTCGTCAACTTTTGCGCTCAATTGTTTTATTGAATTAATTAGCGCATAAAACATTTCGTCCCAGCGGATTTGTAAAAAGCCTTTACTGTCCTTTGATACGGAAATAGGAAATACCTGCTGCAAATCCTGCGCAATTACACCCGTATGAGGAGTTCTTGTTTTGTCCGATTTGTAAACATAATTGTACGGAACAAGCTGTTCAAGCTTATCAAGACCGTCGTTATTTTCGCTTATGATATTTTTTAATCTTCTGTCTGATGTGATATTCGGGCATCCGTTGCCTTTCGGGTATTCTGTATCGGACGAACAATCCCCTCCCTTTTGCCAAACGTTGATTGACTTTGGATTAGATGTGGTCATTTGATTACAAGCGTAACCTCTGTATGAAAGTATTGAACGCAAAGTATCACCATTGCAGCGATAGTAAGCATTTTCTGCGCCTATGGTTTTTGTATCGGTTAAAGTGTTATATACAATTTTAGATTCGGCGTTATCTGCGGGGTAATAATTCCCTCTGACAACAAGGTTTGAATTTAAAACGACATTTCCTCTGTCGCCGTTATTATGTACTTCTAACACGGCACGCCCCGGAAAACCTTTTGTGTTGGTTGAATCTGGAACTCCGCCGATAAATATATGCTCCCCGCCGTCAGTTGTAACTCTTGAGGGCGAATTATTTGAAGTGTATGCTGAATTATACCCCAGACATACAATTTTGCTTGTATTATTTCCGCCGATTGAACCGCAAGCACCGTAACCGATTGCAGTCATATATTTTATATCGGTATCGCCTTGAGCATAGACTCCATACCCGACGATTGTATTATATGCGGCATTCTTCCCGTAATACGAAGAACCGACAATCGTATTATAAGAAGCATTTGCATTATTAAATCCGTTACCTGTCTGAATACCTGCAAAAACGTTGTGAGAGCCTGAGTTGTTTTCCTTTGACATTGATTGATACCCGAGAGCTATATTTGCATTGGGTGCATTTTTTACTTGAGCACTCCCTGAACCTGCACCCGCACCTATAAAGGTATCCGACACAACATCAGATGAATCCGTTTTGCCAAGGTAATATCCGGCATGGCTGCCTGCTGCAATAATATGATGATTTGCTCCGCTTTGGGTTAATTTCGCTTTACTCATTGCATGAGCTCCCAAAACCGTGGCATTATTCATATTTACAACATTTTCCAAATTTGAAAATCCGTATATCGTATTGTGTTGACCCTTTGCCAAAGAGGGATCCGTTCCGAAAAATAAATTGTTTGATAGTACAAGTAAATCAGCAGCATTCACCCCTTTACCCTGTTGCGAGGGATTAGGAGAAAATCTGAACTGTAATTGCGGCTGATTGTGATTTCTTGAGCCCTCACCACCATCATAGGTAAGATTACCAGCATTCAATACAAGTTTACCTGCATTATCATTTTTTGATGATGGGGTATACCCGACATAAACGCTTGATGTCCAAGTTTCAACCCCGGGGTCAAAAAACACATCTTTTTCGGCGTCATTTGCAACAAAGTTCCATATTGATTCTGATTCAGAAGTTTCTGCTATATGACGTTTCGTAACAATCGGCGCCATAGCCGCAAAGATAACACCAATAATGACAAGAACGATTAATAATTCCGTTAGTGAAAAGGCTTTTTTCTTCCCTAATATCATAAACTCGTCATTACTCCAACTGATTGTGTTCTTTATTAATTATATCATATTAAAGCTGTGTATTCAATATATATGAAGTTTCTTAATAGTTTAAAGGTTACATTGAATTTAACGATTACAAAAATTTACATCTGAAAATTTTTAGCTATGATAAAATTTTTATATATGAGAAACACGAGATTTAAATGGTTTATTTGCGTTATAGTTATTCTTGGCAATTTTGTCGGAATGCTTGATTCTACAACCGTACAGCTTGCACTCTACCCCATTGCCAAGAATTTAAATATAACATTATCGCAAATACAATGGATTATTGTTGCGTACATGCTTATTTTGACCGTATTTCTTCCGTTTTTCGGAAAGCTGGGAGATTTATTTCCTAAAAATAAAATTTATTCAACGGGTTTTTTGATATTCGGAACGGGAGCATTGTTAAACTGTTTTGCGCCAAACTTCGGAATGCTCATTGTATTCAGATGTATAGAGGCATTAGGCGCATCTATTCTTGTATCAAACGGCAACGGAATTATTGCGACCCTGTTTAAAGGTAAAGACAGAGGAACAGCACTCGGGCTGAACGCATCGATTATTGCAATCGGCGGAATGACGGGACCTGCTTTAGGCGGCGCTATGATACATTTCTTCGGATGGAGATCGATTTTTGCCCCCGTTGTACCGATAGCATTGATTTCAGCGTATTTATCATATAAGCTCATACCCTCGTACCATCATAAAAAAGAATTTAAATTTGATTATAAAGGATTTATATATTTTACGATTGCATTATTTGCACTTTTGCTTGCAATTTCAGAGGGGCACAGTTGGGGCTGGAAATCTCTGAAAATCGCAGCTTTGGGAGTTTTGACTCTTGTTTTTGGCGGACTGTTTTATTTCAGGGATAAAAAGATTAACTATCCCATGATTAATTTCAAAATGTTTAAGATTAAAACATTCACGCTCGGTAATATCGCTGTCATGACATCATATATGGCAATGTTTACAAACTCGATTTTACTTCCGATGTTTTTGCAGGGAATAATGAAATACAATGCGTTTATTGCGGGACTTTTAATTTTGCCCTACTCTCTTGCACAATGTATATCTTCTCCTTTTGCGGGAAGTTATGCGGGCAAACACGGCAGCAAACTTTTAACAAGGGTCGGACCATGCATTTATATAACAGCACTTTTGATTTTCACTACATTTGATACTCATACAAAAATATGGGAGGTAATATTTGCTTCAATAATTATGGGTATCGGCAACGGCTGTTTCCAATCTCCGTCTAACAATGCGATTTTAACAAGCGTAAAAAAAGAGGAACTCGGAATTGCAAGCGGGATATTATCACTTGCAAGAAATCTCGGCAATATTTTGGGCGTTGCAATTACGATTACGCTGTTTGAACAATTCCGAAATATGTTTGCCGATGAAGGTTTTGTTAAGGCATTTTTAAATTCCTATCATTTAACAATGGTCTTTGGTATAGTTTTTGCGCTGATTTGTTTAATATGTTCAATATTTGCATACAGAGAAAATCACGAGCATATTCATGTTTAATATTGAAAAAATTTTTTCAGGGATTTAGTATATAAATGTAAATATAAATATAAGTATTACCCTGAATTAAGTACGATTGGCGGATATTATGATTAATGAAAAAATTAGAAATATAGCGATAATAGCACACGTTGACCACGGTAAAACAACATTGGTTGACTGTTTGTTAAAACAGGCAGGAGCATTCCGTGATAATCAACATGTTGAAGAACGTGTTTTAGACAGTAACGACCTTGAAAGAGAAAGAGGTATTACGATTTTGTCTAAAAACATTGCGATAAATTACAAAGATACAAAGATTAACGTTGTTGATACCCCGGGGCACGCAGATTTCGGCGGTGAAGTCGAGCGAGTTCTTGGTATGGTTGACGGAGCATTGTTGATTGTTGATGCTGCTGAAGGTCCTATGCCTCAAACAAGATTTGTACTTTCAAAAGCATTGGAATTAGGTTTAAAAATTATTGTTGTCATAAATAAAATTGATAAGCCCGCAGCAGAACCTTTAACGGCGTTAGATAAAGTATTTGATTTGTTTACGGAATTAACCGACAATGAAAAATTGCTTGACTTCCCATTTATTTTTGCAAGCAGCTTACAAGGGTTTGCAATAAAAGATCTTGATGATGAAAGAAAGGATATGATTCCTTTGCTTGACTGCATATTGGAAAACATTCCCTCACCGCAAGGCGATACGAATAAACCGTTCCAATTCAGAGCAACAACTCTTGACTATAACGATTATGTCGGAAGAATTGTAATCGGCAGAGTAGCACAGGGCGTTGTTCACAGCCAAGATACGGTTTGTTGGATAAATGCCGAAGGGCAGCAGCAAAGAGGTAAGATTACAAAATTATTCGGGTTCCACGATTTGGGAAGAACCGAAATTCAAGAAGCTGATGCAGGTGATATCGTTGGTATTGCAGGTTTTTCCGATATTCATATCGGCGAATCTTTATGCGACCCCGAGCACCCCGAGGCTTTACCTTTAATCAAAGTTGACGAACCCACATTGCAGATGAATTTTTCTGTTAATGACAGCCCGTTTGCCGGAACCGAGGGAAAATTTGTTACATCTCGTCAATTGAGAAAAAGATTATATACCGAACTTGAAAAGAACGTAAGTTTAAGAGTTGAAGATACGGATTCAACCGATTGTTTCAAGGTATCGGGACGCGGGGAATTGCATTTGAGTATTTTAATTGAAACAATGCGCCGTGAAGGATATGAATTTGCAGTTTCAAAACCCGAAGTAATTTATAAAACCATAAACGGCGAGAAATGCGAGCCTTATGAAAACTTGATTATTGACGTACCTGATGAATATGCTGGCTCGGCAATCGAAAGATTATCAAACCGCAAAGGCGAAATGAAAGATATGAAATCTGCAAAAGGCAGAACAAATTTAACTTTCCATATTCCCGCACGTGGTTTAATCGGGTTCAGAAGTGAATTTATCAGAATGACAAGAGGCGAAGGAATTATGTATCATACGTTCCTCCATTACAGACCTTATGCAGGCGATATCAGCCGTCAAAGATGCGGATCGATTATCGCTTTTGAACAGGGCGAAGCTGTTCCTTATGCTCTTGCTCAATTTGAGGACAGAGGAGTATTCTTCATTACTCCGCATACAAAAGTATACCGAGGAATGATTATCGGAGAGGGCAACAGACCTCAAGATATCGTTGTTAATATCTGTAAAACAAAGAAATTAACTAATATGAGAAGTTCAACGGCTGACGTTATGGTAACATTGCAAGCTCCGAGAATTTTAACCCTTGAAGAAGCTTTGGAATACATTTCTGATGACGAACTTGTTGAAGTAACTCCGCAAAATATCAGATTGAGAAAAGCTGATTTAACTAAAAAAGTATTCAGCTAGTAAGATGTCGGTCAGACGTTTACAAAATACCGACTAAAAATTATAAATTAAAAAAACAGGTTGGCAAAAAAAAGTCAATCTGCTTTTTTAAGTCGTTAAAATATTAAAATTTTACTCAATCAATTTACCGTCAAACAAATCCATAACCATATTTACGTTATCGGAATGGAATGCGGCATCAGGATTTTTTGAACCTTTTAGCGGGATTTTAGCAGGCGTTTCAGCAGATACGCTTTGTTTTGATTGCTCATTTTCTTCAAATTGTTCAATCGCATCATCAACGTCTTCGCTTGACTCTTGCGGCGGGTTAATTATCAATTTTTTTTTTGTAGAGTCAGCTTTAGGAGATGTCAGGTCAGGAGCAGCTTGAATTTTCATATCATCCTGCTTGGGCTCTCTTACAATAATATGAGGTTCTGTCCCGAAAACGGCTTTTGAAGCTTCCTGTAAGAACGGGAACCTTTCACCGTCAGGAGAAAAGCTCTTTAACCATGTTGAATGTTTAATGGCAATTATAACTTCTTCGGGCGTAAGTTTAACAGGTATAGCCTGCTGTTTTAAAATTGTTCTTGACGGGAAACTTGAAACGCTTTGTAAGAATTTTGCCCACAAATCACCACCCGCACTTGAAGTTGCTTGAGGTTCATTTTTAGGAGGATCGCTATTTTGAACGGAAGCTTGAGCTTTAACTTCGTTATGTACGGGAGCCACTTTTTGAATCTGCGGTTCGGGTTTTGTAAAGGTATGTTTTACCCCCTCCATTTTATTAACTGGTTTTGGCGGAGTATTATATGGAGAACTTAAACGTTGAGGTGCACCTGATTCCAGAGTTTGCAATCTTTGCTGCAACTGTTCAAGCTTTGTATTTTCCATCATATTTGCCATATCTAAAACCGCAACGTCAAGCCACAATTTGGGATTTGTGGAAAGTTTAAGTTCTTTTATATAATTTGCACATTTATCAATCAACGAAACAATCTGATGAGTTTCTACGTCTTTTAAAATACCTGCTAACGTTTTGATTTGTTCTTTATTTAATTGAACTACATTTTCGCTGTTTTCGCCGACTGATTTAACTATCAGGGCATTTCTTAAATATTCGAGAAAATTTGACAAAATTTGAGATGGCTCGTTACCCTGATTGTAAATATCATTCAGGATTTCCGATGCGCTGTCTGCGTTTGATTTAATAACGGATTGAAATAAAATCGTCAATGAATGAAACGACAATCTCCCGAGAAGTTTATTTATATCATCTGCTCCTATAGGTTTTTCGGAGTCATTTAAAACGCTCAACTGGTCTAACAATGCGATACTGTCCCTCATTCCGCCTGCTGAATTTGAAGCGATATAATTAAGCGCATCATCGGTTATATTAATTTCTTCTTTATCAGAAATATATCTCAAATGATGAGCAATATCAGATGTTGTAATACGTTTAAAATCAAATCTCTGGCAACGGCTTTTAATAGTATCCAAAACCTTGTGAACTTCCGTTGTAGCAAGGATAAAAATTACATTTTCGGGCGGTTCTTCAAGGGTTTTTAATAAAGCATTAAATGCCGTCGGAGTCAACATGTGGACTTCATCTATTATATAAATTTTGTATCTGCTATTAATCGGCGCCATAGCAACATTTTGAATAATTTCTTCTGCATCATTTACTGAACGGTTGCTTGCAGCATCGATTTCAATAACATCAATCGGGATTGCACGGGTAATATTTACACAATTTTCGCACTTCCCGCAAGGATTAATCGTCGGACCTTTTTCACAGTTTAAAGATTTTGCAAAAATACGGGCAGTAGAAGTTTTTCCTGTACCTCTGGGACCGGTAAATAAATACGCATGAGAAATTCTGCCTGTTTCAATGGCATTTGTCAGAGCTTTTTTGATATGTTCCTGCCCCACGATTTCATCAAGCTTTTGCGGCCTGTATTTTCTGTATAAAGGTATGTAACTTTTATCCATGATATAGTAATTATAGCATAGGAATGAAAAATAAGGTACAATCGAATGGAAAAATATAAAATAACAAACCTTATCAAACCGCAAAAATTAAAAAAGGGCGATACGATTGAAATAATAGCGCCCGCAGGAATTGTAAGCGAAGATAGAATAAACAATTCGGTTAAATATTTTGAACAGCTCGGGTTTAGAGTAAAATTAGGCAAAAATATTTATAAACGGGACAGATATTTTGCGGGAACTGATGAAGAAAGGTTATCCGATTTAATAAGCGCTTTTGAAGATGATGAAGTAAATGCAATCCTATGCGCCAGAGGAGGTTACGGCTGCATAAGACTTATTAGTAAAATTGATTATAATGTAATTAAAAACAACTCTAAGATTTTTTGCGGATATTCTGATATTACGGCGCTTTCTTTGATGTTTTTAAAAAAAGCGGAACTTATTACATTTTCTTCTCCAATGCCAAAAAGCGATTTTCAGCCTGAAGATTTAGATAAAATCACGCAAGAAAGCTTTTTTAAAACACTTGAAAACAATGAAACAGAAATATCTGCGCCCGATTTAAAGATATATAAGCAAGGAAGTGCGCAAGGCATAATGTGGGGCGGAAATCTGGCAACCGTTGTATCACTTTGCGGGCTTGATTTTATACCTGACGATAAATTTATATTTTTTGCAGAAGATGTAAATGAACCTGTTTATAAAATCGATAAATATTTCAATCAGTTATTTAATATAGAAAAATTTAAAAATAACGTTCAAGCCGTAATTTTAGGCGATTTTATCGACTGCGAAGAAACAGAAAAATTAGAGAAATTATTTTATGAACTTGGCAAAACCCACAATATCCCGATTTATGGCGGATATCAAATTTCACACGGAAAAACAAAAATAACAGTTCCGATAGGTGGGGAAGCAAAACTTGAATCGGGGATTATAAAAGTTTTGTACTAATTTTTTACGATAAGCATATCGCATGAGGTGTTTTCTAAAACCCTGCGGCTGACTGATGATGAAATAAAATCAGGTTTAGCTTTGCGGCTTTTCATACCCATTACGGCTAATGATACTGAATTTTTAATGATATATTTTAAAATTTGCTCTGAGGTATTTCCTTTTTTAATGGATTTTTTCACCTGCGAAATCCCGTTATTTACAAATAGCATTTCGGCAGAATTTAAAAGCTTTGTACCCTCTTTAATTTGTTTCATTTCAATATCTGATGCCCAATTAGAATCTATATTACCCTCTAAAAATAAAAACTCGGGGATATCAAAAACGTTTAAGAGGTAAACATTTTTGTCAGTAAAATTCATCGCTGATATGAGGCGTTTTAAATTATCGTTTAATATGTAAGAAAAATTTACGGGGAACAAAATATTTTGAATATTTTGAGAAGTTTTAGAAATATAGACTGAAGTTTTTGAGTTAGATGCAACTTCTTGCGAAACCGACCCTAACCATTTTTGCAGCCCTCTTTTGCCATTTGACCCCATAACAATATAATCATAATTGTTTTGACTTTCACAATTTAAAATTAAATCAACCGAATTTCCGCACATTTTTATTTTTTTATCGACTTTTATATCAAGATTTTCTAAATATTCAACCGAATAATCAATAATAGAATTAACGGAACTTGAGCATTGATGAAAATATTTTTCGGCATGAACCAAAACATTATCAGGGATATAAGTCATATCAGAAACGCTTATTATATCAGCCGAAATATCATTAAAAATCTGCGAAAAATTCTTTACTGCATTATAACTAATCTTTGAACCGTCTGTGCAAAATAATATTTTCATCACATCTCCTTTATGTCAAAGCATAAATAATGTTAAGGAAAATTACATTAGCTGGTCATATATATTTTTTTTTGCTATTATTAAATTATATTAAACAGGTTATTTTATAATGTCAGCTGAAGATAGAAAACTAAAGGAATACAAAGATTTAATAGAAATCATTGCAAAGGTTGAGTATCAGAAATTTTCCTCAACCCGCCTTGTTGAATTGCCCGAATTAATAAATATCGGCACACACGCTTTGTACATTCTTTTCAAAAACAAATCCCCCGAGCATTATAACAACACTTACCTGTCTACTGCCATAAAATGGGCAATAAGAAACGAAGTAAGACGCCGTTATAAATGGTATACCCTTAAAAATAAACCCGCAGAAGACATAGCGGGCGGCAAAAATTCCGATAACGATCCTGCCGAAATGAGGGCAGAAGTTTATAAAAATATTTTATCTATTGATGAATTGCAAGATGCTGAAATTCCGACACAGATTAAATCTCATGACAAAAACCCCGAAGAAACCATCGTATTTTCAGAGTTGAAAAAAGGGATTTTAGATTCCATGCAAAAATTACCCCCCAGAGAAAAAGAATTTATCGAATGCAAATTCTTTCAAGATAAAAAATTGCGTGAAATCGCAGATGAATATAATATTTCTCAATCAAGAATTTCAAGAATTATTCAATCGGGACTTGATAAAATCAAAAAAGACCTTGCAAAACAAGGGATTATTTAACAACCCTCTCCCGAATTTCTAAAACTTTTTTATCAATTTTATTTGCTTATGTTAAAATTATATAGAATATAAGATTAGGGATAAAAATTATGACCAAAAAAGAAAAAGAGCAAAATAAAAAAATAAAAGTATCATTTCCCCACATGGGAACAGTCAGTTACGCATGGGCTGCAGCTTTGAGAATTATCGGCTGCGAACCTTACATTGAACCTTATACAAGTAAAAAAACATTGTCTTTAGGCACAAAACATTCACCTGAAGCAATTTGTATTCCGTATAAGTTGATTTTGGGCAACTTTATTGAAGCAATTGAGGGCGGAACTGACTATGTTGCAATGATTACCTCCCCCGGATGCTGCAGATTGGGCGAATACGGCAACTGCATAGAAAACGCACTTCGGGACATGGGTTATCATACAAAATATGTCGAAATGCGTTTGTATGACGGAATTAAAGGAATGTATGATTTCTTGAAAAAAGTAAGCGGCAAAAATAACCCGCTGCTGTTTTCACGAGCAATCATGGTTGCAATTATGAAAGCTTTCATGCTTGATGATTTGGAAACAATGCTTTCATACTATAGGGCAAGAGAAATTCACACAGACGATGCCGAGAAAAATTACAAAGTTTGCCTCAAACTTATTGACGGCTGCGACACTTTATCAGGCTTGAGAAAAGTTAAAAAAGAAATTAAACAGGAAATGGCAAAAACAAAAATTGACCCGAAACGTGATGTTTTGAATGTTGATATAACAGGGGAAATTTATGTTGTGAACGATGAATTTTCTAATCAGGGAATAGAAAGAGAACTTGGCAGAATGGGGGTTCAGGTAAGAAGAAGTTTGACTTTATCAAGTTTCCTAAAAGATGCTATTATTCCCAAGATTTTCAGAAAAGGCGAAACTCACCTGCAAAGAGCTTTCAGACTTGCTAAGCCTTATTTGATGAGAGATATAGGCGGCGACTCATTAGAATGTGTATCTGATGTCGTTTATGCGGATCAAAGGCATGTCGACGGTATTATCCATTTGAGCCCGTTTACATGTATGCCTGAAATCATGTCGCAAAACATATTCCCGTCAATGAGAGAAGATCATAATATTCCAATTTTAGCGCTCATTATGGATGAACAAACGGGAAAAGCAGGTTATGTAACAAGAATCGAAGCATTTGTTGATTTGATGAGAAGAAGAAAAAGAAGAAATCTGGCAAAACAAAAACAACAAGAAACAGCAGCAGCAAAATAAGAGGGTGCAATGTTTAAAAGTTTTTTACAAAATTTTAAAACAACAAACGAATGTATTATCCTTGCTTTGCCTTTGATTTTGTCTATGTTGGCAACTCAATTGTATTTGTACTCCATCGGAAATTACACATATAGTGCGGGAGAATATATGTTTATATTCGTAACTCTCATTGTGTGGTTCAGCGGAATTTTTGCATCATGGTTTTATATGGTAAAAAAGACTCTTGAGTATAACGATTCCGTTTTTCCGCTTGAAGAAAACCGAAAGAAAGCATTTCTCGGTCTATTCAAAGCATTATTTAAAGGTATAGGCAAATTCTTTTTACCCATGCTTACCGTTGTAATTCTGTTTTTGATACTAAATTCTATCAAATGGATAATTGAAGCATTGATTATAATATATGCTACGCCTGATTATGCTTGGATTTTAGCTACTGACATACTGTTTTGTTATGTCATTTTATACGGGCTGATGTTTTGGATACCCGAAATCATATACAACGAAAGAAATCCTTTTAAAGCTTTGCTTAAATCCATAAAAAACACCTTTAAATCATTTAAAGACTTTGTCATTTTATATACTGTGCTTTTCTTGATTAGCGTATTTATAGTATTTTTGCTGCTAGTTTCAATCGGTAATCTGTTTTTATATTTTCTGACAGTTCTTATTTTATACTACTTTATGGTATATTCGGTAGTAATCGTATTTAATTATTACAGAAAGAATTTTATACAAAGTGAAGAATAAAATCAAAGTTATAGCTATTGTCGGACCGACTGCAAGCGGGAAAACTGCTTATTCGATTGAACTTGCAAAACAAATCGGCGGAGAAATAATTTCAGCGGACTCAAGACTTGTTTATATGGGTTTTAATATAGGCGCCGCAAAACCAACTTTTGAAGAAATGGACGGAATTCCTCATTATATGATAGGAATTGTCGAACCTGAAATCATGTATTCGGCAGGTTTATATAAAAAAGAAGCGCAAAAATTAATTCTTGATATTCATAACAAAGGCAAAATCCCGATAGTTGTCGGCGGAACGGGATTATACGTTGATACGCTTTTAAAAGGTTACAATTTGCCTGATGCAAAGCCTGATTATGAATTAAGAAAGAAACTTGAGCAAAATTCAACTGACGATTTATATTCAATGCTTTTAAAAAAAGATAAATCTATAGAAAAATTTATAGATTCAAAAGACAGGAAAAAAATTATACGAGCGCTTGAAATTATTGAACAAACAGGCGACACTCTTAGCAATACAAGGAGTTTTGAGCAAAGTCAATTTGATGTTGAGTGGATTGGCAGGAATCTTGAAAGAGATGCTCTTTATAAAAGAATAAATGACAGGGTTGATTTAATGGTAGAGCAGGGTTTAATTGACGAAACAAAAGACTTACTCAAAAAACACGGCAGAATTTACAACCTCGTAAATACAATCGGTTACAGAGAAATCATAAAATATCTGGATGGCGAAATGACACTTAAAGACTGCCTCGAGCTCTTAAAAAAGAATACGAGAAATTATGCCAAAAGACAGTTAACTTGGTTTAGGCGCAACGATAAAATCAAATGGAATATCTACCCCGAAAAATTGAAAAAGTAATTAAGCTTTTACTTTTACAACAACTTTTTTAACTTGCATTTTCTTACCTGCGGCAATTTGTGGAGCATGAGCTTCGCAAGGATACAGCAGCGCAAAATTTGACCCGTCAAGTTTTACTCTCCCGGATTTTTGAATATCATCTTTGTAAAAAGTAATGTCTTTTTCCTTATTATAAGGAATATCAACATTCAATTTCGATCTGTCCTCAACGTAGATATATTCTTCCCCTTTCAATAAGATTTGAATATCTGTATATTTATCATGAGCTTCAAATCGACCTTGTGAGGGAAATTTTGTTGTATAAGTTTCGACATTTGCATAGATATCATCAGATAAAACGACTTTACCGATTTCAATATCAGGCGTTAAACTTTTTATGAAATCCTTTGCAACCTGCGGAATTTCACTATACAAATCAATATTATTCAATTTATCGGTAATCATAAAACCTCTCTTACAGGAATTTTATTTTATTTTTCAATTTTACAAAACATCTGTGCTTCCAGCAAGGATTTTTATCAGAATAAATATATCTGTCAATCGGAGTTTGACTATTTCTGAATTTTGAACCCAAGTTTTGGCAGTACGGAGTATATGCGCTTATATTTGTCGAAAGGCATAATGCTCTGGCATAAGGAATAGATGAAAATGCATTAACCCTTCTCCTCTTATTATTTACAATATCATAATAGTAAACATCTGTACTCAAAGCGGAACTGTTACCGCCTTGGAAAAGAGAAGACGAATCATAAGTCCTGTTTTTGATTACAGCACCCGTGCTTGCATCAATTTCTTCAGCTTTAGCTGCATTTAACGGATACCCCGGATATGCGGCACCGTTTGAACTGATATAGAACGGAAATACATCTTTCCACATCGTTCCGCCACCTTCGTCATCGTCTTTTGAACCGTTGATATCGATAAATACCGTGAAGCCGTTTATTGCATATGTTCTTGGATCTTTTAAGTAATCATTACCGGCAAATTGAGTTATCAAATCCGAAAAATCGGCAGATGAACAGCAGTTTCTTGCATCTGCAAGTTTAAGCTCGTTACTGCCTGCATTTATTCTGTAGCAATGATTATCGTTTTTGCAGAAATATGAAACTCCTGATGTGCAGGTTTCAGGTGTTGTAGCGCTTGTTTCAATACAAGAATTTACACTCGGCGTATACCCGTCGGGAGTGTATGATAAGCCCGCAACAGATGCGGATTTATCCCCAAGTATCCACATTCTTAAACCGTTTGCAAATATAAGGTTCGGTTCTATATTTTTAAATGCTCCCTCAACCGCTTTTGATGAAAGGTAAGGAGTTTTCTTAGCTGTTATAGCTTTATATAAATCCTGATTATAATTTGTATCGTCTACTTTTTTGAAAGTCGAGCAATTAGCTGAAGATACATTCCAATTGTATGCAACAAGTTTGCAAAATCTTTCGGCGCTTATAATAGGCGGGTTACTTACGCAAACGCCGTTACTTGAATGCGAGCCTTCAGAACATTGGGCATTTGTTGAAGTGCAACTTGACGGATTAGACGCATTATCGGGAGCGTAGCCATCATTACATACACATTTATTTAAAGCCTTGCTGAAATACGAATTTGACGGACAGCAATTCCCGGTATTTTCGTTAAATGCATTATAATCACAATAAACGCAAGGCGAACTTTCGTTGTAATAATAAGGATATTTGTTTGATGCAGATTGGGCACAACAAATTCTTGAATTATTTAACGCCTTGACAGGATGAGAAGCATCACATGTACAACTGCTGTCAAGTCCCGATTTAGTCATTCCGACAAATCCGTAAGAAGAACAATCAACATTGTTTGATATTGTATCCTGCGTATAAATTCCGGGAGCTGAGGAAGTTATATCTTTATCAGCAGCATAAATTATACATTCATCATATTCAATTTTATCTGATGTTTGAATAATATGCCTTACGCAATTTTTCTTATTTTCATCAGAGCAATTGTCGGCACCCGCACAATTTTGAGCAAGCCATTTACAATAATCTGCTGCGGATTTTGAGCCTGAAGTTAATTCGGTCTTAACTGTTGCAAGGCTGATATTTGGGCATTTAAACCTTTTTGAAATAAAATCATTTTTTGTTACGGTTGCACAAAAGCCTGTTTGATTTCTTGCAATTAAATCATTGTAAGTCCAACTTTCATTACCTGCCTGAACATCATAATTTTTTATAACATTCGGATTGCCTAAACAAACTCTTACAAAATCATATTCATAACTCGGGAATGAAACGATTTCCGATGTATGAGAATATGCAAGTGCTTTAGGGTTTAATATTTTGAAAATCTTATCTCCGAGCGCAAATTTACTGTTTGCGGGATTGTTATACGAAATATTAATTTCCCCGCCGGGATCTCCGAATGCAACAATTTGAGAGCCCATTTTTTCAACCGTTTTATAGGCAAGGTAATAAGAATATTCGTCAGTTTTTTTGACCTGACGGGCAATTATAGGTATGCAAAGCATTATAAGAATACTTATAATTAAAAGGCACATACCGATTTCAACAAGAGTAAAAGCAGATTTAGAACCACCTTTAATTGTTATCATCAGGCAATCCCCCTAATTCCTGCATTGCTTTTGTATATTCTTCTTTGTTAGGAGCTTTACCATGCCATGATGCATTGTTTTCCATAAAGCTTACGCCTTTGCCTTTTACGGTGTTTGCAACAATTGCAGTCGGTCTGTCCGATTTTTTAGCCAATTCAATTGCATCATAAATTGCGTTTATGTCATGACCGTTAATCTCAATAACGTTCCAGTTAAACGCTCTTATTTTTTCGGGGACATTTCCTAAAGCCATAACATCTTCGGTGTTGCCGTCAATTTGTAATCTGTTGCGGTCAATTATTGCCGTTAAATTATCAAGATTTCTGTGCGCAGCCTGCATAAAAGCTTCCCAAACGCTTCCTTCTTGAAGTTCTCCGTCGCCTAAAAGTGCAAAAACATTTGCGGGATTTTTATCAAGTTTCAATGCCATTGCCATTCCGCATGCGAATGATAAACCTTGCCCTAGTGATCCCGTTGCGATTTCTACCCCCGGGATATGGGGTGTCGGGTGTCCTTGAAGCATTGCACCAAGTTGTCTGAAACCTTTTAATGCTTTTTTATCAAAATATCCGACCTGAGAAAGAACAGAATAATATAACGGCGACACATGCCCTTTTGAAAGAACAAATCTGTCCCTTTTATCAAAATCGGTAGAGCTTTTCCATTGCGGCACTTTTTTCATACATTTGTTAAATAAAACGGTTAAAATATCGCATGACGAAAGTGATCCGCCGATATGGCCCGATTGAGCATCATAAACCATTTGTATAATATTTCTTCTGTTATCTAAACTTAATTTTTCAATTTCTTTTATATCATTATTGCTTAACATCTTTACTTACCGATAACCCTTTCTTTTAAAACTTTAATAACAAACAACGGCAATGTCGGAAATATTCTTTTGAAGCGTTTAGGTTCAGACAATGTTCTATACAACCATTCAACACCTAATTTTTGATAAATTTCGGGAGCACGTTTTACTGCGCCTGCCCAAACATCAAAACTTCCGCCAAGACCTATCAATACGGATTTGTTCAAATCCTGCTTTAAACGATTTATAAAAAATTCCTGTTTAGGTGAACCGAGAGCCGCAAAAACATAATCGGGTTTTGCATTTATTACCTCGGTGATTATTGTATCTTCATCATCAAAATAACCGTCATGGAAATACACAATATTTAAATCTGGGAACTCTTGCTTAACATTTTCAACAGCTTTAGTAATAATTTCAGGTTTAGCACCGATTAAAGCAACTGTTTTACCATCCTTAGATGCTCTTTTTAAAAGAGCTTTGCCAAAATCAATTCCCGGGATACGGTGAACGTTGTGCCCGAGAATTTTTAACCCTACAGTAATGCCGACACCATCAGGAATAACAAGTTCTGCCGAATTTATAATTTGTGCGAACTTTTCATCTTTTGCAGCATATTCAATCATCTCGGGATTAATTGTAACAACCATACCATGATGAGTTGCTATATAATCAACTGCTTCTTCAGATGAAAAAGTGTCTACTCCATATCCCAGAATTTTTACAAGTTTCCTGCTCATAGTCTAATTATACCATATTATTATTAATTATGCTATAATTTTGTTATGAAAAAGATAATTTTAAAAATATTTTTTATTTTATTTATTTTTGTAGTATCACCTGTCAAAGCTCAGGCTGTTCAATTTAATTTGCTTGTACTACCGACTAATTTGTTTTCTGTCTGCAACAACTATTTTTGCTTCCCTGAGGTTTCAAATACCATTGCGGACGATGTTATTACAAATTTAAATTCATTCAAAGGAATCAATGCAATTTCTCTTGCGCAAATCAGACAGGAGCTTGTAAATAACGATCAAATAAGACAAAAAACCGAAAGTGTTTTAAATAACTTTGGTAAAAACGACAAAATCGATTTCGAAACACTTAATGAAATTGCAAAATATTTTAAAGTTAAATCAGTATTATTAATAAGCAGTTATGCAATAAATGATAAAACGGATTTAAGAAGAAGCTTATGGGAAGTTCTTGAAGTTTCAAGCGCTTTTAAAGTTACATATCCGTTTGAATTGAAAACTTCTGCAATTTTAACTGATTGTGTAAATAATCTTGTTATGTGGAGCGGGAAATATACCAAAAATGTATCGGATACTTTCGGTTATTATTCCGCAACCAACCAAACTCAGGCAATTTCTCAGCTCGAAAAAATTAAACAATATTCATATTCAACAATTTCTAAAAACATAAGCCAAAATGTATTTATGCGCTTTTTCCCGAAAGATGTGAGAACATTTACCGTTCAATCTTCAGAAAATAAAGAAAACAGAGAACCTACGCCAGATAAATTTGTTCCGAATGCATTAGAACATCTTTCCGATCCGCATTTGCTAAAAGAAATTAATTCTGAGCCTAACGGTAAATTCCGGGATTTTTCTGATGATGATTACATTTATCAATTTTAACATTTGGCTTGGTAATATTTATTTGAGTTTTGTCATTTGAATAAATAAGTTTATCAAATCTCAAACATGTATCCCACATATCATACCCGCCGATTAAAAGGGTTACAAAAATTACAACATATATATAAATATTTTTCATATTGGATTATTAACATATTACAATAAAATAAACCTCCCCGATGTGGGGAGGTTTGTTTTAATAATTTGTTTTAAGAAGAAATTTATCTTCTGTCAGGAGCGCCTTGAGGTGCTTGCGGAGCGTTATGCTCTAATTCGGGCAATTGTTCCGCACGTCCTTCAAAACCATGCTTTCTGAAATGGTGTCCGCCATATACAGGCATTCCCATTTGACCGCCCATGGGGATTTGTCTTTCCATCATAGGAGGCGGAGGCATCATTTTGTCTGCGCACGGACATTTAGGTCTTAATAATGCGGCAGCTACCAAAATTGCAAATAACACGCCCAAAAATATTGAGGCAGTTAATGTAAAAAATCTTCCGAGTTCGCCGCCATGTTTACAAAATCTTTTTTCTTCCACAACTTTTTTTTCTTCATCTGTCATAATATGCCTCCTTATTTTGTCTACATCATTATAACGAAATTAAAAAAAAAATTGTTCATTTATTTATTAAAAATTCCTAAAAATAGCCCGAAAGGCTAACCGTAAAATTTACATTTTCCATCAAAACGAAGCATTGCGCATAATATATTTATCAAAATTCTCTTTTGAAGCTTTATACGTCGGAGGGTCGGAATTATCAATCAGGGTATAGCGTTTATTCTTATCCATACTCTCATCCTGATTTGATTCCTGAAGAAGCAAATTACCGTCTTTATCAGTTCCGACAACGCTGTAGGCATGATCTTCATCTGAGAGGCAAGCAGCACCTTTACCGTCTTTTATCATGTTATAAATTTCATCAAAATCCAATGATACCGAAGATACACCGATAGTGCCCGAATTTTCGTTTGACGGTAAGCCCGTTAAAATTTCGTAAGCCTCCTGAATTGAACCGCCGTCTAAATAGTTTTCTCTATTTTTTGCTAAAGGATGTTTGCTTGAGTCTTGTCTATACTGAGCTATTGCAAGATTGTAAGCCGTTATATCACCATCACCGTATGCGTATTCGTCTTGACCTTTTAATATCTCGACATCCGAAAATGTATATATCCCATCGCCGTTTGGTTTTGGTAATCCCCCATTTTCTGCGCACTGCAAATGGACAGCAGTAAGATGTCATTTATTATCTCTTTTTATATTATTTTCTAAAAAAGCTTTTCCTTCAGGTGTTGCGGCTAACGAATTTAACCCCGCACATGCCCAGCAATTGCCTGTTTCCTGAATGGTAACTTCATTTATTTTACCGTTACCCATATCGTAATAAGACGGATCATTTTTATCCTTATTGAAAGCTATTATGGAACCGTCAGAAAGAGTAATAGATGAAGAATTTTCAAGCTACTCTTTGTTTTTAATTGCATTATTGTAACGAATATCAATTGCATTTTCCAATTTCTTGGAATTGTTTTGAGTAAATAACTGAGTTACCTTATCTCTTAAATAATTTGTATCGTTTATTAAAGACATATATCTGTCTAGCAGGTTGTCTTTATCGCATGTGTAAGAATCATCCGTTTTTTCGTATTTGAACTCCTCTTTATCAAGCTTTGAACAATCAATTCCGTTATCTTTACAATATGTTTGCAAAACACATCTTATATAATTTATATCTTCTTTTACTTTATCTTCGCTGCGCCAATTTACCAGTCTGTTTTCATCATAAAAACATGCCGTATGAGAGCCGATATCACATCCGTTTTTAAACACATCGGTAACGTTATTCGTAGTGATTGATTTTATGGCTTGAGTATATAATCGTAATAAAGTTTGGTTATATATCTTAATAAATGCTCTTGATTACGAATTATTTTGGTGATAACATCAGGCATGTTATAGTAGTAGAAATGTTACACATAAGAAGGAGAAAAGATTATGGTAAATGTAGCAATTAACGGATTCGGCAGAATTGGTAGAAATACTTTAAGAGCCGCAATCAAAGAAGGTATTTTTGACAAAATCAATTATGTAGCAATCAACGATCCCGGTTTGAAACCCGAAGATGCTGCAAGATTGTTCAAACATGATTCAGTTATGGGTCAATTTGAAGGAACAGTTGAAGCTTATGATGAAGGTATTATCGTAAACGGTAAGAAAATCAAATTCTTCGCTGAAAAAGATCCCGCTCAATTACCTTGGAAAGATTTAGGTGTTGAAGTTGTTGTTGAATCAACAGGTTTCTTCACGGATGCAACTAAAGCTCATGCTCATATCGATGCAGGTGCTAAGAAAGTTATCATTTCAGCTCCCGCTAAGAATGAAGACAAAACTATCGTTTTAGGTGTTAACGACAAAGAATATGATCCTGCAAAACACAATGTTATTTCAATGGCATCTTGCACAACAAACTGCTTAGCACCTGTTGCTAAAGTTTTGGATGAAAAATTCGGTATCGTTAAAGGTTTGATGACAACAGTTCACTCATACACAGGCGACCAGAGAATTTTGGATGCAGGTCATAAAGATCCTCGTAGAGGCAGAGCAGGCGCTTTGAACATCGTTCCTACAAAAACAGGTGCTGCAAGAGCAGTTGCTTTAGTTTTACCTCAATTGAAAGGTAAATTGGACGGTTTCGCAATGAGAGTTCCTACTCCTGATGTTTCAATCGTTGATGTTGTTGTTGAAACCGAAAAGAAAGTAACAGTTGAAGAAGTTAACGCTGCTTTGAAAGAAGCTGCTGACGGACACATTTTATGCTATTCGGATGAACCTTTGGTATCTTCTGACTACATTGGTTCTCACCAATCTTCAACAGTTGACTCATTATTAACAAGAGTTATGGGCGACAATATGGTTAAAGTTATTTCTTGGTATGATAACGAATGCGGTTATTCAACAAGATTAGCTGAAACTACTTTGATGGTTGCTGAAAAATTATAATTTCGAAAATGTCGGCATAACAATGCCGACCTACTAAAGAATTTATAAAAAAGAACGGTTCTTGAAAATTCAAGGGTCGTTTTTTTTTATAACCTTATAATTAAAAAACTATGAATGAATTTGGAAAGGGCACTTCGGGCAATAAGCTTTAGGATGTAATATCAAATTATCCTCTAAATCGTACATTTTTGCTATACGAGTTTTTAATGTTGCCCCGCATTTAGGACATTTTAACCCGCCGGCACCTTTTAATATAAGTTCTTTTAAACTTTCGATTACTTCAGGAGAAACAATATCGCTAGAAATATCTTTTTCCAAAGCTTTGATTTCCGAGGCTTCGCATTTTAGTACAGATGCAAGCATCTGACGTCTTGTTACAGGCAAAAACAAAACTCTGCCTTCCTCAATTTCCTCTATATCCGAAATCGGTATATGCGTAGCAATGGATAAACCTTTTATGCTAAATCCTAATTCCTGCCTTTTATCTGATATAAATTTCGCTAAAGTTTTCATAACAGTATGATAGCATAAAATTAAAAGTTTAAATTATTCAGGCTAAATTTTACAAAATATTCAAATGTTAAGAATTATTACATAATAAAATAATAGGCGTATACCTAGATAGCACAAGCATTTAAAGAAAATAGTGATTAACAAAAAGCAATACAAAAGGCAATTATTGAATCTCAAAATTGTTTATATAAGTACAGGGGAAATAAAACAAGAAACGGGGAATAACATGAGCATATTTGGATTACAAATGAGCGGCAACGGAAATGTTACAAACGCATCAATGGCATATCTTCCTTATTGGAACTATACTCCAATGGCTGCCACAAACTTTGGCGGTGATCTTCAGATATTCCCTGTTGATACATATCAAAGCTCTCAAATCGGAATGGCATTCAACAACTTGGCTCAACAGGCTTGGGGAACGGCAGGAATTTTCGGCGGATACCAAATGACTCCGTCGGTTAACCCGGCTGCTGTAATAGGACAAGCTTCACAGATGGCTGCAACTTCATTAAATCAAATGGGTTCTCAATATATCAATCAAGCATTACAAACTATTGCAGGACAAAAATCAAGATTACAAGCTCAGTTAAATGATAAAAATCTTAAAGCAGACGAAAAAGCAAAAATTCAAGAACAAATTAAACAACTTGAAGAATATGAAAAACAATTAAACGACTTGAAAAAGACTTCAGATGATCCTATGAAAGCTTATCAAAAAGCTGCCGAATTAAATGCAGCCGTAACAAAAGCCGTTACGGGTCAAAATACAACACCTCAATCGGCTGACACTCAATCAGGTTCAAGCACTTCAACAGGTTCAACAGACGGAACATCTTCTTCATCTTCGACTTCATCAACTAAGAAAAAAGATGACAAAAAACATGATCCCGACTACACAAGTTATGCAGACATAATTGATGATTTACACGACTCAATGTTCAGACCGGGAACAAATGACGAATTGTTAGAATCTTCAATGTCTAAAATCAATAAAGATAACATCATTGACATTATGACTCAATGGAATCAGGCATATCCCGGGGAGTCTTTAATGGAAGCATTCATGGCTGATGCAGGTATAAATCAAAAAAGAGATTACGGCAGACTTATTCAAAGAGCCTTGAGAGATAAGGCAACCGAACTCGGTATGGATTTAACACACGACAAAGATTACAAAGCAATCTGCAAAGAAATGAACAGCTGGTTCTGGATTGATAACGGCGTAGCTGATAACTACAATGCTTTAATCAAAAGAATCGCTGAAAAAGAAGGCAAAAAATACGAATATGAACCGTATTCAATCTTATCAAAATAGAAAATAAAAGCTTATTTATATAAAAAGGTTAGGTAGTTAGTGTAGATTTTAACCCGCAGCAAATGCGGGTTTTCTTTCGCAAAAATTTATTAAAAATATAGCAATTTTTAAAAGCAAAAATACTTTATATATATATAAGGGAACAAGTGATAAATATGATTAAACTTAATTCAGGAGCGCAAAATCCGCTAAAAGCTACCAATGAAGCAAGAATTAATTATTTAAGCAATGCCTTAAATCAAGCTGTTACGGCAAATAACAAAGCCCGCAGCGAGTATCGTAATTTGGCAACCCATTTATCGGGCATGATTAAAATTACCAATAACCAACGAAGCGATTTGGCTCTTAAACAAATTGCCTACGGCAAAGCCGATACGAATGAAGATTTGCTAAGAGAATCATTAATGGACGCATTGCACAGCAAAGCAATGTATTACAATGCTTAAATAATATTTAAAAGCTCTTTGTACGTATCAATTTCTATAATATTTTCGGCATTATGGAAAAGCTTGTCTTTTGTAATGTTTAATTCTGTGGTATTTTCTTTTACAGCATAAACTTTTATATTTCTTTTTACACACTCAAATACGGGACAAGACCCTAATGAATCGTAAGGCATTACAAGAAAATCAAGATTTGATATATTTATGCCAATTGATTTGTCAGACGTTAATTTCGGCGCCTGCGAAAGCCCTAATAATATACACGGCAAATATGTCGGCGTAATATATTCTGAAGAAGATTTTGGCGCAACAATATCAGGATAAATCGTGTAATCTTTAAATGCGGGTGAATGAGCGCACGGGATTTTAAAGACTTTTGAAATATCATGAGATATAATTGCCTCCACGCCACCGACAGGATCAACTCCTTGCCCGTTTGAATAATCTTCATTTAAATCGTCGCTGTCATTAAACAGACAAACAATCGCAACAGCCTCACAACCTTTATCTAAGAGTTTTTGGCAGGATTTTTCGATTGTCGAAATGTTTTTAACCGAACCGACGGAAATTCTGCTTTCTGTTAAATAAAATTCAACTCCGACTTCTTCCTGCGTTATTTCGTAAGCAAGGATATTTGTTCCGTAAACGGTTTGGACGGCGTTTTGAGTATTTATATGAACGTTCAACACATCTTGCGGAATTGCCTTATCATAGATTATTCCGATTTTGTTGTTATCAGACGGAATTAAATTTATTTCACCTTTGAAAAAAGCATCAAGGCAGTACCCTTCGACATAGAGCATATTTGGAGTAATCCCTGAAAATCCGCCCGCATTGACAACATTTGGGTTAACTATAAGCTTTGATTTTTGTGCAAACTTTCTTGCATAAACGGACGCATCGCCGGCATATCCGCCTATACTTGCACCGATCCCCGTAGGAACAACAAATGCGCCTGACTTTTCGCCGTTATAAGTCATTTAAATAGCTCTCCAATCCCTGAACTATACCATCGGTAATCTTATCTTGAAAATCTTTGTCTATTAATTTGGCGTTATCATCGGGATTTATCATATAACCGACTTCTATTAAAACAGCGGGGCAATTTGTGTTTCTTATAACAGCAAAGCTTTGACCTCTTGCACCTCCGTCATTAAATCCCGTTGCTTTCGAGATTGAAGATGACAATTTTGAAGCAAGGGCTTTTGATTGCGGATAAAAGTAATAAGTTTCCGTACCCGATGCTTTTTTATCAGCCATACTGTCTGGCAGGGAATTATTATGAATACTTATAAAAATATCCGAATTATTATCGTTTGTATATTTTACCCTGTCATTTAATGAAACGGCAGAATCATCTTCCCTTGTCATATAAACAGTTGCGCCTTTATTTTGAAGCTTTTCTTTCAAATTAGCCGCAATATTTAAATTCAGATTTTTTTCTAATGTTCCCAAACATCCGACAGCTCCAGATTCACTTCCGCCATGCCCCGGGTCAAGGGTAATTTTTAAGCCGGAAAGCGGGCATGCAGGATTCATCTTTGGGGGATTTTTAATTTTTATTATCAATTTATTTCCGTCATATTTGCTTGAATATCCGAACACTTTGCCATCAATATGTTTTTCGTATTTTTCAAACGGAGAATTTAAAACGTTATAAATAAATATATCCGTACCGTTAGAACTTTCACTTATAATATAGGGAACCTGCTTATCTAAAGTATATTCAAGAGTAGTTACATTACCGTCTTGTGTTATATTTTCATTTAATATTTGAGCGGGTTCAGATGTTTTATCATCTGATCTTACAGCATTACTTTTAGAAATAAACCCGAAATCATCTCGTCCCAGCTTAACTTTATAAAACCCGCGTTCTTCGCCGATAGCAACCAAATTAAGCCCTTTTTGAAAATGCTGCAATCTGTTCAACCCCGAATCGACGGGCGTTGAGCGAAGCGGCGTGTTATCGGTCGTAACGGTAATTATAACGTCATAATCGTAATGCATGGGAGCATTTGAATTATTTGCCGATTGTTGAGGTTTAGAATAAGGTCTAGTTATGGTGTATTGCTGAACATTTCCTCCGTTATCGATAAAGAAAGTATTCTCGCCGTAATCAAGCGTTACGGGGAATTTAAAACCGCCCGACTTATCCATTTCACCTACGACACCGTTTATTACGATTGGTTTTTCCGGATCTCCGTTACCGATAAAAAATGTTTTAGATGAATTTATCGTAACGTTATCACTATGAGGATAAACGATTTCCAACCCGAAACATGACGGGCTCAAAACCAACAAAACAGCCGTTATTAAAGAAATATTTTTAAACATATAACTATTGTACAACTATCAAACACCTCTGCCAAGTATTACCAAAACAAAAGTTTAACTTTATTTAATATATTTCATATTTTATAAGGTGTTGTGGTAAAATTAACAAAGAAGGGATAGGTATGAAAAAAGAAGAACGCAACAGCAGAAATGTAAGCAGAGGGCGTCATTGCAATTCGATTGCAAGTATTCTTGATATTTTATATATCGGTGTGGTTATTATACTTTTAATCCACCTTATTGCCCTGCAAATTTTTGACCCGCACAGATATCGTGAAAGAGGGAAAATGCAGCGTGCAAGCCACGATTTTGAATTGAGAGGCGATATTTACGACAGAAACGGTATAAAACTTGCAACAGACAGAATTTATTATAATATCTATGCAAGACCGGTTGATTATACTAAAAACGAAACACCCGCAAAGATTGCCAAGCTGTTTTCACCCGTTCTCGGAATGCCCGAACAAACTTTATACAAAAAATTATCAGATAAAAGCATAAAAGTAATATCCTTAAAAAAGAATGTTGATAGAGATACCGAACAAAAATTGATGAAAATAATATCAAAAAACAATTTCCGCTCGATTTCTCTTGATAAAAAAGATGAAAGAGATTACCCGCAGGGAGTTTTTGCATCTCATGTTCTGGGGTTTTACAACTATGAAGCAAACGTATCAAGCGGGGTTGAATATTCTGCAAGAGATAAACTTGAACATGTAGTAAAAGCTGCAGGCTATCAGCAGACCCGTGACGGGAAAATTATCTACAAATTTTCAACCGATCCCGTTGCACCAACTATTAACCCTAAAGGTTTAGATGTTTATTTAACGATTGATGCCGCAATTCAGCATGTTTGCGAAAAAGAATTGTATAAAATCATAAAAGAAAAAGCAGCACTAAGAGGCGCCGTAATCGTTATGAATCCTAAAAACGGCGAAATTCTTGCCTATGCTGTTTATCCGACTTATGACCCGAATAATTTTCAAAAAGTCCCGCCGCTAACATTAAAGAACTGGACTTTAACCGATGTTTATCCCCCCGGATCAACATTTAAAATTATTACCGTAACAAGTGCCATGGAGCTTGGCAAAATTAACGAACATTCTATTATACCCGATCAGGGGAGAATGAAATTCGGCGGCTATACAATCGAAAATTATGATTACAAACAAAAAGGAGCTCCGGGGAAAATTAACCTTGTTTACCTGTTTGAACATTCAAGTAACATCGGTTCCGTTAACGTCGGCGCTTTGATGACTCATAAAGAATTTTATACAATGCTTAAAAAATTCGGATTCGGCGAAAAATCGGGAATTGATTTGCCGGGAGAATCATCAGGGTTGTTGGCTTCTCCGAAATACTGGGATAAAGGTATTCACATGACAATGTCATACGGATACGGAACGTCTGTTTCAATTATGCAAATGGTATCTGCCGTATCTGCCCTTGCGAATAACGGAGTAAGAGTAACGCCGCACGTAATTAAATATACCCCCGAAGAAGCTGAAGACAAAATTAAAAGAATCCCGACCATTTCACCTCAAACGGCAAAAACAATTACCAGATTGCTTGTTGAAAGTGTAAATGCAGGTAAATCGGTAATTAAATCAAGCAAATATAATATTGCCGCTAAAACAGGAACTTCAAGAAAACCTTTAGAAAACGGCCGAGGATATTCGGGAACGATGTATACTTCAACTATCGGTTACTTCCCCGCAGAAGATCCGCAGGTGCTTATTTATGTCGTAGTAGACAGCGCAAGAAAAGGTCCTGTTTGGGGAAATACGATTGCAGGCCCCGTATTCCATGAAGTATCGGAACAGGTCGCAAGAATACTCGATCTTAAACCCGACAAAATCCAACCCGCCAAAACAACAAAACAATAAATAGGAGATAAATAAAATGAAATTAGACGAATTAATTGAATACTTAAAGTACAAAGATCTTATAAATTTTAAAAACATTGATATAACAGGGATTTCATACAATTCTAATACCACCAAAAAAGGTGATATCTTTGTATGCATGGTAGGCGAGCATACAGACGGTCATAAATATGCCAAAATGGCTATTGATAAAGGTGCCGTTGCATTACTTGTAGAGCATAAAGTTGACGGTGTAACCGTTCCGCAAGTTCAGGTTGATTCTACAAAATATAAAATCGCCGATATTGCGGACAGATTTTATTCAAGTCCGTCAAAAGGCATAAATTTAATCGGTGTAACGGGTACTAACGGCAAAACAACGGTTACTCACCTAATACAAAAGATAATGGAAGGAAATCATCAAAAATGCGCTCTTATCGGGACATTGGGGTATAAATTATCTTCTACAAGCGAATACAGAAACGCAAAACACACAACCCCTCAAGCACCCGAACTTCAAGCAACATTGAGAATGATTAAAGATATTGAAAAAATCGATAACGTTGTAATGGAAGTAAGTTCTCATGCGCTCGACCAAAACAGAGTCGGCGGATGCCGTTTCAACGGGGCCGTTTTCACAAACCTTACCCAAGACCATTTAGATTACCATATTACAATGGAAAACTATTTTAAAGCTAAAGCTTTGTTATTCCAAAGATTGCAAGAAGGCTCATTTGCCGTAATAAATATTGATGATGAATATGGCGAAAGATTCTTGAGTGTTGTCCCCGAGGGCGTTAAAAAATTAACCTACGGCGTAAAAAAACAGGCTGACGTAATGGCAGAAGACATTGATTTCTCATCAAACGGTGCAGAATTTACCATGGTAACAAATGATAAAGAATACCGCGTAAGTTTACACATGAACGGAATGTTTAGCGTATACAACGTCTTAGCTGCCGTAACAACCGCAATAGCAATGGGTATAAGCGTTGAAACCTCATTGAAAGCTTTGCAAAACGTTCATGGCGTAGCAGGCAGATTTGAAGTCGTTAATAAAAAACCGCTTGTAATTGTTGATTATGCACATACCCCTGACGGTTTGGAAAACGTATTAAAAACAGCAAGAGAAATTACTCCAAAGAACGGAAAATTAATCTGCGTATTTGGCTGCGGCGGGGACAGAGATGCAACCAAACGTCCTAAAATGGGTGCAATTGCGCAAAAACTTGCAGATAAAATTATTATTACAAGTGATAACCCAAGAAGCGAAGATCCGCAGCAAATTATCACGGACATTATCGCAGGATTAAAATCCGTAGACCCTGAAACCGTAACGGTAGAGCCTGACAGGCATGAAGCAATCGCAATGCTCAAAACAGTTGCAAATAACAACGATGTAGTTATGGTTGCCGGCAAAGGACACGAAGATTATCAAATATTGAAAGATAAAACAATCCATTTTGATGACAGAGAAGAAGTCCGTAAAGTCTTTGCAGGCAGCGTAATCTAAAAAAAAGGAATTTTTTATGAGAACGAAACTTTTAATAGAACAGCATTTCCATGGATGTTACGGAATAGATTTTAACAAAGCTTCCGTCGAAGATGTTTTAGATTTGGCGCAAAAAATCAAAACTGAAGGTGTCGGCGGGATTTTTCCAACCCTTGTAACTGACAGCGTTGAAAATATTAAAAGTCAAATTTCAATAATAAAAACCGCTGCTCAAAAGCAAAAAGAGGGAGCTAAAATTCTCGGAGTTCACCTTGAAGGGATTTTTCTTAACCCCGAAAAAAAAGGGATTCACGACGAAAAGCTGTTTTTAAAGCCTACAATTGAAAACTTTAATCTTGTAGCAGATGATTTCATAAAAATAGTAACTCTTGCGCCCGAATTATGTTCACCTGATTTAATCCCGTATTTGAACAAAAAAGGAATTAAGGTTCAGGCAGGACATTGTATCGGAGGCGATTTGACAGGCTGCAGCGGAACAACTCACACATATAATGCAATGTCAGGTGTTGTTCATCGAGGAAGGTCTACTGCATTAAGTGCATTGATAAATGACAATATCTACACGGAAATTATTGCAGACGGGGTTCATGTTAGCGATGATGCGTTGAAATTGCTTTTTAAAGCAAAACCGACCGATAAAATTATTTTGATGTCAGATTGTTTGCCTTGCACTCACAGCAAATTAAAAGAATTTATTTTTGCGGGTTCAAAGGTCTATTTTGACGGGAACAGAGCAGCAGGAGCAGACGGAACGCTTGCAGGAAGTTCAAAACTTTTACCCGATATTATAAAAATTCTTGCGCAAAAAAAATTGCTAAATACCGAATTTATAAATAATCCGTACAAATACCACAATATTGACCTTGAGGGTTATATTGAATGGGATGAGGATTTTAACATTTTAAAAGTTTCAAATTAACCTTTAAAATAATCACAGATTAATTTTTCACCTTTTGGAGTGAATAATGATTTAATTTTATTTGCCATGGATTTTTGTTTTAAATTATCAAGTTGTTTATTAAGAATGGCTTTTTCGATTAAAACCTTGTCATATAAATCCGAACAAATACGACTTTTATCTATATGCTCTTTTAATTTCGCCAGTTGTATCTCTTTATCATGTATAGATGCAATTAGTTTTTTCTTCACTTCTAAGACCTTTCTGTTTACACATGAAGAATATACTCTTTCTACAAATTTAAAATCAACTTTTTAGGTGATTTTGAACTAAATCTTCAATAAATCATACTCATAACCGAGTTTTAAAGCTTGAATATTTTTTGGAATTAAATGAGCCCTGTGAGGAGGGATAACATTATGTAAAGCTTTTTCTAAAGTTTCAATTGAAACAAGCTTACTGATTTTTGATAAAATTCCTAAAGACAGGATATTGGACATCTTGATGTTACCGAGGGTTTCTTGTGCCATCTTGGTAATCGGAACGAAAATGTAATTGATGTCATCTCTTGTCTTTTTAATAGCAGCAAGAGAAGAATTAACGATAATCGAACCGCCTTTTTTAACCCAAGATGTATATTTATCAAAAGAAGCCTGATTTAATACGATAATAAAATCTGCGCTTGTCTTTTGAACGGCACTTACTTCTTCATCTGACATTACGACGGTACAATTAACCGTCCCGCCTCTCATTTCAGCACCGTAAGACGGATACCAGGTAACGTTTTTATCATCAAGCATAAATGCATTTGCAAGTACTTCCCCTGCAAGTAATACACCCTGTCCGCCAAATCCTGCTATTATAAAATCTTTTTCCATTGTTTGTTCCTTTTACTTACTTATTTCTGTGGCATCGTAATGCCTGTCTGCTTGACTTCGGGATAGCAATCCCGACCTACTTTGTAAATTCTTAGAGCCCTGGAGCCTCAGTATCTTTATATTATTATTTTGTTATATCTTTGTAAATTCCCGGCTTGAATATCGGCATCATTTCTTCTTTAACTCTTTGATGAGCCTTTTGCGGCGACATCTTCCAGTTTGTAGGACAGGTTGAAAGAATTTCAACAAAGCTGAATCCCAAACCTTTCATTTGAATTTCAAACGCTTTTTTAATTGCCTGTTTAGCTTTTTTAATATTTGCAACGGTGTCAAGAGAAACTCTTGCGCTAAAAGCCGTACCGTCACATAATGCGATATGCTCGGCAATTTTTATAGGATATCCGTAATATTCAAGATTACGTCCCGTAGGAGAGGTTGTTGTTACCTGTCCCAGTAATGTAGTAGGTCCCAATTGACCTCCTGTCATACCGTAAGTCGTATTGTTTATACAAATTGCGGAAATATTTTCACCCCTTAAAGCGGCGTGAGTGCTTTCTGCAAGTCCGATTGATGCAAAATCGCCGTCCCCCTGATAAGTAAATACGAATTTATCGGGTTTTGCTCTTTTTACACCTGTTGCAACGGCACATGCCCTTCCGTGAGGTGCTTCAATTGAATCTACGTTTAAAAAGTCATATATCGTAACAGAGCAGCCTATTGAGCATGCTGCAATTGCGTTATCTCTTAATCCGAGTTCATCAAGACATTCGGCAACCAATCTTACCGCTACACCGTGATCGCACCCCGGACAAAACGTATATCTTGTATCTTTTCTGAAACTTTCAGCTATTTTAAAAACTTGTGTTGCCATTATATTGACTCCTCAATTCTGCTAACTATCTCCTCGGGTGCAGGCGGATTGCCTACGGGTCTGTTGATAAGTTCAACGGGAGCCTGACCGTTTACGGCAAGTTTTATATCCTGAATCATTTGTCCCATATTTACTTCAACGCTGTATATTTTCTTTGCCGATTTTGATAATTCGCTGATTCTTTTAGACGGGAACGGGAACAATGTAATCGGTCTTAAGACGCCAACCTTTAAACCTTTTTGCCTGCATATTTTTGCAGCGGTTTTAACGTTTCTTGCGGTAGAGCCGAAAGCTATTAAAATAATATCTGCATCTTCCGTTCCGATTTCTTCCCATTCGGTTTCGTTTTCTTCTAATTGTTTATATTTATTAAATAATTTTTCTAAGAATATGCATTGATCGTCAGCTAACGGAGCATAAGATCTGATAATTCTGCCATCACGTCCCTTAGCACCGTCAAGCGCCCAATCCGAATTATCAATTTCAGGGTACGGATAAGGTTTGAATTTAACGGGCTCCATCATCTGCCCCAACAATCCGTCTGCAAGCAATACGGTCGGATTTCTGTATTTTTGAGCAAGATAGAAAGCTTTATATGTTAAATCTGCACATTCCTGAACCGTTGACGGAGCAAGAACGATTAAATGATAATCTCCGTTTCCGCCGCCTCGAGTTGCCTGAAAATAATCACCCTGAGAAGGATAAATATTACCTAACCCCGGACCGCCTCTCATAACACTGACCAAAACAATCGGCAACTGATCCGATGTTGCATAAGACAAGCCTTCCTGCATCAAGGCAACAGCACATGACGAAGATGAAGTCATGGCTTTAACCCCCGTTGAACAGGCGCCTATAGTCATATTTATGGCAGCAAGTTCACTTTCAGCCGAAACGTAAGCTCTGTGAAGTTCCTGCATTTTACCGCTCATAAATTCACCGATTTCGCTCTGCGGGGTAATCGGATACCCGAAATAGCATTGACAGCCTGCCAATACGGCAGCGTTTGCTATTGCATAATTACCTTTCATTAATATTTTTTTATCGGTTATTGTTGCTGTCATTTTTATCCCTTTTAACTTTATTTACTAATCTTTATAAACTTCCGTGATAGCCAAATCAGGGCATCTTGTCGCACACATTGCGCAACCTAAACATTGATGCTGCGGGTCTTGGAACTCTACAACTCTTGCTCCCGATTTGTTTGTTTTATCACTTATTTTTATTAAATGCTTAGGACATTCATCCACACACAAATAACATGCTTTGCATTTTGATGTATCTATAACTATGTGACTCATGCTACCCCTCTTAAAAAACTAATCTAATAATATTTTAGCACCAACTAATATTTTGCAAGAATAAAAACGACTAATTCTTAACATTTGTAATAAAAATCTGTAAATAAATTTACTATTATTTAAAATCTTGATAGAATTTTAACATAGGGATAGTTATATATTTTTAAGGGATTTGAAATGGCTCAAGAAGATAAAATAATTGATTTGCTAAATTCGCTGCAAAAATCAAACGATATAAATACCGATAATTTAAACCGTTTATCGGCACTTATTGAAGCAACCGCAAGCAATGCGGATAATAAAGAGGAGTATGAACTTGTAAAGTCATATATAAATGAACTTGCAAATTCTGTCGAAAACAAGTACACAACGACTTTAAACAAGTTTGAAGATATTGAAAAAGCGCTCAAAGCCGTTTATTCGACCCAAAATTTAGCCGTCAAAAATTCAGATATGAAAGATTTATTTGAATCTTTTTCAAAAGGCATAAACAATCTTTTTTCAGAAGCACGTCAGGGCAAAGCCATTCTTGGCGGTGTTGAAACAAAATTAACCCAAATGGTAAATAACAAAACCGACAAAGAAGATATTATGAGAACAATATCTCTTTTGAGAAAAGATTCCGAAAATATAAACCTTTCTTATAAAAATACGGTTGACGGTATAAATGCAAATCTCAAATCAATTATTTCCATGCTTATGAATTTTGATCCTTTAAGAAGCAACGAAAAGGTCATTTCTCAAATAGAATGGATTTATAAATCAATCGGTGATTTAACCGTTCAAATAAAATCATTAAACGATTATGACGAAAAACTCGAAAGAATATTAAATAATGTCGCAACAAATGAAGATTTAAAAACGACAAAAACAATTATTGAAGCTATTTCGCAAAAAACGGACGATATCGAGCAAAAACTCGGCACCTTGCCCGAAAAAAGTGAGATTTCGCAATTAAAAGATTCTGCATCATCTATTGCGGGACACACGGTAAATATCCCCGATATTAAGAAATTAAGCAGCGATATGCTTGATGAAACGGATAATATCAAACAGGAATTGAGCCATATTGCAGAGAATATGGAAAAGCTGCCCGATGCACAGGAGCTTTCGACAGGACTTGAAAAGCTTTATTCACTTGCCGACACATTGCTAAACAGCATTCAAACAACAGACGTCAGAAACGATTTATCAGGTGTCAGAGAACAAATAGCACAGTTGCAAAAAGAACTCGATACCATCAAAAATATCGTTTCCGATTTAAACGATGCAATGATTTCAAACATTAATGAAAGCTTTAAAACCATTTCAACCGATACATCTTATGATTTGAAAAAAGCTGTATCGGAAATGCTTACGCTTTTGCCACAAAAAAGTGATATCGAAAAATTGCTTTCAACGTCAAGCGAAAATTATCAGACTTTGCAAGCAAAAGCTGACTCTATTGATGAAAAATTAAATAAACTTCCCGAATTGGAGGAAAATCAAAAAAATATAAGCAGTAAAATATCTGAAATCAATTTCGATAAAGAATTTTCGCATATTTATGACAAAACAACCTCAATAGAAAGCTGGTTGATTGATTCAAATATCAAAGAAAATTCCGCAAAAATTGCGCAGCAAATGGAACTTGCATCAACTGCCGATGCGGTTGACCAAATTCAATACAGAACAAATGAAATAATTGATGCGCTTGAAAAATTATCCCAAAGCTACGATGTTAATAAAGTCGGCGAAAATATCGTTAATATCGATAAAAAAATTGAAGAAATAATAGGTATTCTTCAAGATGAGGCACAAAATAGAACAAATACAGAAATCATAGACAAACTATCGGACTTAGAGCGTTCAATATCCGAAATAGTATCAAGAAGCGAATTTAACGACTTTATTGATGAGCTTAAATATTGCATTACAAAATTGAGCACAAATACCGGTTCCTGCACGGCAAACATTGAAGAAATGCAAAGACTTCAGAAAAAAATTGATGAAACCCTGCAAAACCTTGATTTTTCAAATACCGTAGCATCGCTTGACGGAAAATTCGGCGAACTTAATCAAAAAATTGAAGAAATGTCCCTTGCAACAAATATTATTCCCGAATTGCAAAAAGATGTTGCAGATATTAAAACCGCAAATGATGAAATTATAAATTCAAAACAGGATACCGAAAACAATCTGCGCCAAATGAGCGATTATATGCAAAACACTCTTATGGGCGAAAATAATATCATTAAAGCAAAACTTGATGAAATCAAAAGTTTGGTTGATAACTATTCAACGGATATTCAAAATGCTGATAGTGAAATTGCTCCTGATATTGAACTTGTAGAAAAATATTTGCAGGAAATTAAAACTTTAATTACCGATAAATCGTACGATGAATTGATTGCAAAGATTCAAGATGTAGAAAAAATCATAACTGACAGGCAATCTTATAACGATACGGCTTTGGAACAAATCGTTCAAAAGCTTGATGAAGTGAGCCAAAAACTTGAAAATGACAATGAAGAAAATAGAAATCTCATTAATTCAATAAAGGAACTCGATTCCCTGCAAGAACAAATATCTGATATTAAAGATTTGTTGATTGAGTCCGAACCAAAAGATACGCAAGATTCGCAAGATATTTATTTTGAGAAAGTAGAACAATTCTTATCCGATAAATTGACCGAAATCAATAATAATATCACGGATATTACTTCTAAAAACTCTCAAGATGTAACAAATAATATTGCATACCAAACAAATCTGCTTGAAGAAAAAACATCTGCTATCCAGAGACTTATTGAAGAACTTTCCGTTGCTGATGTTGATAATGCACCCGAGCAGGAAGATAAACTTGCTTTAATAAGCGATAAACTGGCAGATTTTAAATCCGAATTGCAATTGATTTCAACTGATGTAACAGAAAATCTTACATCTCAAAATGAAAAATTCGTAAGCGAACTTGAACCTATAAAGCAAACTCTTGAACAAATTGCGGCAAATTCAAATATTGATTATCTCAAAAAAGAAATTGAAGCGCTGCACAATGAATTAATAAGTAATCAAAGCTTATCTGAAGATAGCGACCAAAGCGAAAAACTATACAATAAAATTATCAATAAATTTTCAGAAAACGAAAATAACCTTAAAGATTTCATTATGACGGATAACGATTCGGTTATTTTAAAGATGGACGAGTTAAGAGATTATCTGGAAAAATCTCTTGATGCTATTGTTCCTCCGGCACCTGAAAAAATGACGGAATTAAATCAATTCGTTAACAGCATAAAAGAATTTAAAACAAGTCAGGAAAAATTAATAAATGATGCCGTAGAAACCGTAAATAACAATATTACGACGCAAAATGACGAAATCAAAGCCCTTATTGCAACAGCAATAAACCATGATGATATTCTTGAAGCCATTGAAGATTTGAAAAAATGCTTTAAGTCAAAACTCAAAAAACTTACCGCTAAAAATACAAGCGATGAGCCCGTTCAGACGTCAGATGTAACGGCTGCGCCTTTATTACTTGATGATGAGGCAATTGATGATTTAAAAGATGATATTTCAAGATACGGAAAACAGATTGAAAAACTTTCCTCAAACAATGAGCAGATTACAAATGTTTTAAATACAATCAGCGCAAAACTTGATGAAATGAGTTTAAATACTCAACCTCAAGAACAACCGCAAGAACCTCAAGACGATAAAGACGAAGATGATGAGCTTGAAGATTTCAGCCAAGATGACATTTTGGAAGAAAATCAATTTGATTTTGTACAGGCATTTGATATTTTGCAAAACGACATCAGGAATTTAAGTGCATCGGTTGAACAGCTGCAAAAAGAAAACAATAACAACAACGAAAAGCAATCATCTTTGCAAATTCCGACCGTTAACGGAAATTTCATGATGTCTTTAAATTCAAAAATTGATGAAGTTCTGAAAAATCTGAATAAAGATTGGGCAAAAGACATCAACGAATACATAAATTCAAATTCAAAAGAACTCAATAAAAAAATCGATCAAATCAGTTCTAAATTGGACGTTATGGTATCTGATACTTCAAATACCGAAATGCTTGAGGAAGTTTCCGACAAATTATCGGAATCCGACAAAAAGATTTCTTCAATGCTTGAACAATTGAGCCAAAAGCTTGTTGAAATATCTTCAAAAGGTACAAATGAACAAGAATTAGAGGACATTAAATCATTAATTTCCGAGCAGAAAGATTATATAAAAATGCTTGAGCCCGGAGAAAATCTTGATGCATTCAAAAAATGTTTAAATGAACTGAGCCAAGAATTAAACAATCTGAGTTCAAATACCTCATCTGATACAGAACAATTGAATAAAGCCGTAAAAGAGATGAAAGAATCAATTATGGCGGCCGTTGTTACCATATTTGATCAGGTTTCTTTTGTTGAAGAAACAGAGGATATTAAAGATTTTGTAGAAGAACGAACAAACGAAATCAATAAAAATATCGAGCAGATAAATAAACAATTGCATTTGCTCTCATCTTCAGGCAATGACTCGGATTATACGTATTCAATGCAGGATATTGAAACAGATTTGTCTAAATTAAGACTTGCTCTTAATGACTTGCAGGCAAAAGATGAGCAGGAAAAGGCTATTGATTTATCCGAAATCACGGACAAACTTCACAATATAACGTCATCAGTTGACTCTTTAACTCAAGAAGAAATGAAAGATTTAAAATCCGAAATTACATCAATCAAAGAGCAAACTCAATTCCTGATTGCCAATTCCGACAAATCATACGATGCAATAAATATGGGAATTGAGGGATTCAACGGAAATCTCTCGGACAAAGTTGACAAATTATCTGATATGCTACAAACCTCGGCGCAATCGGATAACGTCGTCAGACAGGCGCTTGTATATATCGGAGAATGGATAGACAATGTAAGTGAAAGCATAAATAAAATTTCTTCAAATTCTGACGGTATACACGCCGTTAAAGATCAGCTTGAGGCACTCGGCAAAGCAGTAAACAATCAAATTACCACTGCAATTGAAGAAAAATTTGAATTAAGAAATGCGCAATTCCTAAAACTTGAAAAAAGACTTTCAAAAGTCGAAAGCCTTGAAGAACAAATGGCAAACCAGCAGGAAAGAATTGATCGTTTAGAAAAAAATATTGACAAATTGCTTTCTATGGTAGAAAATTTTGATGATCCCGTTGTAAACAGAAAAATCGACAAAATCGAAAAACAAATCACAAAATTAGGAACAAACGTAGAAAAATTGGCATCTTATGTTGATTAAGGACTTATCAAAAAAACTGAATAAAATATTACCCCGACAGAATTATACGACCGAGCTTGAACAAAGGTACGTTTATTCTTTTGATGCGTGGGCAAATCCCGAATTGGGCAAAAAGATTGCAGATGCCGTAATTTTTGTAGAAAATACGCAGCAAATTCAATCGGTTGTAAAATTTGCGAACGAAAATAAAATCCCCATTATAAGCAGAGGTGCGGGAACAAACACCGTCGGAAGCTGCATACCGTCTTTGGGCGGAATTGTATTAAATTTTTCCAAAATGAATAAAATTTTGGAATTGAATAAAGAAAATATGACCGTTCAAGTCGAACCTGGAGCTATCGTAGGCGATATCCAACAGGCAGCAGAAAACGTCGGCTTATTCTATCCTCCTGATCCGTCAAATTTAAAAGTTTCAACTATAGGCGGGAGTATTGCGCAAAATTCGGCAGGCGCAAGATGCTTTAAATACGGCGGAACAAAGAATTATGTACTTGATTTGACAGTAGTAACTTCAAACGGGGAAATAATTCACACAGGCAGCCAAACGGTTAAAAATGCCGTCGGATATGATTTAAATTCGTTGTTTACGGGTTCTGAAGGAACATTGGGAATAGTTGCACAAGCTTTGTTGAAACTTATACCAAAACCTCAAGAAACACAGGTTATTGCAGGGTATTTTAATGATATTGAAAATACTGTTTCTTGCGTAAATAATATTATTAAAGAACGTATTTTCCCGTCTACCATTGATTTTATGGATAAAAATGCCATAAATACCGTTGAAAAATTTTATCCGTCAGGACTGCAATGCGATAAAGAAGCTATGCTGCTGATTGAAATTGACGGCGATAAAGAGAATATAAATTCCATAAGAGAAAACGTCTGCAAGGTCTTAAAAGATTGCAATGCGGCAAATATCAGGTATTCGGGTACAAAAGAAGAAACCGACAGAATTTGGAATGCTCGCCGCAGTTCAATGGCAGCATGTGCAAAGCTAAAACCTAACGTTACAACAGACGATATAATTGTTCCAAGACAAAATCTTGCAAAACTTGTGAAAGGGGTGCAAAGTATTTGCCAAAAATATGACCTGACCTCCTGCCTTGTCGGACACGTAGGCGACGGGAGCATTCACCCGCAAATTCCGATTGATTTTTCAAACGAAACGGAATATAAAAATTATAAACTTGCAAAATCGCAAATGTATGAACTTGCAATAAATCTCGGCGGAACGATTTCGGGCGAACACGGGGTAGGACTTGCCAAAAAATCTTATATGAACAAGGTTACGGATAGCGGCGCAATCGAATATATGCGCCAAATTAAAAAGATTTTTGACCCGAATAATATCCTTAACCCTTATAAAATATTTTAGAATTATCTTAGCCTTAAAAATGCTTCAATCTTGGCTTTGATTGAATTGGTTGCGTAGTCATCTATATCAATATAGAGCCCGTTGTATTTGTTTGCGAGATATTTTGCAAGCAGGGTTTTAGAACAAAAAGCCTGCGCATAAAATACCGTCGGCACATCAGGGTCAACATACATTTCATAATCAATGTCGGCAGGGACTTTAGCCTCAACGCATCTTGTCCAGCCATATACATGGGTTTCATCAGGGAACAATTTTAAAACTTCCAAATCATTAGGCGGCACGCCCCAGAACCCGAATTTTGGCGGAACCTGCTTATAATTTGACGGCAGAGAATAATCCCCGTCTCTAACAATATTTGCGGTAATTGTCGTAATTTTGTCATATAAAGGCATATTGCTTGTAGAAATTACAACGTCAGATCTGTGGTTGAAATTTTCAAATTTCGTTTCTTCAACGTCAAAGCCTTTATCTTTCAAGACCTGAGCCGCAAACCAACCGCTATCACATTTGTCTTTACCGATAGGCGCAAGGATTTTTATTATGTCATTTTTATAATAAAGCGCATTATTTATAATTTGTTTTATAATTTTGCAATAGCTTTCGGGCAGGATATTTGAATCGGGAACAAAAGACGAAAAATCAAAATCCAAATCAAGCCATTTTGCATTCGGATAAAGTTTTTTGTATTTTGAAATTATTTCGGGAGGCGGATATCCCCAAAAACCTATTTTATCTTTCATAATATTATAGTAGCACGAAATAATCTTAATATTTTTAGCAATTTTTTTTACGAGCCGTTTTATAAATGTATGGAAAAAACTAAAAATGGCTATAACTTTACAAACATTTAATAAATTCGGATCAAGATTAGTACACGCAAACAGAAATGTAGACGTATCAAACATAAAAAAAAAAGCGCTATAAAAAGAGAGATCCTGAACAAATACATGGATATTAATTAAAATTACTGCTGCTCTTTCAATTTATCTTTAGACACAACAAGCCCGCAATATTTGCACGCATAGTATTCTCCAGATGAATCAAGCGGCATAAACAAATGCTCACATTCATTAGGATTTTCAAGCAAATCCTCTCCGTCTGACGGGGTATAATCCGTTTTGACATCAGGTTTATATTTTTTACCGTTTAAGAATTTTGTTATTTCTTCAAAAATATACATTACATGCTGAAACTTTCGGGGAACAACTGCGCAAGAGTATAAACTTTTAACTCATCGCCGTTTTTCAAAACTATATCAACGTCATTATCATTTTTGCAAAATTCATGCATAACCTGACGGCACGCACCGCATGGAACGCAATTATCTTGATTGGGAGAATAAATGGCAACCGCCTTGATAATTCTTTTCCCTGCCGCAATAGCCGACCCTATGGCGTTTCTTTCCGCACAAATCGTCATTCCAAAACTCGAATTTTCGAAGTTACAACCCGTAAAAGTTGAGCCGTCATCGGCCATAACGCATGCTCCGACTGCGAATTTTGAATACGGGGAATAAGAATTTTTTGAAGCTTCCATTGCCTTTTGCATTAAATCATCGTAGTTCATAGTTTTCCTCACCTTTTTTATTATTATATACCATTGTGCAAAAAAGTTATCCATTAATTGAATGAATAATATAAAACACGTAAAAGAATTATTTTTCATGATTAAAGAAATTTTTGACTTATGCCGTTAAAGAATATGTAAATTTACATATTTATAAGGTGTACTATGGATGTATCAGCAATAGGAACGTTTAATCCAAATTCAATCAACTGGCGCAATCTGACCGCTAAAGAAATTCTAAAATATAAAAAACAAGGGGTAGAAGTCCCAAATATTTATATTCAATGGGCAAATGAATTTTTGCGCAATGTTGAAAAATACGATAATGACGAAATCACTTATGAAAACGCTAAGGCAGCAGAACGACATTCCTCGCCGAGTGATAAAGATTCTAACGGCTTAATTGCGCAGCCCGATAGCCAAACGTCCGGCACGGAAGTTTCTGCCGATACTGCAGTAACTTCAACAGGCACAACACAAACAGATATAACAGCAACAACACAAAGCGCTAATTCGACTTCTGATACGAATAATACTGATGAAGAACCGCAAATGACGGCAGCCCAAGCAAAAAGACAGGAAATGACCGACAATAATGTATCACTTCGAAATCAGGCAATCTCGTTTACGCAGGACAGCAGCAAAACCGCATCAAACGCAAAAGCGCAAGAAGTTGCGATGAATGCGATAAAAGCAAGTTCCGAAAACGAAATTCAAACACTTGAAAGCGAAATGAAAAGCATTTTGTCTGAAGCCGAGTCAAAACAAAGCGAATTAAGACAGGAAGTTGCTAATATTAACCACGACCACAGTAGCAGTTCAACATTTGCAAAAATTGAACAACTTCAAAAAGAACTTGAACAGTACGGACAAAGTGCTCAATCACAAACCGCCCAGACAGAAAATATCTTAAACGGCCATGGCACGGATATTGAAAGCGCAACAACGGTATTTTCAAGTGCAGGAGATTTCGGAGCCGAAACAATCAGCGTCGGCAATGATTTGCTTTCTCAATCAAGAGGCTCATTTATGGAAGTATTCTTTAATATTCCGATTGCAAGAAACGCTATCGCAACGGGACAAACGTCCGTTAATAACGGTCAAAGCGGAGAAAGCGCACAATCTGATGCAAGATCGACAAACACAAACAGCCTGTCGCAAGTAAACAGTATTAAAAATGAAATTCAAGAAAAAACGGGCGTTAAAGCGCAAAGCAGAAAAGAACAGGGCAGCGCATCGAATCAAGACCCCATAACAGGCAAAGAACACGAATCGACAAAAGACGTCAAAGCTTCTCAAAACGACGGTACCGATACCACAGATAAATTAAATATAAGCCTTGATGAACTTGTAAAACGTAAAGTCCGTCGTGGCGAATATACTAAAGAGGCTTAATTAAAATTTTACAGATTTAACAAGCAGCACATTACAATATGATGTAATGTGTTGTTTTTGTTATTAAATATTTTGGGCAAAAAAAAACCCTTTCTTTTGGAAAGAGTTTGGAATCTTTTTCAATTCCTCGTGTGTAGAAGGTTAGTGTGTAGTAGGTAGTGTATAATTTATGTCTCGTGTTTATTGTAATTCGTTTATCTCTTACATTTATATAAAGTATTTTTAAAGTATATAATTGCTATATATGTTGTATTTTGTTACAAAACTTAATAATTAAAATTCAAAGCGCTGTAATTATTATTTTTATTTTGTAGTAGAATAGGGGTATGAAAAAAGAATGCTTATTTTCGGGAAAAGAAGTTAATATCGGAACAGAATCAGGCTATGACAATTACATTATGGCAATTGAATCAAGCTGTGATGAAACGGCTTGCGCCATTGTTAAAAACGGCAGAGAAGTTGTTGCAAATGTCGTTGCCTCTCAAATTAAAACACACGCAAAGTTCGGCGGAGTTATCCCTGAAATTGCCGCAAGAGAGCACCTTGATGCGATAAATATTATTATTGATGAAGCTTTTGAGCAGTCAGGGTTAAAACCGCAAGATATTACGGCTTTTGCGGGGACTGTCGGCCCGGGGCTTGTAGGGTGTTTGCTTGTCGGATTGAATGCGGCTAAAACGCTCGCTCTTGTTTACGATAAACCGTTTATAGGTGTTAATCATTTAAATGCTCACCTTTGCGCAAATTATCTTGATAGCGATATCAAACCGCCGTTTATGGCTTTATTAATTAGCGGCGGACATACGCAAATTATTGATGTTGAGTCTTATTCAAAGCAGACAATTCTTGGCGAAACCATTGATGATGCGGTCGGGGAAGCTTATGACAAGGTAGCAAGACTAATCGGCTTGCCATACCCCGGAGGTCCCAAGCTTGATAAACTTGCTCAAACGGGAAATGCTCATGCTTATGAACTTCCGATTGCAAAAGTCGACGGGTATAATTTCAGTTTCAGCGGTTTAAAAACGGCAGTATTAAGACTTGTCAAAAAATTAAAAGTCGAAAATGGCGGCGAACTTTCAGAAGCTCAAGTAAAAGATGTTTGTGCAAGTTTTCAGGAAACCGTATCAAGGACTTTGGCTAAAAAACTTAAAAAAGCCGTAGATAATAAAGGCTATAAACAGGTTGTCATTGCAGGCGGAGTTGCAGCAAATTCAGAAATTCGCAAAAAGATATTTGATTTTGAAAAAGACGGCTACAGCGTACATGCTCCCGCAATGAAATACTGTACCGATAATGCGGCAATGGTTGCATCTTGCGCATATTTTAATACAAACACTTTTGACGATATTGATGTTGAAGTATTTTCAAGGGCAAAATAAATTTTTTCGGGTTTTATATAACACATAAGGAGCAGCCCCCAAATGCCGAAAATATTAAAATTCAACAATTCTTATTTAAAATCTCTTACAAAAGCAGAAGCAGACAGAGTTCCGAATTATGAAATCGGAAAGCACTACAATATCGTAACAAACAGATTGCTTTTAAAGGATGAAAGGCTTTCACAGTATGTAAATAATGGCACAATGGGAGCTTTGGATAATTTCGCACAACAGGAAAAGCTGCGCATTTATATTACCCCATTAGAAAACGACTTGTTTGATGATTTAAGTGTAAGCGTAATGCCTAAAGGTCATAACAGAAACAAAGGCTTTTGTTTTGCAATGAAAATTCCTGAATGCAGACATTCGCTGGGGGATTTTTTGACGGACCTGCACAAAAGAATTATAGAGGGAGTGTCTGAAAAAATCGGCTATACACCGTCAAAACAAAGATATGCAAAAAAACTTTCCGCATTTGAAAGGTTTCAAATGTGGCTTGACAATGTTTCCGACCGAATTTATGAAAAAGATATGTACGATTAGAATTAAGATTCTTTCATCTTTTCAATGATTTTTGTGGTTGATTTGCCTTTGACAAAATCGATAAACTCAACTTTGATATGGTTTTTGCGCATAATATCAGCTTCGGGGAGCGTTTCCATAGTGTAATCTGCGCCTTTTGTGTAAACATCAGGCTTGATTTCATCAATAAGCTTGGCAGGAGAATCCTCATCAAAAATAACGACGTAATCAACGCATGATAATGCACACAAAACTTCAGCCCTGTCGTTTTCGTTATTTATCGGACGGGTAGGACCTTTTATACTTCTGACGGATTTATCGGAATTTAAAAGCACGATGCAATAATCCGCAAAAGACTTAGTTTTTTGCAAATATCTTACATGACCGACATGCAAGATGTCGAAACAACCGTTAGTAACGACAACGGTTTTACCGCTTTTGTGTAATTTATCAACAAATTCTGCTATATGATTTCTGCTTATAACCTGACCCATAATTTTTCTCCTTACGGAAATTATAGATAAAACCGACGACTTATGCAAGGAACGGGAGCGAATTATTAAACTTGACATTAAATTTTCATGATGTAGAATTTGTATATGAAAGCCCAAATAATGGGGTATCGCCAAGTGGTAAGGCAGCGGTTTTTGGTACCGCCATCTCGTTGGTTCGAATCCAGCTACCCCAGTATTTTAACACCACCTTGCAAGTCTGCAAGGTGGTGTTTTTAATTACACCATCAGCAGGTCTGCCAAAATCAATGGGGCATCATTAACAATAGCACGAGCAATTGCAACACGTTGTTGCTGACCACCGGACATTTGATTTGGCATGTGGTCTTCTCTATTTTGAAGTCCGACAATTTTTAATGCCCATTCGGCACGTTTAATTCGTTCTTCTTCAGAAATTCCTTTGTAAATCATTGGTAACATTACATTATCAAGCGCAGAAGTTCTTGAAATAAGGTTAAACCCTTGGAATACAAATCCCATTTTTTCGCAACGAACCATTGCAAGTCTATCCGAATCTAAATGAAGCATATCAATCCCGTCTAAATAATATGAGCCAGAATTGGGTTTATCTAATGTTCCCAGCATATTCATAAATGTAGATTTACCAGAACCGGAAGTTCCCATAATTGCAACAAACTCACCTTTTTTAACATTTAAAGATACATCATTTAAGGCATTAAACGAGTCTTCACCTGTTTGATAAGTTTTTATTGCGTGTTTTACTTCTATTAAATCCATCTGTTATCCTTTATCTTGTTTGGCTAAAAGCCCAACTTACATTATATTATCATTATAATGGTGGGAATACTATAAGCCAGTTCTTTCGTTAAGTTTGAAGTAGTCTATTATCTCATAAATTGACGATAATTGTAAATAAAAATCTTCAAAATTTTTCGAGTCAGTTAAAGATGTAAATAAATTTCCGATTTCAAATAAATCCTTACTTGTTTTTAGTGCAAACATTATATTATTATCAAAAAATGAGCATCTTATACTTTTTGTTTTAAATGCCACTTTAAAATTGTTAAGTCTGTCCATAAATGCTGTTGTTATAAGATAGCGTGATTCTATTTGATCTTTTGAATATACATCAAATTTTTTATCAAAAATTACATCTTCCAGTTTTATCTTTTCTAATTTGGGTTTACTATTTTTTTTGTAATTACACATCCAATATATTAAATGCCATATCAGTACCACAGTAAGTGTTACAATAGCAGAACAATCCGTTGTTAATAAATATATAATCAGGAAAAATATTTCCAAAATTAGAAACATTAAATATATATCAGGTTTCAAAATTGATTCTTTTGAAAAAATTAAAGTATTAGCTTTAATTTTTTTATTTGCAGAAATAGAAATAATTGCTCCTCTGAATACTATGCGATTTTGATAAGGCTCTTTATGTCTTGCATCTTGAACAGTATGTAAAATTGCTTCTGTAACATTAAATTTTACATTTTGATATTTCATCATAAAACTATCATCATAATGAACATCATCATAATATTCAAATAAATTACTTTTTTTTAATAATGATTTTTCAGTCGGATACCCCCAGGTAATGTTTTTTGAACACTTACGGATTGCCGGCATGCATTTTCTTTTTAGTTTATTTTTAAAAACAACCTTAAACGGATAAATTAAACAAACACCGGCTATTGGAACGAGGACTGTCATGAAGTGAAATAACGGTTTTTCTGTATCTAACCCACGCAACAAATAAGAGATATAACCTAAAAGAAAACATAATGTTACGGATAATATCAATTGCATTAACATCTTTTTTCTTAGAGGTTCAAATTGTTCCAATATTGGTAACAAGTCTTTTATATAAGTTTCATAAAATTTTTGTCTACTTAGTTTTTCCATAGTCTATATACTTACACAATCCTGTCCTTTCGTCAAGTTTAAAATAGTCTATCATATCTGTAATCGCCATCATTTCATCGAAAAATCTATTTGGAAGTGTCATATCTGTTGTTTTTATGTTTATATCTGAAATTTCAAAAGTATCTCTATCTGTATTTATTAAAAATGATACATTATCATCATGAAAACAGCAGTGTATTTTAATGACCGTTTTGACTTGTACGGGTAGTGTTACTATTCGGGCAAGTTCGCTCGTTGTTTGAGTTTAAGTGGTCGGAAAGAGTAAAACTAACCGTACACTAACAGGACTAAATTTCTCATTTTGCGGACTGTACGGTTAGTTGTATTATTCGGGTTTTTTAGTTTCTGTTAATTGATATATCTGCATTTTAGCGTGTCGTTTGAGTTGTACGGTTAGTTTGATTATTTCGGGAAGAGTCCACTTTGGGAATTTTGTCAAATCCTGTACAAAATCTTGTCAATTCCTGTACAAAAAATTTAGGATACAAATTGACACAATGGTCGGAAGTCGTGTTCCATTTTTTTGACTTCAGAGTTAATGTGTTTGTGCCATTCATTCAAAAATACAACCGCAAGAATTATCGTCAAAACCGTACTCATCTTATCTATCGGAACGACTTTTGATACTTGCCCTATTTGGATTGCTTTGTAATAGCACAACCACGATGCGCCTGTTGCAAGTCCCGACAATATTAAAAACAACCAGCTTTTATTTTCTATGCTCGTTATTCCCCCTTGTGCATGGGTTATAAAAACCATTCCCCAAGCCATTAAAAGTACCACGCAAGTACGAATTGCCGTTGCAAGATTTGAATTTACACCCTCTATTCCTATTTTTGCCAGTATTGATGTTAACGCCGCAAATACTGCCGAACCGATTGCAAATAAAAGCCACATCTTATTTTCTCCTTATATTTAATTCAAGCATATTATAGCATTTGCACCCAAATAAAACATCTAAATTCCTAACAATATCTTAATAATATTTTTCTATCCTTAATAATGTAAATAGCATGGGAAGGAAAAGTAATAATGAAAAAGAATGGTATTATTATACTTTATTGTATTTTAGGAATTATATTATTTTTCGGATTTTTCTACGGGTTGGGTTCATATCCGCTTTTAGACGTTGATGAAACCCGCTACGTTGATATGGCAAGAGGAATGTTTAATTCTAAAAACTATCTTACACTTTATTTAAACGGAGAGTATTTCTTTGAAAAACCTCCGTTATATTTTTGGCTTGAATGCATATCGTTTCATATTTTTGGCGGAAGGATTAACGAATGGACGGCAAGGCTGCCCATTGTTATTTTATCATTACTGCCAACGGGGTTTTTAATTGCACTTTGCAGAAAAATTAAAAACGATTTGTTTGCAATAGTAACAACAACCGTTTTATTTACGAGTTTAGAATACGTAATTTTAACAAAAATCGCAATCTTAGACAGCGTATTGACGAGTTTAGTTGCATGTTCTGTTCTATGTTATTTCTTGACGTTCTTTGTTCAGGATAAAAACAAAAAATATTTCTGGATTTTAACATACATCTTTTCAGGACTTGCAGTTATGGCAAAGGGAATCCCCGGAGTTGCAATACCTGCTCTTATAATATTTGTTTCAAGTTTCGTATTCAAATCTTGGAAAGAAACTTTTAAATATTCGTGGGGAATTTTGTTATTTCTTTTATTAACATTGCCATGGCATATAATTATGCTCAAAATGTATCCGCATTTATTCTTTAGAGAATACATATACAAACATCACATTTTAAGATTTTTAGGATCAAAAGTTATTGGCAGAGTTCACCCGTGGTACTTCTTGATTGTTACGCTTTTATGGGGACTTTTTCCGCATATATTCGTACTGTTTTCAAAAATCAAACCGCCCGAGGACTTCAAACTCAATTTAAAAGATGATTATACAAAATTTCTGATACTAAATTCTATTGCGGTTGTTACAATATTACTGTTTTTCAGTTCATCGGCAACAAAGCTCATAACATACATTCTGCCTATTTATCCTTTTTTTGCGGTTTTAATCGGTGCGATATGGTATAAATTCATAAATTATGATGACAGAGCAGTAAAAATTTCATTGATTGTTTTAAACACCATATTTTCAATAGCCGCAATCGGAATGATTTTTTGCGCAATGTTTTTACCGCCCGAAATTTATATTAAATTTCAACAGGTACAAAAAGTTTCATTATTTACGCTTATTCCGTTTAGTATTTTGAACTGGATTTTCATATTGAAAAATATGAGATTAAAGCTATTTATGTCATTAGGGTTGATGATGGCGCTGACTTTAGGAATTGTAACACCATGTGCGTTTAATTTTATTTACGCATTCGGACAAGACGATTTGATGAACTTTGCGCAATATGCGAGGGAAAACAAGTATACAATTTCGACCTATTTAACCGGCGGAAGATTCAGCCTTTTATATTACAGTCATCAACCAAAAATAATTTTTAAAACCGAAGAAGATACAAATTGGCTGCGCCAAGAATTAAAGAAGAAAAACAATATTGTTATTGCAAGAAACAGAGAAATTCAAGACCTGCCTTTGAAAATAAAAAAAAGAGGAATTAAATATTCTATAATTCAGGGAGGAACTTATGAGGAATAATAAATTAGCAATTGTTGTACCATGTTACAACGAAGAAGAAGTTATTGAATATTCTATCGAGCAATTGTTGTTAATCTTAAACATAATGATAGATGATGAACTTATATCGCAAAACAGCAAAATTTGCTTTGTAAATGACGGAAGTTCTGACAGGACAAAAGAGATTATTGAAAAAAAATGCGCACATAATCATCAAATCGCTTTTATTGATTTAAGCAGAAATTACGGGCAGCAGTACGCAATTCTTGCGGGGCTGAACACGCTCAATGCTGATATTTATGTAACAATTGATGCGGATTTACAGGACGATCCGATTTTGATAGTTGATATGGTAAAAAAATATCATCAAGGATTTGAAATCGTATACGGCTGCCGCAAAAAGCGTGAAGCAGATTCGTTTTTCAAAAAAGGCAGCGCATTTTTATTTTATAAATTTATGCACCTTATCGGAGTTAATATCAGACAAAATCATTCTGAATTCAGATTGATGAGCCGCCGTGCGGTTGAAAGATTAAAAGAATACAAAGAAAAAACGATATTTTTAAGAGGCATAGTACAAAATATCGGGCTAAAATCATGCAATCTCTATTATGACGAAACAGAACGCCTTGCAGGTAAAACAAAATACTCGTTTTTCAAGTTGCTTGAACTTGCATGGGCTGCCATAACAAACTTTTCGATTTTACCGTTGAGAATGATAACGGTTGTCGGAATTTTGACATCATTTGTCAGTATACTTGAAATAATTTATGCTCTTGTAAGTTATATCAAACATTATTCAATTCCCGGGTGGACGTCAATAATTATGACAATAGCATTTTTCAGCGGAATTATCATAATGTCGCTTGGTATAATCGGTGAATATTTAAGTAAAGTTTTGATTGAAGTCAAAAACAGACCGCTATATCAGATTGAAGAAACAGTTAATTTATAATTTTTTATAGACATTTTTCATAACATGCATAAAATTATTTTCGTGCAGATATTTATCAATATTTGTATGCCTTGTATCGTGTTCGCCGATTAAAAACAAGCTTCCGCTTTTGAGCTTGAATGAAACAAGCTTTGCAAAAAGTTCCGCCTGACGTTCGTCAAAATACCCGATAACATTGCGGCACATAAGAATTGTATTTGAATTATCCCTCAATTGTCCGAGTATTCTGTACATATCATCGTTATGAAATTTTACCTTGTCTGTCAGGATTTTATTTGCCTTTAACGCTTTGATTCCGCCGTTTTGCTTATTTCTTGAGCTATACCATGACGTATTCACGCTGTTTAAATTCTTGTCATTTTTAATATTTAAAAACCCTTTGCCCTGCGAAAAATATTTATCATAATCCCCGACATTCATTTGCAGATTTAATCTGTCAAAAGGCAAAGTGTTTATATAACCGCTTTGGGCACTCTTTGTAATTTCCGAATCAATATCATACGCCATAATAGGGAAAAACTTGTTATCATCGGGACGGGGATTATTTTCTAAAATAGACATAATTTGCGTGTAAGCTTCCGAACCGTCTGAAGCTGCAAACTGTACAATATTTACCTTGGGCTTATCTTCGAAATTTTTCTTTTCATAAAGCGATAATTTTTCCCAATCCATATCATCTCTAAAAAGCCAGCTGTCATTGCCAAATTCTTCCCCTGATGGCAATTTGTATCTTCTTGCGGTTGTGCCGAAAGAGATATTTTGACATTGGTTGTAATAATTGTACGGGGCAAATCCTGAAACTTTCATACAAATTCTAAACCCCGAAAATATATTTTTTGACAGGTTTAATTTTTATCGAATTTGCAAATAAAAGTTGTTCCCCTGCCTACTTCGCTTTCAACTGCAATCGTTCCATTATGAAGTTCTACGATATTCTTAACAATTGCAAGCCCGAGCCCTTTTCCGCCCAATTTGCGGCTGCGAGCTTTGTCTACTCTGTAAAATCTTTCAAACAGATGATTTAGGTGCTGTTTTTCTATACCCGTGCCGTAATCTTTTACGATTACTTTTATTCCGTTATCGTGATTATTTAAAATTATATCAATTTTATCGGTTTTTGAATATTTCAAAGCATTAGAAACAAGATTTGAAACAGCCGTTTGGAGCAAATCTTTATCGCCATGTGCAATAATTTGCTCATCTGATATTACATTTATTTTAACGGGGCTGTAATTATATTCATCAATTACGTTTTGAATCATATCGTTGAGGTTAAAATCTTTAAAATCCTTATGTTCATCTGTTTTGGCAACTTCAATTTCCGATAAAGAAAGAATGTCGCTTACAAGTTTATCAATTGCTTTTGTTTGGAATTGAATAATATCAAAACACTCTTTATCCGCATTATCAATTGCATTGTTAGCTTCTATAAGTTCGATTGCGGAATTAATTGCCGTGATAGGGGTTTTAATTTCATGCGTAATATTTTGCAAAAATTCGCTTTTATACTGTTCAAGCTGTGTAAGCCTTGCAATCTGTATTTTTAAGCGTTTAACCATTTTCTTTATCGCAATGGTCAATTCTTGGAGCAATTCGATTTTCGGAACGTCAATTTCAGTTTCAAGATTTCCGTTTGCGACCGCAATTACGCTATCTTCAAGTTTGTTAAACGAATTTCGCAAAGAATAACATACCTGAATCAACCCTGCAATGAAAAACAAAATGTAAACGATAAAGAAAATAGCCAGATTTTTCTGAGCGTTTATTATACTTTTTAAAACATCAGCCTGAGATACGGTTATTTCAAGATAATACGTATGACCGTTTATATCGTAATCTTCACGCAGCCCTATTTTTTGATTTTTTATCGCATATTCATAAATCTTAAATCTGCTGTATGTATGGTGAAGAATTTTGCTGTCCCGCTCAAGCAACGGAGTCTTATTTTGAACATTTGAAGATGCTAAAAGTTTTTTATTTTCATCAAACAATCTTATTTCGGTATCTTCATTTTTAAAATCGTTGCAATATTGACGGATTTTAGAAAAATTTCGGTTTTGCAAGAAAGGCAAAATTACCCACTCTATTTGTTTTTTAGAAACCTGCAATTCTTCTTGTTCTTCTGCCATATAAGAAGCGTTGAATCGCAAAATTCCGAATACTGCTATTACGCCTAAAATCAATGTTATAAGAACAAAAATCCCTATCTCTTTTATCCAATACAAATCACGTTTTTTCATTCATTGCACTCTTTCAATTTATACCCTAAACCACGTACGGTTTCGATATTAGAACCAAAATCGCCGAGTTTTTTTCTCAAATTTACAATCTGTACATCCATTGCACGCTCCGATACATTAAACCCGTCATCTCCTCTTAAATAGGATAAAAGTTGAGAGCGAGAAAATACAATCCCGACATTTGTTATAAATGTTTCAAGAATAATATATTCAAATTTTGTCAACTTTATCAATTTTCCGTCTAAAGTAACGGATTTTCTCAAATTATCAAGAGTTATATTTTTATATGACTTTTGAGTATTTATGGTCGAATTAAGCAGATGAGCTTTAATTCTTGCAAGCAAAATCCTGTTGCTGAAAGGTTTTGAAATATAATCAATTGCACCGCTTTCAAAGCCTTTTAAGATATCTTCTTCCATCTTTTTAGCCGTCAGCATAATTATTTGAACCGATTTTAAATTGTTGTCATTTTTTATCATCTTGCACAATTCAAAACCGTCAATCTCTGGTATCATAATATCAAGCAAAATCAAATCGGGCTTTTAGATTTTGATTAAATTCAAAGCCTCCCTCCCGTCATAAGCTTTTCGTATTTTATAATACCCCGCAGACTGCAAAACAAGTTCAACAAGCCTGTTAATCTGAGGTTCATCTTCAACTATTAAGATTTTTGCATCGGTAATATTATTAGACATTTCTTTACTGATTTAAATACACATTATTATATTAATGGACTAATGTTAGATAAATGTTAGAAATCCAAATATCCGAGACATATCTTTTTTAGAATATTTTATTTCTTTGATTTATCTGCAAGTTCGGAATCAACTCTTAAAAATACAGGGAATATTTCTTCTTTTGAAATCAATTTACCTGCTTTTATATTAGAAGTTGTAATATCATCATATTTTGTCGTCAAATCGTAAGACAATTGTTTAGCCATATCACGTGCGATATTCGGACAATACGGATAAATTAATGATGAAACTATGCACATCATTTCAAGAACCGTAGCCAAAACCTGTCCGCATTCGGTCATTTTATTTTCTTTAGCTAATGTCCAAGGCGCATTGTCCGTAATAAATTTGTTTGCACTGTCAACAAGTCCGATAATTACCTGCGCAGCTTCCTGCAATTCAAAATGATTGAAATGATTTTCAATTATTTTGACAGAACCTGAAGCTGTTCTCAATAAACTTTCTGCCTCTTTTGAACGATTAGTTAAAAATTCTTCTTTTATTTCTCCGTCAAAATATTTAACAAGCATTGATAAACTTCTGTTTAACAGATTGCCCATACTGTTTGCAAGATGCGCATTAACTTTTTCTTTAAAATCAGTATCGGAATAATTACCGTCACGCCCGCAAGGAGCAGATGTTGCCATATAATATCTGAACGCATCGGGATATTTCAATTCAAAATGTTCGAGAACCGAAGTAGGCGAAACGACGTTGCCTAACGATTTTGACATCTTGGTTTCATCTATCGTTATCCAACCGTGAGCAAAAATGTGTTTTGGCAAAGGCAAATCCAAAGCCATCAAAATTGCAGGCCAATAAATCGAATGGAATTTCAAAATATCTTTACCGATTACATGAACATCAACGGGCCACAATTTTTTAAATTGATCACTTGATCCGTCAGGGTCATAGCCGATTGCAGTAATGTAATTAGACAAAGCATCTATCCAAACATAAATTGACTGTTCTGGATCATCTAAAATATCAATTCCCCAGCCGACATTTTCTTTTGAACGGGAAACGGAAATGTCTTGAATATCTTCAAGCTGATTTAAAACTTCATTAGCCCTGAATGCGGGAACTATAAAATCAGGATGAGATTTAATATAATCTTTGATTGCATCTTTGTATTTTGTTAATTTGAAGAAATAATTTTCTTCTTTTACAATATCGGGTTTTCTCAAATGATTCGGACAAAGTCCGTCCTGCGTTAAATCTTTTGGGCTTAAAAAGCTTTCGCACCCGGGACAATACCAACCCTCATACTCGTGCTTATAAATGTCGCCGTTATCTTTTAATCTTTGGAAGATTTTTTGAACAACTCTTTCATGATCTTCATCGGTTGTTCTGATAAATCTGTTATAACCTATATCAAGCTTTGCCCAAGCATCTTTAAATTCTTGAGAGTTTTCATCGCATAATTGTTTAGGCATAATACCTTTTGACAAAGCTGTTTTTTGAATTTTTATACCATGTTCGTCTGTTCCGGTTAAGAAAAACAAGTTGTCGGTTCTCAGCGAGTAATGTCTTGCTATAATGTCGGAAATTATCTTTTCATAAGCATGTCCGATGTGCGGAGCGCCGTTTACATAGTCAATTGCGGTAGTAATATAAAATTTATCAAGCATTGTTTTATCCTCGGTTTCTTTACTATTCTTAATATGATATTAACATAAATAAAATATTTTTTAATTATTGCGCAATTTTTTTATAAAAAAATACTTTATATAAATACAGGTTATGTAAGTAAAAGGAATGTTTATATGGAAAATTGGGTTAATGCATTGGATTGGTGTGCAGCATCGGGCGTAATCGATTATGATGCGCCGGCATTTATTTTGGGACAAAATCCCAGATACGTAGGACACCCCGTACCCGAGCAAATTCCGATGCACAATATTTCCCTGCTTCCGCCAAATATTAAGTTAAAAGATGTCCCGGATACGGATACATTTGAAAATTCCGACGGTAAATTGGTTCATAATCCTTTATGGAAAAAGATTTTATTCGGAGCAATTGCAGTTGCGGGGGTAATCGGCGGCGGAATCGGGTTATCAAAATTAAAAAAAGTCAAAATGCCCAAAATTTCCATGCCCAAATTGAATATTAAAAATCACTTAACCAAAGTGTGGAATTTCATCAAAAAACCGTTCACATTTATAAAGACAAAATTAGCAAAAGTGTTCAAACACTAGTAATATCAAGATAAATTTTTCATTTGAAACCTCTTTACATTTGGAAATAATTGTAATATAATTATGGCGATGTTGGTTTACTATAAGTAGTAGAAAAGAAAGAGGAAGTAAAAAAATGAAAAAATTATTAGCAGGCTTATTAGTAGCAGGTATGCTTTCAATTACTACATCAGGTGCATTTGCTTATGCAGGAATCAAAGATGTAGCACAAAATTACTGGGCTCAAACTGAAATCGCTAGTGTTGTAAACGATTCAGTTATGTTTTTAAATGCAGGTAACTTCAGACCTGAAGAAAAAATCTCCAGAGTTGATTTCGTTACTGCTTTATTAAAAGTTTTAGGTCAAAGCAACGCAGCTATCAATGTAAAAGTTCCTTACAGCGATGTTGCTAAATCAGGTGCAGGTCATGATGCAGTCGCAAGATCTCAACAAATCGGTTTGGTTTACGGATATCCTGACGGAACATTCAGACCGAACGGTTCTATCTTGAGAGATGAAGCTCAATCAGTTATCAGCCATATCACAATTGATGGTACAGTTGATTCAAAAATCGTTTCTAAATACAAAGATGCAGCTAAAGTTCCCGCTTGGGCTAAAAATGTTTATGCTAAAACATTATCTTACGGCATCTATGTTAACCACCCTAACGAAAATGAATTAAGACCGACCGAAGAATTAACAAGAGCTGAAGCTGCTGTATTGTTATACAGATTAAGCCAAAGATTAGATTTAGTAAAAGCTCAATACAAAAATGAAAAAGTTTTAGGTACAGAGCACTTAAATGTTACTAAGAAAGCTCCTTGCAATGAAGTAACAGTTACTAATATGAGAAACATTGTTAAAGAAGGTAACGTATTAGAAATTCAATTTACCGAACAATTCAAATCTAAATTACATGCAGCAGGAGATTCTGTGACATTCACTAACCCTGAAGACATCGTAACAGAAGAAGGAACTACATTGTTCCCTGCAGGTTCTAAATTCTACGGAACAGTTTTGAACATTCAAGACCCTCAATGGTGGAACAAGAACGCAAGAGTTTATACTCAAATCAATAAAGTAGTTCTTCCTAACGGAAAAACTGTTGATATGAACGCTAAACCTTTCTACAAAGATTATGCTTTGAAAGAAGGTCCTTGGATGACAGCAGGTAAAGTTGCATTGTACACGGTTGGTGGTACAGCTGTTGGTACCGGCGCAGGTGTTGGTTTCTCATTCATTCCGAAACCTGATAAAGTAGGTACAGGTGTTGCAATCGGTACTCCTGTTGGTGCTGGTGTTGGTTTAATCACCGGTTTCGTTACACCCGGTTTGAACTATGTTGCTAAAGAAGGCGAACAAATTCAAGTTATCTTAATTGATGATTCCTCTATCGCTAAGTAGTAAACAACATTACAACTAATGTAAAAAACGAGGTTTTGATTTAATTCAACACCTCGTTTTTTTTATTTACTACTTTTCGGCTATTATAGATAACCTGTCTTATCAATGTAAATCACCTTTAAAATTTATAAAATATTTGTGTATCACACACAAGGAGGTCAATTTATGAAAAAGATATTTTCACTTATTGCATTAATTGCATTCTTAGGAATCCCTCAAGGCGCATTTGCATGGAGCTATGACGGTTTAGGCAGTCTAAATCCGTTTACGAATTTCGGTCGGGGCTTTGGCGAGAACGGCTGCGGCTGCAAGGTAGAAAGATGTCAAAAACAAAGACTTACAAAATGCGAAAAATTGCATGGAGTAAAAATTATTCGCAGAGGTACACCCTGCGGATGCGCAGCACCCGTTAAACCGATTTACATGGAACAGACAAATTGCGCTGGATGCAAAAGAGCATTTTAAATTAAAGGCGGCATTTTTAGTAAAAATGCCGCCTTATTAATCTTTATTTATTATATCTTATAAACTATTCAACAATATCTCTTAATGTTTTAAAGATTCTGTCAGTAATATCTTGGATGTATTCCTGACTAACCATGCCGTTTATTATGGCATCAGAAATTTGGTATGTCGGACGAATATATTGTTGTGCCGTTCTGTTAACGTCAGCAAATTGCAAATCGGCAGCTTTACCTTCTTTACCACGTTCTTTCGCTCTTTTATACCATCTTTGTTTAATTACTTCTAAAGGAGTAAAGACATAGACTTTAACGTCCATAATATCACGCAATCCCTCGTTTAAAACATAAAGCCCTTCTGTTAAAATAACTTTTGCGGGCTGTTTTAAATCTCCGTCGGGTTTTGATTCACAAGTTACAAAGTTGTACTTGGGGGATTTTATTGTTAAACCCTCTTTTAATGCAACAAGATGCTTTTGCATCAAATCCAAATTTATAGCATCAGGAGTGTCAAAACTGAATCCTGTTTTGAATAATTCTTCATAAGAGCCTGCTTCTTTTAACTCTTTTGAAGTATCTTTGTAATAATCATCACATCTTATTACGGTGTAAATTCCTTGAGTGTTATCTTTAACGCAAGCTTTAACGGTATTGTCAACAAAAACGGTTTTGCCCGATGCACTTTCCCCCGTAATACCTATAAGAAAAGTTCTCTTTTTGTCTTGAACGACTTTTCTTGCAATATCCATTATCAAAGTATCCGATATTTTCAAAAATAACGGTTGATCTTCTTTTTTATCCTCTTCAAGTATTTTATTCAAGGAGTAAACAATTTTAGAGATAAGTTCCATTTCTCTGCGGCTTGAATAAAAATTATAACTTGTTAAACCAAAATCACTACTCATTTCTTTCCTCTGTACAAGTTAATACTATTCTACTGTAGAATAAATCAAAGTTCCACTAAAGATGAAATTTTGTAACAAAAAATTTATATTCCTAAAGATTTAAATAAAAAAGGACGAATATATATTTGTCATAAATAATGAGGAGTTATAGTTTATGTATCAAGACACAATTTTTGAAAACGCAAAAAGAGAAGCAAAAGAAAAAGAATTTAACGCAATTAAGGCTGATGTGAAAGAGGTAGAAAATTTGATTGAGAATTTCTTATCCCAATTGCTTGAATGCACAACAATTGCAGCAGAAAGAGAATTTTACGCTTGCGGGATTTAAAGATTTAAAATAAAAACCGAACCTAAACAATACAAAAAGAACCTTTAATTAAAAAGGTTCTTTTTGTTTGACTTCATTCTTACTATTAGCCTATGTATTGGAATGTATATCCCATCGGGTACTTTTCGAAGATATTCTCACCTGATTGAACTAATGAACCTGTGTAGGCATCAACTCCGGAATTGAAACCCATTCCGAATAACGGAGTAGTTCCCATTGTCGGAACCCCGCCCATCATAAACGGGTTGGTAGTTGTTGTACCTAAGCCGAATGCAAACGGGTTATTTGAAAATACTTGAGGATTTGTGCCAGCCTGTTGAGTTTGAGTATCATCAGAACCTTGAGTCTGTTGAGTTGTTGTATCATCTGATGATTGAGTATCTGTTGTTTCATTATCATCTGTATTGTCTGTATCTGTATTATTATCGGTATCAGTTGAAGTTGAAGATGTTGAAGAAGTATTGTCTGAAACTTCAGCACTTTCTGTTGCCGAGCCTTGAGAGGTTTGTTCATCTTGAGTTTCTTGAGGTCTTAAATCTATAGTTTGTCTTGTTGCATCAGCTGCTACGTTTTCATCAGGATGGTTTTCAGAGAATGAACCGCCGGTAACTTTATCTACAATCCAATCACCTGCAGCCCATGCCAAAGCACCTACAACAGGACCGCCGATTGCCGTGCCGACAGCACATAAACCTGCACCAACGCCGATTTTTAATGCTGATTTACCGATTTGTTTCATTCCCTCAACGAAACCGCCGTCTTTATGAGTGAAAGCTTTAACTACATCGGGGATTTCAAAACCGACTGTTAAAACGGTACCGATGATAGGTAATTTTTTACATACTTTGCCTAAGCCTTTTAATGCTCCGCCTGCTTTTGCCCAGAAGCTTGCAGTTTTACCAGCTTTTGCCGCTGCAATTTTAGCGGCTCTAATTCCTGCTTTCGGTTTTGTAACAAATGATTTAGCAAAACTTGTTATGCTTTGCCAAACAGTTTTTTTAGTCCCTGCTTTTAAAAGGTCTTTTTTAAGTGCGGTTAAACCTGCTTTGCCTTTTTCAATAGGATGACTGAATATGCTGTAACCTGCTTTAGGATTTGCAACCCTAACGCCTTTTCTTGCTTTTGTTATAACGGAACACCCGTCACTAAATGCATATCTTGGTATAGCTTTTAAAACATTTAATGCAATTGTACCAATTCCCATAATTTTCCTCGCAATAACTTTATATTATCCCCTGTATTTATATAAAGTTTTTTATTGTTGCGAAATTGCTTTTATGAATTAGTTTTGTTAAGAAATATTAAAAGAGTTGTATAAACAAAATACAACTCTTTTATATCTAAATTAAATGTTTATACGGATTTATTCATCATCGTCCATATTGATAAATTCGTAATTCTGACCGTTTTGGGTTTGACCGTTCAATGAGGTGTCAGGAGTTTTTGTCGGTTTAGATTGTATTGAACGATTTACTGTTGATGAAAAATCAGATAAATTATTTATGTTATAAAAATGACCGCCCGTTGTCGATGCAAGGCAAGTTAAAGATTTTGAATACGATGAAACAAGCACTACATCAATATGAACATCTGATCTTTTAGTCATTAAACGCTTTGCAAATTCGCAAGGGTTGCCGCCGCAATTTTCTCCGCCGTCGGTTATTAAAACTATTTTCTTTGGTAAAGATTGATCAAGTGTTGCAAAGTCCTGATATACGGCTCTATCCAAAGCATAAACCAAAGGGGTTGCTCCACCTATATCAACCGAATTCATACCGTTTATTAAATTGTATGCATTGGCACTTCTGATAGGTGCAACCTGCTTTGTCGCCGCACAAACACCTGATGTTCTGCCAAGAGGACTTTGCTGGGTTACGACTTTAATCTTATTTCCTTTTTTAACAAGTTTGGTAACTTCCTGAATTGTTGTACCGAATCTGGGGTTGCTGCCGTAATTATCATGACCGAAAACCCTAAACCCGAGTTTTGTGGAAGTCGGAATTTGGGCAACAATTGATGCCATAGAACGCTTTGCAACGTCAATCCAGTTTGCCATACTCCCCGAATAATCCATAACGATTTCAACTATAGCGCTATCGCCGTTATTTACGGTACTTTGATTTACATAATCAGATGCGGAATAGTTGTTGAAATAATTCTGGTTAATAGTGTTGCCTACCTGAGTTTGGACTTTGCCTGAATTTTTAACAACGCCCGATGTATTAACAGTATATTTTGCTCCGAAAGCCGCACACATTGTAAACGCAACAAGCACAGCCGATATCATAAATTTTTTCATAATCTTATTACCCTATATATTAATATTATAATATCATAACTTGCAAAACTTGTCATTTCGGATAAAAAGAGTTTGATATATAGAATAATTATAATAATATTTGGGTGCCGAGAAATATTTTGTGGCTGTCTTTAGTTGCCTGATTTTTGCAGTATACATAATTGAGAACAAATCTCAACGCCTGACCTCGAATAAACCAGTTTATACCTGCCGTATACTCTTGAATAGAATTATGCGAAACTTTTCTATTGGGATCAAAATGGTCGACTCTGGCGATTACCTGTAAATGCGGATTTAATTTCAACCCGAGGGTATACGCCATACCCGATGCCTTTTTATTGCTTAATGCAGCACCGCCGTTGTAACCGTCTGCAATAGCCGCTTCAAAATTTGTCCACAGTCTTTTATGTTTATAGCCTATATAAATTGTTCCTACATTATAATTAAACCTGTTATGACCCGAATTTAACCCGCCACCGACGGTTAATCTGCCTAATTTGCCATCATCAGACCCGAACGGTTTAACATTTAGCCAGCCGATAAAATCAGCTCCCGGCATTCCGCTTGTAAAGTAACGCCCCGATGAACCGACAGACAAACTGTAATCGGCATAATTATAATTACCGATAAGCTTAATTGATGTGGTTCTTAAATTCCCGAAATTTCTTGCAATTTGAGAGCGTTGAACAAAAGGCAATGTATATGTAGACATACCGCCCTCAATTCCGACCTGTCCTCTTGAACGACCGATCTGTATTTTGTGGTGAGGGATAATATTATCCGTTATAAATAAATCCCCCCACATATAATCAACATAATTTTTTCCGTGATCAACTATAGGCAAAATACTGAATCTGTAATCATACCTGTTATTTTGAGTTGTACCTTGAAAACCGAATTCCGTAGCTAAATCATCATAATTTGTTGTATAGTGATGAGGCGCAAAAAACGAAGATAAAGAGCCTCTGTGCCCCGCATAAAACTCAGTTTTGCCATACTTATGAGTAAAAGTTAATTCGTCTTTTAATAAATATGAGGGGATATCAGTTCTTGTTATTTTTGTTTTAAGTATTCTTTGCAAAAAAGTTTCTTCTTTGGGTGCTGGATTTTTGCCGAGTTCATCAAAGACCCTAAATTCTGATTCGACACTATCGGGGACATCGTCTTTATCGTCATCAACAGGTGAAGCAAATTCCCCAAGAGTTAATTCATTCTCCTGTTCGGTATTTAACATTTCCTGCGTAAGATATTCATTTTCGGCTTTTGCGCAGTTTTGAAATTGAAAAAGAACCAAAATCACAGCTATTACAAAAAACTTCTTCATTTATTAATTATAACATATACTTATATAGATTTAGTCATTTTTTTATTGTATATTTTTGTTATGAAAAATAAAATCAATGAAAAACAAAAAACAGAAATACATGCCCCGATTGTTGAAGCTTTAAAAAAAGCTTATGAACATCCGACTTATCAATTTCATATCCCCGGACATACAAAAGGACTCGGAGTTCTGCCCGAATTTAAAAACCTTATAGGCAAAAAAGCGCTGCAGCTTGACACAACAGATGAATTTGATAATTTAGGTACTCTTACCCCCGCAACAGGACCTATAAAAGAAGCTGAAGAACTTGCGGCAAAAGCATTCGGCGCAAAAAGGACGTTCTTTTTATTAAACGGTTCGACTATAGGAAACCTTGCCATTGCAATGGGTTTAACTAAAAAAGGGCAAAAAGTAATCGTAAACAGGAATTGCCATCGCTCTGTTTTGACAGGATTAATAATTTCAGGAGCAGACCCGCTGTGGGTTTTACCCGAGAAACTTTCCAACTGGGGACTTTGGGGGAGTGTTAACCCTAATGATATTGAAAATTTATTAAAAAAGCATAATGATGTATCGCTTGTATGGATTACAAACCCGACTTACGAGGGGGTTGTATCAGATGTTAAATCGATTTCCGAAATATGCAAAAAATATAACGTTCCGCTTGTTGTTGACGAGGCTCATGGATGTTTGTGGAACTTTAATCCGAAATTGCCCGACTCCTCGCTAAAACTCGGAGCAGATATAGTAGTTCATTCACTTCACAAAACAGGCGGAAGTATGAGCCAATCTTCAATGCTGCATATTAATAAAAATTCATCGGTCAATGAAGAAGACATTGAACAGGCTTTAATGCTTTTACATACAACAAGTCCGTCTTTGCTGCTTTTGGCAAGTTTAGATGCATCAAGAGCCCACTTGCAGTCTAAAAAAGGACAGCGCCAATTAAATAAAGCCATTTCAAACGCAAAATATTTACGTTCCGAAGTCGATAAAATGAAGCATATTCATCAATTAAAATCCGATTTCGGGTACAAAACAGATGTTACAAAAATCTTTATTAAAGCTGACGGCTTGTCAGGGAAAAGATTGGAATCCATTTTAGAAATAGATTTCGGGATTGAAGTTGAGAGCGCTAGCGATGAGGGATTGCTTATTTTAAGCAACATCGGCAATAAATTGTCAGATTTTAAATACCTTGCGCAATGCTTACACAAAATTGACCAGAATGAATACAAAGACATCTACTATCTTGAAAATAAAAAACACATGCCGATGCTTGTTCCGATTATCAAAAAGAACCTGCGAGAAGCATTCTTCTCAAATAAAGAAATTATCAAAAAAGAAGATGCCGTAGGCAGACTGTCAGGAGAAGTAATCGCCGAATGTCCTCCGGGAATTTCGATTTTGCTTCCCGGCGAACTTATAACAAAAGAACATTTACCTTATTTAACCGACTATGAATTTATTGAAGTTTTGAAATAAATTTATATTACTTAGACCTATTTTTATTAATAAAAACTGTCGTCGTAACATGTCTTAACATGTTGCCATGGCGGTTTTTCGGGCTTTTCCGGAGCTTTTGTAACAATTTCTTAACATGAATAAAACATGTGTTAAAGTTTAGCACCATGGTTGCCGACATGAAGAATATAGGAAACAAGAAAAAGAAAGGACAGAC
>ONOE01000003.1:35382-199443 GCA_900319365.1 uncultured bacterium | reverse complement strand
GTTCTTTTGCTATTTTTCGGATACTTAGTCCTTCCGATTGTAATATTGTTATTCTGTCTCGTTCCTCTGAACTCAGGTGGCTGCTTGTTTTCATCTTTACTAACTCCTCTCTTTAGCTATTCTACTAAATCTTTGGCGTCAGTGTTGCGATTACTTCTTGAATTCACCTAAAATCTGATGTAAAAATTTGTAACAAAAAAATTAAAAAAAAGCAATAATCCCGAAATCCATGTTTTTATAAGAGTATAGGGAAAATCAGGGAAAAATTATGGCGCAAATTGACAATTTTTTAAACAATTCACCTCACAATTCGGATTGGTATATCAATTCTCAAACTGTGGCAGCACCGAAAACGAATGCTGCACCTGACAGCGCCAAACCTAAAACAACAGAGCAAACAAAGCCCGCTCAAACCACGGCAGAAAATACAGCTTTGGTAAGAGATGAATTTGTTAAAGCTAAAAAAGAAAACGGTCTTATTCGCAAATTTTATAACTTTATGAAAAACATATCGGGTATCGGTTTCGGATCTAAAAAACTTGAAAAAGAAATCGACAAATATGAAAAAGGCGAAATTTCTAAAGAAGAAGCAGATAAAAAGATTGAAAAATACAGACAATCCCAGAAAAATGCAACTCAGGCAGCAGGCGACGTTGGGGCAGCCGCAGCATCAATTTCAACATTTGCTCTGGCAAATAAATATTTAAAAATATTCAGAGCCGACGAAAAATTAAATTCTCAACCGATGTTGGTTAAAAAGCTCCTCAACTGGTCTGAAGAAGGGACAAGTAAAACCCTGTTAGAATCTAAAGACATAAGAGACAGACTTCTTGGCAAAAGCATGAAAATAGCCAAAAAAATTGTCAAAGGTTTAAGAAAACATCTTAAATCCCCGATAAAATCCGCCGTAATATTGATGCCTATACTTGCGCTTACGGGTGCAACAACAAAACAATTTATTACTGATATGGATTTGCTCGGATCAAAAGAATTTTCTGTTAAGAAAAAAGATTTTAAAGATAAAAAAGAATACAAGGCAGCAAAAAAAGCTGCAAGAAAAGCAAAAGCAAAACAAAGAAGAAAAGATTTCCGGACGGGCGTTGCAGCGGGAGCATTAGCTCCGATTACGGCACTTCTCGGAGGTATAGTCGGAGTTCCCGCATACTTGGCGGGCTTAATGGGGCTTCGATACGCAACTGATAAATCTGACGGGAACAAAAAATCATTCAACGATTTTGCTCAAAAATTCAAAGATAACGGCATTGTAAATACTGCCGCAGCTTTGCTTGTTGCACTTCCCGCATTGAAAGGTGCGCACTATAACAAAGTTTTAGGCAAAAACTTAGAAAAGGTCGTAACAAAATTAGAAAACAAGACTCTCAAACTGCCCGATTTGCCGTCAAACAAGACCACATACAAAGAACTTGAAGAACTTATGCTTGATTCTCCCGCAATTAAATCTATTACAAACAGCAGAGAACCGATGGACGAAATCATCACAAAATTGTCTGATGAAAATATTTTTGCAGTCAAGTTCTTACAGATTAAAAACGGTTTCAACCCCATTTCAAGAGCATTGAGAGAAGATTGTCCGCCGACAAGAACTCTTGAAGAAGCACAAGCTCACATTAACAAATTGTGGGGTTCTGATGATTATAAATTATCTAAACTCCTCGGTGTCGGTACGGTAGCAGAAACTTACCTTGCCAAAGACAAATCAGGCAAAGAAGTTTGTATAAAAGTTCTTAAAAACGGAATTACTGCCGAAAAAATCAACAAAGATAAAGCAAAATTCTTGAAAATGGTTACGGGCGACACCCCGAAAGATAAATTAACCGAAGATCAAAAATATTTAATCCGGAATATTGAAGATTTGGCAAACGGCATTTCAAAAGAAGTCGATTTCAAAAACGAAATGAATGCCGCAGAAGAATTGAGAAAACATTGCAAAGTAACCGATGTTGCAAAACCGATTGAAGTAAAAGACGGTATCTATGTAATGGAAAAAGCTCCCGGAATAAGCGTCAAGACTCTTGTCGATTACTATGATTGCGAAAGAGAATTAAGATTTACTAAACGTGCAATGCAAAAATCTTCAAATCCTAAATACTATGAGAACGACATTAAAGAACTTGAAGCCAAGATGAAGGAAATCAAATCCCGTGCACCCGAATTTGAAGATTTTGAAATGAATGCCGCACAAATCAAACGTTTATTGAAAAATTACATTGATTTGCAGGTTGAACAGTTCTCAAAAATCGACAAAAACGGGAAAGTTATTCACGCAGACATTCACCCCGGCAACATTTTCATCAATTTAAACAGTTTGAAAACAGGCAAAGGCAAACTCTTTACCCTTATTGATACGGGCAACACCATCAATATGAGTAAGGAACAGGCAAAAGCATCTTTGAAACTGACAGGATTTATCAATAAAGGTAACGTTAAAGATTTATCGGAAACCGTATTGGAAGGCGCCGTTCTCCCTCAAGGCATGACACACGATCAGGCTCTTGAAAAAATTCAGGCAGATTTAAAGAAATACCTCTTTGACAATGAAACCAAAATTAACACAATGAATATGGATACATTCCACGTATTGTCAGACAATATTTTGAGAAAATACGGAATAATTTCTAATAATACCCAGTTGAATTTCACCAAAACCAAGACATCCGCACAAAACTCATTTAACGATTTATGCTCTACATTCTTCGGTAAAAAATACGGAGATATGGGCGGATCAAAAATGTCAGGCATGGATATAGCCGCTACGGCACTTAAATTCTCAAACGATGTACGTTCTATCACGCAAAAGATGCTGCTTGCTCAAAAATCACAGGAAACCAAAAACCTGTTCCAGATGTCATTAAAAGAAGCATGGCAATTCTTGAAGAACCCGAACAATTTAAAAACAAACAGCGAAGAATATTTGACATACAAAGTTAAACAAAGAGCGCAAGGTTCGCAAACGTCAGTTTTAGGACAAATGTTTGATTAACAGGCATGCCCAAAACATGGTAACAGCCGCTATTTTTAAGAACCGATTATGTCAAAAGTCCGTACGGATAAACATTTTGCCGTGTATGTACTTGACAATCAAGGCTAAAGTGCTATAATAGCCCTGTCGATTACAAAACATGACTGCGGAAAATGGTTAGCCGTGGTATTAGGATGAAGGAGGTTCATAATGAACAAAGAAGAATTAGTAAAAGAAATTTCAAAGAAATCAAAAGTTTCTCAAAAAGCTATTTCAAGCATTTTAGCTGCAACTTTAGATACAATTGAAAAAACCGTTAAAAAAGGCGGCAAAGTAACTTTAGTTGGTTTCGGTACTTTCGAATCTCGTAAGAGAGCTGCAAGAACAGGCAGAAACCCTCAAACAGGCGCTACTTTGAAAATCGCTGCTAAGAAAGTTCCCGCTTTCTCTGCAGGTAAAAAATTCAAAGAACTTGTAAAATAGTTTTTGTTAAAAACAGAATATTAAAGATTAATCCCGCATTTAGTGCTTAAATGCGGGATTAGTTTTGGTTATTTTATAAAAAAATTATATTATACAATGTTTTTGTTTTTTATTATAAAATTACGGTATGGAACATCATTTATTCAAAATTCATTCAAAATACAAACCGTCAGGCGACCAGCCTCAAGCAATAGAAAAGCTTGTCAAAGGGGTCTATAACGGGGACGATTCTCAAACTCTGCTCGGGATTACGGGTTCGGGGAAAACTTTCACAATCGCAAATGTTATAGAAAAAATTCAGCGCCCAACACTAATCATTGCCCACAACAAAACACTTGCGGCACAGCTTTATAATGAATTTAAAGAACTGTTCCCCGAAAACGCCGTCGAATATTTCATAAGTTATTATGACTATTATCAGCCTGAAGCTTATATTCCCAGAACCGATACATATATTGAAAAATCTTCAAGCATAAACGAAGAAATCGACAGACTGCGCCATAACACGACCAGAAGTCTTTATGAAAGAGATGATGTTATTGTAGTTTCATCTGTCAGCTGCATATACGGTTTGGGAGTTCCCGAAAATTATTTTAAAGGCACGATTATTTTGCACGTCGGAGATGAAATCGATAGAGATGCTCTTTTAAAATATCTTGTTGAAATAAGGTATGAAAGAAACGATTTGGAGCTAAAATACTCGACTTTCAGGGTAAGAGGCGATATTGTCGAAATCATGCCGCCTTACGAAAAACTTGTTACAAGGATTTATTTCTTCGGAGATGAAATTGAAAAAATTATCAAAATAGATCCCGTTTCGGGCGAAATTGTTGATACAATGCAGGAAACCGTTATTTATCCTGCGGTGCACTATATTACGGACGATGAAGACCAAGAAGAAACTCTAAGGCTAATCAGGCAGGAACTTTCCGACAGATTAGTCGAGCTTAACAATGAAAATAAGCTTGTCGAAGCTCAAAGACTTGAACAAAGAGTAAAATACGACATGGAAATGATAAAAGAGATGGGCTATTGTTCGGGCATTGAAAATTATTCACGAATCCTTGAACGCCGTGCCCCCGGCACTCCGCCCGCAACCTTACTTGATTACTTCCCCGATAATTTCATGACAATTATAGATGAATCTCACGAAACCCTGCCGCAAATAAAAGGAATGAGCCACGGTGATGCCGCAAGAAAACAGGTGCTTGTTGATTACGGGTTCAGATTGCCATGCGCAAAAGACAACCGTCCGTTAACCAATGAAGAATTTTTCAAAAAAGTCGGGCAAAAAATATATATTTCAGCAACTCCGGGGGATTTTGAGCGAAAAACATCTTCCCAAATCGTTGAACAAATTATCAGACCCACGGGATTGCTTGATCCGAAAATTTCAGTCAGACCGATTGATTCTCAAATCCCTGATTTGAAAGAAGAAATCAAAAAACGTGTTGATAAAAATGAACGAATTTTGATAACAACCCTGACCAAACGTATGGCGGAAGATTTAACTGATTTCTTCCTGCAAGAGGGCATGAAAGTAAGATATTTGCATTCCGAAATCAAGTCTATCGAAAGAGTTGAGATTTTAAGAGATTTGCGTTTAGGGGAATTTGATGTTTTGATAGGCGTAAACCTGCTGAGAGAAGGGCTTGATATCCCCGAAGTTTCACTTGTTGCGATTATGGATGCGGATAAAGAAGGATTTTTAAGATCTGAAACAAGTTTAATTCAGACCATAGGACGTGCCGCAAGAAACGCTTGCGGAGAAGTAATTATGTATGCGGATAAAATTACCGATTCCATGGCAAATGCAATTCGTGAAACAGAGCGCAGAAGAAAAATTCAAATCGAATATAATAAAAAATACGGAATTGTTCCGCAAACCATTAAAAAGCCTATCGAAAACAATTTATTATCGCTTATTGCAAGCTATAGAAGCGTAGAAGATGTTGTGGCAGAAGAAATGGTTGATATGGGCGTTGAGAAAAAAGACCTGCCAAAACTTATTTCCAAACTTGAAAAAGACATGCACAAAGCTGCTAAAATTCTTGATTTTGAACGTGCTGCCCAAATAAGAGATCAGCTTAAAAAATTAAGAGAAATAAAATAAACCTTATTTCTTTTTAGGGTTAAACAAATTATTTGCGCCTTTGATTTTATAAAACTCATCATATTCATCGTCTTTACCTTTAATGTATTCATAAGATACCTGCGCAAGGTAATCTGCGACGACGGAAATATTTAATACTGCAATCATTGAGCAGTAAAAAACGAATATAAGATTTGTAGCGGGGATTTTGAAAAAGAAGAAAATATACCATACAAATCCGACTAAAAGCGTATCTGCTATTGAAATCTGCGGGATTAAAAACAACAAACATACCAGAATATCAATAGAAGATTCCGATATGATTTTTAAATTATAAGCATCAATAATTTTTAATTTTCTTGCAAAAGACAGAAACGATGTAAAAACGATTGAGCCCAACAAAACCCACATACAGCCCTGAAAGATTTCCTGCGCATGCGCATAAACCGGCGGAATACTAACCCTCGTAACGATAAAATATCCGATTACGCCAAGAATCAACACCATCGGGGATAATGCAATTACAGATTTTATAATTGTTACAATCAGAAAGAACGGATTAGCGGTTAATATTTCTTTTTTGTTCGACAGAATATTATTTATCCCGCATGCCAGCAGCCCGAAAGCTATCAACAAGGCGGGAATACCGAGAATAAATGCGGCAGAATTATTACCGTTTACGTAAAAATATGCGCTCGCAAAAACAGGCAAAGAATATACCAAAATTTTTACTAATGAATATTCTTCAGAAAATGCATCATTAAAAGCATCTATAATTGAAGCCATATTAAAGGACTCCTTTCTGAGGTGTTTTTATCTTCTGATAAGTCTTTGCAATTCGGCGGGTTTAGAAGTTTTAGCCATTGCCTCATCCATTGATACAAGTTTTTCGTTAACGAGTTTTGCAAGAGCGGATTCAAGCGTTTGCATACCGTATTCGGAACTTGTCTGAATGGTTGAATAAATCTGTGCAGCTTTTGCCTCTCTGATAAGGTTTGAAACAGCAGGGGTAACAATCATTATTTCCTGCGCCATAACACGACCTTTAGAAGATCCGTCGGGAAGTAATTTGGGCAAAAGGGTTTGTGCAAATACCGCAATTAAAGAGTTTGCAAGCTGAACCCTGATTTGCTGCTGCTGACCCTCGGGGAAAACGTCTATGATACGGTCGATAGTTTGAGATGCTGAAGATGTGTGCAAGGTTCCGAATACAAGGTGCCCTGTTTCAGCAGCCGTCAGCGCTAATGCAATCGTTTCATAATCACGCATTTCACCTACAAGTATGATATCGGGGTCTTCACGTAAGGCGGATTTCAAAGCATTTGCAAATGACCTTGTATCCATACCGAGTTCCCTTTGGTGAATAACACTTAATTTCGATGTGTGAACAAATTCGATAGGGTCCTCGATTGTCAGAATATGTTCTGCACGAGTTCTGTTGATATAATCAATCATTGCAGCTAAGGTTGTAGATTTACCTGAACCCGTAGGCCCCGTAACAAGAACCAAACCTCTGGGTCTTTCGGCAATCTGAGTAACAATGGGCGGCATACCCATATTTTCAAGAGTGGGAGCTTCTGAAGTGATAGCCCTGAATGCGGCCGCATAAGCGCCTTTATCTTTGTAGAAGTTTACACGGAATCTGCCGAGTCCGTTGATACCGTATGAAAAGTCAAGTTCCCAATCCTGCTCCAAACGACGTCTTTGATCGTTTGATAACATCGGGAATAACAATCTTTCAACTTCTTCTGCCTTTAATGGCGGATAATCCATTCTGAGCAAATTACCGTCTACACGTTTAACGGGCGGTAAACCGCTTGAAATATGTAAATCGGAACCGCGGCTTTCGACCAGTTCTTTTAATAAATCTTCTATAACCACAACACTACTTCCTTTTTTACTCGGTATAATTCATTAACAAATCATTTTCTTTATCAGCCATTTCGACCATTATATAAGACATATAAGCACCCAGCGCAATAGCTTTCGGGTCTAAATCGGTTTTACTTGCAGCCTCAATTATGGCAGTATTTATTTCGGGATTTTCATCCTTTATATAATGAATCATCTTTTTGCGCCATGCGGGCATATCAGTAAATATTTCGTCAAATACGCTTTGCGCAACTTCTTCTGTTATAACAGGCAGCATAACCGATTTCCTTATGTTAAATGTAACCTGTAATAATTATACACGATTTTGAGTGTTAATGTCCATTATTTGCTAAAAATCATATATTTAAAGTATAATAATTTTATGAAACTTACCGAATTGAAGCTTGAAGAATATCGAAATTGCACAGATACCCTGTTGGATTTTAAGAAAAATAAAACCCTTATTATAGGTAAAAACGCACAGGGCAAAACAAATATTCTTGAAAGTATTTATTTTTTATCAACACTTAAAAGCCCCAGAGTTTCAACCAATACGGAGCTTATAAATTTCAATTCGGATTCAATGAGTATTGATGCAAAGTTAGAAAAAAACGGAACAAATATTAATTTATTCTTTTCTCTGTCAAGAGATAAAAAGCGCCAGACAAAGTTAAACGGCGTAAAATCGACAATCAAAGATTTTAAAAACACCGTAAAAACGGTTTTATTTTCAACAAATGACTTGCTTTTATTAAGAGGCACTCCGCAAGACCGAAGAAACTGGCTTGATGGTGCGATTTCTCAAATTTATCCCGCTTATGACAGCAGACTTTCGAAATATGAAAAAATAAGAGTCCAAAAGAACAATTACTTCAAAGAATGCGCCAAAACGGGAATGACAAATGAAAACCTGCTTGATGTTTACAATGAGCAATTATCCGTTGCGGGAAGCAACATAATTTATGTAAGGCAAAAATATTTAAAAGAAATTGAAAAACTTGCAAAAATAAAACATAGGACAATCAGCGAAACAGAAGATTTAACGCTTAATTACAACTGCTCGTTCCTTGAAAATTCATCGTCTGATATAACGGAAATCAAGGACTTGTTTTTGCAATCGTTAAACGAGCGCAAACAGGAGGAATACAGAAGATGCCAATCCTGTGTCGGACCTCACAGAGATGATATAAGCTTTTTTATAAACGGACTTGATTCTACGAAATTCGCTTCACAAGGGCAGCAAAGAACAATTGTGCTTGCCCTGAAATTGTCCGAGCTTGATATGATTACTCAAAAAACGGGCGATGAGCCCATACTTTTGCTTGATGATGTTCTTGCAGAGCTTGACGACATCAGGCAGAATTACTTGCTCAAGTCAATATCCCAAGATACTCAAACCATCATAACTTCCGTTGATACGGTATTGTTTGAAGATGATTTTTTGAAAGACGTACAAATATACAAAATCGATTCGGGCAAAGTTTTATAAATAAAAAAAACAGGTCATTGGTTTGACCTGCCTAAAAATTATAAAATATATATCAACAATTCATTTGATTAACTTAATGCCATCAGAGCTTTTACCGAGCGGGCATTTTCTTTAACAGTATCTTCAAAGTCCCCGGAAATAGTATTTTCAAGAACTTTCATTGCTTCCTGTTTGTCCTCTAATGACAATAAAGCATTGATTGTACTCATAGCAACGGCGGTTGACATATCATTTATACCCTTGCCGTTTCTTGAAATTACAATATCAAGAGAATGTTGTTCATTTCTTTTAACAAGAGCAACGGCTGTCATTTCTCTGACTTCATCGATTGATGAATTTGTACCGATTTCTTCCAAAACGTTTACCGCTTCAGGATTAGGATTGATTATCAACGAATCGATAATATCGCTTACTCTGTTAAAATTTTTAGTTGATTTTTTGTTTATAGTTGTATTCATGAAAAAATTCCCCTTATGCTGCCTGTGATAATTCTTCTGATAATGCCTTGATTGCATCGTTTAACATAGGTTTAACCTCTGTTTGCGGATCCATTGCAGACATTTTTGTAATAAGTTTTTCTCTCGGGTTTAATAATGAACCGATATCAGCCTGTAATGTATCTTTTACGGCGTGATAACCGTTTTTCAAGCCTTCCATGGGATGAATTTCGATATTTCCGATTTCTACAACTTTATTCCATGCAGAAGTAATACCGTTTTTAATTTTCATTCCGAATTCTTTAACCGATTCGGCAATATTCTTACCGAAATCATTTATAGAACCGACAAATGTTGAATAAATTCTTTTTGAACTTTGAGAAATTCCGCCTGCGAAATTTACATCTTTTGATTTGTTTGAAGATTCAAAAACATCTTCGGTTAAGATATTTTTCTGAAAATTAGATGCGGCAAAAGGATTAGAACTTCTGCGTACATTCTTTTCGTTAGCCGTTGTATTAAAAATTCTGTGGCTTAACTGGCTTACTCTTTCAATTGTTGACATATTTTATACCTCATTTCTTTCGACTATATATCCACAATTTGAGTCTAACATAGCGCAGAAAGAATAAATCAACCTTTTGTAGGATTTGTGCTAGAATAAGAGTATGGATGATAAGAATTTTAAAGAATTGGTGGAAGTAATAGCAAAACTCAGAGCGCCTGACGGCTGTCCGTGGGACAGAGAACAGACTCATCAATCCCTAAGACCTAACATGCTTGAAGAAGCTTACGAAGCGGTTGATGCGATTGATGATAACGATATGCCCCACCTGCAAGAAGAATTGGGCGACGTTTTGCTTCAGGTTTTGTTGCATTCGCAAATTGCATCAGAAGAAGGCGCATTTGATATTGAAGATGTTGCAAAAGAGTTAAAAGATAAATTAATTCACCGCCATCCGCATGTTTTCGGGCATACGCATGTAAATAATGCCGAAGATGTGAAAAAGAATTGGGATAAATTAAAAGCAGAAGAAAAGCCCGAAAGAACTTCCGTTATGGACGGATTGTCAAGAAGTCAGGCGGCACTCATTGCGGCGCAAAAAATTTCAAAAAAAGCCGTCAAAGTCGGATTTGAATGGCCGAATGAAGACTCTTTATACAATTGTCTGTATTCTGAAATCAACGAATTTAAAGAAGCCGAAAAAGAACAGGATAAAACTCACAAGGAAGAAGAACTCGGCGACATCTTATTTGCAGTCGTAAATCTTGCCCGCTGGAACAAAATTGATGCAGAACAGGCATTATTAAAAGCGAATAAAAAATTCGAAAAAAGATTTCGAAAAATGGAAGAATTAGCCACAAAACCGTTAACGCAATATTCATTTGACGAGTATGATGCTCTTTGGGAACAGGCTAAAAAAGCATTACAAAAACCGGAATAAAAAGGAGCCCTAAATGATTTCAAAAATCAACAATTACCAATCACCGTCTTTTCAAGGCTTAATCGTAAGCGACTCACTTAATGCAAATAAAAGTTTTAACCAAATCAAAGATATTATTTTGAAAAACAAACTTGACCGCAAAAGAAATGTGGACGTAATTTTAGACTATAACAATTCGACAGACAAATTTTACGGAATTATATCTTCAAAAAAACAGGGAATCCCCGAAAACCCCGCAAATACATGCGAAATTTCAACGGATAAAAAAGATATAAGCGTTTTCAAAAAATGGGTTAACGAATGGAATAAAGCGTATTCTAAAAAAGAACTTGAATTAAGAGCCAAAATCCTTTCAATGATTGAAAAGCACTAATAAATTATTGCCGGCACAACAAGGACAATCTGCATATTTTCCATGGTAATTATATCCTTGAAAAACAAATGTATTTTTGTTATTATCAAGTAGCAGTAACAATTTAAACAAGGGGAATATAATTATGTCAGGACACTCAAAATGGGCAAACATTAAAAACAAAAAAGCTAAAACAGACAGTCAAAAAGCCGTTGTTTTCCAAAAGTATTCAAGAGAAATCATTGTAGCGGCAAGATTGGGCGGTCCTGATCCTGCGGGGAACTTCAGATTAAGAACCGCCATAGAAAAGGCTAAAGCCTCAGGTCTGCCGAACGATAATATTAAAAGAGCCATTGAAAAAGGTGCAGGCGCAGGCGCAGGCGACAATTATGAAGAAATCACTTACGAAGGATACGCATCAGGCGGAGTTGCCGTTGTAGTAGAAGCTATGACCGATAATCGCAACAGAACGGCAGGAGATGTCAGAAGTATATTTTCAAAATTCGGCGGGAACCTCGGTGAAACAAACTGCGTAGGTTATATGTTTGAGAAAAAAGGCGTTGTTACTTTTGAAAGAGATGACGTTGATTTTGAAAAACTCTTTGAAGCAGCCATAAACCTTGATGCAGAAGATGTTGAAGAAGACGAGGACACTTACAGAGTAATTACATCTGTCGAGAATTTCCAAAGCGTAGTTGAAGGGTTGGAAAAAGCAGGATTTAAGAGTTCAAATGCAGAACTTACAAGAATCCCCACAAACACCATTGAAATTACCGATGTTAAAACTGCGCAATCAGTTATGAGATTGGTTGAACGTTTGGAAGAGCTTGATGATGTTCAAAATGTTTATACAAATTGTGATATTCCCGATGAAATAGCACAACAGGTTGAGGTATAATTTTTGCTTGAAAAAATCAAAAAACTTGGACATATCTTGAATGATAGCAGAAGTGAAAAGTCGCTTTATTCTTCATTAAAGGATTTTTTTAATCAGGACTTCGGGATAAGCGAGTTTAATTTGAATATTTACAACCGCAAAGATCTTACACACCTTGAGTACAGCATTCCTTTGTACAAAAATAAAATGTATCTCGGGAGTCTGGAGTTTTCACAAATGCCGCAGGAGCTTATGAACTTCTCAGATATTTGTGCGCCGTTTGTTTCGATGAAAATTCAAAACATTTTGCTAAACGAAAAAATGCAAAAAGACGTGAATTTTCATGAAACGATGAAGAATATTGCAAAGATTATAGAAACCCAGTACGAACTTCAATATATCATACCGATTATCGGGGAAATGCTTGATAAATTTTTTGAAGATTATTTAATTTATATCTTTTTAAAAGATGAAAGTACGGACGCAAATGTTTTGTCATATCCTAACGCATGCAACGATAAAAAAATCCTTTCGGTCGTTAATAACCTGAAAGAGAAACTTTCCGTTACGGATAAAATTTATGCACTACCTTTGATTACCGAAAATAAAAATATCGGAACACTTGTTGCAAAAAGTACATCAGATGAAATAAGCGCAAAGGATAAAGATTATCTTGAACAACTTGCGGGGCAGATGGCAATTACTATTAATAGAGCAAATGTTTACGCCGAGATTTTAAAACACGCAACTCTTGATGCCCTGACCGGATTTTATAACAGGCATCAGTTAGAAGAACGTATAAAACAGGAGGTAGCAAATGCAAAAAGACAGCACGCTCCCCTGTGCGGAATAATGACGGATATCGACTTTTTCAAAAGTGTTAACGATACTTACGGGCACGCCGTCGGCGATTTGGTGTTAAAAACTATTGCCAAAGTAATTCGAGGACAGCTTAGAGAATATGATATTGCAGGCAGATACGGCGGAGAAGAATTTTCAATTCTTTTACCGTTTACCAAAATAAATGAAGCCAAAATGGTTGCCGAACGTTTAAGAAAAGCCGTTGAAGAAAAATCTGTTAACATTTCAAAAATTTTGCCCGATAATGATGTTAAAGAAATAAAAATAACCATAAGCATGGGCGTATACGAAATAAAAGAAGATGATAAAGAAGAAGATTTGATGGAAAAAGCAGACAAAGCTCTTTATCAGGCAAAGAATACCGGAAGGAATAAGGTTGTAATAAATAATGACTGAAAAATTAAAAAAAGTATGTAAAAATCTTGATGATACAAAAAAACTTGCGCAAAAATTTGCAAAACTCATCGAAAAAGACGGCTGCTTTGTAAGTTTGTACGGAGAAATCGGCGCAGGCAAAACGGCGTTTGTAAAAGAGGTAGCAGCTGCAATCGGCATAACCGAGAAAGTTACAAGCCCGAGTTTTGTAATTTTGAACGAATACCACAGCGCAAAAATTCCGATGTATCATTTTGATCTGTACAGATTGGAAAACGAAGGGATTAAAACAATATTTGACGAATTGCAGGAATACTCTGAAGGCAGACAAATTACATTTGTCGAATGGGCAGAGTTTTCTCAAAATCAAATCCCGTTTGACCACATAAAAATAAACGTAACATATTCCGATGATGATTCAAGAGTTTATGAATTTGAAGGATTCGGGAAAAATTGTGAAAAAATCGTAAAGGAATTAGAAAAGTGAAAATATTAGTTTTTGATACATGCCTTGACAAAATGTATGTTGCTCTGGCTCAAGACAATAACGGATTTGAGATTTTATCTTCCAAAATCGTCGAAAACAAGGACAACAAATACCATTCTGCATTTTTAATCTCAACAATAAAAGGAATTTTAAAAGAGAATAATTTAACTCCGCAAGATTTAAATGCCATCGGCATAAATATAGGTCCGGGGAGTTTTACGGGGATAAGAGCCTGCACAACCGTTGCAAGAGTAATGGCGCAGCAATTAAATATCCCTGCTGCGGGGATTTCATCTCTGGAAATTCTTTCTCATATTACGCCTGATAATAAAAAGCCTGCCGTTGCACTTGATGCAAGAAAACACATGGCATACTTTTACCACGATGGCGAAATTCAAGGCGCCGTACCTTTAGAAGAAATTAAAGAGTTTTTGGATAAAGGCGATTATTATTTGATAACAGATGATAAAATGCAAGAAATACTTGGCGGAACATCATATCAGAAAGAGCAATACCCGCTTGGTGATATTCTTGCAAAACTTGCTTATGAAAAATTGAAAACAAACGCTTGCAAGTGGCAGGAATTGAAACCGCTCTATATACAGCCGCCCCCGATGGGATAAGATTTTATCGCCTTAAAAGCCTTACGGGTTCGCCTTTTGCATGAAGAATAAACCCGAAAACACAATTTCCGTCAGGTGAACTTTTTGCATAAATTTCACCGTTATGGTTATCTATTATTTTTTTAGCCGTATATAAGCCTAAGCCTGTGGATTTCGTATTCATTGCAGAAGTTTTTGTTTTGGTAAATCTGTTAAAGATATTTTTCATCTCATCATCCCCGATAGGATAACTGTGATTTGATACGGATAAATCAAAAATCATATCCGAACTGCTCATATTTATAATAATTTCGGTACCGCTCAAACTGTAGATGATGGAATTTGAGATTAAATTAGCGATAACTCTTTCTATTTGGAGCTTGTCGCCTGAAACAACATAGGAGTCATCCCTGTGATTAAAGATTATTTTTAAATTTTTCTCGGCCGCCATAAATTTGTAACGCTGCATAACATCATTCACAAGCGAGATAATATCAAATTCCGATTTATTCATTGTCATAGGGCAGGAAGTACATTTATAGCCTGCAAGAATACTGCTGACAATATCAGACATGTATTTTGATGAAGTACATGTCAATTTTATTACCTCATATTGTTTAGGGGTAAGTTTGCCGAAATAACCTTTCATTAAAAGATTTAGTGCATTAATTTGCGCTCTTGTCGGAGATTTCAGGTCATGGGTTAACATGGCAAAATACGACATCTCGTTTTTGTTTAAGTTTTTATATTTAATTATTGTGCATCTTTGTACAATCAAGAATGTCAAAAATATGACCAGAGTGAAAATCAAGGGTAGCATAACATTATATATGTTAAATGCTGAAAATCGCCTTGGTATTAGCCTTGTGGATAATTTTCAAATAAAGAATTTATTAATTTTGTTGCAATGACGAAATAAAAAGAGTATAAAAGAATAGTAGGGATTTTATAAGGGAAATAAATAATGAACGATTATATTGAGAGAGTTATACAAAACGCACAAAAAATTAATAACAACCAACCTGAATTTATACAGGCATTAAAAGAAGTTTTAACATCACTTGAACCGATTATCAGTTCAAACGATGTATATGAAAAGAATGCAATTCTTGAAAGAATGACCGAACCCGAAAGAATCATAATGTTTAGGGTTCCGTGGGTTGACGATAGCGGCAAGATAAGAATTAACAGAGGTTACAGAGTTCAATTCAGCTCTCTTATCGGACCTTATAAAGGCGGTTTGAGATTTGCTCCGAGCGTAAATTTAAGCGTAATGAAATTTTTGGGATTTGAACAAATCTTTAAAAATGCCCTGACAGGATTGCCTATTGGCGGCGCCAAAGGCGGAAGTGATTTTGATCCTAAAGGAAAATCCGACAATGAAGTTATGCGCTTTTGCCAGAGTTTTATGACGGAATTATACCGCCATATAGGGCAGGACGTTGATGTTCCCGCAGGCGATATCGGAGTCGGCGCAAGAGAAATCGGCTATCTTTTCGGACAATATAAAAGAATTAAAAATGCGTATGAAGGCGGAGTTTTAACGGGAAAATCCGTTTGCTACGGAGGTTCGCTTGCCAGAACTGAAGCAACGGGATACGGACTGTTATTCTATATGAGAGAAATGCTTAAACATCATGATATCACTTTACAAAATAAAATTGTAACCGTATCAGGCTCAGGGAATGTTGCAATCTATGCGGTTGAAAAAGCTCAAAATTTCGGCGCAAAAGTAGTTGCAATGAGTGATTCAAACGGATGTATTTATGATGAAAACGGAATTGATTTAGCTTGCATTAAAGAAATCAAAGAAGTTCGCAGAGGAAGAATCAAAGAATATCTAAACACTCACCCTAAAGCAAAATATTTTGAGAACAACAATGACGGAGTTTCACCCATCTGGAGAATTAAAACAGATATCGCACTTCCGTGCGCAACCCAAAACGAATTGAGCTTAGAAGCGGCAAAAATACTTGTTGATAACGGTGTTATAGCAGTCGGGGAAGGAGCAAATATGCCGTCCACAATGGAAGCAATCGATTATTTCCACGAACATGGTGTTCTTTTTGCTCCCGCTAAAGCCGCAAATGCAGGCGGAGTAGCTACTTCTGCAATTGAAATGAGCCAGAACAGCATGAGATATTATTATACATTTGAAGAAGTTGAAAACAAACTTGAACAAATTATGATAAACATCTTCAACGAATGCAAAAAAGCATCTGACGAAGCAGGATTAAAAGACAATTACGTTGCAGGCGCTAACATTGCGGCATTTAAGAAACTTGCTCAGGCAATGCTTGCGCAAGGTATCGTTTAAGAAAAACTTAAACAAAATTGTTATTTAACGACCTTATTTAAACCATGCGGTTTATCAACATTTCTATGCAGTTTGATAGCAATTTCAAGTGCAAGAAGTTGAATCATAACAAGTATGGCAAAAGATTTGACCATAGGTTTTGAACATTCAATATCAATATTGTATGTTGATTTAACCTGATTTGTTTTTGTACCTATAACGCAAATCGGAGGTTTGTAGTTTTCTTTAATTATATTTAAATCTTTTATCTCGGTGTATGACAAAACATCGTTTGAAACAAATATTACGGCGCATTTGCTGTTATTCAAAACCGCAACATGACCATGCATAAATTCACCCAGAATATAAGAGCAGGTATTTATGTAAGAAGTTTCTTTTATTTTTAACGAAGCTTCTTTTGCAAAAGCGTAAGATGCACCGTCAGCACACATTACGATACTTCTGTATTTTGATAAAAACCTGGCCATCTGTTTAATTTTCGGGCGGATTTTATAAGTTTGAGAAATTATATCGGGGATATCGTTTAAATCCCTTAAATAAGAACTTATATCAACACCTTTGTTTTGAGAAAGTTTCAAAACGAGCAGAATTGCGCACAACATCTGAGAAGTAAGCGATTTTGTTGCGGCAATACTTTTTTCTACCCCTGCATGACAAAATATGTGATAATCAGATTTATCAAGAATTGTCGAATTTTCATTGTTTGTAATGCATAAAGTAGTTACGCCGAGCCCTTTTGCACGCTCTAATGCGGAATTTGTATCCGTTGTTTCACCTGACTGAGAAATAAAAACATACAAAAGTCCGCTGTCATGTTCAACTATGGGTTTTAACAAAAACTCGCTTGAATAAATTGCCCTTGCATCAATTTGCCCGATTGTTCCGAACAAATCCGCAATATACCTTGCGCAATGAAAAGATGAACCGCTTGCCACAAGAATAACGCTTTTTATTCTCGTCGGCACATCAATATTTATTTCATTATTTTGAACATAGGCACCTAATATCTGCTCGGTAATTTTACTTTGAGCAAGAATTTCAATTTCCATAGATGTTTTTTTGTGTTTAATAAGCGGCATAATTTTCCCTTTTTATTTATCCAAAAATTCTCTTACAAATTTGTTAACGGTTTGCGGATTAGCTCTGCCTTGAGTAGCTTTCATAACCTGTCCGACAAAGAAGCCCAGCAAATTAGTTTTACCGTTTTTGTAAGCTGCAACCTGATTAGGGTTAGAATCTATAACTTTTTTAACCATATCTTTGATTGCACCCTCATCAGAAATTTGGCTCAAGCCTTTTTTCTCAACGATAACAGATGCTTTTTCACCCGTCGGAAGCATATCTTCAAGTAATATCTTCTTACCGATGTTGTTGGAGATTGTCTTTTTCTCAATCATTTTGATAAGTTCTGCCAAGTTTTCGGGAGTTAATTTTGTTTCATTGATTTCCTGATGATTTTCTTTTAAGTAAGCTGAAATCTCACCCATAATGAAGTTTACGGCGGTTTTCGGGTTAGCGCCGAGTTCTACTGCTTTGTCAAAGAACAAAGCTAAAGGCATTTGTTCAACAAGAATACGTGCATCGTATTCGCTTAAGCCTAAACCTTGATATCTTTCTCTTTTTTGAGCGGGAAGTTCGGGCATTTTTGCTCTTATTTCTTCAACCCATTCTCTTGAAATTTCCAATGGCATCAAATCAGGTTCGGGGAAGTAACGATAATCATTTGCATCTTCTTTACTTCTCATCGTTTTTGTTTCTTTGGTATCATCGTTCCAAAGTCTTGTTTCCTGTTCGACTTCGCCGCCGTCTTCCACGATTTCTATCTGACGGTCAATTTCGTATTCCAAAGCTCTTTCTAAAGCTGCAAAAGAGTTGATATTTTTGATTTCAGCCCTTGTGCCATACTCTTTTGAACCTTTGGGCATAATAGAAATGTTAGCATCACATCTCATTGAACCTTCTTCGAGGTTGCCGTCGCAAACGCCAGCATAACGTACGATATCACGCAATTCTTCCATATAAGCTCTTGCTTCCTGCGGACTTCTCATATCGGGTTCGGATACGATTTCAAGTAACGGAGTACCCGCTCTGTTCAAGTCAACAAGAGAATACAAAGAACCTGCTATGCCGTTTGAACCGACGTGAACAAGTTTGCCCGCATCTTCTTCAAGGTGGGCACGAGTAATACCGATTCTTTTTCCGTTGATATCTATATGACCGTTTACGCAAATCGGTTCGTCATATTGAGAAATCTGATAACCTTTCGGCAAATCGGGATAAAAATATTGTTTTCTGTCAAATTTGCATCTTGGCGGAATTTCGCAATTAAATGCCAAGCCTGCTAAAATACCCATATTAACGCATTCTTTATTCAATACGGGTAAAACACCCGGCATACCTAACGTAATCGGACTTGTTAAACTGTTGGGTTCTTGTCCGAATTCGTTTTTATCGGGCGCAAAAATCTTTGTTTTGGTTTTGAGTTGTGCGTGAACTTCCAAACCTATGACAACTTCATATTTATCTCGTAACTCTTTTTCAACCATTTTATTCTCTCCTTGACTAATGAAATCATTTTAGCACAAAAATGAAAATAGGGGAATATACAAATTTTTAGGGTGATTTTATCTTTCGTAAACCTCAAATTTTGAAACGGATTTTTGAGGTTCTTTATAATTATTTATGTATTCAACAGCTTCTTTTGGAGTTTGGGCAACATAAATTAAATCTTTTGCAAATTTGTTTGCGAATTTTTGTTCTATTATTACGTTAAAAAATTCCAAAAGCTTATCATAATAGCCGTTTGTATTTAAAAGGACGATAGCTTTTTTGTTATAGCCTAACTGTTTTTGAACAAACATTTCGCTAAATTCTTCCAACGTTCCGAATCCGCCGGCCATAACGATTACGGCATCAGACAGTTTATCCATTTTGTCTTTTCGTTCACGCATACCCTCTGTTGCGAAAAACTCATCGCAATTATCCGTTCGGCAGCCCATATCGATAAGTCTTTGAGGCATAACACCGTAAACTTTTCCTCCGTTATTTTTAACTTCATGCGCACATGCCCACATCATTCCGAGCGTTGAACCGCCATAAACAATATTGTACCCGTAAGCACCGATTAATTCGCCCAGTTTTTTAGCATCTTTATAATAAACTTCGTCCAAATAATCACTTGAAGAACAAAATACGCAGATATTTTTTATTTTATTTGTCATACAACCGCCTTTTTAAAAATTAAAAACTTCTATCAAATATTAAAACTAATTTACCAGAAATACGGATCGTAAATCAGCGGGTTGGAATAGTAAGCACGGTTGCCCATTTCCATAACCCTTTGCATTCTGATATAATTTTCCATTCTTTGCTGTTCGATTAATTGCTGCTGAATGTACTGTTGTTGCTGCTGAGCTTGAAGCTGCGCCTGTTGCATTTGGAGTTGAAGCGTCTGATAATATTCGTTTTTCTTTTGTTGAACATAATTCGTAAAGTCCTGATTTAATGAATTGAACGCATTCGTAAGCTGCTGCCCGTTATACATAACAAGATATCTTTCTGCCGTGCGGAAAAATTCATCCTGTTTTTGGCAAAGTTCGGCAGTCGAAACGGTTTCGGGCAATTGAGAACGGAAAAATTCCCAATTCGGCTTTTTAATAAACTGATGAAGTGCAGATATTTGGTTATCAAGTTTCTTTTGCTCCAAATCCGCAATAAACTTATTTATCATAATAATTTCTGCAGTATCGTTGGTCGTATTGCGAGCCTGATAAGCATATTTGAGTTTTTCCGCATCATTTGAAGAAGTTGTTTGCAATCTCATCAGATTTTCAAAATTATATTTTTGATTAGACAGAACAACCGCAATTTTATGAGCATTTGTCATATCTTTTGACTCGATATAGCAGGAATATAAAAGCTCGTTATCAGAATACTGTTTGTTCCTGGTTTTATTTAAATAATAAATTGCTTTTTGGTAATTCTGAAGTCCGAAATAGCAACTTGCCATATCGGCATAAACCCTGTCATTGTATGAATTTTCATACTGCTTTAAAATATCGATTGCTTTCATGTACTGTTTATTTTGAATATAGAGCTGTGCGAGTTCATGATTTACCGAATCTTTTGAAAAGATTTGATTGTATCTGTCGCCCATTCGGATTTTGTCCATAATTCGCAGGGCTTCTTCGTACAAATTTCTATCCTTGCAATTTTGGTAATACTGAATTAATGCAGGGTAAAAATCGGGATATTTGTATAAAACTTCTCCCCACGCTCCTCTATCTATCATTTGCTGAATTTTTTTTGCGTATTTGTAATCTTTTTTTTCGTCTTTTGTCAGAGTTCGAAAAAAATCTTTTTCTTCTTCTTCATTTAACTGTTTGAAAGCAATTTTAAAATTTTGAGAATCTATATTATAAAATCTCAAATAATTGTAATAAGGAATATTTTTGTTCTGGACTGAAGTCGGAACGGTATTATTTTGAGCGGTTATAACAATTGCCTGCGCCCCGCTGCCCCAATCGGGCAAGAATAAGACCAAACTTAAAAATAGTATTGAGCAAAGCTTTTTCATACAATATAATCCCTTTTGATTATATTGTACTTGAAATTAAAAATTATACAATACTAGAATTTTTCCTGTTTTGCCTGATATTCGGCAGCACGTTTAACAGCATTCCAATCACTTTGAAGTTGCTTTTTATCCGCAAGGGATAGCTCATTCAATGTGGTTGTATAGTAGCTTTTTACAAGATTTCCGTCCTCATCGTATTCATCACGGTTAAATCTTCTCATTGCGCTTAACTTTTGACTGCCGGTTAAACTTCTGATTGCAAGAAGAAAACGATAAATATTACGTTTTCTCAAACCGCCCTCAAATTGAGGATTTCTAAATTCTTCCTGACGCATACGAACGGCTGCTGCGGGAATATTAGATTTACCGCCCTTTAAATTAGATCTTAAATGCATATAAATAGTGTCGCTTGCCATTACCCCCGGTCCTCTGTTATATGCAACATCAATTAATGCCTCTTTGAAAGACTGTGGCAACTGATCATACCTGAATGCTCCCTTATAATCGCCTTTAGTCGGTGTAAAATGCTTTCTCGCATCGTCCCGTGCATCTTTTACATCTTGTTCAAAATAACGAAACGCTTTATCAAGACTTATTTTGTCGCCTTTTTTGATTTTGTTATTGTATTTTGCCTTATTTGTATGCCCGAAACCTATCGTTATTACGCCGTCGCCAATATCTCTGGCTACAGGAATAAATGATTCCGTAGATAATAAATGTCTGACGAAATATTCTGATACTTTTAAATGCCTTGCGGTTCTTTTAATATACGGGTTGTACTCTTTCGGAATATTTTTAAATTGCAGCGGATTATCGGCACGCTGAGAATATTTATTGTTCGTATCAACTGCTTTATGGAAAATATTTATGGCAGGTTTCCAAAAGTCTTTTAAGTAATTTCCCAAAGAAAAACTCTGTTCTTTGGACTTCTGCGATTGTTTTAATTTAAGCGGAGCAGCCCATTTTGTGTTGTTATTAAGTTTTCTGCCACTCGAACTTTGTTGGGCACTTGCAGGCTTAGCCTCAGTTTGCGCTTTCGGTTCTGGTTTTGGCACATCGGGCTTTTGAGGAGTTTTTGTTGCTTGCGGTTTCGGAGCTTTTGAACCAAGTTCTGCTCTTGTGTGCAAATCAACCCTCAAATACTCGCCGTTACTCATAAATACGGACAAAACTCCCGCATGTTCATCATATTTCATATTTTGAACACCGAGCGATTTGAATTTATTTTTAGGAGTATTTAAAAGCGCTTTTGCTTTCTTCAAATCAAGTTCCGTCAGGGTTTTTCCGTCCCCGTCCGCACCGCAAATCGCAGCAAAGACAGACCCGATTTTGCCAAGCTTTGCAAACCTGTTATTTGAAACTTTGCCGCCATTTGCAGCAGAAAAATTAATTGTAAAATCTTTATTTGTAGCGGCTTGTTTACCTTTTGCTTTATATGTTACATTGCCATCATTATTAACTTTTATATCCATATTAAGGAATCGCTCTCCTCTCTATGCATATATAAAGTTTATATACTTAAAATAATTGCCAAAATTTTTAAAACCGCTTTAATAAAAGTTAATATTACAATTAATAATTTACAGTAAATAAAGCTCCGCAAGTGAATTGCAGAGCTTTTTAATAACTTTATAATTTATTAAATTATATTTCTTTAAATACAAGGGTTGCATTGTGTCCGCCAAATCCGAATGAATTTGACAACGCTGCATGAACCTTTTTCGCTCTTTTTACATGAGGAACATAATCAAGGTTAGCAACTCTTTCGTCCTGATGATCAAGGTTGATTGTCGGAGGAACTTCGCCGTCTGTTATTGTTTTAACGCAAACGATAGCTTCAACGGCACCGGTTGCACCAAGCATGTGTCCATGCATACTCTTTGTCGAACTTACAAGCAAGTTCGGGTTTTTGTCCTTGTCTCCAAAAATTTGAGCAATTGCTTGAGATTCTGCGATATCGCCCAACCCCGTACTTGTCCCGTGCGGATTGATATAATCAATATCTTCAGGTTTTAATTCCGCATCTTTAAGCGCAAATTCCATTGATTTTAATGCACCTTTTCCTTCAGGATCAGGAGCTACAATATCATAAGCATCGGCACTTTGACCGTAGCCGACGATTTCTGCATAAATTTTAGCACCTCTTGCTTTGGCATGTTCATATTCTTCCAATACCATAACGCCTGCACCCTCGCCCATTACAAAACCGTCTCTATCTATATCATAAGGTCTTGAAGCTTTTTCGGGAGCATCGTTTCTTTTTGAAAGAGCTCTGCAAGCCGTAAATGCACCGATACCCAAAGTTGTAATGGTAGCTTCGCAGCCGCCTGCAACTACAACATCGGCATCACCGTATTGAATACTTCTGAATGCATCACCGATTGAATGCGTACCCGTCGCACAAGCAGAAACTACAACTTTGTTTAAACCTTTGTAGCCATGCTGCATTGAAATACGACCTGATGCCATATCAACAATCAACATAGGAACCGTGAAAGGCGACGCCTTGGTAGGTCCTCTGTCTATCATTGTCAAATGGTTTTTCTCAAACGTATGGAACCCGCCTGCAGCAGAACTTACAATTACACCGATTCTGTAAGGGTCAATATCAGCATCATCGATTCCCGAATCTTTGATAGCCTCATCGGCTGCAACAACGGCGAATTGAGTAAATCTGTCCATTCTTTTTACATCTTTGGGCTCTATATAATCATTTGGATTAAAATCTTTATCTTTAATTTCGGCAGCTATTTTAACCGTCTGTTTTTCGGTATCCATTCTTTCAATCAATGAAACACCGCTTTTTCCGTCAAGCATGGACTTCCAAAAATTGTTTATACCTATTCCGCAAGGCGTAACAGCTCCCATGCCGGTAACTACTACTCTTCTTTTATTCATCTAAAAATCCCCTTTATTAATATAAATAATGCGAGAATGAAATATAAATATCTCACTCTCGCAAATATAAAAATCCAGTTTAAAATTCTAAAAATTCAATTAGTGAGATAATTTGCTGTCAATGTAATTTACAGCATCTTGAACTGTTTGAATTTTTTCTGCGTCTTCATCAGGGATTTCGCATTTGAATTCTTCTTCTAAAGCCATAACCAATTCAACCGTATCCAATGAATCTGCACCCAAGTCATCTGTGAAACGAGCTTCAGGTGTAACTAATTTTTCATCTACACTTAATTGATCTACTACAACTTTCTTAACTGTGTCTAATGTACTCATGTTTTTTTTACCTCTTTTTTTAATTATTGTATTACTTTTAAATACTTCTCTAGGAATATTATATTCGTTAAATATTTTTTTGCAAGAAAATTACGTTTTGTTAACCATTTTGTTATAAAACTTTATAATGAAATGTTTATAAGAGCCGCACAAAAAAATTTATTTTTTTATTTATAATAAATATATAATTAAAAAGGGATATAATCTTATGCAAATTTCAGCAATTAATAATAACAACAAACAGTCTTTCGGTCATTCTTTCAGGGTAAGTATTTCTCTAAAAGATGCAAGCGGCAATATAAAATTTGTAAATCCTTACGAAAATAATAAATTATATAAACAATTAAATTCAAAAATAGTTAACCGCCTCAATGAAGATTACTATACGAATTTAAGAAATCTCTACGGAATAGCAAGGAAAACCAAAAAAGCCGAACCCGAAACTCAAAAGTATAAAGAATTAAGCGCAAAATTAAGACAAATCGACGATGATTATTCAAGGTTTAACGTCGTACGTTCCGTATACAGAAGAAATAAACTCGGCTACATCGCAACGGGAACAGATGTTCCCATGATTGAAAACATAAAAGGCGCAAAACAAATAGGCATTGCAAAAGCCGATGTTTTCCACTCTCAAGGTTCAACCCATAGTGATTATGTAAAAGCATTATGCAAAGCGGTAAAAGGCAATATTTTGGATTATGTCGAGCATGATAATATCCTTTTGCGCTCGCCGAACAATAAAGAAATTATGTTGAAAGCTACATTTAAACCGACCAAAACAACTAAAGGTAAAGAAAATTACGAACTGGATAATTTTGAGTTCCATGAAAATACGTCTTTGCGAACCCTTAAACCCGTTAATCCGAATTTCTTACGCTTTAAACACAGCAACAGCATGCTCTATGAAATTCAACAGACTATTCAAAATCATTTAAATAAAATTTTAGGCAAAAGAGTTCATTTTTCGGATTTTGACAAAGTTCTTAACCCAAAAATTAAAACCGAAGTAAAACAAACGCCAAAAGATACTCCAAAGCAAGCTTCGAAACCCGCAGCAGAAAAACAGATTAAACAAGAGCAGGTTAAACAGAAAGCGCCAAAACAAACTCCCCAAAATGAAAAACGTAAGGGTCCCGTTCAATTAGAAATTGATTTCGGTGAATAGGAAAATTTTTAAATCAAAGCATTAACAAAGACGCATTATAAAAATGCGCCTTTTTATTTATATATATTAAAAATCGCCTTACAGCATTAAGCCGCCTGCAACTTCAATAGCCTGCCCCGTAACATAATCGGTATCCAAAGCAAGGAATTTAACAACTTTTGCAATATCTTCGGGAGTTCCGAATCTTCTCATCGGGATAGCTTTCATATATTCATCGATATTACCTAAGTTTGCAGTCATTGCAGTTTGAATAAATCCGGGACATACAGCGTTTACTCTGATGTTTCTTGAACCGAATTCTTTTGCTAAAGTTTTAGTCAAACCGATTAAACCTGCTTTTGATGCTGAATAGTTAGCCTGTCCTGCGTTACCGTGAACACCTACGATTGATGACATGTTAATAACAGAACCCTGTCTTGCTTTCATCATATATTTAATTACGGCATGGGTAACATAATAAGCAGAACCGAGGTTAATTTTAATAACCTGTTCCCATTGTTCTGGGGTCATTCTGATAAACAAACCGTCTTTTGTAATACCTGCATTGTTTAACAATACGTCAATATGACCGTGATCTGCAATCATTTGAGTTACGGCTTCGTTAACCTGTTCGGGATTTGAAACATCAAATCTGTAGAACCATGCCTGTGCGCCCAATGATTTTAATTCATCAAGTGCGGGTTGAGCTTTTTCCTGTTCGCAAATATCATTGATAATGATGTCGCAACCTGCTTTTGCAAGTTCTTTTGCACAGCTGAAACCGATACCTCTTGATCCGCCCGTAATTAAAGCAATTTTCTTTTCACTCATCTTAATCTTTCTCCTTATAACTTGATACAGTAAAGTCTGTAACTTTTTAAAATTTTATTGTCTAAAAAAATTATACCATAAACATAAATTTGTAAAGAAGTGATACTTTTTAAGCCTTTTAGCATTATTTGGTGTATTATTTACATGTATAAAATATTCATCAGGAGGAATAGAATATGCAAACAGTAGAAAAAGCAAACATAAACTGGTCTGAACTCGGCTTTGGCTATTACAAAACCGACAAAAGATTTGTTTCAATGTACAAAGACGGAAAATGGGACGACGGAGCATTGATTGATGACCCTAATATCGTTATGAACGAATGCGCATGCGTTCTTCAATATGCGCAAACATGCTTTGAAGGAATGAAAGCGTATGAAACTGTAGACGGGCATGTTGTAGTATTCAGACCCGATATGAACGCTCAAAGAATGCACAACACGGCTTTAAGACTGGAAATGCCGCCATACCCCGAAGATAAATTTGTTGAAGCGATTGAAAAAGTTGTTAAAGCTAACTTAAAATATGTTCCTCCTTACGGAACGGGCGCAAGTCTTTATATAAGACCGTATTTGTTCGGATATTCACCCGTTATGGGCGTAAAACCCGCAAACGAATTTATGTTCAGAGTATTTGTATCCCCCGTAGGGCCGTATTTTAAAGGCGGTTCAAAACCTATCACCTTAAAAGTAAGCGACTTTGACAGAGCTGCTCCGAGAGGAACGGGCGATGTTAAAGCAGGGTTAAACTACGCAATGAGCTTGCACGCAGGCGTACTTGCTCACAAAGAAGGGTATAACGAAAACCTTTACCTTGACCCGAAAACAAGAACAAAAGTAGAAGAAACGGGCGGTGCGAATATCTTATTTATAACAAAAGACGGAAAAGTCGTAACTCCGAAATCTTCAAGCATTTTGCCGTCAATTACCAGAAGATCATTGATGTATGTGGCACAACACTATTTGGGACTTGAAGCAGAAGAAAGAGAAGTCTATATGGACGAAGTTAAAGACTTTGCGGAATGCGGACTTTGCGGAACCGCCGCAGTAATTTCTCCTGTGGGCAAAATCGTTGACCACGGAAGAGAAATTGCGTTCCCGTCTGGCATGGAAAAACCGGGCAAAACCATTCAAAAATTATACGACACCTTAACAGGAATCCAGTATGGCAAAATTGAAGCTCCTGAAGGCTGGATTAGACGAATCGCATAATTAAAAAAAATATATATATTTTTTAAAAGACGTCAGAAAATTTAATTAAATTTTCTGACGTTTTTATTTCTTCACTCATAGTTTCGCATCGGTGTTTCTATACTGACAAATATTTTTCATGCAAAGTCAATATATTCTATCCGCAGCACCACAGTTAAAAGAATAAGTGTACAAATAACATTTATAAACTAAAAATGCGCAAAATAAAAACTCCGGCAATTGGGGTAAATAATTGTAGGAGTTTTGTTTTGGGGTAAATAAAGAGTTAAGTCTTAAATTTTATGCCATGTACGGCAAATGTATATATTCATTTTCCTGTGTGTTTCTCTTTGGGGTAGAAAGTATATTATAAGCCTTTACAAAGCTGTAACCTATAGCCTTAATCGGGTTAGAATGTACCAAATCAGCATTTTGGGTTATGTATAAATCTTTCTCAAAATTGATTTTGTTCTTTGAATTTTTATCAAGATTCATTAAACCGGCTCTTGATGCATTCTTTTTATTATCATTATGACCGAAAGTTACAGGTCTTATAGTATTCAATTTTACAGGGTTTATAGTAATCATAATTATTACCTCCTTTTGATTAAGTGTAATTTAAACACTTCATTTAACACTTTTAACTATAGTCCATAAAATATATTTTGTCAACCCTTTATGTGAAGTTTTGTTAAGAGATTAAAAGGCTTAATTTATGAGGGTTTAGCCATAAAGTGCATTTTGTACACTTATTCGCCGTTTTACATTTTTCCGTTTAACAAAAAATTAATTATTTTAATGAAAATTTCTTTCATTTTGTTAATACAATTTAGAAAAATTTTTCAGTTTCCATGTCAGAGGAAAGCATGGTTTACTTTTTGTATAGTTAATGTTTTGAAATTACAACTTGCAGTCATCTTGAGAAATAGCGAAAGATCGCCAGATGTACACATGGCAAGACGATTCCTCGCTTCGCTCAGAATGACCGAAAACAACTTATGAACTTATAAACTTATGAACTTCTTTATTAATTTCTTATAAAGATTGTAAAATATACACTTGAATTAAAAAATTTTTCATTTTATAATAATAATATAAGAATTTGTGAAAAAAATCACGAATTAAATTGTACATTTCAAATTATATTTGCAAATTACCTTAAAAAGATACTAAGGCACTCCGGCACTAAGATACTAAGAGTTATCAGTGTCAGTGCTATCGCACATCTTAAATATTTTTAAAATACGCTAATGCGCCGAAATGAACTTAGAGCCTCTGTGCCTCAGTATCTTAGTATCTTATTAAAATAACCTTTTAGAAATAAAAATACACAAGAACAAGGAGAACACACATGTCAACAAAAAGCAAAAAAACCGTTGAAACCCTTGAAAAGACTTTAAACAAGTCAGGCAAAATTGAAACGGCAGAGGAGTTGGAATTACTGATCGAAAGAGTTAAAAAAGCTCAAAAGATTTATTCTACTTACACTCAAGAACAAGTAGACAAAATCTTCAAAGCTGCAACTACAGCAGCAGACAAAGCTCGTATTCCTTTAGCTAAATTAGCTTATGAAGAAACAGGAATGGGCGTTGTTGAAGATAAAATTATCAAAAACCACTTCGCAAGTGAATACATTTACAACAAACACAAAAATGCTAAGACTTGCGGAATCATTAAAGAAGATAAAGCAAACGGTATTAAAATCGTTGCCGAACCTTTAGGAGTTATTGCAGGTATCGTTCCTACAACTAACCCTTCATCAACAGCTATTTTCAAATCTTTAATCTGCTTAAAGACAAGAAACGCAATCATCTTCTCCCCGCACCCCAGAGCTCCGAAATCAACAATTGCGGCTGCAAAAGTTGTTTTGGATGCAGCTGTTAAAGCAGGTGCTCCCGAAGATATCATCGGTTGGATTGATACTCCGTCAATCGAATTGTCAAGCCAATTGATGAAACACCCCGACATCTCTTGCATTTTAGCAACAGGCGGTCCGGGAATGGTTAAAGCAGCTTACTCATCAGGCAACCCCGCATTGGGTGTAGGTCCCGGTAACGCAGCTGCAGTTATTGATGAAACAGCTGATATTAAAATGGCAGTTTCTTCAATCTTGATGTCAAAAACATTTGATAACGGTATGATTTGTGCATCTGAAAACTCCGTAATCGTAGTTGATGATGTATATGAAAAAGTTAAGAAAGAATTCGTTTACAGAGGCGCTTATTTATTAAATGCATCTGAAGAAAAGAAAATGCTTGATTTACCGTTCATCGATCCTAAAAGAGGAACGGCTCACCCGAAAATCGTCGGTCAGCCTGCTACAGAAATTGCTAAACTTGCAGGATTTGAAATTCCCGAAACTTCAAAAATCCTGTTAGCTGAAAGACCTTCTGTTGATTGGTCAGATCCGTTCTCAAGAGAAAAATTATCACCGATTTTGACTATGTACAGAGCTAAAGATTACAAAGAAGCTTTCAAAATGGCAAACGAACTCGTAACTAAAGGCGGCGCTGGTCATACGGCTGATTTATATACAGATGCAAGAAGTCAGGAAAGAATTGATGAATATGCAAAACTTATGCCGGCTTGCAGAATCTTAATCAACTCTCCGTCTGCTCAAGGCGGTATCGGCGACTTATACAACTTCAAACTTGAACCGTCATTATCATTAGGCTGCGGTTCTTGGGGTAAAAACGCCGTATCAGGTAATATTGGTGTAGAAAACTTATTAAACTACAAGACTGTTGCTGAAAGGAGAGAAAATATGTTGTGGTTCAAGGTTCCGCCTAAAGTTTACTTCAAGAGAGGCGCTGTTGATTTAGCACTTCGTGAACTTGCAGGTAAGAAGAAAGCATTCATCGTAACAGACAGATTCTTGTTCAATTCGGGTGCTGTTGATTCAATCACTAAAGTTCTTGATGAAATCGGTATTGACCACGAAGTATTCTTCGACGTTAAACCTGATCCGACATTATCTACAATCAATCAGGCAATGGAAATCATCAGACCTTATGAACCCGATGTATTTATAGCATTGGGCGGCGGATCTCCGATGGACGCTTGCAAAATTATGTGGTTAATGTATGAACAACCTGATACAGATTTCTCTGATATTTCAATGAGATTTATGGATATCAGAAAGAGAATCTGCAAGATACCCGAACTCGGTAAGAAAGCATCATTGGTTGCTATTCCTACAACATCAGGCACAGGTTCTGAAGTTACACCGTTTGCAATCATTACAGACGATAAAACTCACGTAAAATATGCAATTACAGATTATGCCCTGACACCTTCTATGGCAATCATCGATCCTAACTTCGTTGATGGCATGCCTAAAGGCTTAACGGCATCATCAGGATTTGATGCATTGGTTCACGCAACTGAAGCTTATGTATCAAATATGGCTACAAACTTCACTAATTCAAATGCATTGGAAGCAGCTAAATTAATCTTCAGATATTTAAGAAGAGCATACAATGAAGGTGCAAACGATCCTATCGCAAGAGAAAAGATGCACTATGCCGCAACAATTGCAGGTATGGCATTTGCTAACTCATTCTTAGGATTGTGTCACTCAATGGCTCACAAATTGGGTGCAATGTTCCATGTTCCGCACGGTGTTGCTAACGCATTGTTATTCAGACAAATTATCAAATACAATGCTTGCGATTACCCTCACAAACAGGCAATATTCCCTCAATACAAATATCCTAACGCTAAAGAAAAATATGCTCAAATCGCTGATGAATTAGGCTTAGGCGGTAAGACTGATGATGAAAAGGTTGAATTATACATTCAAGCTGTTGATAAATTATTGAGAGATATCAACTTGCCGTTATCAATCAAAGACTTCGGCGTACCTGAAGATGAATTCTACGCTAAGTTAGACGAAATGGTTGAATTGGCATTTGATGACCAGTGCACGGGCGCTAACCCTGCATATCCGTTGATGAGCGATATTAAAGCAATTTATATCGATGCTTATAACGGTGTTGTAAGAGATTACTACCCTGCTAAATCAGCTAAAAAATCATCTAAAAAGTAATTTGAGGATTTTTTAAATAATTAAGAGGCGTTCGGTAATATTTATTACCGAACGCCTCTTTTATTAGCAAAAGCATTCTTCAATTGTTAATTTTTCCTTAACTTTCTCTTAAATTAAGCAAAACTGTTATATAAATAAAGTAACGATAAGTTAGTATAGTAGGTCGGTAAATTTTTTATCGGCATGAAAGGAGAGGTAAAAATGATTAAACCGTTAGGTGACAGAATTGTTATTAAAGTTATTGAAGACACACAACAAACTCAAGGCGGTATATTTATACCTGACAGCGCAAAAGAAAAACCTCAAAAAGGTGAAGTAGTAGCTGTAGGTGCAGGGAAAGTTAACGAAAAAGGCGACAGAGAACCTATGGACGTTAAAGTCGGCGATACAATTTTATACGCAAAATATGCAGGTACGGATATTAAATTCGACGGCGTTGAATACAAAATAATGTCAATCTCTGATGCCTTGGCAATTATTGAGTAAAGTTTATAAGTTCATAGGTACATAAGTTTATAAGTTCTTTACGATTGCACATATTTAAAAATAAACAAAATTTGATAATCACTTATAAACTTATTAACTTATAAACCTATAAACTTAATTGTAAAAAAAATCACAAAAAGTAGGTCGGGATTGCTATCCCGACATAAAGAATTTAGAGCGTTGGCATAGCAATGCCAACCTACAAAAGAGAAAACAATAAAAAGGAGAAATATAAAAATGGCTAAGAAAATTGTTTTTGATGAAGAAGCTAGAAAAGCTCTTCTTAAAGGGATTGATTCGGTAGCTGATGCCGTAAAAATCACCCTCGGACCAAAAGGTCGTAACGTTATTTTGACTAAAAAATACGGTTCACCTCAAATCGTTAATGATGGTGTTACCATTGCTAAAGAAATTGAACTTGCTGACCCGTTGGAAAACTCGGGAGCTCAATTGTTAAAAGAAGTTTCATCTAAGACTAACGATGTCGCAGGTGATGGTACGACAACAGCTTCAGTTTTGGCTCAAGCTATCGTTAGAGAAGGTTTGAGAAACTTAACTGCAGGCGCTAACCCGATGTCAATGAAAAAAGGTATTGACAGAGCTGTCAGCGATGCAACAGCAAAAATTAAATCTATGGCAAGACCCGTTAAATCAAAATCAGAGATTTCTCAAGTTGCTGCAATTTCGGCAGGTAACAACAAAGAAATCGGTGAATTGATTGCGGAAGCTATGGAAAAAGTCGGACACGACGGTGTTATTACAGTTGAAGAATCAAAATCTTTCGGAACAAACTTAAAGGTTGTTGAGGGTATGCAATTTGATAAAGGTTACATTTCACCTTACTTCGTAACCGATGCCGAAAGAATGGAAGCAACTTTAGAAGATGCTTACGTATTCTGCTGCAACAAGAAAATCAATTTGATTTCTGACCTTGTACCTCTGTTAGAGCAGGTAGCAAGAGATGGTAAATCATTATTGTTAATCGCAGAAGATGTTGAAGGCGAAGCTCTTGCAACGTTAGTTGTAAACACTATGAGAAAAGTTTTAAGAGCAGTTGCCGTTAAAGCTCCCGGATTTGGCGACAGAAGAAAAGCTATGCTTGAAGATATCGCTATTTTAACAGGCGGTCAAATGTTCACCGATGAAATGGGTATCAAATTAGAAAACGTTACTACTCAAATGCTTGGTAAAGCTAAGAGAGTAACCGTTACTAAAGATGATACGACAATCGTTGTAGGTGATGAAACAAAAGCCGCAGTTCAAGACAGAATCAGATTGTTGAAAAAACAAATTGAAATGTCTGATTCAGAATACGATAAAGAAAAACTTCAAGAAAGAATCGCTAAGTTATCAGGCGGTGTTGCTTTGATAGAAGTTGGTGCAGCTTCAGAAGTCGAATTAAAAGAAAGAAAATTAAGAATTGAAGATGCTCTTAACGCAACAAGAGCTGCAAATGAAGAAGGTATCGTACCGGGCGGCGGCGTTGCATTGTTAAGAATCCAACAGGAATTAGCTAAAAATCTTGAAACAATCGATTTTGAATCTGATGATGAAAAAGTCGGCTATAAGATTTTAACAGCTGCTCTTGATGTACCTTTGAGAGCAATCGCACGCAACGCAGGCGCTAAAGCTGATGTTGTCGTTGATTGCGTTCTTGAAAAAGACGGTGCATACGGATATGATGCATTGAACAGCAAATATGTTGATATGTTTGAAGCAGGAATCGTTGACCCTGCTAAAGTAACTCGTTCAGCATTAACTAATGCCGCATCAGTAGGTTCTATGTTGTTAACAACCGAAGCAGCAGTTGTTGAGCTTCCTGAGGAAAAAGCTGCAGCTCCCGCAATGCCTGCAGGAATGGGCGGCGGTATGGGCGGTATGATGTAATTTAATAAGTCTGCATCAGAAACTTATATATAAAACAAGAAATCGGCGAATGAAGAAATCTTCATTCACCGATTTTATTTTCAATTATTTAATCATCATCTTTTACGTTTAAATTTTTCCAAAAACTTTTCCAAAAGCCTTTAAAACCTTTATTATGAAGTATGGGCGCAGAGCTGTAATATTTTTTGTAATTATCTATGATATTTTGAGGCAAATCCTGACCTCTTTCTAAAATCGTATAGATAAATTCAAGGTAATTATCCTGTTCTTCTCTATAGAGCAAATCCTGAGCCCTGATATCTTCATCAGCCTCGTAATGAATTAAAGCATGATAAGCCGCAATAAGACTTTCATCTTTTGTGTCTTTGGGATAATTCAACATTGCCTCTCTTACGGAAAGTTGCCCGACACGAACGAGCCGCAAAAGATTTGCAACATAAACTCTGTTATTTAAATTGTCGTCACTCATAATAAACTATTTTACAAGATATTCAACAGATTCTCTTTCTATAAAACGAACCATATCGGAAATGCTACCGTCAAAGAAGTTGTTACAAAATTCTTTTAAGGTATCAAGTGCCATTTCTCTTTTGTCAACGGTAACTTTATAAAAGAATTTCTTACCTGACTTGTATCTTACAAGAATGCTTTTGGAAACAAGTCTGTCCATGACTGTTTTGATTGTAGTATAAGCTCTTTCAACACCGTTTGATGACAAATAATCAACTACGTCTTGAATCGAAATATCTCTGTCATCATCTTCGCCGGTTAAAGCCCAAAATGTATTCAAAATTTCCATTTCTAAAAAGCCACAAGCCATAATAATTACACTCCTATTTTCTAAATTACTATAATTGTAATATAAGAATTGATTTTTTTCAAGTGTTTTGGAAAAAATTTATAAAATCTTAAAGATTAGTCATCGTCCTTTTTGATTTTATCAACGACCATTTTAGCCATTTCTTTTGCAATAACTTTTTGGGTATCTTCGGGACAATTTTGAAGCATGTTCATAGCAGTTCTTAATGTTGTATCGATATCATACCATCTGCCACGGCGATTATCGTCTAAACCCGAACCTACAGCGTTAATAATATCATCAACAGCTTCAAATTTTTCATCTTCGATATTATGCTCGATAATAATTTTGATTAAATTCAAAGCAACCCTGATTTGAGTTTGATCATCGGTTTCTTCAAGTGTTCTGACAGCTTCTGACAATACGGGATCTTTGTCATACCAACGTCTGTGATGGTTTGAGTATTCTTCTTTCATTTTTAATCCTCCATGTTGTAAAAGATATAACAATTATCCACGCAAACACCTGATATGTCAAAAATGTGAACAATAAAAATAATTTTTGAAATATAAATTCCTTGTCCCAAATTTGTTCAAAAAATTTCTCCCCGACATGGGGAGGAAAATAGAGAATTTTACCCCTGTTTGAAAGTTACTCCTTTTGTACCTTTAGGGTAGCGCCAATCGATGCAATGATGTTCGCAGGCTATACGGCAGGCGCCGCATTCCAAGCAATTTTCATAATTTACGATAAGTTTATTTAATTCTTCGTCCCATTCATAAACATGTGCAGGGCAAATATACGTGCAATTTCTTGATTTGCAAATTTTGCACTTCTCATTATCGGGTTTTAAATGCGATTCATCGTCAGGTGTATATTTTAAGGTATAAAGCATTTTATCTAAATTCATACGAGTATACTCCATACAAGTTTTGCAAACGACCACGCATCTTTGAAAAGCTCCGATAATTTTCTGTCAGTAAAAATGCTTTTTATAAATTTGCGATAATGTTCTCTTTTGGGTACACCGTCTACCTTGGTAAACATTTCAAAGAATGAATTTATTTTCTTTAAATAGTAACCCATAAATGCGAACTTTCTTTGGTGTGCAATATCCATAAGGTTTCTGTAAGTTTTTAAATCTTTCAATATAAAAGATTTTTTAAGTTTTTTGCTATACAAAGATAATGTTTTTCTTGAAAAATCGTTTTTCTCAAATGCCGCAATTGCGGTTTCTGCAGCGTATTTGCCGCTGAGCATTGCAAGATTCGTTCCCTCCCAATGGAGATTATTTACAAGCATTGCGGCATCACCCGTTACCATAACCCCGTTATCGTAGAGTTTGGGAATCTTTTTATATCCGCCCTCGGGGATTAAATGAGCGCTGTATTCTTTCAACGTTCCGCCCTCAAGCAACGGAGCAATTGTCTGATGTTGCTTTAATTTTTCCAAAACTTCAAAAGGACGATAATTATTTTCTACCAAATCATCTAAAGTTACACCGACCCCGATTGTTACGGACTCTTTATTGGTATACATAAACCCGAGCCCCAGAGTTCCGAGCATAGGACCGCCGAAAATCTCACCTATTACGCCCTCATCATCTTTTATATTAAATCTTTGGTTGATTGTGGCTTTATCAAGTTTGATTACCTCTTTAACACTCAGGGCAACGTCTTTTGTTTCAAGCTCTTTTCTTAAACCCGCCTGTTTTGCAAGCAAAGAATTAACCCCGTCTGCAAGAACCACAATATCGGCATAGTATTCTTCAAGTTCGGTTTTGACCCCGACAACTTTTGTTCCGTTTTTAATCAAATCTTTTACAACGGTTTGTTCTACAAGAATTACTCCCGCCTCTTTTGCTTTTTGTGCCATCCAGCGGTCGAATTTACCCCTTATTACAGAGTAACTGTCATTTAAATTTTTGCGATAAGAAACGGTTGTAGAATCTTCTTCACCCAATATCATAAAGTTATGCATTACGTTATGGCGTTCTAGCGGAGCTTCAGATTCAAAATTCGGGAAGATTTCTTTTACGGCTTGCGTGTAAACAGCACCGCCGAAAACATTTTTGCTGCCTGCAAACATTCCCCGCTCAATGAGTACAACTTCTTTTCCCGCCCTTGCAAGAGTAATGGCGCAAGATATCCCCGCAGGTCCCGCTCCGACAACAATTACATCCGTTTTATTTGTAGCGTTTAACATAAAGCTCCTTTAAAAAAACTTACAATATTATACAATAAAATGTCTTACGTGTAAATTCTTTAATGATTTAAGCAGATGCGGCAATTTATTTTTTAAGTTTAAACAAGATCATCATCTTCGGTGTCATGCAAAGGCAGCGTAAACCCGAAAGTCGAACCGTGATTCGGGACGGATTTTACAAAAACATGTCCGCGGTGATGTTTTTCAATCGTTGTTTTTACAAGATACAAACCTAAGCCCGTACCTTTTACGCTGTGAGTTTTATTTTCAACACGGTAAAATCTTTCAAATATTTTTTTCTGGTACTCGGGCGCAATGCCTATGCCCTCATCTTTTACGGTAACAACAGCATCATCATTTTCTTTATACAGGCGAACCGTTATTGTGGAATTTTCGGGAGCATATTTTATCGCATTAGATAAATAATTTGTCAAAGCTCTTGCTATCGCATCATAATTGCAATAAACAAGCGGAATATTATCTTCTTTTTCAACATCAATTTTCAAATTATGTTCTTTTAACAAAGATTGAACGGAAGAAACACAATAATCGACAAGCTGCGACAGGTCATTATCGCTTTTTTCTATTTTGGCATTCGAATCGAGCCTTGAGAAATCAAGAATATCGTTTACCATATTTTGAAGTCGTACAACTTCCGTATGCAGAGTGCCGATAAATTCTTTTTGTTCATCATAATTAAATTCATCACCCATTTCATACAAAGTATCTATATAACTTCTCAAAACCGTAACGGGAGTTCTCAATTCATGCGAAACATTTGAGATAAAATGAGTTTTCATAATATCTGCTTCGGCTTCTTTTGTAATATCAATCAAAACTATTATGTAGCCCTGATAATCATGATTTTGGTTAAACATCGGGGATATAATAGCTTTTAAGGTTTTATCATCAAGCTTTACACTAAATACTACAGGCTTTTCGGTTCTTTCTTCCAACGACAATTTTTTGTACTCATCAATTTTATCGCTGAAACAGAAATTGCCATCAGAATCAACATAGGTTTTAATATTTGTTCCGATAAGTTCATCGTCCTGCAATTCCAAAAGCTGCTTTGCATGGTCATTCAACAGGGTAACAACATCATTGTTATCACAAACAACAACCCCGTTTGCTATACTCATCAGAACGGCTCTGAACTTGTTGCGTTCAAGAGTTAATTGCTCAATATTTGATTCTTCATAATGATGAAGTTTATTTGACATTTCGTTAAATGAATTAAACAGTTCTTTAACTTCATCGCTGACGTCGGGGATATCTATATTTACCCCAAACTCTTTTGAAGAAATCTTTTTAACACCGTTTCTTAAAATTTTTAATTCTCTTGTAACAAGATAAGTATTTATCAAAACAACAAAAGCAAATATCAACCATACAACAAGAAATACGAATAATATTGAACCTTTTGTTGTTGAGAAAAGGTTTTCTACGATATCGCCCGACAAACCGACAGTTACAAATCCCGTATTGTCGCCCGTTTGAATATTTTTCATGGGTGAAGTTACGGAAATATTTGCTTTTTTGGACTTGGGAACATTTTTATTATCTACCGTATAAATTATATTTCCGTTTGTATCGGTAAATTTTATATTTGTTATATCGTTGTTATTTTTTAGAATTAAATTTGAATAAGTTTTTAAGATGCTTTCTTTTTGCGCATTAGATGCACTTTTTATCAAATCCGAACTTTCAACCGCCATTGTTTTGGAAATTATCTGCCCGAAATTTTGATAACTTGATTTCAGATTATGCCCGATATTTACAACCGTAAAAACAGCTATAACCGAAACAAGTATCGTGCTGAATATAAGACCAAAAATAATTAAACGGTTTTGAACGGTAATTTTGCGTTTGCGAATTTCATTCATAAAAAAATTATAGCATAAAATTGTCCGCCTGTCAGATATCGGAGATTTTTTATTTTATATCAACGACACTCACGCCGTCGCCGCCTTCGGCTTCAACCCCGGGGCGCCATTTCGCAACATAAGGAGAGGAATTTAAGAAATCTCTGACGGATTGTTTTAAAGCACCCGTACCATGACCATGAATTATATAAACAGGGCTGAGGTTTGCAAGACTGGCCTCATCAAGATATTTTTCGACTTCATCAAGCGCTTCTTCCACTCTGTAACCTCTAAGGTCAAGCGTTTGCGAAATATTATGTTTTTTAAGTTCAAATGTTTTAAACGAAGTTCCGGGGATTTTGGATTTTTTAGGTTCTTTGTATTTTTCGTCAAGAACGGCTAGTTCGTCCTGTTTTACCTGCATTTTGATATCCCCTAGATCAACCGTAAGACGTTTATGCCTGTCAGGCAGGGTTACGACTTTAACTTTCTGGTGAAGATTTTTTAGCATAACTTCATCACCTGTTACAACTTTTGACCAATCGATTTCGATATATTTTTCTTTGTCTGATGCATTATCAATATCCGTTCTGAAGTTCTGTTCGAGTTTTGCAAGACGAGAATATGCTCTGCGGGCAATTTTTTCAGATTTTTCCCTGCGCATCTCATCTAATATTCCTTTTATTTCGGCTCTTGCCTCCATAATTTCGGAATCAAATTTGTTTTTGAGATTTTTAATTGTATTTTTTTTGTCTTTTTTAATTTTATTTAAATTCTGCTCATACTCTTTTTTTATTGAAAGGGAATCTTCTTTTAATTCTTCAATTTTTTCAAGATTTTTAGAAATCTTTTGATGGGTTTGCTGCAACTTTTCAACCACAAGAGAACTTGAATCTTCCTGAGTTATTAAATCTTTTCTTGCTTTGTCGATAATATCTTTATCAAGCCCGAGATTTGATGCAATCGAAATTGCATTACTCAGCCCCGGAACTCCAATCAGTAATTTGTACATCGGCTGCAAGGTGTCCGTATCAAATTCTACACATGCATTTTTGAAAAACGGATTTGTATACTCTAATGCTTTTAACTCTCCGTAATGTGTTGTTATTACGCTTGTTACATTTTTTTGTGCAAGTTTATTCAAAATTTCTTTTGCCAGAATTGCACCCTCTACAGGATCCGTTCCCGCACAAATTTCATCAAGCAGAACAAAAGATTCTTCATCACTTTTTTGTAAGATTTCTATAATATTTGTCATGTGAGAAGAAAAAGTCGAGAGATTTTCTAAAATACTCTGGCTATCGCCGATATCAGCAAAAATCTTTTTAAACGGATAAAATTTTGCAAAGGTGCACGGCAAAAACATACCCGATTTTGCCATAAGCAAAAACAGCCCGACAGTTTTTAGCGTAACCGTTTTGCCGCCCGTATTCGAGCCCGTTATAATAATCGAATGATATTGAGTTTTTCCGCTTATTTCAAAATCGTTTGCAACAACATCTTCCCCTTTTGAAATTATTAAAAGAGGGTGCTTCATATTTTCAAAATAAACGTATTTATCCTCGCACAATTCGGGTTCTGATGCGTGAATACTGTTTGCATACCTTGCTTTTGCAAAATGAAAATCAATTTCAGACATTATTTTTTCGCAAACAAAAAGTTCATCAATATGCATTTTTACAAGATTTGTCAGCCCGACCAGAATTTTTATGCATTCCTGTCTGATTTTTGAATTTAATTCCCTGATTTTGTTATTCAGCGGAACAATCTGAGCAGGTTCAATATAAAAAGTTTTAGACGATGCGGAAACATCATGAACAATCCCGGGGACCTTGCTTTTATCCGATGCAAGAACCTGAAAAACAATTCTGTCATCTCTGCTTGTATAAACGTTATTTTGAAGATGTTTTGAAAAATCGGGATTAGTTAATAATTTGTTTACCGTATCTCTTAAATTTTGCTCCGTATCACGTAATGATGCATACAAGCCTTTTAATTCGGGCGTTGCATTTTGTTTAATCTTTAAACTTTCATCAAAAACTTCAAAAATTTTATCTTCCGATTGTTTGTCAGACATTAAATTTTTGCCCAAATCTTTTAACAAATCCTCATCTTGAGAATTTTCGGCAATAAATCTTTTTAAAAGCCTTGAAGATTTCATTGTTTTTGCAATATCGTACAACTCCTGTTCTTCAAGATAAGAAACAGCGCACGCTTCTTGGATTTTTGGAATATCAGCGATAAATTCTGCAGGAGTTTCACCCGCAGTATCAAGGATTTTTTTAGCCTCATTTGTATATTGCAATTGATTTTTAATTTCTTGCGCATCATCAAAAGGTTTCAAATTTAAGCATAACTGTTTACTTTGCTCAAATTTTGAAAACCCCGCAAGAGTTTCTTTTATTTTATCAAATTCAAGTGAATTGTATGTTTTTTCGGTAATATTCATAACATTATAGTATTACAAATATTTCTTGCAAAAAAGAAAATTGTAAAATTTTGTTCACAAAATAGCAAATTGAATTTTTAGGGAGTTTAATAGATAAATAATTATTAATAATTAAGGGTTGTGTGCGTATGAATATCAGTTCTATTAATTTTTCCAATTCTGCAATATGGTCATCATCAAATTTAAAAAAAGTTTCACCGAATACTTCAGCTACCAAGCCGAACTTTTCACCGGTTTTAAAAACGTTAAACGCTGATACGGTATCATTCAGTGGCGGAGCTGTCGGCGGATACGGAACGGTATTAAAAAAACTTGTCCCGTATAGAGTTCCCGATATGTACACGGGGCTTATGATGCTTGAGCAAAGAGATTTGGAAAGATTACAAAAAGCAGGTGTTTTCAGACAGCCGCTTGCTAAAATGGTAAAAACCGTTTCTCACTATGAAGATACCATGCTTCCCATTAATAAAGAATTTTTCGGGCTTTTGAAAGGTATTGCCGCAAAGAAACCTCATATAAAACTTGAAGATGCAATGTCTATCTTGTACCACAAGCACGAAAAGAAATTGTTAAAAGAACAAAAACCGATTTTCGGCAAAATTTTCGAATACGCATGCGATATGCCGAAAGATTTATACAAAGAGTTTCTTGATTTAATGAATATTACATACAGACGATTAGACAATGACCCTGTTATTTTGCCTTTCAGCGAAAAAGAATTTAAATATAAACTCGGGCGAATTGCAAAAAGTATCCGCAGCGAAAACAAATTCTATCAGGTAAGGGCTATTAATAAACTCGAAAGAGCCGCAAGAAAAGTGTTCCCGGGCGAGCCTAAAGGCGTAAATCCTTTCGGCAGAAATAAAATGACCATTCAAAAGAAACTTGAACATCAGATGCAGCCCGAAAATCTTAAACACAATACAGACAGCCTGAATGAATTAAGAAGAATTTTTGAAAATTCTTGTTTAAAAAATAACAAAGATTTAGTAAATCTGTTTGAAACAACAAGCGCAAAAATATGCGGATTCCCGACATTTGTTCAATTTGAAAGAAAAGCTTTCATTCACGATTTAAGAAAAATCGCCGAAAGACTTGATGATAAAAAACTTGAACAAAAAATTATGTCAACCGCAAGATCATTACCTACATCAAGACAGGATTTATCCGCATTCATCGTTAAGTATGCTCACGAACCAGCAGACAGAATAGGTTACGGACTTCTCAGAGATGGTGTAGGTTCCATCGATCACCTGCTTGCAAAAAATAACGGCGGGAAAAATCTTGCCACAAATTACGGTTTGTGCGGTGCAGGAATTAACAGCGATAAGACGGATATTTTCTTTGACGAATGGGTTAGAAAGCACCCCGAAACCGCCGATAACTGCCAAAAATACGTCGACAGATTAATTGAACTTGAAAAAGCAGGCATCTTTGATAAGGTAAGCAGAGGCAGAAAAAAACAAATAGACAAACACTATATTGAAGATTTTGCCCAAACAATATATGACATTTCGCCTGCCGAAAACAGAATTAAACTTGATATCAGCAAATTATATACAAAATAGTTTTTAAGACATTGTTTTTAAAATATATTTTAGGATTATTTCCCGTAGTCATAATCCCACATATAAATTTGCCCGCAATATCTGCATACGGCATGTTCGTTCATAAATTGCAAATCGGGGATAAAAGTGTAGCCGTCAACGGTTATTTCGATATCGCCTTTTTCGTTATATCTTTGCGAAAAATTCTTATCCCCCATATAATCGGGCGAAAACATCAGTTCAAATTTGTCTTTTGATTTACAGTTTTTGCAAATAAACATCTTTATTCGTCCTCTTTTTCTTTTTTTGATTGTTTTGAGGATTTTTTAGGCTTTTTATCTCCATACAATCTTTCGCCTTTGAGTCTGACTAAAATTCTGTACCACAATGAGTAGCAAATACTTCTTATCGGCAGACTGAACTCTGCAACTATCGTACTCAAAATTGACATATAAATAATTTTTGAAATTAATCCGACTGATATTTCGTTTAACTTTAAATATCTCAAGGCTTTATTCACGTATTCAAGCGGCAGCGCCATTCCGACAAAATCAAATAACGAACAAATTTTATCGGTCAGATGAATACAATCAAAAACGACCGAAACCCCTTCTGTTATTATAAATATAGAGAAAAATCCCAATAAGAGCATTAAAACAAAAGTTCTGAACCAGTTGCCCTTAACAAGTTCCATACTGCGCTTGAAGCATTCCTTTACGGAAAGTTCGGGTTCAAACGTGAATACCTGAAACACGAGTATAAAATAAACCCAAAATGCAACGGTAGGGATTAATCCCACTATCGGAATTATATTGCATAAAATCGCAACAATAGTTAAAAATCCGACTGCTATTAAGAAACCTATATATTTAAACGATCGTCTTGTTGCAACTTCCCTGTGCGATTGAAAATCGTATACATGACCTGTTGTAACGGCACCCTCTGTCATAGAGTTTAGGGCAACATAAGCAACCATATAATCCCAGAAAGCTTTTAAAAATATTAATAACCCCGGAATTGCAAGCAGTAAAATGATAAGCATTGCAGAATGCATATTGTGAGCTTTTGCGGCAACTTTATCCGCCAACCCGATAGTCAAACCGAAAGTTAAAATAAGCCCTATAATCTGCCCGAGTACGGGAAATAACATGTACAAAAGGAACTTATCTATATTTGAAAAATAAATTTTCAAACCCTCAAAAAGTACATAAAATATACTGTTTTTAACTTTTGCGTTTGCCATACTTGCCCTCGTTACATGTCATTTTATTACAAATATAGTTAGAAAAACAATATGCTGATTTAAAAATATTTTTTAAAATGTAAAATCATAAACTTCATGGGGTTGAACAAAATTCAAAATAAGTTAAAATATAAATATAGGGAAAAGGCTCAAAGAGCAATGAACTATTTAAGCCTTTCGTAACTCCCTATTTAGTAAAGTTGAGCGCTATGATTATCAGCAAGATAACCAATTTTCAAATTAAATATTCGTAAAATTTGAAAATTGGTTAGATACTGAAACAACATCCATGCATACAGGCTCACAAGACTTACTGCGTATCGTCTGTTTGCTTTGTAAAGTTCAGCATAACATATTTACTAAAAATATTATCGGGAAAAACAATGACTGATTACAAAGAATTAATAAAAAGTTTTACCAAAGAAGATTATCTGTCGGGCAGAGTGAATTTGCACATTCACACAAACTATTCGGACGGATTGGCTGAGTTTGGCGATATCGTAATGCAGGCGAAAGAAAAAGGTTATAAATATATTTCAATAACCGATCATAACACTGTAAACGGACATCTTGACCACCCGCTTTATACAAATCTTATCCCCGGGGTTGAATTTGACGTCTGGTACAAGTATATTTTTCTTCATCTTCTTGCATACGGGATTGACATAAATTCCAACTTTATGAAACCGTTTTATTCAAAAAATAAAACAGGAACGGAAAAAGATATTGTCAGATTTTTTTCAAGACGCAATATCAAAAATTTAATTGAAGCGATTCACAAATCGGGCGGGATAGCTGTCCTTGCTCACCCTGCGTGCTGTTGGGCGCTAAACCCCGATAAATTTATAAAAGGTCTGAAACAAATCGGCTTAGACGGAATCGAAATTTATTATCCATATCCAAGATGGAGAAAATATATTAAGTTTGCCCAAGCTGACGAATACGAAAAACTTGCAGATAAATACAACCTGATTAAAACAGGCGGAACAGATTTACATTCAAAAAATTTGTAAACATATTTTTTTATAACCTTAATAATTTATGCTAAAATATTTTATATAGTATTTTATTTCTGGGAATGGTTATATGAGAATAAATTTTGAAAGCAAACGGATTAAATCAGGCTTGATATGTGCAGTTATATTGTTTTGTTTATATGCAATATTTTTGATACTGCCGTTATTTCTTTCGCCTGTTGTAAAGTCTTACACAAAAGATATAAATTCAATGGTATCAAAAAATACGGGATTTGATTTTAAAATCAGCGACCCTGCACTTATTACCACTCCGATGCTCGGTGCGGGAATCAAATTCAAGTCTTTATCAATCAGTATTCCAAACAGCAAAACCAAATTGCTTTACATCAAAAACGGAAAAGCGGATTTAAGACTTCTGCCGCTTGTTATTAAAAAAGTTCAGGCAGGCAATATCGGCGCTGAAAATGTAAAAATCAATCTTGAAATAGCCAAAAACGGAGATTTGGAAATTGAAAAATATTTTACATCTGATAACAGCTCGCAATCTTCATTCTCACTTCCTTACGGATTAAAATTATCAAACAATTTGCCAAATATCAAAGTTAAAAATTATAAATTGACTTTCATTGACAGCAACGGCAAAACTTATTTTGCAAACGGTAAAAATCTCAAGATTACCGATTTTAACTTTAATAAGAAAGTTAAAATTTCAACAAACGGCAGCGTTGTTCTTGATAAGCGCCTGATGTCAAAATATGATATCAAAATTTATAATAAAATTATGCCCGAAACTTCTTTTGACGATTTAATTTTTGCGCCGAAAACCGCTTCTCAAAGCGCAAACACCAAACCGTCAGTTTCAATCAATGTTGAAGATTTATTTAAATCAATAAATAAAACCGGATTTAAGGCTGATTTAAAAGCCGATATAAAAACTTCCGGGACTTTTAAAAATCCCAAACAAAGAGGGAAATTTGAAATCAACAGCTTTAGCGTAATTTCAAACGGGCATCAATTGCCTGACGGTTACGCAAAACTGAAATTCAGAGGAAAAAGAACCGACATTGATTCGGTTTTTTATACTTCAACGGACACAAAAGAGAAAACTCAAATTCTGGGTAATATCAAATCAGGCAAGCATCCGTCTGTTGATTTGAGTGTTTATTCTAATGCGAAATTAAATAATATTATAAGAGTATTAGACAGTCTTGCTCAATCTTTCGGCAGGGAAGATTTAAAAACCGTCAGCGCAAAAGGATCAATTGATGCGAATTTCAAAATCAAATCTAATATGAAAAAAGTCCGCTCAAGCGGAAGTTTGAAAATTTTACCCTCAAGCATAAATTTTGCGGCATACAATGTTTTGGTTGACAAGATAAGTGCTGATATTGATTTGAACGATAATAATATTAATATTAAGAAATCAGGCTTTTCGATATTGGGGCATCCTTTAAAATTATCGGGAACAATATCTGAAAAATCGGTTGCGGATTTAATATTAACAGCTGACAAATTGCCCGTTAAAGGTTTGCTTGCAAGTATCGGACAAATAAAATTGTTAAATGAAAACAATATTTCATCCGGTACTCTGTCATTAAAAGCCGTAGTTAAAGGAAAATTGACAAAAATTAAACCCGACATTTCTTTAAATATTGACAACATAAATATTTATAATAAAGGCGCAAATATCAGATTATTATTAAATAATGCGCTTGTTAAACTTGTCATTGACGAAAAAGATTTCGGCGGACTTATCGGGATTAATTCGTTGAAACTTAAAAACCCGACAGCCTCCGTTTCTGTTCCAAAAATGAATTTAAAAGCCGATAAAAAAGATATCACAATTAATAATTCTTACGTACTTATAAATAATTCAAGAGTTGACGTTCAAGGGAAAGTCAAAGATTATTTAAACGATAAATTAAACATAAATATAACGGCGAAAGGCAGCCTTGCATCCCGAGATGTTGCGGCGTTTATACCGACAAATATGCGCTCGATGTTTCCTTATGCGGGTTCAATGCCGTTAAGTGTCAAAGCAAGCGGCAACGCTAAAAGCCAGAATATTGCATTTAACCTGAATGCAACCCCTCACGGTTACGTCAGATTTTTAGATATTAAAGCTTTAAAAAACAGAACCGCAAAAATTCATTCCGATATAAAAATTGAAAACGGAACGTTGACTTTCAGAAATTCGGGACTCTATGCGGGCGCAAATAAAATTGCATCATTAACGGGTACGATAAGCAATTTTTCAAACCCTGATGCGGATTTAAATATATCCGTTCCGAGAAATATTTCGTTCCCGATTCCGGGGATTGGCGGAATTTCAAACATCACGGGTAACGGAAACGTTAATATCTCGGGCGGCTTGACAGATTACAAAATCAAAGGCAAAGTTAACGCTAAAGATATTTCATCAAAGAATTTGGATTTTGCCCTGATTAATCTCAGCGCTCATTTAGACGGCAGAGGAATTACGGGCAGCGCAACAGCCGACAGGATTATGATGGGAATGATTGTCGGCACAAATTTAGGCGCAAAATTTAACCTCAACAATAATTTTACGACATTTAATTTAAGCGATATCAGCGCAGATGCTTATGATGGGAAAATAAACGGCAAGTTAACCTATGACATTCCGCATTTTGCGTTCGGAATAGATATAAAAGGCAAAGGGCTTAATTCTATGAATGCGATTGAAGCATCAACGGGAATTTCAAAAGCTCTGACGGGAGATTTGAGTTTCGGCGCAAACCTTACTGGAAACGGCGTAACCGATACCCAAATAATTAAATCTATAAAAGGAAATATTGATTTTAATATAGATGACGGCAGATTTGTAAGCATAGGTAAATTTGAGAATTTTGTAAAAGCGCAAAATATCGAATCCGTTTCGATTTTAAAATCTGCAATTTCGGCATTATCTACGGCTACGGCAATTCAGCAAACGGATAAATTTAAATCCATAAAGGGTGATATCAAAATGAACGGAGCTGAAGCGAATTTGCAAAATATCAAGGTTGAGGGTCCGTTAATGTCATACTATGTAAAAGGTTATTATAACCTGCCTTCAAGCTATGCAAACCTTAATATCCTCGGCAGATTGGATTCAAAAGTCGTATCGCTTTTAGGACCGTTCGGACAATTGACAGCATCAAAATTGCTTTCTTATATTCCGAAATTCGGGGCAAATACGGCGGCAATGCTTGATAAATTGACCCAAAATCCGAATACGGAAAACATAAAACTTATCCCTGCGCTAACCTCAGGCAGCAAGTCTTATAAGGATTTTAAGGTTGTATTTATCGGCAGTATTTATAAGGCATCATCAATAAGGAGCTTCAGATGGCTTTCGACCTGCGATACAACTCAAATGAATGTTAAACAGGACGTAAAACAAGCTGTTCAGGCTGCAAAAACGAATGTTAATAATCAAATAACGGCGGCAAAAAATACCGTTAAGAACGTAAAAACAAATGTTACGAATATTGTAAACACCCAAAAGCAGAAAGTTGAAAACGAGAAACAATCACTTGAACAAACGGGACAAAACATTCGCAATATCAAACAAAATGCGGGACAGAGCGCAATAAATTTGGGTAAACTTTTGCGCAATGCTGCATCAAAGGCTAATCAAACAATGCCGCAAACACAAACATCCGGCACCCCCGCAAAGGACAAATAACTAATCATTATTTATTAACCCTCTTTTTATTTTTTGTGCTACAATAGCTACATGAACAAAAAATTATTCGTAATTTCAGGGTTTTCGGGTGTCGGCAAAGGTACTGTCATAAACAGATTTATGCAAAAGCATAAAGATTTTGTGCTGTCTGTTTCCTGCACCACAAGAAAACCTCGCCCGGGGGAAACCGACGGCGTTAATTACTTCTTCCTTTCAAACGAAGAATTTGAAAAAAATATCCGTGAGAATAAATTTTTAGAATATGCAAAATTTGCAGAGCACTATTATGGGACAAAGAAAAAATATATTGAAGAAAAACTGCGTGAAGGATTTCATGTAATTTTAGAAATAGACACCCAAGGCGCATTACAGGTTAAGAAAAAAATCCCTGAAGCCGTATTTATCTTTATTGCTCCGCCAAGCATTGAAGAACTTGAGCACCGTTTAAGAGGCAGGCACACCGAGGACGAAGAAACCATTCAAAAGCGACTTTCGCAGGTTTCAATCGAGCTTGAAAGAGCCAAGCAATACGACTACACCGTTGTCAATGATGATGTCGATCGTGCGGTAAGCGAAATTGAAGAAATTGTAAAAAAATCCGAATAAAAATCTGCTCCGTTAAAAAATTTATATGCTATTATATTAATGAATTTAATTTCTTGGAACTGGCACGATTTACTTATGACTGTTGAAAATAAGAATATACTGATAGGAATGACGGGCGGAATTGCCGCATATAAAATTTGTACGCTTATAAGAGATTTGAAAAAAGCAGGAGCAAACGTAAAAGTCGTATGTACCCCGAATGCTCTTAATTTTGTAACAAGGCTGACACTCCAAAGCCTTACTCAAAGCAATGTTTTTGTTAACGAATTTGATGTTAAAGATTGGCACCCCGAGCACATAAGCCTTGCAGATTGGGCTGATATTATGGTTATTGCCCCCGCAACGGCAAATACGATTTCAAAAATCGCAACTTCCGTTGCTGACAATCTTTTAACTTCCGTTGCCTGTGCTTTCACAAAACCTATGATTATTGCACCCGCAATGAATGTTAATATGTGGAGAAACGAAGCATTGCAAGAAAATATTTGCAACCTGAAAGCCCGAGGGGTCGATTTTATAGAACCCGAAGAAGGCTTTTTAGCCTGCGGATATTCGGGCAAAGGCAGGCTTTGTTCAATTGATAAAATTTTTAATGCCATAGAATTTATGCTTGATTATTCGCAAAAATTAAAAGACAAAAAAGTTGTAATAACTTCAGGCGGAACGATTGAAGATATTGATCCGGTCAGATATATTTCAAACTATTCGTCAGGCAAAATGGGGGTTGCTCTGGCAAAATCCGCAAGCAGAATGGGAGCTGACGTAACATTAATAACCACAAAATACATAGAAGCTCCGTTTAAAACGGTCAAAGTAAAATCCGCAATTTCTATGCAAAATGCCGTGAATGAAGAATTTGAAGATGCGGATTATATAATTATGGCAGCCGCCGTTGCAGATTACAGGGTAAAAAATCCTTCCGAACAGAAAATCAAAAAGACGGGAAAAGATGACGAAACCCTCACCCTCGAACTTGTAAAAAACCCTGATATTTTAAAAGAATTGGTTCAAAAAAAAGGTACAAATTCAAAACCCGTAATAATCGGATTTTGTGCAGAATCGGAAAATTTACTTGAAAATGCGCAGAAAAAATTAAAAAACAAAGGCTGCGATTATCTTGTTGCAAATGATATTTCAAAAAAAGATATCGGGTTTTACGCAGATTATAACGAAGTTACGATTTTTTCAAAAGACGGCAGAAAAACACAGCTTGAAAAAGCTCCCAAAATCGTTATCGCAAAGCAAATACTGGATTGGATTGTGAATGAACAAGTATGAAATCTCTAAAAAGATAGAAGCTTTTGCACCCCTTTCTACTCAGGAAGAATGGGATTGCTCGGGATGGGGAGTTGACGTTCAAGGTTATGACGAGATAAAAAAAATTATGCTTTGCCTGACCGTAACCGATAACATAATAAAGCAGGCAAAAGAAAATCATTGCGATATGATTGTTTCGCACCATCCGCTATTTTATGCAAAATTAAACTGGGGAGATATAAATATTTATTGCGCCCACACAAACCTTGATAAAGCGCACGGCGGAACAACGGATACTTTGATAAAAAATCTGCTCCTCAACGGACTTGATAAATACTGCCAAAATCCGCCGCAAATAACTTTTACGCCCGATGAATTTTTAAGAATTTTGGATTTAAAAAAAGAAATTTTAATATCGGATTTTTCGAAAAATATTAAAACAATTTCGCCAAATGCACGGCTTGTCAATAATCAAAATGTTAAATCGCTTAAAAAGATTGCATTTTGCGCAGGTTCAGGCAGCGAATTTATAAATGATGCCAAAAATCTCGGTGCAGATTGCCTTGTTACGGGGGATTTAAAATTCCATACGGCGCTTGAAAGCCCGATTGTTTTATATGATGTAGGGCATTTTGAAAGCGAAGTGCTTGTTTTACCGGTATTCAAAAGGCTTATCGGGAGCGGTGTTGAAATTGTCAAAGCAGATGAACACAGTCCGTTTTTTCCGATTAGTTTTTAATGTCAAAATGTAAATATATTGTTTAAATCGCTAAAATAAATTATAATAAATTGTCGTGTTATAAAAAGGAGAGTAATATATGATTAAAAAAATTACATCTTTGGCAGGATTACTTTTTTCTCTTGCCATAATGGAAACTCCTGCTTTTGCAAGCGAGGCGGATCTCATTGTCCCGAGCATTAAACACATCTCCCCGTGCAGTTATCATTTACTGCTTATCGGTATCGGTGTTTCAATACTCGGTTTAATTTTCGGCTTATGGAAATTTAATCAGGTTAAAAATTTAAAAGTCCATAAAGCTATGGCTGATGTCGGAAATACGATTTTTGAAACCTGTAAAACATATTTAATTCAGCAGGGTAAATTCTTGCTTTGCTTGGAAGTCGTAATCGGCTTGTGCATTGCATTTTATTTTGGCTACCTGCAAAAAATGGGCTGGGGCGGAGTTTTAACAATTCTTGGCTGGTCTGTTATAGGTATTTTAGGCTCTTATGCTGTTGCATGGTTCGGTATCAGAATGAATACCCTTGCAAATGCAAGAACGGCTTTTGTTTCTTTAAAAGGAAAACCTTTAAGTATCCTAAATATACCTTTAAAAGCAGGTATGAGTATAGGTGTTTTGCTTGTATCGGTTGAACTTATTTTAATGCTTACAATTTTGCTATTTGTACCGTCAAAGATTGCAGGTGCTTGTTTTATTGGTTTTGCAATCGGTGAATCTTTAGGCGCTTCGGCTTTGCGTGTTGCAGGCGGCATTTTTACAAAAATCGCAGATATCGGATCTGATTTAATGAAAATTCAATTCGGTATTAAAGAAGATGACCCGAGAAACCCCGGTGTTATCGCAGATTGTACGGGTGATAATGCGGGCGATTCAATCGGACCGACGGCAGACGGTTTTGAAACCTACGGTGTAACAGGCGTTGCATTAGTCAGCTTCATATTACTTGCCGTTTTCGGGCAGGAAAATCAGGTTCAATTGTTAGCTTGGATTTTTGTTATGAGATTCTTAATGATTGTAACCTCGGTTATTGCTTACTGGGTAAATCATATTTTTGATGATGCCTATGCAAAAAGAACACCTAAATTTGATTTTGAAGTATCATTAACAAGACTTGTATGGTTAACTTCAATTTTATCTATCGGTATGACTTACGGTGTAAGTGCATGGTTATTAAATCACCTCGGACACGGCATCTGGTTCATACTTGCAACAATCATTTCTTGCGGGACTTTGGGTGCTGCATTAATTCCTGAATTTACTAAGATATTCACATCACCTAAAGCAAAACATACTCAAGAAGTCGTAACCGCTTCACGTGAAGGCGGAGCATCGTTAAACATTTTGTCAGGCATTGTATCGGGCGATTTTTCAGCATTCTGGATAGGTTCGGTTATCACAATGTTGATGGCAATTGCTTATGTTGTAAGTACACATATCCCGTCAAGTTTAATGGGATATTCTTCTGTATTTGCATTCGGTTTAGTCGCATTCGGTTTCTTAGGAATGGGACCTGTTACGATTGCCGTTGATTCTTACGGTCCCGTAACGGATAACGCTCAATCGGTTTACGAATTATCATTGATTGAAGATGTTCCGAATATTAAAGAAGAAATCAAAAATCAATACGGATTTGAACCCGATTTTGAAAATGCTAAAAAATACTTAGAAGAAAACGATGGCGCAGGCAACACATTCAAGGCAACTTCAAAACCCGTTTTAATCGGTACGGCTGTTGTCGGTGCAACTACAATGATTTTCTCATTGATTCTTGTTATCAGAAACACGCTGCATATAGATCCGGCAACGATTTTAAATCTGTTAAATCCGTATGTATTATTAGGTCTTTTAATGGGCGGCGCCGTAATTTACTGGTTCAGCGGAGCTTCAATGCAGGCTGTTACAACAGGTGCATACAGAGCAACCGAATACATTAAAAAGCATATCAAGCTCGGCGAAACCGATGAAAAGAGCGCAAATCTGGCAAATTCAAAAGAAGTTGTAAAAATTTGTACTCAATATGCTCAAAAAGGTATGATAAACATCTTTGCGGCATTATTCACATTCGCTCTTGCACTTGCATGCTTATCAGCTCCGAGTGTAAAAACAAAACTTGCAGTTGCATTCTTTATCAGTTATCTGATTGCAATCGCCATTTTCGGTTTGTTCCAAGCGGTATTTATGGCAAACGCAGGCGGCTGCTGGGATAACGCAAAGAAAATCGTTGAAGTTGATTTGGACGAAAAAGGAACACCTTTGCACGAAGCAACCGTTGTCGGCGACACGGTCGGTGATCCGTTCAAAGATACATCTTCTGTTGCAATGAACCCGATAATCAAATTTACGACATTATTCGGATTACTGGCAATGGAAATTGCTATCAACGAAAACTTCCGTGAAATTGCTCCGTACTTTGGCTGGGCATTCTTAGTAATCGCATTGATTTTCGTAATAAGATCATTCTATGCGATGAGGATCCCCGTAAGCAGCGAAGCGGAAACAAACGAACAACAATAACTTTTCAAAGAAGTTATACAATAGAAAAAAGCGGAGTTTGAATTTTCAAACTCCGCTTTTATTATATATTTTTTTTAATTGAATTACTTATGTCAAAGCAAAAGTCATATCTGCTTCAACACAAACTTTTCCGTCAACCGAACCTGTACCGTGAGTCTTGCAAATCGGTCCTCTTAACTTGGTTAATTCGATAGACATTTCAAATTTATCACCGGGTCTTACGATGCTTTTAAATCTTGCATTTTCAACCCCTGCATACAAAGCCAATTTGCCTTTAAATTGAGGGAGCTTTAACAAAATAGGAGCAGAGCATTGAGCCATAGCCTCCAATTGTAAAACGCCAGGCATTACGGGATTTCCGGGGAAATGCCCTTGGAAAAATTCTTCATTCATTGTTAAATTTTTGTAGCCTTTGCTATATTTACCGGGAACACATTCCGTAATTCTATCTACAAGCAAAAACGGATATCTGTGAGGAAGGATATTCATAATTTGTTGAATATCCAAACTGATAGGTTCTTCTTTAATTTCTTCTGTCATTTTTTTTACCCTTTCTTCTATTCTCATTTTACTTCTATAATTTTATCTTTTAATACCCTCGCTAATTTTAAATGGACTGCATGTCCCGCTTCTTTTGCAAGAATTTGGCATTTGAAATCAAGCGGATTAAAGCCCGTCAAATACAAATCGCCAACCAAATCAAGCATTTTATGCTTAACAGGTTCTAAATCCGATCTTAAAGGAACAGAATATGTTCCGTCATCCATAAAGCCCAGAGTATTATCAATATTTGCACCCTGCGCAAACCCCAGCATTTGGAATTTCTTTAAATCATGATAAAAACCAAAAGTCCTTGCTTCAATTATTTCATCGGGGTTTTTCGCATCGTAATTCACAAACCTGCGCTTTAAATCCGCATGGTTATAATTAACAGCATAAGAAATAAATAAATCTTTGTCGGGCAAAACCACAAGGCTCGTTTTCCCGTTCAAATAATAAACAGGTTCAGACACCGTGTATTTTTTGCTTTTTGCAAATAAAGGTTTATCAATTCCCGCTTTTTTAAATGCCTCGACCCATTGTTTTGAACTTCCGTCCAAAATCGGAACTTCGCTTTCGGTCATACAAATATCAATTGAATCAATATGACAAAATGCAAGAGCAGCCGTCAGGTGTTCTGTTAATATCGCTTTGGATTTTTTGTTACCCAAAACAACGCAATGATCCGTTGCAAGCACGTTATCAACATTTGCCGTAAAGTAATCGTTGCCTTTGACAAAATATCTTATTTCGCCGGAATTTGACGGCAAAAATGTAACTTCGCACGGCTTATTTTTCATTAAGCCGTTACCGGTTATTGTAAATTGTTTTTTTATAGTGGTCATTTCTATTGCCTTATTTTGTCAAATTTTCTTCAAATTCTTTCAACAACGGTTCATATTTGCGGAACTTAGCAAATATATCCTGTGCATCTCTCATTGTTTTCAATTGTTTGATAAATTCTTTTCTCGGAACGGCAGGAATACCGACAATAATTGATTTTTCGGGGAATGATTTTGTAACACCCGCTTTTGCCGTAATAATCGTATCAGCGCCGATTTCGATATGATCAGCCAAACCTGCCTGACCTGCGATAACAACTCTGTCGCCGATTACGCAGCTTCCTGCAATACCGACTTGAGATACGATTAAGCAGCCTTTGCCGACTTTGCAATTGTGCCCGATCATAACAAGGTCATCAATTTTTGTATTATCACCAATTGTGGTATTTTCAATAGTCCCTCGGTCAATTGTAGAATTAGCACCGATTTCAACGTTATTTCCGATTACAACCGAACCGATTGAAGGGATTTTGAAAATAACCTGATCGGAATTATCTTTATCAATTTTACCGTCTTGACGAGCAGTTTCGATATTGTTCGGATTTTCGGTTACAAAGCTGAAACCGTCAGCGCCCAAAGATACACCGTGGTTTAAGATAACGTCATTCCCGATTTGAACTCTGTCGCCGATATTAACATTAGGGTGGAAGAAACAATTTGTTCCGATTTTAACACCGCCGCCAATGTATGTATTTGCTAAAATCTTTGTATTGTCGCCAATTTCGGTATTTGCACCGATTACAACGTTCGGACCTATGCAAACGTTTGCACCGAGTTTTGCACTCGGATCAACAACAGCAGTAGGATGAACATCTTTATTTACATAAGGCGGAACATAGAAAAGATTTAACAATTTCATCATTGCAAGTCTGGGTCTTTCGACTTCGATTGTCGTAAATCCGTCAATCTGAACGCCCAGAGGAACAAGAGCCGCTTTTGCTTTTGATTTTGCGAGGTTTGCGATTTCTTCTTCGCCCAAAGCAAGAGCAAGAGTATGTTCATCACTTAATAAAGGCGGTGCAATTCGATTGATTTCGGGACTTGCTACTTTAGTCAACATGCCGCCTACGATTTGTGTAATTTCATCTACCGTAAAAGATTTCATATATATTCTCCTTATTTAAATGCTTATTTTTTAACTATCCCTGATTTCCTCTTTTGTTATTCGGTACATCTGTGCCGACCGACTTTAAGAGCAATTTATACAGCCTGATTATATCACAAGAAAATATTTATTTTAATGTTATTTTTCAAAATGTAACATATCCGCCTTTTTTAACTATAACTCAGATGCATTAAATCACTTTTTCTCTTTACGTTCTTTTGTGCACAATCTGACGGGATTTCCGAAAAATCCGAATGCCTCCCTGAGCCTGTTTTCAAGATACCGTTTGTAGTTATCTTTCATAAGGCTTTCATTATTTACGAAAAATACAAACGTCGGAGGCTGAACGCCAACTTGAGTCGTATAATAAATTTTGAGCCTTTTGCCTTTAAAACTTGTCGGAGGATTGAGCGCATAAGCTTCGTTTACGATTTTATTTAATAATCCCGTTGATGTACGCTTTATTCCTTCATTATAAATTTTTATACCCTCATCAAAAATTTGAGTAAGTCTTTGTTTTGTAACGGCACTGATAAAAATCTTCGGCGCATAGCTCAAAAACGGAATATCATTTTCCAATTTTTTGCTGAATTTGTTTATAGTGTTGCTTTTTTTATCTTCAATTAAATCCCATTTATTTATGGCAACAATAATTCCTTTACCCGCCTCGGTAATTATTGAAGAAATCCTTTTGTCCTGCTCGGATATCCCTTCTTTTGCATCAATCACAAGCAAGGCAACATCACAATTTCTGATAGAACGAATTGCCCTGTCTACCGCAAATTTTTCAACACCGTAATCAACTTTTGATTTTTTCCTGATACCTGCCGTATCAACTATTGTAAAATCCGTACCGTTATAATTTATATGAGAATCTATGCTATCTCTGGTCGTCCCGGAAACGTCCGATACTATAACTCTTTTTGTATCAAGCAGCGCATTGACGATAGACGATTTGCCCGCATTCGGACGTCCGACAATAGCAATTCTTATGCTTTTATTTTCTTCTTCATCTTCTGACACTTCAAAATCATGAGTGATTAAATCAAGCAAATCACCGACTCCGCCCGAACCGTGCAGAGCAGATATTGCAATCGGCTCTCCGAGCGCAAGTTCATAAAAATCATTAACGGCAGCAAAAGACGAAGAACTGTCGCATTTATTTACGGCAAGATAAACAGGCTTTTTTGTCCGCCTTAAAATATTTGCAATATCATAATCAATCGGATTAATTCCGCTTTTGCCGTCTACAAGAAACACGATTTTATCAGCCTCGTCGCAAGCAAGCTGCGCTTGTGAAAAAATCGAGCCCATAATATCGCTGTCATCATCGGGGATAATTCCGCCCGTATCAATAACGGTAAATTGCTTGTTTTGCCACTCAACGTCAAAATAAATTCTGTCCCTTGTAACTCCGGGGGCATCGTCGACTATGGAATTTCTTTTTCCTACAAGACGATTTACGAATGTCGATTTTCCTACATTCGGTCGCCCTACTATTGCAACTGTTGGCTTTCTTTTCATAAAAATATTTTACCACAGACACAAATAAACTATAAATTTGTAAATCACTTATGAATTTATGAACCTATAAACCTATCCACCCATGTACTTTTCTTTTATAAAAAAGTTTAATAATGTAAAATTAATTAAATAGTATTAATGACCTTTTGGGAAATTTATTATAAAATAGACATGGTTAAGAGAGGTTATACATGACGGTTGACAATACTTTGGTTATGATTCTTGCGGGCGGCGAGGGAAAAAGACTTTATCCGCTCACTAAAGACAGGGCTAAACCTGCAGTTCCTTTCGGAGGAAGATACAGAATTATAGATTTTGTATTAAACAATTTTATCAATTCGGGTTTTTACAAAATTAAAGTTTTAACTCAATATAAATCCGATTCTTTGAACAAACATATTACCAGAGGATGGGCGCTTTCCCCGTTTTTGGATCAATATGTTGATTTATGCCCCGCACAAATGAGAACAGGCAACGACTGGTACAAAGGAACAGCTGATGCGATTTATCAAAACATATTTCACATAACAGATGAAAATCCTCGTTATGTATGCATTTTCGGCGGCGATCATATTTATAAAATGCATGTGGATCAAATGCTTGATTTTCACAAGCAAAACAATGCCGATTTAACTATCTCGGGCATTCCTATTCCGATAGATGAGGCTTCTGAATTTGGAATTATGGAGGTTGATGATAATTGGAGGCTTATCAATTTTGTTGAAAAACCGAATTACAGACCGAAATCAATCCCCGGAAATCCTGAAATGTGCCTTGCTTCTATGGGTAATTACATATTTAACAAAGATGTTTTATTGGAAGCCCTTAATGAAGATTCTAAAAAGGAAGATTCAAACCACGATTTTGGCAAAGATATAATTCCCATGCTTTTATCAGAGGGCAAAAAATTATACGTATACGATTTTTCAAAAAACACATTTCCCGGGATGACACCGGCAGAACAGGGATACTGGAGAGATGTCGGAAGTATCGATGCGTACTGGCAGGCTAATATGGATTTGCTTGCTTATTCGCCCGAATTAAACCTGTACTCTCAAGAGTGGCCGTTAAGAACATTCAATTATAACTATCCTCCCGCAAAATTTGTCTGGGAAGAAGGCGACAGAGTCGGTATGGCTACAAACTCTATGGTATCAGAAGGGTGCATAATTTCAGGCGGCGGATTATCACATTGTGTTTTGTCCCCGAAAGTCAGAATTAACAGCTATTCTAACGTTACGGACAGTATTTTGATGGAAAACGTAGAAGTCGGCAGATATTCTCAAATCCGCAAGGCGATAATCGATAAAAACGTAATTATTCCGCCTCATACAACTATCGGGTTTGATAAAGATGCTGATATCAAACGAGGTTTCCATGTTTCGCAAGGCGGCGTAACCGTTGTACCCAAAGGCGCAATACTTTAAGAGGTTTATAAGTTCATAAGTTTATAAGTTTATAAGTGGATAAGTTGGTAACAAGTAGAGTACGTATGCTAATGCACCGCTATTAATTAAAAAAGTAGGGTGCGCTTAACGGCACACCATTATTATCTGTTTTGCAAGGCGATTCTTCGGCTCCGCCTCAGAATGACGATATTTTCCCCTCGCCCCCTTGGGGAGAGGATGCCTGAAAGGCAGGAGAGGGGCTACAGTTCTTGACTGCTTAACTTACCTTTATTTGTCGGGATAGCAAACCCGACTTACATGAATCCACGTCATCTTGAAAAATCGCCGTGTTATGCGAAATTTCCTATCAGACATGGAAAAATAGAATTTTGTAAACTTTTGTGAAAGCAAATTCGCTAAAATAGCAATAATTTGTACAAAAAATATTTTATATTCATGGGTGAACGTGTGTATGTCTATTCTTTCGACAAATTATAGTTCAAGTGTAAGTCGGGCATTTCGCAGAGTGTGGAACAAAGTGCCGTCGGTTACTATCGCCAACAAAAAAGCCCTGAAAGGAATAAAATGGGTTGGCGAGCACATTTCTTCGCCCGAAAACAGATTAATCTTGGGTGTATCTGCCCTAATGAGTCAGCCGTTTATTGATTTGAGCAACAAAAGAGTAGATGAAGAAACACGAAAAACCTCCGCAGCCCGTACAATAGCAAAAATTATTGCAGGAACTTCAACCGGTTATCTGGTAAGATGGGCTTCCATTAAAGCCATTGAAAAAATGACCAAAGTTCCTCAGAAAAATCATGTTTACAAATGGTGGGAAACTTTCTTCTCTCCTGACAGAGCAAAAGTTGCATACAGGAGTTTGGGACATTATAAAAATGCGCTCGGTACTATCCTTGCGCTCGGCGTAATGCTCATTACAAACTTTGCAATTGATGCGCCATTTACCAAGTTCCTTACAAATAAATTTATAGGGGTGGTAAAGAAAAATGATGCGAAGAAAAATACCGCACAAAATAAAGGAAACGACCCTCTGAATACTCCTCCCGAGCCAAAAGCCGAAGAAGCAAAGAAACCCGAATTTTCTAATTTAATTCAAAACAAAGTAAACGAACTTCAAAAAAATAATGCAAATCAAAGAAAGGATGGTCAATAATGGCAAATCCTGCTTGGTTTGAAAATTTAAAAGTAAGTTTATTTAATCATTACGGAAAAGCTCCCGCAAAAATGCTTATCCATACGGGAGTAATCGGTTGGATAATGTCATCTGCCGCACAAATTTTTGCGATTGCCATAAACGATAAAATCCCCAAGAAAGAAAAAATGTTTATGATCCCGCAGGAAGCTGCCGATGCAATGATAAACATTTTGTCATTCTATACAATTACCCAAGGGGTTACTTCCCTGATGGCAAAAGCCGTTAAATGCGGGAAAATCACCCCCAAAATCATAAAAGAATTAGGGTTTGGCAAAAAACTCGGACAGTTTAGTTTTAACATGCCAAAAAGCTTACCCAAAAACGTTAAAACAGATTTTGCCTCATTCCAAAACGGTATGGGCGTTCTGGCAACCCTTGTCGGCTCAATAATTTCTTGCAACATCGTTACTCCGATTTTGAGAAACATGTACGCATCTCACAAACAGCAAACTCAACTTGCAAAAATGCAAAAAGGTACAACTCAGGTAAGCGTAAATCCTTATCCTGCCCAAAAGACAACTGTTGATAAGAAAAATCCATACGCTCAAATGCCTGCAATGCAAGCTTTTATAAATCACGGATCTTTAAAAATATAGGTATATGAACCCCGCAATTATTGCAATTACCAGAGTACAAAACAGTATGAGTATTTTGGTAAAAAATGTCGTCGTATAATCCGTGCCGTTATTCAACGCAGAAATTATATTTTTTGAGCAGTCAAATTTATTTTCGGATTTTGTTCTTTCATAAGCGGAATGCAAAAGTTTTTGAAACCTGTACATCGTTTCAAGCTTTTTTCTTGTTTGGGGATTGGTTATTGTCATTTTTTTGATTTTGATATTATCGCCTGAATTAAGCTCATTATCGATGTAGGCGGACAAATTCGCAATAAGTTCACGATTGAACATTGTGTTTAGATTTTTGTTTTGCCTTTTCTTTCTGAGAGAAAGGGCATTTTCAAGTTCAAGAAACCTTTTGCGGCAAATCGGGCATTTTTGCAAATGCATATCCATACAGTTTTTTAACTCCGGGTTTAGCCTGTTTTCCATATAGAAATTCATCAAAGCCGAAACCTGATTGCAAGTTAAATTTATATCCATTTAATTTTTACTCCTTATGTTATGTAGTTTTTCAATGCTTCCTGCAATTTCATTCTTGCTCTGGAAATTCTTGATTTTACGGTTCCTATGCTTGAATTTGTGGTGTTTGCTATTTCTTCATAGCTCAAACCCTGAAACTCTCTTAAAACAATTGCAATACGGAAAGTTTCGGGCAGCCCTCGAATGGCTTTTTTAATCCGGCGTTCGCATTCGCCCGTTATACATTTTTCCATGGGTTTGTTTTTTGAATCGGGAATTTCTATTTGAAAATCTAAATTCAATGCAGGGCATGAATACTCCAAAGACACCGTTTCGGGCTTTTTCTTCGTTTTTCGCAAATAGTCATAGTAAGAATTTGTAATTATATGATTTAACCAGCCGTTGAAACATTTGGGGTTTTGCAGATTTTTAATATTTTTGGCAACTTTTAATAAAACCTCCTGCGTCAAATCATAAAGATTTTCATTGCTTTTTAGCATATATGATAACGTTGCAAAAACATCTTTTTGGATTTTGCGAATAAGTTCTTCCAACGCTTTGAAATCGTCCTGCTGTGAAAGCACGACAAGTTCCTGCGTATTCATTTTTTTGTAAAGAAGTTTGTTTGGCATAATATTTCCCGCAACAAAATGATAAAAGAAATTCCCGCCCGATATATCGGCAGGATTTCTATGTTTTGGGATAATATTAAAAATTTTATAATTATAATTTCAAAAGAAAAGAGCGGACTTTTATTTAAAAATCCGCTCAATTCATGATTAAGATTATTGTTCTGTCATTTGTTTATTAGTTTTTGTGGCCGTGAGAAAGCATCCACTCGTTGTATTGTTGTTCGGTCATCCAACCTGCTAACGGTTGTTTAGAATTGCAATCGACAGGTCTGTATAAATTACCGTGTTTTTGAGTATTATATCTTCTGTCTCTGCCGCCTCCACGAGAATTTAATCTCATGATTCTGTCATAAGCATCATCTGCAGGTTTGAATATTTTACCGTTGATATTTATTACAGGAAGGGACAATCTGTTTCGTCCTTCGTCATCTTTGACTTTGGAAATTCTGTTATCAGCCTGACCAAGAGCCTTTTGAAGTCTTTGAAGATCTGTTGCCGATAACGGTTTTCCGTTTTCATCGACGTAACCTCTTGCGATGTACCAGTTGCCTGTTCTGTATTTCGGAATAGGTATCAATTTAGAATTAGCATCTTTTTCATCGATACATGGTTGAGGTTGCGGCTGAGGTTGCGGTTGCGGCTGCGGTTGAGGCTGCGGCTGTGGTTGAGGTTTAGGCGGGAACGCATCAACCGAAGTTTTAATTGCATCAAGGTGAGCCAACGCATTACGAAGTTCCCTTGTTGTCGGAATTGTATTCTGTGAACCGATATCCTGATCCAGGACTGCAACAATCAACGCTCTGTCTACAGCTTTGTTGCCCGTAATCTGTCCTGCCATCTGTACAATCTGGTTGCCGATGTTTTTGTTTTTATTTTTCTTGAATGTTTCTACATAAGTAGCCATTTTTTGAGTTGTAGCGCCTGCTTCCGTTGCACCGATTTCAACAGGTTTCTTAGCGAACCCTGCGGCAAAAAATAACAGAGGAGATGCAACCAATGCTGCAGGTGATAATTTTGCTACAGCTTCGGCTACTGCCGTTGCAGAAGCGTATGCATCAGCGTGAGCATGAGCTTTTGCGGTTGCTTCGGCTACTGCCGTTGCATAATCATCAGCACTTACACCTGCGATACGTTTATGGTATTCTTCGCCGTTGCTTGCGGTCCAATCGATTTTTTGACCTTTACGTTCAACGTGAGCATGAGCAGTTTGTTCATCTCTTACGGTTTGTTCTGCATATGCATCTGCGCTATCACTTGATTCGGAATGAGATTCCGCATGAGATTTAGATCTTGTTAACAGATAACTCATACCCATTATTGCAACAGCCGGAGCTGCTTCTTTCAACCCGTTGACAATTCGTTTGCCTACAGGGTTCGGAGCTTCAAATCCGAATGTCTTGAATGCGTGTCTTACATCAGACATTGACAAGCCGGTTTCTTTTGAAATAATTTTCTGTTCCGAATAATTTAATCTCATATCGCCGCCGGTCAAGTCGATTAAAGCATCCTGAACTTTTCTTGTATCTACTTTATCCATAGATACTTTGCCGTCTTTATCTTTCAGCATTCCTGCAAGTTCTGACCACAAAGCCTTTTCTTCAGGTGAGCTGTTTTTATCATCAATATGTTTTTGAGCGGTTTCACTCAATCTGAGCAATACAACCTTATCATCTTGAGATGCAACTTTGATATCTTTGCCTGAATTTGTTGCTTTTGCAGCTTTTGCTTGAGCTTCATCAAAGTAAACTTCTCTGTCGACTAATCTGTTGTTTGCTTTTACGTTTCTGTTATAAGCTTTTTTATCTCCACGAATGCCTTTGCCTTTTGATGCTTTGTAAGCTTGATTTACTTGAGAATATTCTTCTTTTGCATCTTCAAATCTTGCAGTTGCATCTTGTTGAGCTTTAAGATTTTCGGCAGTTCTTGCATCGTATTGTTCTTTTGAAATTTTGCCTTTAGCAAATTCTTTTTGTAATTGTTCCTGTTCTTTTACAAGAGCTTTTTGCTGTCTTTCAGCTTCTTTTCTGTCCTGTTTAATTTCTTTTCTCTTAGCTTTTAATTCATGTTTAACATCTTTTGCAGAATGGGTGGCATCCTGTTCAATCCATTTGCCTTCTTTTTCGTCATAATAACGAGCCATTCTTTTCTTTTCATCAGCTTTACGAATTTTTGTTTGTTTTTCTGTAGGTGCATTGATATCAGCAGTATAAGTACCGTTACCGTGAGATGTAATGTCAATTGTACCTGCTTTTACGCCATTTTCTTTCAAAGTATCAACTTTGTCCTGAACTTTTTGTTCTTCGGGAGTTAATTTCTTTTCTTCTGTTTTTTCGCCTTCAGGTTTTGCATCGGCAGCAGCCTGAGCATGTTCTTCTGCAGCTTTCTTTGCTGCCGCAGTTTCAGCTATTGCTTTTTGCTGAGCATCGGCAGATGCAGCTCGTTTTTGAGCATCATCAGGTTGTTCTTCGGTTTTTTGAACCGTTGTACCTTTGCCTTCTTCTTCCGTTTTTGCCTGAAACATTGCGGTGTATTCTTTGGCATCTTCGTTAGAAATCTTGCCTGCTTTTCGGAGTTCTTCTACTTCTCCGACATTTTTCATTTTGAGTTCCTGACCGTTGTTTAATTTTACGGTGATTGCACTCACTTGCAGTTCTCCACTCATAATCTTAATCCTTTCTTCTATTCGAATTACTATTACTTTTCATTTCACTATAAATTTATAAACACATTTACCTTTTAAAAATTGACTTATAATATTTACTTTTTATATACTTTATATACAAAGCTCAAATATAACGTATGTTTTAAGTATGTAAAGAAATATTACAAATGTCGATTTTTAAATCATTTATTGCGGTTTACCTCTAACAAAATGTCTTGTCATTGCGACCTTTCTATACACAGATATTCTATCTATAGTCATGTTTTCGACACTTTTGGGCATGAACTTTAACAAAAAAGGTAACTTTGTTACAAAAATACACATAAAACCTTGCTGCATAAGCTTTTAAGTCTGTTTACAAAACTTTATATTTTCATTTCCCCAATTCGGCACAAAAGAGCCTGAAACATGCCTGCCAAAACATTATTTACATAATAAAAAAGACACCTTTTAAAACCGGTGTCTTTTAATTTATAAAACAGTCTTTTGCGAATTTTTTTATTAAGCGTTAAATGTTTTGAATGAAGATTCAACGTTTTTGGAAATAACTTTCTTAACAGCATCCATTTCGGTAGATATTGCATTTTCCTCAGTATCTAATTGTTTCAATTTCAATTCTAACTGTTTATCTTGCTGTTGAACGATTTCCAATTTAGAGTTGATTTCTTGAATTTTGTGATCATATTCGTGCTGTTTATAGTTGTATTCGTTCATTGCATCGTTGTATGCTTCTTCATCAGTTGTTGTTGTTGTTGTTAACTGATATGTACGGGTAACTTCTTCCTGTGCGGGAGTTTTAACGTCGCCTGCTTTTGCTGTACCTGCTTTAACTTCATCATCATCTTCAGTATATTTAACTTCTTTCGTAGCATTTTGAAGTTTGATAGTGATTGCAACATATCTGCCTGAAGAATCTTTTTCAACAGATCCATCTTTGTGCAAAATTTCTCTTGTTTGAGTTGTTGACCCGAGTGAATAACAAGGGATTGAACCTAAGTTCTTGTTGTTGTATTTTTCTTTGCTTGTTAATTCTGTTTTTGCATATAAGTACGGTTCATAATTGCCTGTTGTGGTATTTTTTACGTATCTTACATAGAAAGTATCATCAGAACCCGTTTTTTCTTGAGCCATTTTTTCTAAGTAAGCTTCATTTTTGAGCAATGCGTCTTTTTGGTTTGTATCTAATGAGTCATAATATTCATCAGTACCGGCTGCGGGAGCTTTACCTGCCTGTCTTAAAATCTGACTGCCGATTCTAAATTCGGTAGGGTTATCAGGGTCGTTAACCTGAACCAAGCTAGATGATGCTGCAACGATTGCATAATCATCCTGCCATTGTTCAACATAGTTAACAACATATTTATATTGATCATCTGCTGCCGCATTTGATTTTGCTAACAAAGAAGTCAGGGTATTTGTCATCGCACCATCGTTGAATGTATAGCTTACTTTTGTATAATCATCAATTGACGGAGGAGTAGGAACGGTCATATTACATAATTCGCTGTAATAACTTGCCGATTCGTTTGATAATGTCGTTCTCTGCTGGTTGATTTGCTGTCCTTCAAATTCAACATTATTTTTTCTTGCGGTTAAACTTAAAAACCTTGCTTGTGATGCTGACATTCCCATAGTTCTGTTTCCTTTCGTGCATTTTTTCTTGTTATTATTCATGTCGGCAGGTTTACGCATGTTCTTTAATTTTTTATTCATGTTCTTAACATTCTGTAACATTATCTTAAAAATTGACCTACAGAGGCATTTGCACGACGTTTTCATGTTTTTATTCGGGGGATTTTTAAGGTTTTTACATAAATATATATTATATAAGGTTATGTTATAATCATATTATGTTTAATTGGCGGAAATTTTTGGGATATTCCATTCTCATACTTATTGCAATAAGCATGCTGTACCCGTTTTTGGCAATGTTAAATTTATCGTTTGTCCCAAACAGCGAAATATTTAATCAGGGAGGAAAATTAATTTACACTCCGCTAACCACCCATAATTATGTAAGCGTTTTTGAAAAAATTCCGATGTGGAAATATTTTTTTAACAGTTTATTTGTAGCGCTTGTTACAACTGTCGGGCAGGTTTTATTTTGTGCTTTTGCAGGGTATGCATTTGCAAGGCTCAATTTCAAATTTCGTGACGGATTATTTTTAATAGTACTTATAACAATGCTTGTTCCGCCGCAGGTAAATATTATCCCGCTGTTTTTCATAATGAGGCAGCTGGGGTGGATAAATACCTATCAGGCATTAATTGTACCTGGGCTGTTCGGGGGGTTCGGAATTTTTATGATGAGGCAATATTTTTTAGGGTTGCCGAAAGATTTGGAAGAATCCGCAAGAATTGACGGCTGTAACATTTTCACAATGTTTTGTAAAATAATTCTGCCTATCTCAACGCCTGTTATTGCAACACTTGCAATATTTACGTTTGTTTCAAGCTGGAACAGCTTTATGTGGCCTTTGATTGTTACAAATACTGAATCCATGCGCACCTTGCCCGTCGGGCTTGCGGTATTCAAAGGGAGTTTCAGAGAAATTACCCTGTGGGGAGATTTGCTTGGATGCGCCGTTATTTGTTCAGTTCCCGTCATCGGGGTATTTCTGCTCGGTAAAAAGTATTTTATAAATGATATTATGCAAGGCGGAGTAAAAGAATAAATTTTATTTTTATCCCACTTTTAGCATGATAAAATATATTTGATGAAAATTCTAAAAAAAATCATATTGCTTTTAATTATATTATTTGCAATATTAATCTTGGGATGCTATGCATTTTATTTATTTATATTGCCAAATATTTTAGCATCGCCAGAAAATACAACAAAATATGAAAATTTTGTATCTCAAAAAATCGGCGTTCCGTTTACGATTAAAGGCTTAAAGGTTAAAACTTATCCTGATTTATCGTTTAAAATTTCATCTGTCGGGCTGTATTCCGTAACAAAAAACGGCGAAACTCTGGCACATATCGATAACTTGAAATACGGGGCAAGCCTTTTAAATATAAAGCATGGTAAACTCTCAAGTTCGTATATTTATGCCGATGTTCCGACAATAAAAGATAATATCAAACTTGCGCAAAACAAAGAGCAAAAGCCTTTAAATCTGTCGTTCTTCCCCAAAACAAACGTTAAAAAAGCTTATATAAAATTAACTGACAAGACATATATTAATATTAATTATATTAAATCTAAATCACACTCGGGCAAAATCATCACACAGCTGCTTGCAAAGATTTACAACCCGTACACACAAACTCCGGTTATTATCGGAGAAAAAGGCGCTGTCGTTTATAAAAATGCTTTAGGATTTGAAGATTTTTCGCTCCAACTTGACGATTCAAAACTGTATTTGACGGGCGGAACGTCAAAATTAAAAATCACAGGCAAATCAATACCCGTAAATGAACTTGAAAAAAGCTTTTTATATTTTTATAAATTGAAAAATCCGAACAAACGTAATTTTATAGAAAATTTCTCGGATTTTTACGGCAAACTTGATGTTGATTTAATTTTTGCAAAAGGCGTTTTGTCAGGAACCTGTACCGCTCATGATTTAGGTGCTAAGTTTTCAAACTTTAAAATCCCCGTCCATTTGCCTTTAACAACATTCTATTTTAAAGACAAAACCGTTCAAGCCAAAACAAAAGGAACTTTTGGCGGCGAACCCGTAACAACGGATTTTCATTTAACGGGAATGATGACACACGATTTGCATGTTATAGGAGATGTTCATTCACCTTTTACAAACAAAATCACAAGAAAATATTTCCCTATGATTACAATCAAAGGAATTGCCGATGCCGATGTAAAATATCATACTCACAACAGCAAAGTCGATGTATATTACACTTTGAAATTAAATAAAGGTAACAACAACCTGCTTTCCGAATACGGAAATCTTGACAACACGGATAAAACAAGAATTATCACAATGCATACCGTAAAACAGGGTAATCCGATGAAAATTCAGGATTATGCATATTCTGTTGTAACTTCAAAAGGTTTAGAAAAGATTTTCTACGGCAGCGGAATGTTTAATAAAATCAACGGGCATTACAAATTAACAAACATTGACCTCAATTCAAACGGCAAGGTTTCAATACATTATATAAAATCATTTTTAAAAAATTATGTAGATGACGGAAGTTTTGATGTAAATTTAAAACTTGATGTTTTAGCAAAAAAACTTGACGGCGTGATGAATTTATACAATATCACCCACGGCGATTTCTTAACCTTGAGCAACGCAAAATTAAAAATCGTAAATGATGATATTACTTTAAGAACCATCGGCAAATTTTACGGCTCACCATACCTTGCAACAGCAAAACTTGCCAACGATTTTAACGAACTTTTAATCCGTGATATAGATGTTCATTTAAACAGTTTCTATGTTCAAAGAGGCAAACTCAACGACATTCAATCGTTTAGTAAAAATTCCGGCAAAAAGAATACCTCATCAAACAAAAAATTAAAAATAGATGTTGAACAGGGCAGAGTAATCGTTGACAGAATTTACGGAAGAAAATTTGATGTAAGATCCGTAAACATTGAAGGCTCTTTGAAAAATAATATTGCGCACTTTGTTATCCCCAAAGCCATATATGCAGGCGGTGTTTTAACCGCAAAAGGCCTTTATAATCTTGATGATACCTCATCTGACATTCAATTCTTTGCATCGGATATCAATTCAAACACCGTTGCAACAAATTTCTTCAACTTACCTAATCAGGTAACGGGGAAAGCGTTTGCAACCTTGCATGTTAAAATGAAAAATAAATTAAACGACATAAAAGCAAAAGCAACTTTTGCCATAACAGACGGTTTCCTGCCTAAATTATCTTCGCAGGAATTTATACTCGGCGGCAAGAAAAAGAAAAACAAAAAACCGTCATTGTTAAATAAATTAAATATAAAAGTATCTATTTCAAAACTTGTAAATATTGATTTTTCAAAACCGACAAAAGACCTTTACACAAACGTTTACGGTTCATTTGATATCAACAATGAAGAAGTAAGCAATATCAAATTATTTTCAAAAAATGATATGCTTTCGTTTTTCGTTGAGGGAAATTATGATATCGATAATCAATGCGGCAATCTTGATTTGTGGGGCAAATCCAACAAAACAAAAGCCAAGAAAATTCGTATCTTGAAAATCCCCATAAATTTAATTTATAAAATTGTATTTAAAACCGAACACACTCAAAGCCAATATGCTGACAAGCTCAAGCAAATTCCGCCCGTCAAAGCGGCAATAACAGACGAAGTTAATACTTTCAGAGTTTCGGCATCAGGTAATTTGAACGAAACAGATCACTTGAAAATTATTTTGAAAAATATAAAATAAAAAATAACAAATTATAAAAAAGGAAAAAATAATATGAAAATTAAAATAACAAAAATGCAAGGATGCGGAAATGATTTCGTATTCATGGATTATAGGGAATTTCGAAAAGTTCATGAAAAATTCGGCAACAAAACCAAAGAACAAACTCTTTCGCAATTATCTAAACAAATATGCGACAGACATTTTGCAATCGGCGCAGACGGATTAATTATCCCGTTTCCTTACGATAAAAGCGATGCGGATATTGCATGGCAATATTACAATTCCGACGGCACAAGCGCTCAAATGTGCGGAAACGGAATGAGATGTTTTGCAAAATATGTTTATGATAAAAAGCTTTTAAAAGAAACTTCTTTCAGAGTAAAAACACTTGCAGGCATAATTAAGCCCTCCATTCTTGAGGACGGACGTATTCGTGTAAATATGGGGAAACCGATTTTAGAAGATGAAAAAATTCCGTTCAAAGGAAACCATGAAATAAAAATCAATGACAGAACATTTAAAATAAATCCCGTTTCAATGGGAAATCCTCATTGCATAATTTTTACAGATGAAACGCCTATGGATTTGGCACTTAAATTCGGACCCGCTCTTGAATGCCACGAATACTTTCCGCAAAAAACAAACGTTGAATTTGTAAACGTTATATCAAAAAATGAGGTAAATCTTGCGGTTTACGAAAGAGGCTGCGGGATTACGTTAGCCTGCGGAACGGGTGCCTGTGCAACCGTTGTTGCAGCCGTTTTAAATAACTTAACAGAACATAACGTAAAAGTTAACCTGCCAGGAGGGGTTTTAAACGTCGAATGGCAAGGATCCGAGGGCGATACAAATCATGATGTATTTATGACGGGCGCCGCAAATTATTCTTTCACGGCAGAATACATGTTGTAATTAAATTTATTTTTATGTTACTATTACCACATAGACAGAAAAATTGTATAAAAGGAGAATTTTACAAATGAGAAAATATGAATTAATGACTATTATCAAGCCTAACCTTGATGCTGAAGAAGTTGAAAAGGTTATTGATAAAATCAGCGCAACCGTTACCGAATTAGGCGGAAGCATTGACAACGTAGACAAAACAGGCAGAAAAAAATTAGCTTATGATATCCAAAACTTCAGAGATGGTTTTTTCACAACTATGACATTGGAATTGCCTGCTGACAAAGTTGCTGAATTTAAAAGACAATTAAGATTAAATGACAGCTTGTTAAGAACTATGTTTATGGAAGTTGCACAAAAAGCTTCCGTATAAGTAAAGGAAAGAAGTAATAATGAGTTTAGCAAAAGCAGCCGTAACGGGTATTGTATACAAAGAACCCAAAACAGGTTATACGCAAAATAATGTAGCCGTTTCATCTTTCGTTATCAACATTGGCGAAAATGATGAAACTTTGGTTAGGGTAATTTCAAAAAGACAATCATTGTCAAATGTTGTTAATTCTTTAACCAAAAATCAAAAAGTCCTTGTCGGCGGCAGACTTCAAACAGGAGTAAGCAAACTTGACGACGGAACAGAGAAAAAAGTATTTGAAATAGATGCACAATCTATTGAACCGATGGGCGTAGCAGCTCCCGCAGCTTCAAATTCTGAAAGCGACATTATGAGTTTTGGCGAGATGGACAATTCGTCTTCAAAACCCGAAACGGAAGTTTTAATGGATGACGGAGAAATTCCGTTCTAAAATAAAAAGGTTAGTAGTAGGTCAGGTCTTTATTTAGGGTCTGATTAGTATAAAATAAGGCTAGAAAGGCAAATATTAAAATGGCAAAAATGGAAGATAAAAGAAAACACAAAAATTGCAGTTTATGCGCAGACAAAGTTGAGCACATCGACTTCAAAGATGCTTCTAAATTGAGAAGATACTTAACCGAAGCAGGAAAAATTATTCCCAGAAGAATCACAGGGAATTGCGCAAAACATCAAAGAATGGTTGCAAAAGCTATTAAACAAGCAAGAGAAGCTGCAATCATCAGCTATGTGTTTGATTAGTATTTAAAATACTTACAAATATTAAATTTAACAAGGGTTCTTATTAATTTATAATAAGAGCCCTTGTATTATGGTTCTAAAAGTTATCGCAATTATATTTGCCATATTTACTTTTAGTACCTCAATTGATATAATAAAACTGCTTGGAAGTGAGAGATGAATATTTTAAAATATATAAAAAATCTTTATACGGGAAGTGAGAATTTAATCATACAATTATCGATTTTCGCTCTTTGCGGAGTTATGGCTATTTCTTTTAATGAAACATTTGCCGCATACACGGGCGGAAGTATTTATGCCGTATTTGCTTCACCTGAAAATAATATGGCGATTTTGTACACTTTGCTCGGATTTACCATTTTTATATATTTAACGGGATATTCGTACAGATTTGTAAACGGACTGTTTAACGAAGAAAATAAAGTGCAGCTTCCGTCGATATCATTAAATTGCTTTACGACATTTTTAAAAGTTTTCCCCGTTATGTTTGTTTGGGGAATTTATATTGCGATTTTATCTGGCGTAGGGCTGTTTTTGACTAAGAATGTCATATTATTTTTTATCTGGTCATTACTTATATTAATATTATTGCCTTTTATAAACTTGATATTTATCAGATTCGCAAAAGATTTTAAATACACAAAAGAGATTTTCAACCCGCTTACATTGCTAAAATTCATCGATAAATCATTTATGAGCGTAATTTTATTTTTAATACAATTTATAATCGGTGCTGCCATTATCTCGGCACTAATCGGATTTGGCACAAGGTTTGCAATAAATCTTCAAAGCAGAAACGCCCAATTGATCGGGTTGCTTTCAATTATATGTATCGGTGCATATCTTGAACAGATGTTGAATTTTGCATACTATCAGGGCATGACAAAAATTGCCAAAGACAAGATTTTTGACTAAGGCAATTTCTGAATTAATTTAAGCCATAATTTTTGATTGTCGGCATTTCAATACCGACCAACCGAACTGCCTCTGTTCGGCTCTATATTTGATGCATACAATCAAAGATTTCTTTTTTCTGAACCCAGATTTCCATGCCGAGTTCAGCACCTGCAGAAACAAGCGCCTCTTTAATTTCTTTAAAAGAATAATCCGATTTTGATATATCGCAAAGCATAAACATTACAAAATGACCTTGCATCAATGTTTGCTTTATATCTTCAATATTAACTTCATACTGAGCCATTACAGCCGATATTTTAGCAACAATACCGACTTTGTCGACTCCCGAAACCGTAACAAAAACTTTATCAGGCAACTTCTTCTACTTCCTTTCTTGAGCATATCCACCTTGTGGCTATATTATGTTTCAAACAATACTCTTTCAAGTCTTTTTTAACATCTTTACATAAAATATAAAGAACTATAATATTCGGAACACACATTGAAATCATCATTGCATCAGTAATATCAATGATTGATTGAACATTCATGCAAGATCCGATAATTATGAATAAACAATAAATCATATTGAACATAAATACTCTTTTCTTGCCTTCACCTAACAAGAATGTCCATGCTTTCTGTCCGTAATAAGCCCAAGAAATTAAGGTTGACATTGCAAATAAAACAGCAATGATAGAAAGTATAATCGGGAAGAACGAAATTACCGATTGGAATGCGTTTGAGGCAAGTTCGATACCTGAAATCTTACCGATTGTTGTATGATCTAAGACTCCCGAAAATACGATTGCGCAAGAAGTGAACAAACATAAAACACCCGTTAAGAATGTTTCAAGTAATGCTACAAATCCTTGAGAAACAGGCTCTTTTGTTTGAGCTGTTGCATAAACGATTGCGGCAGCTCCCGTTCCTGCTTCGTTAGATTGAACGGAACGTCTTAAACCGATAATCAAAACTCCGAAAAATCCGCCTGCAACTGCTGTGGGGTGGAAAGCTTCTTTAATAATCAACCAAACAGCCTGCGGGATTTGCGGGATATTTGCACAAATTACAATTAAGCCCGAAACTATATATAAAAGACACATTGTCGGAGTTAAAATCGTCGTAACCTTTGCGATACTTTTAATACCTCCGACTACAACCAATCCGATTAAAACAGCTGCAACAAGTCCGATTATCCAGGTATAGCCATGGAAAATACTGTGCTGCCCGCCTGTTATAAATATAATCTGGTGAGCGGTCTGGTTAATCTGAATCATATTACCGCCCGTAATACCTCCGCCGATACAAAGGATTGCATAAATTACGGATAACGGCTGTCCGAGCCATCTCATATTTTTTCTTGTTAAACCGTGCGCTATATAGTGCATCGGCCCGCCTGATACGGAACCGTCAAGGTTAAATCTTCTGTACTTAACGGCCAGAGTTGCTTCTACAAATTTTATTGACATTCCGAGCAATGCTCCGAAAAATATCCAGAATGCGGCCCCCGGACCACCTATTGAAATTGAAATTGCAACACCTGCGATACTGCCTATTCCGACTGTTCCCGATAATGCAGTTGCCAAAGCCTGAAAGGATGAAACTTCTCCCGCATCACCTGATCCGTCAGCATGCTTTTTGGGTTTTGAAATTAAATCAATTGCATGTTTAAATCCCCAAACCGCAATACCTTTGAAATAAAACGTAAAAAATACTCCGGCAAGTAAAATCCAGAATATAATCAACGGAACTTCAATATGCGTTGCACCGTGATTGTATTTAATCGGATAAAAAATAATGCTCGCAATAAAATCCAATATCGGAGCAACATGCTTATCCATAAAAGCGTCAACACTCATTGCGTTTGCTTTTTGCATACCGCAACATACTACCATAATAAAAGCAATTAATTTGTACATCTTGCTATAACTTCCTTTCGGCTTCCTAACAGCTATCCTCGTTTAATAAAAACAATTACTAAAAGTATAGCAGAAACATGAAAATTAATCCGATAATCTTTACAAAAGGTTAATATGTTCATTAATTAATATTAATACATAGCTTTTTGTTCGGGAATTTTATGACAAAGAATTTTTTATGATACGATAGAGGCAATTATCAAAACAGCTTTATTAAAAAGAAGAAAGTTTGAAATATATTTCTATGCATTGCTGCTTGTTTCGGTAATGTTCATAGCTGCGCAGTTTAGCGGTCATAAAGAAATAATCTTCCCCGAAATTTTTGCAATAATTACGGGCTGCTGCGTTGCCAAAAGATCACCGTGGAACACGGCGAAATATCAAATAATCCTGCTTACCACCATGTCAGGAACAGCGGGTGTACTTGCAGTAAAATATCTTGCGCTTGCTATTTATTGGAAAATATTAATATGTTTACTCTTTAGCGAAATGCTGCTTGTAATTTTCAGAACGAATTTTATTCCGATTATTCCTGCCGCAATTTTTCCGATATTTATGAATGTACATTCTTTTGTATATCCGACCGCAGTTTTAATACTCACATCTTTGATAATTTTTGTACAGGAACTTCTTGTTAAAAATAAATACAGACATCAAGATAAATATTTTCCGAAAAAAATTAATCGCACTAATGATTTTAAAAGATACATTAAATTATTTTGCCTTTTTGGCATAATTTCAATCGCTCCAATGGCAAGCGGATTGATATTTTTACTCTCGCCGCCTGCTGTTGTAACCTTTGTTGAAATCGCAAACCCGATGAGTATGAACAGACACCGTCCTGCAAAAATATGGGAGGTAATGTTTATTTCATCTCTTATCGGTGCAATTTTCAGATTTATTTTTAATATATGGCTGCCGCTGCCTTTAATTGTTTCGGCTTTGCTTGCATGTATCGTTTATTTTATTTATTGCCGCAGGGAAAATATTCTCTACCCGCCTGCAAGCGGTGCATTAATTATGCCGTTAATTTTGAAACCTGCGGGAGTATTGTGGTATCCGCTTGAAGTTGCAATAGGTTTGGCTGTTTTGATTCCCGTTGCGATATATCTTTTTAATCCTCCAAAGCCCGCAAATAACAAAATTTAACAACATGTTGACAAAAGATTATCAGCATAAAATAATAGCTATATATGTAATACTAGGGCAATCGTTTATAAAACCCCTTTAAAGCCGAAATATAATGTGGCTTTATGAGGTTACGAACCCGCAAATTGAAAGGATAAAACAATGTACGCAATCGTAGAAACCGGCGGAAAACAGTACCAAATGGAAGAAGGCCGCTATGTTGATGTTGAATTATTAGAAGCTGATGTTGATTCTAAAATTTCTTTTGATAAAATCGTTATGTTAGTAAACGGTAAAAAATCAAAAATCGGTCAACCTTATGTATCAGGCGCTTCAGTAGAAGGAACTGTTTTAAGACACGGAAAAGCTAAAAAGGTTATTGTATACAAACAAAGACCTAAAAAAGGCTATAGAGTAAAACAAGGGCACAGACAACAATTTACAAGAGTAATGATTTCTAAAATCAGAACTTCTGCAAAAAAATCTGCAGCTAAAGAAGAATCAGCAGAATCTGCTGAATAATTAATGAATGGGATATCTTATCAAGTTTTATAATCTCAAAATGTGCGTTAGCACTGAAAAGAACTTATAGACTTATAAACTTATCCACTTATAAACTTAAAAGAAAAAAGGAGAAAATAAAATGGCACATAAAAAAGGTATGGGATCAACCCGAAACGGACGTGATTCAGCCGCTCAACGTTTAGGCGTTAAAAAATTCGGCGGTGAAAACGTTAAAGCAGGTAACATTCTTGTTCGCCAAAGAGGTACAAAAATCCACCCCGGTAACAATGTAGGTATCGGTTCAGATGATACTTTGTTTGCATTGATTGACGGTCAGGTTAAATTTGAGCCTCACCGACGTGATAGAAAACAAGTGAGTGTTTACGCTGCTCAATAGTTTAAATTTGAATATTTATTAATATAAAAAACCAAGTCCTTATAAAGACTTGGTTTTTGTTATCGATAAAACTTTTTATTAAACTTCTGCATCTGCATACTGTTTATCGGGCATATAATCAGCATCAGAGATTTGCAATTGGGTAGGTTTTGTCTTTGGCATATCAATATTTGCAAACTTATTTATCAATGCCTCGGGAACAGTGGTTGAGTAGCCCGCAAAACCCGTTTGCGCCGCAGTTCCAGCCTTAGCGCTGAACCCGAAACCAAACATTCCGAGTTTAGGTTTTACCGTTGATAATGCATCATTTTTTTGTACACTCATATTCGGGGTTATATTTGTTCCGCCTGCTATCGGTTTAATAAACTTCATATCTCTATCTCCTTGTGTTCTCTTTTCTATACCTTAATAAAGTATTTTAAAAAGTCAGAATTTCAGAGCTTAGGTATTTTGTTACATTGCTTAACATTCTTCGTATAAAGTCGGCGCTTGCTGAACGCTGACAGCACCTTGAGGAACAAATAAAACCTTAACTTTTGTTGTATGGTTTGAATATTTAATTTCAATAATATCGTTTTCTTTAATTTGTTTTGACGGCTTTGCGGGGTTGCCGTTTACAAAAATCCTGCCCATGCCCGACACTTCGTTTGCAACCGTTCTGCGCTTTATTAATCTTGATACTTTTAAAAATTTGTCTAATCTCATAGTTATAATTTTAGCACATCTGAGAAATTCATGATATAATCCGTTTATACGGAGATTTGTGTATGAGAAAGTTACTGACACTATTTTCAATAATTCTATTTAGTTTAATATTTATTCCGAAAGCATGGGCGGAAAACATTAAATTTGTTCAGGTAACGGATTCTCATTTGTCGGCGGATTCTGAATTTAGCCAAAACGTTTTGAAATCTGCCGTCGAAGATATCAATTCACAAGAGGGAATTGCATTTGTTGTTTTTACGGGCGACAATATTTCAAACCCGACACAAGCAAATCTGCGTGAATTTATGGAAATAGTAAATAACCTCAAAGTTCCTTACTATATAGCTTTAGGCAACCATGACGTCTATAAGCAAAAAAACATGTCAAAAGCCGAATATTTTGAAATCGTGCATGAAATGGCACCTTTAAGACGTCAAAGAACACCGAATTATAAATTTACCAAAAATAATTTTGTATTTTTAATAGTTGACGGAGCAAAAGAAGTAATCCCCGGATCTATCGGATATTACAGAAAAGACACGCTTGACTGGGTTGATAAACAGCTTACCAAAAATAAAAATAAGCAGGTTATCATATTCCAGCATTTCCCCGTAGAATATCCTCAAACAGCAGAAAACAAATTAAAAACCCACAGAACCTATAAATTGGAAGAATACCGTGCAGTGCTTGAAAAGCATCACAATGTTCTGGCAATATTATCAGGACATTTCCATACAAATGACGAAACCATGAAAAACGGCGTATATCATATTTCTTCACCGTCTTTAATTACCGTTCCGCATTCATATAAAATAATTGATATCGTAACAACAAAAGACTTTTCACCGATTATTTATACACAGTTAAGGGAATTTAAAGTTAACAGCTCCGAAACGGATAAAACAGAAAAAACAACTCCAACAGAGAATGCTATTTAACGGCTTAATGCTTGAATTTGGCAATAAGAGCTTTTATGCCTTTTGTTCCGCACAAAGCTAACGCACCGACTGCAAGAACTCCTGTAAAGAGTTTTATAATCGTCGGAACACCTTTTTTCTTGGGGTGAGCTTTTTCTGATTTAACCCAAACATCATATTGCAAATCATTGTATAATTTTTGCCCGTCAAAATATGAATACAACTTTTTAATCAAAGGTTTTTGCGGAGGATTTAAAACCCCGACTAACGTTTGATTACCGTTGTGCATGTACTTATTTGCAGGATTTTCTACATTCAAATTACTTTCTGCCATACATATATAAAAACGAATACTTAACAAAAATTGCCATGAAAATTAAAAAGATTTTTTTAAAATATTCTTTTTGGATTAATTTGTAAACTTATGTAAAAAAAGGGACTTTTTATTAAGATATTGGGGATTATATTAGCAAATTTATTATTTTTGAGTTTTCCTTAACATGTGTGTAGAAATTTTTAAAAGCATGACACTATAAAGGCTGAATATAAATTTATATGAAAGGAAAAAAAATGAAGAATTTGTACAAAAATTCAGGCAAAGCAATTTCGGCAATACTTGCAGCATTATTTTTGGGACAGCAATCCATGGTCGTTCCCGTTTTTGCAACCGAAATTACTAACGTTACAGGTAACAACGGAGTATATAATATAAACCCCGAATCTGTTATTAAAAATACAGATATCGGCTATAGAAAATATCAAAACTTTGACTTGAGTAAAGGCGATATTGCAAATTTAATTTACAAATACGGCAACGGTGATATCAACACATTTATTAACCTTGTAGATAACACAATTAAAATTGACGGTATTGTTAACTCTATGAGAAACGGCAATTTCTATAACGGAAAAGCAATATTTGTATCACCGAAAGGAATGGTAGTCGGGGCATCAGGTGTTTTGAACGTTGGTTCATTAGGTGTTTATACTCCTAACAACGCAGTTTATAACAAATACAAAAACAATCCCACATCCGATTTAAGCGCATTAAGAGATGAAAAGAATGTAGGCGAAGGCTCTGTTAAAATTAACGGTCGTGCTTATGCTGCAAATGATGCAGATATCGTATCAAGCAGAATACAGGTTCCCGGCAAATTAGTTGCAGGAACTGGCAACACTTCATTATATGACGGAACAAAAGCCGCAGAAACTCTTTTCAATTCATTAGTTAATACAAACGGCTTACACAAAGCAGATTCAATTGCAAAAAATCACGGAAACATTACATTTACTTCCACAATCGGCACCGCAATTTCAGGCGACGTTATTAACGCAGGCAGCGGCAACACTACGATAAACAATTCCGGTAAAGTCGGAACTTACGTTTCAGGCAACCTTGTTAATACAAACGGTAATTTGACAATCAACAACTCAAACGGCGGTATTTACACAGAAAAAACAGCTAACGTAAAAAATGCCGGCGGAGATATGAGATTAGTTAACACAGGCGAAGGCATATATATCGTAAAAGGTTCAAAAGTCGAAAATGACGGCAATTTATATATGTCAAACACGGGTAAACAAGGTCTTGTAATCGGCGGCGACGTTAAAAATACCAACGGCAGCGTTCAACTTGATAACAAAGCAGGTATTTTGAGTGTTGCAGGCAGCTTGTCTAACAGCGGCAATACAACATTAACAAACTCTGGTACAAGATTAAATGTTTCGGGAACTGTTGATAATACCAACGGCAAATTGGTTATGAACAATTCAGGAGTTCAAGGTTTGAACGTAATTTCTACAGGCAAAATCAACGCTCAAGGTTTAGAAATGACAAACAACGGCGCTCAAGGAATGAACATTAACGGAACCGTTGAAAATACGGGCAATGCCAATATTACAAACACAAATGGCAGATTAGGCGTAAACGGAACGGTTAAAAATTCAAAAGGCGTTTTGACTATGAACAATTCCGGCGCTGACGGTTTATACATTTACAAAGACGGTAAAATCGAATCAAGAAATATTAATAATGACAGTTTAAATATTACAAATTCGGGCGCTAAAGGTTTAAATATCTACGGTGATGTTAATACTTTAGGGAATGCTAATTTCAGAAACACTTCATCAGGCACAAAAGGTTTAAATATTATCGGCTCTACAACAACGACAAACGGCAACGTTACATACATTAACGACGGTCAAGGCGGTTTGAATGTATACGGAACAAGCAGAAACACCGTTGGTAAAACAACAATGACAAACAACGGAGAAAAAGGTTTGAACGTAAGAAAAGGCGGTTTGGTATTCGCTGATAACGCTGATATTACAAACAACGGTAAAGAAGGCTTGAATGTTGCAGGCAACGTAACAATCGGATTTAACGGAAACATTACAAACACTCAAAATGGTGAATACGGTATCAATATTGACGGACACGTACAACACGGCGTATCCGATCATCACGCACCTCAAGGAACTTTATACATCACAAACAACGGTCGCAACGGTTTAAATATTAAAGATAATGCAACAGTTAAATCTACAAGTTACGGCAAACCGAGTTTGGTTCTTACAAATACGGGTTACAAAGGCTTGAATATCGGCGGCACTCTTGTTAACTCGGGTGATTTATACATCTCAAACGGCAAAGATGCAAGAAACGGTATTAACATCACAGGTACGGTTACAAACCAAAACGGTAAATTAGATGTTAAAAACGACGGTCTTATCGGTATCAACGTTAGAGAAAAAGGAACCGTAAATGCTCAAGGTTTAACAATGGAAAATAACGGCATCAACGGAATCAACATCAAAGGTACCGTAAACAATGAAGGCGATGCTGTTTATACAAACAATTCAGGCGAACTCAGAGTATTTGAAACAGGTAAAGTTTCAAATAAAGGCGGAGATGCTAAATTCTATAACTCGGGCGCAAACGGATTTGTAATGTTCGGCGAAATGAATAACGAAGGCGACACAACAATCGTTAACGATAACGGCGCTGTAAGTATCGGCGGAACATTCACAAACAAAGGCAATACTTCAATCACTAACAAAGGTTCTCAATTAAACATTTCAGGAACCGTAAATAATACCGACGGAACTTTAACTCTTGACAATTCGGGTGCTCAAGGTATCCACGTAATCAGCACCGGCAAGATTAATTCCGAAGGCTTGAAAATGACCAACAGCGGTGCAAACGGTATTCACTTCACGGGTGAAATCAATAATAACGGTGATGCCGATATTCAAAATACCGAAACAGGAACTAAAGGTATGGATATCGCAGGCAAGATAAATAACCAAAACGGATTATTGAATATCGATAACAAAGCAGGCGGTTTGAATGTATTCACTTCTTCAGAAATCACGGCAGCAAATGCTGATAATAAAGATGCTTTGAATATGACAAACTCCGGCGAAGGCGGTTTGGCAGTAAGAGGAACGGTTAACACAACAGGCAATGCAAATTATGCAAACAATTCAACAGGTGATAATGCATTGAAGTTAATCGGTAAAACAACTACTCAAAACGGCAATGCAAAATATACAAACGCAGGTCAAAAAGGTATTATGATATGGTCTGATGTAAATAACGCAAACGGTGATGTTGATATTGAAAACACAGGCGCAGGCGGCATAAATGTTTACCACGATGCAGCCGTAAGCGGTAACAATGTTAATATCAACAACAACGGCGGCAACGGCTTATATGTATACGGCAAAGTAAACGGAACTAACAGCGTAAATCTTTACAACGGTTCTGATGCGGCTAACGGCTTATACATAGACGGCAGAGCAAGAATTACTCAAGGCAGCAACGATGAAAACGCTCCCAAAGGTTTTGTAAATATTACAAACAACGGAGAAAAAGGTTTAATCAATGCAGGAACCATAGAAGCTAAAGATGATGTAACATTAAATAATACAGGTAAAAACGGTACTTATATCGGTTCTACAATCACAAGCGGCGGCGATGTAAATATTAACGACGAATCCGAAAGAGGTATCAGAAGAAAGGGTACAATTGATGCAAAAGGCAACGTTAATATCTCCGAACAAAAAGTCGACAACACCAAAACAACAACTGACGATGACAAAACAACCGCAACAGATGATAACAAAACAACAACTTTAACTGATAAAACAGTTGTACCTGCCGAATTGAATAAAGACCTTGTAATAAATAATGCGGCAATTCAATCTGATTTAAAACTCAGCTCTTTGAAAGATACCGATAAACTCATCTTATCAATCGACAAATAAACAAAACACCAAATAAAATAAAAAGTAAGTCCGAATTGCAAAATAGCAATTCGGACTTCTTTTTTTAATAAAATAAATTTTATTATATTCTGTTGTGCCAAACGCCGCCCTGTCTGTCGACGACAGCATCGTAGCATGACCAAATTCTAAATACGCCCGTCAAACCTAAAAGTGCATGGGTCAAATTCTTTTCATAGCTTTGGTCATTGATTGCCTGTCCTATCCCCGGCCAAATGAGTAATGACAAAGCGCCTGCACCGATTGATCTGCCCGAAACCTTGCCGTTTGTTCCATGAGTTCCCGCAAATGCAGGCATACCCATAACCAACATTGAACACATAATTAATAATAATACAGCCTTTTTCATAACTGACCTCCTTAAATCCTGCAATCATTATAATAATAAAACAAAATAAAATACTATAAAACTTCCATTGGTTCAATTTCAAAATCTATTATAAAAGGGTTGTCATCTGAAAATGCCTGCTGCAAAGCTTCTTGTATTTCGTTTACAGAATTTACCCTAAGCGCACGTATTCCAAAGCTGTCAGCCAATTCGACAAAATCGGGGTTAGAAATTTTGGTTTGAGAATAGCGCCCCTCACAATTTTTTTGCTGAAGCTGCCTTACCATTCCGAGATAACCGTTATTCATAATAAATATTTTTAAATTTAAACCATAATCATTTAAAAGCGAAAGTTCGCCAAGACTCATTTGGATTGACCCGTCCCCCGCAAAACATACAACAGGTCTTGAAGGTTGCGCAATGCAGGCACCTATCGCACTCGGCAGACCGAAACCCATTGTTCCCGCACCGCCTGATAACAGGATTTTGCGCTCGGGCGAAAGTTCCAAATTCCGAACTGCCCAGAGCTGATGCTGCCCGACTTCGCTTGTAAATGTTATATTCATATCTTTTGTAAAATCCTGCACGGCTTGAATAACTTCACTTGAAGTAAGCATGTTGGAAAATTTTTCAAACGGTTTATTATTTGAAGATTTTAAATCTTTTGCATAATTAAGCCATTCATCATTTTGCCCCGCAGGTTTGAAACAATTGATATCACTCAAAATCTGTTTAATATCACCCGTAATGTGGTTTGAAGTTTTTACGTTATTTGATATTTCGTCAGGATTTATATCAATCTGAAAAAATTCAAATGATATGTCCTTATCTTTAAACATACATAAAATTCTGTCATTCCAACGAGCCCCCAGAGATATGATTAAATCTGAATTTTTAACAAGTTCATTCGCCGCTTTATCACCAAAAATCCCGATCATTCCGAAATAATTTTCACTATCCGTTGCAAGAGCACCAAGCCCCATCATTGTAGAAACAACAGGCAAATTGTATGTTGATACAAATTCTTCTAATTCCCCATAGCATTTACTGTGATGACACCCGCCGCCTGTAACGACAAGAGGTCTTTGGCTGTTTGAAATTTTATTATACAAATTTATAATATCATTTTGCGAATACGAACCCTGAACTTGTGAATAATTTTCCTGCATCTGAATTTCTTCATATTCTGACATTGAAGAAAACATGTCTTTTGGAATATCAACAAGTACGGGACCTTTTTTGCCCGATTGAGCAATTATAAAAGCTTTCATTACGGTTGTTTGAATATCTTGCGGATTTTTTATTTGAAAAACGGCTTTTGTACAGGTTTTTGCAATAGACGGCATATCAGCCTCCTGAAAAGCTTTTTTGCCTATAAGATTAGAATTTACCTGCCCTGTCAAAACAACAAGCGGATATCCGTCTAAATATGCATTAACAAGTCCGGTAACGGTATTTGTCGCCCCCGGTCCGGAAGTTACGACAACCACACCACACTTGCCCGATACTCTTGCATACCCTTCTGCCGAATGTACGGCAGCCTGTTCATGCCTTGTGAGGATATGTTTTATATCGTTTTGTTTATACAATTCATCATAAAAATCCAAAACAATTCCTCCGGGATAGCCGAAAATCGTATCGACCCCGAGAGATTTCAAGGTGTTTATAATAACCTTTGCGCCTGTCATTGTTTGAATATTTGATTGCGTAATCATTATTTATATTCCGAAAATTAATAACACAAAAAGGATAGCACAGACACAGTTATCATTCAACAAAAGCGGAAGATTTTATATCAATAAAATCTTCCGCTTCAAATGTTTTATTCTCTTTTTTACTAAAAATTAGTCAGAGAAGTTGAACAGGCTTTTCCAGAAACCGACTTCTTCTTTTGCTTCTTTTTTAGCTGCAGCTTTTTGAGCTTTTAATTGAGCTTTTCTTTGAGCAACTGCTTTCTTTTGAGCTTCTCTTTGTGCTTTTGCATTTTTTTCTGCTTGAGTTGCAGAGTTTTCTGCGTTTGTGATTTTGTTAGCAGTATTTGTTAAAGCTGATGAAGTTTTGTGCAAAGCATTTGTAAATGCGTTAGCACTGAATGACGGTGCACCAACAGCGATAATTGATAATGCCATAAGAGATAATACGAATTTTTTCATTTTAAATTTCTCCTTTCTCATTTTCGTCGGAGGTTAATTCTTCCAACTTTTGTTTTTTTATCTCTAACCTTTTGTTATAAAATTTTAAATCAGTTTCTTTTTTTAATTTGTTAAATTTTGATTTTTCAACCTTATTTACGCTTTTGAGATATTTGTTTCTGATTTTTTGTCTTTGGCTTGCGGGTTTGGAGTTGAATTTCATTTTCTCAACTTTTTTAGCCGTTTGAGCATCTGTTTCAATTCCTTGTGTTGATTTAACATCAATTTCTTTGGAATTTTCATCTTGAGCATAAACATTCAAAGAAACCGACATGACCAACAATAAAGCTAAGACAAATACTTTTTTCATAACAAGAATTTACATCAAAATCGGATATTTTGCAATAATTTTTTCAATACCTGATTTTGCAACGTTAAATATCTCTATCATCTTGTCATATTCATAAGGTCCGCCTTCTGCGGTTGTTTGAAAATCAACGATTTTGCCGCTTTTTGTTAAAACGATATTTGAATCAACCTGAGCATGCGAATCCTCTTCATAATTAAGATCCAGCCTTACTTCGCCATCGACAATTCCTGCCGAAATTGCGGCAATGGGCTCAACGATAGGATTTTGAGCTAAAGTTCCGTCCTGCATCAATTTATGAACAGCCTCACAAAGCGCAACATACCCGCCGCAAATACTTGCGGTTCTTGTTCCGCCGTCTGCCTGAATAACATCAGCATCAATCGTTATTGTTAAATCTGGAATTTTTGTCAAATCAACGGCAGCTCTTAAACTTCTGCCGATAAGCCTTTGGATTTCGTACGTACGCCCCGAGACCTTTGATCTTTCTCTTTTGCATCTTGTTGAAGTTGACGTCGGCAAAAGCGAATATTCGGCAGTAAGCCAACCTCTGGGGTCATCTTTATCCATCCATTTCGGTTTGCCTTGTTCTACACTTGCCGTTGTGATAACTTTTGTATCACCAAATTCGACAAGCACCGAACCCGGAGCATGTTTTGTATAATCGACCGTAAATTTTACTTCCCTTAATTCATCATTTTTTCTGTTTTCTATTCTCATATTAACCCTCCGCATTTATTATACACCACATGGCAAGAATGTTAAAAATTTGTTCAAAAAGGCGATTGCTCGTTTTGCTCAAAATGACAATATTTTGTTGACTGTTGCATAGATTTTTTAATACATACCTCATTTGACTTTTTGTCGAAATTATAGTTTATTAGTATGTGATAAATCAAAGAGAGGTCAGGCAATATGACAAAGCAAAAACCAAACATCGCCATTTTAGGTGCTACAGGTGTTGTAGGGAGAGAAATTACAAAAATCGTCGATGAACTCGGCATTGAATTTAATTCAATAAAATTTTTATCAAGCTCTAAAAGCGCAGGAACAAAGTTATCTTTTCAAGGAAAAGAATATACGGTAGAAGAAGCAAAGCCCGAAAGTTTCGACGGCGTAAATATCGTACTTGCATCTGCGGGCGCTTCAACATCAAAACTTTTTGCACCCGAAATCGTTAAAAGAGGCGGCGTATTGATTGATAATTCATCTGCTTTCAGAATGGAACCCGATGTTCCGCTTGTCATTGCATACGTCAACGATGAGGATTTGAAAAAACACAAAGGAATTATTTCAAACCCGAATTGTTCAACCTCACAATTGATGCTTGTTTTGAAACCGTTAAACGATAAATTCAAAATCAAAAGATTGCTTGTTTCTACCTACCAGGCTGTTTCAGGCGCAGGGTTAAAAGCGATTAATGAACTCAGAGAAAACACTAAAGCAGCTCTGAACGGCGAAAAATTTGAACCGAAAGCTTTCAAAAAAGAAATTGCATTTAACGTAATTCCGCAAATAGACAATTTCTGCGAAAACGGTTACACAAAGGAAGAAATGAAAGTCGTAAACGAAACGAAAAAAATTCTTCATTTAGCACCGGATTTGCCGATTTCTTGCACAGCTGCCAGAGTACCGGTATTCAACAGCCATTCTGAAGCCGTTGATATTGAATTTGAACAAAAAGTAACCCCCGAACAAATAAGAGAAATCCTTAATAATTCATTCGGAGTAAAAGTTATCGATAACATTGATAACTTTGAATATCCGACGACCAAAGATTCTTCGGGAGTTGACCCCGTTTTTGTCGGCAGAATAAGAAAGAATTTGGCTTTTGATAACGGAATTTCTTTATGGTGCGTTGCAGACAATTTAAGAATCGGCGCAGCGTTAAATACTGTTCGCATTTGCAAAAAAGTAATCGAAATGGGACTGTATTAAAAAAGTTTATGTTGTATATAGGCAGGTCAGGCATTGCGCCCGCATTCTTCCGGTAAACTTTGTGAACCTTAGAGAATGGGAATACCCTTGTGCTCACACTCGCATTTTACTTTTTAAATATGGTCTGTTCTCTATCAGGACCGACAGATATTATAGAAATCGGTGTATCTAATATTTCTTCAAGTTTTTCAAAATATTTCTTTGCATTTAAAGGCAAATCTTCATACTTTCTTATACCCGAAATATTCTCCCTCCAGCCCTGCATTGTTTCATAAACCGGTTCAAGATATTTGTGAATATAAACATCTGTCGGGTAAGAAGTGTATAATTTCCCGTTGCGTTTGTCTTTGTATGCGGTACAAATTTTTATTTCATCAAACGTATCAAAAACATCTGCCTTTGTTAAAGCTATAGAAGTAATTCCACCGACCAAGCATGAATATTTCATCGTTACGGCATCAAACCAGCCGCATCTGCGAGGTCTGCCCGTTGTTACGCCAAATTCATGTCCGATTTCTCTTATGGTATCGCCCATGGAATCGGTAAGCTCGGTTACAAAAGGACCCTCGCCGACCCTTGTTACATAAGCTTTTGCAACACCGATAACTTCATCTATCATTTTCGGTCCGTAGCCTGAACCTGTTGCAGCTCCGCCGCCTATAGGGTTTGAACTTGTAACGTAAGGATAAGTCCCGAAATCGACGTCAAGCATTACGCCTTGCGCACCCTCAAACAGTACGTTTTTCTTTTCAGCTTTGAATTTTCGAAGCATATCCTGCCAATCAAAGCAAACATAAGGTTCAAATATTTTGGCATAGTTTTTGCACAAATCCAAAACTTCTTCTTTTGTATAAGTTTTCAATCCGTAAACCTCTTTTAATTGTTTATTTTTAAGCGGCAAAATTACATCAAGTTTTTCGCTCAAAGCCTCTGGAGAATATAAATCCTCAATTTTTAAAGCAATTCTTGCCATTTTATCCGTATAAGTGGGACCTATGCCTTTTTTAGTCGTACCGATTTTGCCTTTTTTAGCGTTATCTTCGCTATAGCCGTCAACTTCCGTATGCCACGGCATTGTAATCGTTGCAAGCGGACTGACTTTTAGCCCCGAAAGATCAATATTTTCTTTTTTCAAATCGTTAACTTCATGTTCAAAAAATTCGGGTAAAATAACCGTGCCGTTACCGACAAGGCAGATTTTGTTTTTATACAAAATCCCTGACGGTATCAAATGAAATTTGAAAGTTCTTCCGTCCGTAACAACGGTATGCCCTGCATTGCAACCGCCCTGATATCTTATAATTAAATCAGATTTTTGCGCAAGCAAATCCGTAATTTTTGCTTTGCCTTCATCACCCCATTGGGCGCCTATAACAACCTTATTTGACATAATAATATCCCTCTTTTTAAACTGTTTGCACTATTATTTTATCATGAAAAAACGAGGGTTTAAAAGCTCTAAAAAATTTAACCCTTGCCGTAATCCGCAAGATTAAACATTCTGAATTGAAGTGCCTGAGTTAAATGCATTTGAGTAATCTTTTCACTTGAATCCAAATCGGCAATTGTTCGCGCAAGTTTCAAAATTCTGTCATATCTTCTGCCCGAGAGCTGATATTTTACAATTGCAGCTTTCATCATCTGTTTAGATACTTCATCAAGTTCGCAATACTTTTTAATCAGTTTCGGAGTCAATTCGGAATTTGTAAAAATATTATCGTTTTTGTACCTTTCAAGCTGAATTTGACGGGCTTTTACGACTCTTTGCCTGATTTCTTTTGAACCCTCTTTAGGCGGTTCGGTATTTAAAAGTTCGGACGGCGTAAGGCGGGGAACGTTGATTTGTAAATCTATTCGGTCAAGCAATGGTCCCGACAGTTTTGAAAGATATCGTGTTATCTGGAAATCAGAACATGTACAATGTTTTTCTTTATCCCCTAAAAATCCGCACGGACAAGGGTTCATAGCACCGAGCAATATAAATTTTGCGGGATATTTAACCGAGTGCATCGCTCGTGATATAACGATTTCCCCGTCTTCCAAAGGCTGCCTTAAAACTTCAAGAACATTTCGGGGGAACTCCACCATTTCATCAAGAAACAAAACCCCTCTGTGCGCAAGCGTAATTTCTCCGGGTTTGGGGTTCGTTCCGCCCCCGATAATTCCGTTTGCGGACGCCGTATGGTGCACTCCTCTGAACGGGCGTTTGGTAATTAACGGTTCATCAGGCGGCAAAAGTCCCGATACGCTGTAGATTTTGGTAAGTTCAAGCGCTTCATCAAGTTCAAGCGGAGGAAGAATTGAGGGAAAACATTTTGCCATCATTGTTTTACCCGACCCCGGAGAGCCGATCATTAAAATATTATGACCTCCCGCAGCCGCAATTTCAAGCGCCTTTTTAGCTTTCTGCTGTCCTTTTACATCTTTGAAATCATAAATATATTCCAGATTTTCCGATTGCTGCGCAAGATATTCTTTTGCATTGATTTTTGTGACACAAAGCGGATTATCCGTAAAATGCGAAACAACATCTGTCAAATGAGCGGCACCATATACATTTATTCCGTCAATCAATGCGGCTTCTTTTGCATTTTCTTTGGGAACTATTATATTTTTAATCCCCTGTTCTTTTAGCCCCAGAACCAAAGGTAATATCCCCGTAACGGGACGAATTAAACCGTCAAGCGCAAGTTCACCCGCAAAAGCATAATCATCAACCTGTTCTTGAGTCAGGACTTCTTCTTCAATCAATACCCCGACCGCCATCGGCAAATCAAAGCTTGTGCCGTTTTTCTTTAAATCAGCGGGAGCAAGGTTTATGACAACTTTTTGCCCAGGGAAAGTATACCCTGAGTTTTTTATTGCGGATTTAACCCTGTCTTTTGCTTCATTTACGGCAGCATCGGGCAGCCCGACAACAGATACGGCAGGCAGAGAATTAATAACATCTGTTTCCACCCAAACTTTATAAGAATTAAGACCTATTACGGCACCTGTATTAACCCTGTTAACCATAGGTGCAGTATAGCATAAAATCCAAAAACGTAAAAGTTAATTATTTGTCTTTTGCATGTCCTTATGATAAAATCCCGATATAGGAGAAAATTATGGTTGAAATTTTACGATTACAGAACGATACGGGTCTTATATATAAACAAAATAAAAATACCCCAAGAATGGCTTTGTGTTTAGATTTTTCAATAAATCTGCCCGAAGAAATCCCCGGGGTTTATACTCTTATGGCAAGATTACTTTTGCAGGGAACAAAAAAATATAATTCCGAACAACTTGCAAACGAATTTGAAAAATATGCGATTGATTTTGCCGCAGAACTTTTCCCCAACTATTTGAGAATTAAATTTATCTGCTTGAATGAAGATTTTTCCAAAGCTTTGGAACTTATGAACGACATTTTGAAAAATTCAACATTTGAAAATTTTGAAAACGAAAGAACAAAATTAATCGGCGAAATTACGACAGAATTGGATTCTCCCCGCACCGTCGCAATGGACGCATATTATCGTAAAATGTTTGAAAACCATTATTACGGAAACTCTTTGGTAAAAATCCTTGAAAACATCAACAAAGTAAAAAAAGAAGATGTATTAAACGCTTATGTTTATATTTTAAATAACAGCAAAAAGAGTTTATCAATAGTCGGAACGCTTGATAAGGACAGAATTTATGAGGAAGTTAATTCAACCATAGGCAGATTGCCGCTTTCAACAAGCGGAAACTTTATGATAGAAAAACCCGAACTCAACGAAATCAAAGATGCTATAAACACACGTCCCGATTTAAATCAGGCGCATATCATTAAAGGCTGGCTGCTTCCGACATACGGCGAAGCGGATTATCCCGCTATCGTGTTATTAAATATCATTCTCGGATCAAGCGGTTTGAGTTCAAGACTGTTTGCCAGATTAAGGGATCAACAGGGGCTTGCTTACGTTGTTCGCAGTTCTTACGAAACATACAAATATGCAGGCAACTTCATGATTTATATTGCAACCGCACCGTCAAACATTGATACATGCCTGAAAGGTTTCGACAAAGAAATCAAAGAAATCAAAACTTATCCCGTAACCGATGAAGAACTTGAAAATGCAAAAACAAATATTATCGGCAAATATGAATTTCTTGAAGAAACCAATATTCAGCAAGCATGTTCTTATGCAAAATATGATGTTCTGGGTTTGGGCTATAATTATTCGGAAAACATTAAGCAGCAGGTACAAAGCGTAACAAAAGAAGAAATTCTCAAGTGTGCACAAACATACTTTACCGATGATAAGTACGTTTTATCAATTATTAAGCCAGAATAATATTTTTTAACTTTTGTAAATATTTATAAAAAATAAGGCAATTCATAACTTTGAGCATTCTTGTAATTAGTGTGAACGTGTAGAAAGCAGGTAAATTATGACAGCGGTGCTCGACAAAGAAGAAGATTATGAAAGTATAGTTGAAAAGTACAATTCCGAAACCCAGCAAAAACGTATTGAAATGTCGGTTGAAGAAATCGTAAACTTCTTAAACCATATTTATTATTAAGCCAAAAATTTTGCTTAACATAACATCTTTTATTGATTTTTCCATTTTACAAAATATATATTTGGACTAATATACTATTGTGTATTATTTTTGAATGGAATTTAAGGAGAAAGATGTTATGAAAAAAGTATTGTTAAGTCTTTTTATTGCAGTAGCTATCGCAATACCCGGCAGCGCTGCAACAAAGTATAACTCTGCAAACAGAGTTCAAACAGTCGGTCAGCAATTATTGACCAAAAACGGAATACCGTCATCAAACGTAAAATTCACGGTTGTTTCAGACACTCCGAGCAATGCGGATTTTGCAACAACAAGAGTTGTAAACGTTTCAAGTTCGGAACTTGCTTTTGCGGGTAACGATAATGAAACGGCAGCCGTTGTAGCAAATGAACTCGGTCATATTATTTTAGGGCACGGTTCAAAAAACAGAGTTATGAATTTGCTTGAATCTGCCGCAGTAACTACGGATTCAACAACTACAACCAACACAACAAGCACAATTCAAACATTTGCATCAGATTACCAAACATCAAAAGCAGATAAAGATGCAGATTTAGTTGCCGTAAATTTAATGGTAAACGCAGGTTATAACCCTCTTGCAGCAATCGTTGTTTATACAAAACAAACAGGCACATACTGGGATGCAATCGTAGGACGTCCCGCAAACGCTGAAAAAGCATTAAATATCTATGATTATATTTCTTATGCTTATCCGCAAAAATTAAAAGCAGGTTACAGCTGCAACGAATATAAAATATTCTTAACTTATGCAAATACAGTTGTAAGCGAAAGAAAATCAAACAAAAAACTTCTCAACAACTACAATAAAACTTACAAAAAAGCCGCAAAAACAACAGCAAATAAAATTGCAAAATTCAAAGTAAGAGGCGGCATCAGCGGTTGGGATGCGGTTTACGGATTGTTAAACGCTCAATAGTTTATAATAAATATTTTCAATGCAAAAATCCCTTATTTGACTTCAAATAAGGGATTTTTGTTCGTGTATAGTATTAAGGTTAAGCTTTCTTTTTGGTAAATTCATCCATTGACATAAAATTGGATTTAAAATTTACGTTTGCGGTTTTTGTTTGGTCTTGAGGCGCTTGAGTCTGCTGTTTTTTACCGCTGTGTCTTGTCATCCAGATGTTTAACTTCGGAAGCAAAACGCCCAGCATGATTGCGCTGTATGCAATTCCTGACATTTGCGCAATATTGAGTTTTCTCAAATTAGATTTAACATTTCCGCCCTGCGCAATGATTTCCTTTTGAGATTTCAACGAAACATTTTGCAGCCAATGTTTTACACCTTTGCCCTCTTTTGTAATGTTAAACAATTCTTTTTGTGTGGGGTCAAGCATTTGTCCTACGCCTTTTGCTACAAAACCGCCCAATACAAGCCAGTTCAAAAATCCCAAATAATCTCTTACGTTAGTTTCTCTTAACTCCGTTGAATCCTTAGATGCAAAAATCCTGCCCAAAATCAATGTCCCGTATATTGTTTTTATCGCATTTCCGCTTGTTGCAGGCCCGTCAAATTCAAGTTTTTTAACAAGATCCGCAGGCTTTTTAACACCCATTACCTTTGTAAGCATAAGTACAAAAACCCCTGCAGAAATAAGTTTCTTGAGCCACAAGCCTTTTTCTTTTCCTTTTTCTTTTTGAGATTTTACGTTATTTTGATAGCCGTTTTCTCCGACAAAGTTATCAATGCCAGTTCTTTTCTTTGTTAGGTATCTGTTAATATACTGGTTTGTAATCGCAAGCCCCATTGATAAAGGAATTGCAATACCGAGCCTTAAATTATTCATTTTCCTCAATTTTGACAGGATTTGACCGCTTTCCTGTTTAGCTTCGTTAAAGAAAATGTTTTTACCCGAATCAACGATATCTCTTAATGTATGGGTTAAATTTGATGATAACTCTTTGTCGCCCGATTTAACGGTTATGTTATTATCAGCGCCGAGAAGTTTGATTATTTCGTTTTGAACTTCATTAAGTTCTTTTTTGCCTGCTTTTTTGTCTTTATCGTTAGTGATAAGGTCGGTTAACTTTTCAACGATTGAAGTTGTTTTTTCTTTGTCTAAATCGGCAAAGTTCTTTTTCTGTGCACCGACAACACCAGACAAAGAATTTAAAACCTTTGAAACGTATCCTTTAGGGGTTTTATCGGATTTTTTGTAAATATCGTCCAAAACCTCAAGCCCGTTATTTGTAATCCAAGAGCCTGAATTTACCTTGACTTGCGGATTTAACTTTTTGGAAATAAGTTTAGAAGCCAGCACGGCAAAGACAGCCGCAGAGAACTCTGCAATAAAAGTTCCCGTGTATTCTCTAAATCCCATTTCAATACCTGCCTGTTTGCCTCTGTATTTTGTTTCTACAATGGTTCTTGGGGTGTCCATTGCAAATACATCAACAAACGATGCATTTAACATATCATTGTTACCGAGCGTATAAAGGGCATTTGATAAGGCGCCCATTCCGCCTTTAAAATTTACATTTCTTTTTTTCGGGGTGTTATTATTTTCAATTCTATTAATTCTCATATCAATTCTCCATTAAAAAAGGTTCTTAAAAAACAAATTTTAAGAACCTGAGCTATATACTTTTAAACTAAATTCAATCCGTGCACAAAAATATAAGTAAGTTCTTAACAACAAGACTTACAACAACAACAGATTAAATTTTTATAAATTAAATTTTGCATACTGTTAATAAAACTCTAAAAAAATTTTTTGTCAAGCATGGAAAAAATTTTAGTAACTATATACAAAAATACAGTAAATTTTTGCAAGTTATGTCTTTGCGAGCACGCAAAAGGATTTGCGGGCGAAGCGGAATTGTGTAGGGCGGAGTTGAGAGCTTTAGCCCGAGCGAGCCCGTTTATGTGAGGGCAAAGTGAGCGACAGGGCAAAAGCCCGCAGCGAACAACTTGCCCGAGAGAAAGCAATTCCAAGACAGCAATCCGGCCATTAAAGTCAACGCCAAACAAAATAAGTATTTTATTATTGTCTTACGCAGACGGCGGAAACTTTTTAAGCAAAAAGTTTCACAAAAGCTCCCGCACACAAAATTCTCCTATAACTTCTAAGCTCAATCTATTAACGGTCAAACTCGCTAACGCTCAAACAATGACCGTTTTTGTTGTTATTTCGCTAACAAGTTATTGTCGAATTTTGCTATGGCGGTAATTTCTATTGTACTGTAACTTTGTATATAATTTACTAAATTTTTTATTACAAATGTATATATTCACCTAAAAAGCATTTTCAACCCTTAGATTGATTGAATTTTTACAAAAAAGGCATGCCCTTAGCTTATAACGGGGTTCTCAAGGGGCAGATGCAGAGTACATATTAAGAATTATTAAGAAAAGATTAACTTTTGCGAAATTCCCGAAACCATGGTGCTGACATGATTTCGGGGAATTATAAAGTTTTTAAAAAGCATAGTATATAAATATTTTGGACTTATGCAAAAGATAATGTAAAATAAAAATATACTCAATGTGAGTTTGAGTTGCTTTCTTGTTGAGGTGAATGATTTAATGTGTGAGAATATAAAAAAGAATCTTTTGCAGATACGGAAAGATATTGAACCTTGTAAACCTAAAATAATTGCAGTAACGAAATACTACGGTCGAGAAGCGATAATCGGAGCGTATGAAGCGGGACTTAGGGATTTTGGGGAATCACATGCAATTGAAGCCTGTGAAAAAATAGATTCCTTGCCCGAAGATATAAAGAATAATTCGACATTTCATTTTATCGGTCATTTACAAACTAATAAAGTAAAATACGTAATAAAAACTTTTGAATATATACATTCGGTTGATTCGTTAAAGCTTGCACAATGTATATCCAAACATGCAAAAAGCGAGGGGAAAGTCCAAAAGATATTTCTTCAGGTGAATAACGCCAACGAAGAACAAAAATTCGGATTTTCAAAAAATACTCTGTTTGAAGTATTCCCTCAAATTTTAAAAACGGATAATATAGAAGTTGTAGGAATAATGAATATAGCACCGCTCGGTGCAAGTGAAGAACGATTAAGACAATTATTTTCTCACATCAGACAAATTCGTGATGAACTGAATGCTAAATACAATTGCGAAATGCACGAACTCTCAATGGGGATGAGTCAGGATTACAAAATCGCAGCACAAGAAGGCGCAACATATTTAAGAATTGGAACAAAGTTATTTACATAAATTATACGGAGGAATATAGCGGTGGCAATTGCAGAGGTTTTTAGAAAAATTGGTGATATGGTTATGGACGGATTCAGAGAAGATCCGTTTGAAATGATGAATGAAGATGAAGATGACGGCGGATACTACGGAGAAGAAGTTGAACCCGGAACAAGCGCAGTAAGAGCTTTTGACTATGACCGTGCACCGGAACAAAAACCTGAAAGAAAATTGATTAAACCCGAAAAATTTAACAGAGGCGGAAGTGAAATCGTTATAATGGAGCCCCATTCATTTGATGATGTCGTAACTTTCGTACAAGAATTAAAAGACAGAAAAATCCTTATGTTGAATTTGCAATTGCTTGATAATAACCAATCACAAAGAACAATTGATTATTTGTGCGGAGCTGCTCAAGCTTTGAATGCACAACCTAAGAAAACAGGCGACAGATATTTTATTTTCGCACCAAGCAACGTAACCGTTACTGCCGATGCATCTGTACCTGATAACAAGTATAGTGAGAACTCTGCCTGGAGAACAACTCTCAGGTAGAATAATCTTGGTATGAGAAGAGAGATAGTTGATAAAGACGGCACCTTTATTTAAAAGGTGCTTTTTTTTATTCGTTTTTATTTACGTTTCTTCTTGTTTCTTGCAAGGTAAGCTTCGTTTACTTTCGTGCTCAATTTCTTGGATTCAATTGCTCCGTCTTTATTAAATCTTGCCAATTTGGTTTCTGATTTTGTATTCATATCATAATTTGAGTTAACGTTTGAATTAGCACCGACAGCTGCAACGCCTGTTTTTTCATCAAATGCTCTCATATTTTGAGTGAATTGTTGTATATAATCGTTTGCGAATTTTACATCGTTAGGGTTGTTCTTATCAAGAGCAGCGTCAAACGAGCTGTTGTCAAAAGCATTTATTGTATCTGAAGATTTTCTTGCATTTGCAATCGGGGTAGAATCTTCACTTGAATTGTATGCTTGAACGGCTTCTCTATCGGATGCATTTTCGCTGCCTGCTTGAGCGTTCGGTGTTTGAGTATTTGCTGCCGCAACCTGCGGAGCAACTTCAACATCGGTAACACTTTTTACCGATTCCTGAGCAAGCTTTGACATTGTCTTTCTTGCATCAAGGAATACTTTGTTTTCATCATTTAAAGATTTTTGACCGTTTGAAACAGCTTCTTTGTTATCGTTTACGTTGCCTTTAACATCGTTGCTTGCAACAAGAGCGCCTGCGCCTGATGCGCCTACTGCTGCGCCTTCAGCTATTGCAAGGAGCCATAATTTTACAAGTCCCATTGAGAAGAACCCGCCTGCTGCGCATAATGCAAGAGAAGCCGTCATAACAGCATCCCAAGTAATTGCTTCGGCAACAATATATTTGCCGAGTTTTTCATTGTCATCGTTTCTGTTATCAAGGTTATCATTCAAACCGTTCAAAGAGCTTACGGATTTTCTTGAATTGTCGGTTGTTTTATCTGCTTTTGTTAACGGAGAATTTATAGAAGAAAGCAGCTGCGAATCGTTATTCTGCAATCCCGAAAGACTGCTTTGAATTGCGGCTTTGCCTGATGCGTTGGGATCAGCGGCAGCTGAAGTTGTGTCAACAGCTGCTTCGCCTGATTCTGCAAGTGTTTGCTGATTTTGAGCAGTTTGGAACATTTTATTTGTAGAATCATCATTCAAATCTTTGTATTTGCCCGTTAAAGTTTGAGCCTGAAGCATGTTATTGTCGTGCTCGGTTTTAACTTGAGCGGCTTTATTTTTCAAAACTTTTGCCGCATCTTCAGAACCCTTTACGGCTTGATCTGCTAAATTTTTGCTTTTGCTTACAACCGCATTTTTAATATACAAATCTGCAACGGAAGCTGCAACCGTAACGCCGTTTGCTTTTGCAAGAGAAATAAATAATAACGGATCTGTTGCGGCTACTAAAGATATTGCGGTATTTGCAGCAAGCATTTTGGTATAATCTTCATTTGTACCGTATGCATCTTTTAGGACATTTTGTTTGGCGTTGTTTTTATTAGAAACTTTTACGTTTGCATTTTCGTTAATCTGCGGTTTGCCTAAAGAGCTTAAAGAAATTTTTACTTCATCTGAAGATTTGTTATCAGGCATATTGGCAGCAAATGCGTTATTTTGAGAATTTACCTCGCTTTGAGGTCTTAAATCGTACTCATTTTGACCTTCAGGAGTATTAGTCAAACCATTGGCAAACAATTTCGCATTATTTTGAAGTTCTTCATTTGTTTCGGCTGTATTTGCGTTTATATTAGCGTTTGCGCCGTTTTCCTCGTTGTTTGCGGTTTGGTTTACATCTTGAGTGCCGTCAGATTGCTGTGCATTTTCTTCTGTTATATTTTCAGGCTGAGAAGATGCTTGAGCTTTTTGTGCATCAGATTCGGCTTTTGCAACGGCTTTTTTAATTTTAGCCAACGTTTTGCTGTCTGATTTTAAAGATGCATTGTCGGTTTTTGCCTGATCTTCATTTTTTGCAATACCGTTACTTACGTTGTTGCTTGCCATTTGAGCGCCGACACCTGCTGCACCGGCAAGTATATTATTAGCTAATGCTACAAACCATGCACCAACCATTCCCATCGTAAACGGGTTGCTTGAAAGTAATGTAATAAAGCTTGTAATTATTTCCATGCTGATTTTTGATTCATCAACAATGAAAGTACCGACAGAATTGTTATTTTCGTTTCTTTCTGTCAATTTGTCGTTTACGTCGCTAAATTCATCAACAGATTTGTCTGAAGATTTATTTACTTTTTCGGCATTTGTTAATTTTTCTTTTGAAGTTGAAATTGTTTGAGCAGCTTGAGCTTTTGCCTGAGCTTGAGCTTTATCCTGACCGTCTTTTTTGGTAAGTGCTTTTACCGCTTTGTTTGATTCTTGAGTTGATTTATCCGCAATGTCGCCGCCTTTATCAACAGTATCTTTTTTATCGTATAAATCTGCAACAGATGTACCTGCAACAGCTACGTTTAACAATACTCTTGCGATAAACGGAGAAGGATTCATTCCTGCCATTGCGGTAGCTAATACGGCAACCGTTCCTGCGCCTAAAAGGGCTTTGTAATCAGTATTTGAACCGTATTCACTCTTTAAATCGTTTTGCTTTTTAGAATTATTCAAACCGTTGTTGTTGGTATTATCGGTTTTGTTGTTGTTTGTTTTTTGAGTTTTGTCGGTATTTTGAGTATCATCATTTGCGCTTACACCGTTATTAAAGTTTGCGACCCTTGTTTGAGGTAATCTTGCGCTTTGAGGCTGTTCCCCGGCTGCAACGGTTCTTCTTGAAGTTTCATCATTAGTTTCAGGGGTTTCTCTATTTTGAGCGGTTGCAGTTGTTTTAGGATTTCTTTTATCAAATTTTGTTTCCGGCGGAATGATATTTCTAATATCAACAGCATTGCCTGTCTGCTGTTCATCTGTTTCGGGTGCTGAAATGAGGTCTGCGGGAGCAGAGGTCGTTTCGGCAGAAGTCGTTTTGGCAGGAACAGAATTTCTTCTTGCGGGTGCTGCTTTTGCTCTATTAACGGGTTTGTCATTTTGAATTTCGTTATTTACCGTTTCTTTGTTTTCATTATTATCGTCCGTTTCTTCGCCTTTAACATCTTTATTATCATCTTCAAAATCAGAAACACCTTTAGTTTCGGGGTTTTCTCTTTCTTCAATATTTTTAGATGTTTTTGCTACTTCATTTGAACGTGCGACATAATCATCCGCAAATGTTACCAATTCTTGTTTTTCATCACTTTGAATATCAGCTTTTGCGGCATTACCTGCGCTTTCCAAATCTCTGCCCGCTCTATCAGCAACATAAGAAATCTGATCATTTGACATACCTGCAAGAATGCTGTCTAGCATTCCTTGAGAAGATGATGCAACGGTTTCATAGGTATGAGTCGTGTGAACAGAGCTTATTGTCTTGTTCAATTTTGATAATCTTGATGATGCATCTAAAGTGTCGTTTGCAATTTCTAACGAATCTTTTGTTTTTATTTGCAAATCATCAATTGAAGATAAGAATTTATCAAGATTTTGAGAAGTAATTTTGAGTTCACGAATTGTGTCATTGTTTGCGTTCAATTGTTTTGACAACTGTTTATATCTTGTTTTTTCATATCCTTTTAATTCGCCTTTTTGCTGTTTTTCATCAAGTGCATTCCATTCTTTTGACATAGCTTCAGCCTTATCAAGCGAACTGTTTTTGAATAAATCTTTTTGTTTTTTCTGCATATCAGATGCATCGGTAGCCAAATCCTGCATTTTGGAATTGTTTGTTTCCAAATCGCTTTGAGCTTTTGTTGCTTTTTTGATGTAATCCTTCGTTTGGTTACGGATTTTGTTAATTTCCGATTCTTCGGAATTGTTATTATCAGGGTTTGAATCTGCGGTTTCCGAAGTATCATCAACAACTACATAATCGGTAACATCAGCTTCCTGATGAGCTTTTGCCCATGCAATAACATCTTTGGGAACCTTAACACCGTTATTAACCATTGCAAGGATTTCTTCATAAGAATACTGAGCATAAGCAGGATCGGGAGCAGCATTTATATCGGTAATAGTATTTGCATATTTGCCTGCTAATCTGCCGGAAATTGCTCTGTGCGCATACTGTAAATAAAAATCATCGCTGAATTTTGTACCGTATTGACCTTTTAACTGTTGCGCATAAGCAATTTCTTCACTTGTATAACCCGTGGTATCGGTTGTTTCATCAATAGCCGCAGCAACAGTATCAGCCTTGATTTTACCAAAGCCCGTATGCTTATTCTTATCAAATGGTGAAATATTTTTTACCGTTGTTTCTGATGACATGTCCAAACCCTTTTCAATGAATATTCAACATGTTAAACGGCATAATGAAAAGAAAACTTTAATTCAATTTTAGAAAATAAAGTTTCAAACTTTACATATATTTACATTTTGGGGTAAAAAATTCACCTAAATATACTTTTCGATATTTGCAATGATTGTAGATTTTGGCATCAAGCCGACCATTCTTTCAACGGGTTTGCCGTCTTTAAACACCAAAAGGCAAGGAATACCGCTGATAGAATATTTTTTTGCAATATCTTGATTTTCTTCAACGTTCACTTTTGCAAATTTAACTTTTCCTTCATAATTTGATGCGATTTCTTCAAACACGGGTGAAAGCTTTCTGCACGGTCCGCACCATACTGCCCAAAAATCAACAACCGCAGGAATATTTGATTGCTCAATTTCCTGTTCAAAAGTTTTATCGTTTATATTAATTATTTCAGCCATAATATTGCCCTCTTTAATATTAAATCCAAACCCATTTTAGCATGGAAATAATTTTTGTGTTATTATCTTTATAGGATTTATTAGGACAGAGAAATGGCAAGAAAAAAAGTAATTGAGATAGTTTTGGATACTGAAACAACGGGACTTGACTATACAAAAGAAAAACTCGTAGAATTTGCGGCGGTGAGGCTTGAAAACGGAAAAATTAAAGACGAATTTCAAACTTTAATTAACCCGCAACAACATATCAGAAAATCAAGCATTGCAATCCACGGAATTACGCAAGAAATGGTTGCGGATGCACCGACAGAAAGTGAAGCAATCCCGAAGATTTTGGAATTTATGGGCGATTATCCTATGGTTGCACACAACGCAATCTTTGATTATTCGTTTATAAACGAAGCAGCAAAACGTGTAACGGGACACGGAATTAATAATGAAAGAATTGATACCCAACAGATGTTCAAAGAGGTTTTTCCCGATTTGGAATCTCACGGATTAAATGCCCTTACAGAAAAATTCAAAGTCGATTTAACCAACAGACATAGAGCAATGGGCGACACAATGGGGCTTGCACTTGCTTACCCGAAATTGAAAAAATTGTATCTTCAAAAATATGATTGGGAAAACAAAGAACTTGAAAACGTAGAATATCTGTTTGAAAGATATTTGAGAATACAAAACGCAATTACAACAATGCAATCGGAATTGCAGGATTTGAAATCCGTATTCAAATTGTACTTTGAACTCGGCGGGAAATCCGTAACTTCGGAAGAAGGGGATTTGCTTGTATTTAATTCCAAACCGACTTTCGGATATAATTTTGATGAAGTTAAACCCATACTTGAAGAAATCGGAGCGCTATCAAAAGCCGCAAGATTAAATACGGGATTTATAGACAGACTTGTAAACGGGCGCAGCCTTGATGAAGAAAAAAAAGAAATTATCAGAAATGCTCGCACCGAATTAACAGAAACCAGAAACGTACAGATTATTAAAAATAATAAACAATAGGAGAGAATAACAAATGTTCAAGAAGTTAGGAGCATTTTTTGCCGAACCTCCGGCAGCCGAGCCGATAAAAGACGAAGCAAAAGTTGCATCTATGTATAATCATTGGAGATGGAGAATTTTTTATTCAAGCTTTATCGCTTATGTTGTTTTCCATCTTTGCCGTAAAAACATGGCAGTAGCACTTCCCGTAATGTCCAAAGAATTGGGTTTGTCAAATACGGAACTCGGACTTTTAGGTTCAACTTTATACGTTACATACGGCATAGGTAAATTCGTAAACGGTATAATTGCAGATAAATCAAACGTAAGAACATTTTTACCGACGGCGTTAATACTTTCGGCAATTTGTAATATTTGCTTTGTATTGAGTGCGGTTTTTGTAACTCCTGGGCACGTAAGCTTTTTCGGACTTCCGTCGGCAACAATTTTACTCTGGCTGTTTGCTTTCTTCTGGGGAGCTAACGGTTGGTTTCAATCTTGCGGATTTCCGCCCGTTGCCAAAAGTTTATCTTACTGGTTTTCAAATTCCGAACGAGGTACAAAATGGGCTATCTGGTCAACATCTCACCAGATAGGTGTTTTCGCTTCAGTTACGTTATCGGGACTTGTAATAGGTAAATTCGGCTGGATGGGCGCATTCTATATTCCCGCAATAATTTGTATTATCACAGGTTTATGGTTATACAACAGATTGAGAGATAAACCGCAATCCCTCGGGCTTCCCGATATTGAAAAATATCACAACGAACCCGTTAAAAAAGAAGAAGTCGACGAAGAAGCACATTTATCTTATTTGCAAATCTTCAAAAAGCATATTTTGTGCAACCCGATTATCTGGATGCTTGCATTTGCATACATTTTCGTATACATAGTAAGATTCGGAACGGAAGATTGGCTTGTAAAATACCTTGTAGAAGTTAAAAATAACTCTTTGATTGTTGCAGGATCAAAATTGAGTACCCTTGCACTAATCGGAGCAGGCGGCGCAATACTTGCGGGCGTAATTTCGGATAAATTATGCAAAGGCAACAGAACACCCGTTAACATAGTATTTCTAATATGCCTTGCAATAAGCTTGTACGCTTTTGCAATGAACCCCGGAAACACTCCGTTGTTAAACGCATTAGATTATGTACTTGCTGCTTGTATCGGTATATTTACGGCAGGTCCTCAAATGTTAATCGGCGGACTTTGTGCGGTTGAAAGCAGCTCAAAAAGAGTTGCTTCGGCATCTATCGGATTTACTGGAGTATTCGGATATGTCGGTGCGGCATTATCTTCAAGCGGAACGGGATTTTTCGTTGATAAATTGGGCTGGAACGGAGCAATTCATTTTTGGATTATCGCAACAATCATTTGCGTTGTGATTTGCTCTATCCTGTTTGTATTTGAAGAAAAAAGAAAGAAAAGACAAATACAAGAATAATTTTATAAAATAATATTAATTAATAAACACCGAAACGTTACAAATTAAACATTTCGGTGTTTTTATTTTGCAGGTCAGGCAAAATTGTTTTTCATTTCTGTCATCTTGAGCGAGAGCGAAAGATCGCCTGACGTGCACATGACGATTTTCCCTCGTCCCCCCGTGAAGCAAGAATTTCAACTTGAGCTAATTCGGGAGATGGGCTATTAAACAAAATCCATTGTCGGCATGGCAATGCCGACCTACTATTCGCAATATTCGCCAAGAAAATGCAGGCACAAGCCCAATCGGCAAAATTATACTAATCAAACAAAGCGTTAATTTTATCCGTAATATCCTGCGGATCAATTTCGTTGGTAATTTTATTTACATCTTGAGCTATTTGATAAAGTTTAGCAGCCTCAATTTTATCACCTGTTATTGCAATCGAACGTGCAAGGTTAAAATGCGCAAGAGCATAATTAGGATTGTATTCAACGGCTTTTTTAAACATTTCCATTGCATCTTGAACTCTGCCCAAATCATCAAGATAAATTACGCCGAGGTTATTGTATGCAATCGAATAAGTATTATCATATTCTATAGCATGCTTGTATTCTCTTATGGCTTCTTCGGTGTCGCCTTTGCCCCAGTATAAAAATCCGAGATTACAATGGATTTTTGCATTTTTCGGGTCAAGGTCAAGAGCATTTCTGTAAACCGTCAAAGCATTTTCATAATCTTCTTTATCATAAAAAGCGCTGCCCAAATTTATATAAATATCAATATCTTCAGGTGTCATAAGATATGCGCTCTGATAAGACGTAATCGCAGCATCAATATCTTTTTTAGCCTCCTGAAAAACAAATCCCAAAGTTTGATTTACTATACTTGTCCATTGTTTATTCGGATTAAGCGTGATAGCTGTTTGGAAATGAGAAACCGCTCCGTCAACATCTCCTTTAATATACAAAATGTTTGCTAAATTCGAATGAAATTCGGGCATATTGGGCATAATTTGAATAAGCTTGTTATAAACCTCTATAGCATTATCGTAGTCGCCCAAATCTTCATAAGCGCTGCACAAATGTCTGTATGCGGGAATATTCAGACTGTCCAGCCAAATAGCCATTTTGTATTCTGTTATCGCATCTTCAAATCTGCCAAGAGAAGAATAAATATCCCCGAGCAAACAATACAAAGGTACAAACCCCGGAGCTTTATCAACGGCATCAATATAAATATCTATCGCATCATTTATACCTTTTGTTTGTACGGCAACATACCCTTTTAATAATATCGGCAAAAATTTCACATAAGACAAAGATTCTTTTAATCTTTTTAATGCTTCCATATCAAACGGCAGGGTAAGAGCCGCCATAATCTGTTCATATACGGCTTTAAGTTTGTTTTTCGCAACCCTGTATGAAGAAACCTGATAAAGATTTTTCAATAATGAATGAGCGCACGAACTTGCAAACGGCGAATATTTTACGGCAAGCTGCGCATTTTCGATTGCATCGGTAAATCTTGCTTTTTTGGTATAAGTTTCACCGAGCATATAGTAAGCTTTTGCATACTTCGGATTTTTTTTGATTGCGTTATTAAAATAATTTACGGCTTTATCAAGTTCGCCTTTATAATACTGCGCAACCCCGATTTTATAGTAAATTTCAGGTGTGTCGATAGATTCAAGCGCCATTTGATATTCGGTTATGGCTTCATCAACATACTGGCTTGAGGAATAAATATCCAGATGCCATCTCAAATACAAATCCCCGAGGCGCAAATGCAATTTGGCATTCGTCGGGTCATTTTGCAAACCTATCTGGCAAAGTTCTATTGCAGATTTTACATTGCCCGTTTTAACTTCTTTTTCAATCTTTTTATCAAGTGTTTTTATATTATTCTTCATAGCCGTTCTACTAAATATTTTAATGAATTAAAACGAAAAAAGCAAGTATTTAAAATGTTATTTTTAGCGCTTTATGATATAATGCCTTTAAAAAGAGGTTATAAAATGTCAGATAACAGAATATATTTTGTCGATGTAACAAACAGGGACGGCGTACAGACTTCACGTCTGGGATTAGCAAAGCTTCAAAAAACAATAATTAATATTATGCTTGATGAAATGGGTATCACTCAATCGGAATTCGGATTTCCGACAACAAAACACGAGCTTAATTATTTGAATGCGAATTTGGAACTTGTTAAAAGAGGAGCAATTACAAAGACCAAATTGTCAGGCTGGATGAGAGGAATTGCGCCTGACGTTGAAGAATCTTTTAAAAATGTTCCCGAATTAAAATACGTAAACCTTTCTCAATCAACATCGGAACAAATGATTAACGGCAAATACGGCGGCAAAAAAACGCCCGATGACATTATCAGAATGATTAAAGAGGCAGTCGAATGTGCGGTTGATAAAGGTGCTAAAATTGTCGGAGTAAACGCAGAAGATGCTTCAAGAAGCGACATTGACTTTTTAATAAGATACGCAAAAGAGGCTAAAAAATCAGGCGCATCAAGATTCAGATATTGCGACACTCTCGGAGCTGAAGATCCTTTAACGACCTATGACAGAATTTACACAATTGCAAAAGAAATTCAAATGCCCGTTGAATTGCATTTCCACAACGACCTCGGAATGGCTGCGGCATGCTCGATAATCGGAGCTAAAGCTGCAATTGATGCGGGAGTTGATGCATATATAAATACAGCAATCAACGGCATGGGCGAAAGAGCAGGAAATGCAGACCTTGTTTCATGCCTGCTCGGATGTTTAAAATCCGCAGGATTTAAAGGCAAATATAAAATTGATGAAAATATAAGATTAGATAAGGCATGGCAGATTGCGAAATATACATCTTACGCTTTCGGCGTACCTATTCCGATAAATCAGCCCGCTGTCGGTGATAACGCATTTGCGCATGAATCAGGGATTCACGCAGACGGCGCACTAAAAGACAGAAGAAATTACGAGCTTTACGATTTTGAAGAACTCGGCAGAGGTGAACCCGAAATCATTGAAACGGGGCGTATGATTACGACAGGTGAATACGGCGGAATTAAAGGTTTCCGCAATGTTTACAATAACCTTGAAATTGAGTTCAAAGACGAGCACGAAGCAAGAAATATCTTGGAACTTGTCCGTTATGCAAACGTACATACGCAAAAACCTTTAACAACAAGCGAATTGAAATTTATCTATTATTATCCCGATATTGCCGCTGAAGTAATGACAGTTTCGCCTTACTATGAGCCGATTGGGGCTATAAAAGAACGTGTTGAAGAAGAAAAGAAACATCCGCCAAAAGATATTTTATAAATCTACTTACGCAGGTTTGTTATAAATCTGTTTAATCTTTCCATGGCTATTTGGAGCTTTTCCAATTTGTAAGCGTAAGAAATTCTCAAATAACCCTCTCCGCTATCACCGAATGCGGTTCCCGGAACGGCAGCGACTTTTTCTTCCTGCAAAAATCTTGTTGCGAATTCTTCTGAAGTCATACCAAATTCTTTTATGCACGGAAACACATAAAATGCTCCGTAAGGTTCAAAGCATGGCAAATTCATTTCTTTAAACGCCGACATCAAATATCTTCTTCTTTCGTTATAGGATTGGCGCATCATTTTTACGTCATCATCGCCGTTTTTTAATGCATCAACAGCAGCATACTGACTGATTGTAGGAGCGCACATTATTGCATACTGATGAATTTTTGTCATCTGTTTAATTATAGGAGCGGGCGCACAGGCAAAACCGAGCCTCCAGCCTGTCATTGCAAAGCTTTTTGAAAAACCGTTTATTAATAGCGTTCTTTCTTTCATTCCGTCAAGACTGACAATTGATGTATGTTTTCCTTTATATGTAAGTTCAGAATAAATTTCATCAGAAATCACAAAAATATCTTTTTCTTTGATAATTTTAGAGATTTTTTCTAAATCCGATTTTTCCATTATTGCACCCGTCGGATTGTTCGGATAAGATAAAACAAGGATTTTTGTCTTTGGCGTAATTGCTTTTTCAAGTTCCTCTGCAGTCAGTCGAAATTCATTTTTCGCTTTTAAATTTATGATGACATTTTTCCCACCCGCAAGATATGAACAAGGTGCATAAGAAACATACGACGGCTGCGGAATAATTACTTCGTCGCCAGAATTTAACAAAGCTCTGAAACCGATATCAATCGCTTCCGACCCGCCGACCGTTACAAGAATTTCCGTTTTCGGGTCATAAGTAACCCCTTGGGTCCTTTGGATATATTTGGAAATTTCTTCTCTTAAAGGCAAAAGCCCCGAATTAGATGTGTAAAAAGTTCTGCCTTTTTCAAAAGCGTAAATGCCTTCTTCTCTTATATGCCAAGGCGTATCAAAATCAGGTTCACCCACACCCAAAGATATGGCATCTTTCATTTCGCTTACTATATCAAAAAATTTTCTTATGCCTGACGGTTTTATTGTTTGAATTTTATCGGATAAAAAGTTTCTCACGGCGTTACGACCTCTCTTGTATCTTCTTCGACTTTATCCAAAACCGTTCCATGGTCTTTATATTTTTTCAGGATAAAATGAGTTGAACAGCTTATTACGCTGTCTAACAAAGATAATTTTTCTGAAACGAATCTTGCTATATCTTTTAAGGTCTTTTCTTCAAGCGTTACCATCAAATCAAACCCGCCCGAAATTAAATAAACCGATTTGACTTCGGGATAATTATAAATTCTTTGTGCAATTCTATCAAAGCCCTGCCCTCTTTGCGGAGTTACACGAACCTCAATCAATGCCGTAACTTTTTCTATTGAAGTCTTTTCCCAATCTATTAACGTATGATAACCGCAAATAACTCTTTCTTCTTCAAGTTTTTTAACTTCATTTGCAACGGTTATTTCATCTTCGCCAAGCAATACGGCAAGTTCTTTTAAGCCGATTCGGCTGTTTTTCTCTATAATTGAAAGCAATTCTTCTTCTCTCATACAATAATCTCCTTTATGAGCTTATTATACCATACAAGCTCAATTCAGGCAGGAGGGATTTTTTAATGATGAGGTCTTATATCTTTGTTTTTGCCATCGGTTAAAATCACTATTGTATCTGCTTTTGCGGGACCAGAATGTTTGTGAACATGCATTTGCAAAGTTTTAACCGAATCGTTGTCATTTGAATGGATTATAGAATCATTTACGGAAATAAATGTTGTATCATCAATAAGAGTATCAGGGTTCTCGGGCTCTACGACCTCTATTTTTAAGGTCTTTTTATCGGGTTTATCTTCATGCTGTTCGGAATAATAACTTCTGTTTGGAGAAAGAGAATCATAAACCTCAACATTTTGGTTAGGATTATTATTCGGATCTTCACTACTGTGAGTGCATTGTGCTACCATAGCAGCTATCAAAGCCGCAGCCGATACAGCCGTAATAACTTTGCCCGCAGGAGTAATCGGGTTATACTCATACGTTGCGCCAAAACTCGGGGTTGTTTGTTTCTTTTCTGCAGTATGTTTGTTATAAAAGTTCGAATGATAATTTTGAACCCCAATTGCATTAATTTTCATATATAAAATTTTCCTCTGATAAATTTAATTTTTATGTTCTAAATATAAACCGTTAAAAAAAATTTTTGACTATTTAAATTTATTCAGCGTAAAAAATCTTAACATATTTATTTTTTTTAAGCAAAAAATTTTATATTTTCCCGTTTTTAAATATAAGTGTAGAAATTTTAGGCAGGTGAATTATGCAGGTATCAGCAATTCAACAAAGACATTTTACTAATTATAGCAATTTACAAACATCTGCTCCAAAGGCGCCCGAAGCAACGGCAGCCCAAGAAGTCGTTTCTCAACCGAGCGCAAAAATTCCCGCAGGGTTCAGGTACGGAGCAAATATACATTTTGGCGGCGGATTTTTTGACCCTAACAGAACAGTTCCCGACATTGAGCATGAAGAATACATGGCAATGTCTGAAAACACCAAGAAAAGATACAGAAAAATTTGTGCAAAATTTGATAAAACAATGGACAAATCCGAAATGTTTGATGCCAAAACTGCTTATCTGCCTTTAGGCAACAAACATACCATGGACGAATTTATTAAAACCTCAAGACTCTATCTGAACTACAAAGACCAGCCGATAGTATGTCTTGGCAGAAGTCCGAAATGGTTTTTGAATGCTGCGCAATGGATGAAAGACGGGATTCCGCCGTATAAATTTGTCGCATTTTCAAAATACTGGTACAGACCCGATCCGATTGACGGCATGCGCAAAATCAATTCTATGACACCCACGGATAAAGAAATTAAAGCATACAGAAAATATTTGGACAGAATTAAAGCCGATCCGCAAACGATTGTCGATAATTTTAAAAAAACAGGAAAACGAACGGTTATAACAGATTATATTTCAACAGGCAAAGGGGTAACTTCATTCCTTGACGTTATGTCAAATTACGCCGATGAAAAAGGTATTTTGGAAGAATTTTCAAAAGCGATACAAATAGTCGGCATAGGTTCAATGGATTATCTTGAAACGTTCTACCACGATGATGAAGATATTTCCGAACCAAGAGTTCTCATGCCCGAAAAATTGCAAAAATACAGAAAAAATATTAAACAGGAATTTTATAATATGGATTACGACATGTTCGGTGAAATGCTCTTAAACCAGAACACCAACGAATGCCGTTCTACATATTATCCGCATGATGCATGGACTGTTTACAAACCCGACAAATTCAAAACGGGACTTATTAAAGATATGAAAAAAGTTAAACAACTCGTTAAAGATTTGAACGGTAACAGAAAAATGGTTGCATCGTTTACCCCTGCAATGGGCGACTTTAGAAACCTGTTGAATTTCAGAATATTAGACGGTTTAAACGAACGCAATCTGTTAAAAATCGTTCATAAGACAAAAATTTAGAAATAAGTTTATAAGTTCATAGGTTTATAAGTTTATAAGTTTATAAGTTTATAAGTGAGTTACATTTTAGCACGCAGGTTTCCCTCCACCCATTGGGGGGAGGATGCCTGATAGACAGGAGAGGGGCTGCAAAAGCCTGATAAATTTGGCTAATAGTCCCTCACCCTAACCCTCTCCCCAAGGGGGCGAGGGTAATATATTTGTCATTCTGAGGCTGAAACCCGAAGAATCGCCTTGTTGAACAAATTAAACGGTGCGAAGTGCAAACGTACCCTACTTTGCAAAATCGCCCTGTCATACGCACATCTGGCGATCTTTCGCTATTCGCTCAAGATGACAAAAAGCAAAAATGTAGATTGTGCCCGACAATAAAGCTTACGCATCATAACGTTTGAACGATTTTTCGATAGCTTTGTTTATAACATTTTTCATCGTATCGTATTCGGTTGTGAGCGAACTTATTTCCGTATCAAGATTTTTCATCTTGGTATCAATCGTATTTTCTTTGTTTTCGATTTTTGCTTTTGCAGCGTTATATTTAGCCTCTGCCTGAGCAACACCTTCCGTATCGGTTACTTCGGAAATGTAGGTATCTGTCGAATAACTGCTCTGGTAATAATTACCGTCGTTATCGATTGACGAAATATAAACAGCACCGCTTTTCAACAATTCCTGCATATAATCGGCATTTGTGATGTTGTCATTTTCTGTCCAGCCGCTTACGCATATTCTGTTAAATAATGCATCATAGAATCCTGCTTCAAGGTTTGAAGAACCGGTATCAACATCTGTCGGAGCTTTGATTGTGAATACATCATCATCTTTAGGTTCATACAAATTGTATTTAATCGTGCCGTTTCTGCCATCAGCAGTTTGACCTTTATCGTAAGAATATTTACTGTTCTTAACGCCGCCTTTGTTGCTCATACCCTGTTCATATTCTACATAAGCCGTTAAGAATACCTTTGCAAGGTTATTTAAGTTGATAGCACATTCTTTTCTGTTGCCTGTTTTATGGTGATTTGATTTTTCTACGGTTGATTCATAAGTGGTATAAGTCATGCCGATATAATCATTGGTTGTATTTACTACATCAGAAATATTTGATTTTTTACCTGTATGAACGTTTGTACCGACATCTCTCATTGCTGGTCCTGCAGCGCTGCTTAATGATCTTTGAATGCTTGATGCTCCTCTTTTTTTATTCGCATTACCGTAATCAGCACCGGTAACCTCACCGCTTAAACTTTCTAATGCGCCGTCGCCGATAATAATATCATATACCTGATCATAAGCATATTGAAGGGCTTGATCGTTAGTATTTACACCTCCCAAAATTGATTGGAACTGTTCAGTCATCCAGTTTAAGAATGAATTGGAATTATCCGAACCTGCAATTAACTGTTGTAAGAAAATTGCTTCACCAAGAGGGTAGTTAACACCAGCTGATATAGATGCGTACGTATATTGGTGAGTATCATTCAATAAGTCATACAATGAAATCTTCGTAGCACGATTTGAAGTATCTCCGTCAACAACTACGAAAGCATTATCTTCTGAATTGTGAGATAACAAATTCGGGTTCGGATATGAACCGCTGTTTTGTTTTAAATAATCACTATAATCTTGTCCCGGAGCAGGTCTCCAAGTGAAAGACAACCCATAATCAGATGTATCTGCGCAATTACTCTTAATCATATCCATTAAATCTGTATATGTAATATCTTGAGTAGTTTCTGAAGCTGAGAATGTTGCGCCTAAACCTACTGCGTTGTTATATGAAACGCTTTCAACGTTTGCAGCGGTTGCAGCAGAAATCGTTCCGTTATCACGAAGTGCCTCAATAAATTTGTTACGAACTTCAGATGACGGAGTTCCGTTAAATCCTTCAGCGGGAATGCCTGCTTTTTTAGCCGCATCAGCATATTTGTCCGATAATACGACTCTGTTTTTGTTATCGGTTATTAATTTCGGATAGTAATCATTGTATACAGAAGGACTCATTAACAAACCGTAATTCAAGTTCATCTGACTTGTACCTGTTCCGTAATAGTCATAAACAAGTTTGGTTTGATTTGTTGCATTCTGGTATTCATCAGAAATTTTTTCCATATCACGAGAAAGAGCAATCTTTTCATGTGATAAGGTCATGGACTGAAATTCACAGTCAGCTTTTCTTGCTGTGATGGTCAACAATCTTGCTTGTGATGCTGCTAATCCCATGTTTTTCCTTTCTGATAATACTTTTTAAGTCCTATCACATAGAATTACGGCATTTTTAATGCAAAACTTTAATACATTCGTGCATGTATGTAACAATTGTTTACAAATGCAAAAGTGCGAATTAATAGCGGTGCGGAGTGCGAACGCACCCTACTTATGGGGGAAAACCCGCTTCGTTCCCTAGCAAAGAAAAACTGCTATTACTTTGTAACAATTGACAGCACATAATTATTATTAAAATATTTATTTGCCGTTTCGATTATGTCCATATCGGTTACGCTGTTTATCAAATCAATGTACTTATCTTTAAAGTCGTAACCGAGCCCGAGGGTTTCATAATCCCCGAGAGCAGATGCTTTATCAAGGTTTGTTTCCATGCCGATTACGTAATTTCCGATAAGTTTTTCTTTTGCATCTTTTAACTCACCGTCGCCGACGTATTCGGTTTTGAGCTTATTAATTTCGTCAAACAAACCTTGTTTTGCTTTATCTAAAGTTGCGGGGTTTGTTCCGATATATAATACAAAACTGCTTCTCAATTTATGAGCCGACAATCCCGATCCGAGCTGATAGGCAAGTCCTTCTTTTTCTCTCAAATCTTTAAACATTCTTGAACTCATGCCGCTGCCTAAAAGAGAATCAATAACCTGCAGGGTTGCATAATCTTTTTCGTTTGTTATGCCTTGAGTTTGCCACCCGAGCATAATCCATGCCGTTTCGGTTGAGGAGAGCTTTTGAGTAACAATTTTTGGCGATGCTATATGAGATATTTCAGAATCATATTTTGAATAATCAAATGCTCCGCTGTTTTCGGATGAGAAAATGCCGTTAAAATCCTGCGCAACTTTATCTTTATCAATATTGCCGTTAACGGATATTACGATATTTTCGGGATTAAAGATTTTGTTATAATATGCAACAACATCATCTCTTGTGATATTGGGGATATTCTTTTCTATAACGTTAGATGAAATCGTATAAGGGCTGTTTTGAAAAATCAATTCTCTGTATTTTTCAAGTGCGACCTGCAAGGGTATATCTTTGCCCGCTTTTATTTGGTTTAATTTATCCGATTTTACTTTTCCGAGTTCTACTTCATCAAACGATGCATTATTAATAATTTCGTTTAACAATTCGATTGTTTTATCGTATTCATCTTTTGTTGTTAAAACAGAAATATTAAAAGTATCTGCGCTGACTGACGGAGTAATTTTTATTCCGTTAACCTCAAGTATTTGAGATAATTCTAAAGGCGAATAAGTTTTTGTACCTTTGAGCATAGTTGCACCCGTAATATACGCAACGCCCGCTTTATTTTCCAAAAGTTGTCCGCCTTTTGCATCAATACTTATTGCGATAATATCGTTTACGTCATTTTTTGTATATAAAAGAGTCGATTTGTTCGGCAACTTGTATTCTTGAGTTTGAGAGTTTTGGCTCACAAGCTCGGGCACAACTTTTTGCTGCGTTGTTTTATTCGCAACGGGAACATCTTTTGAACCATCGGGCAGCAGAATTGAAATTGCACTTCTGTTTTCTCCGAGATATTTAATTGCGACTTTTTTAACTTCTTCAGGGGTAACTTTTTTAATATTATCAAGATAATTTTCATAATACTTGATATCACCCGTTAAAGCTGCCGTATACCCCATTTCTTCAGAAATATTTGTTACGGATTCTCTTGAATAATATGTGTTTCTTTCTATAACATTTTTTGCTAAATTCAATTGATCTTCTGTTACACCTTTGTCCTGAATATTTTTAATTTCGTTAAAAATTGCATCTTGAACGAGCTTGCATTTTGCGGGTTCAAAATTTGCACTTATATAAAATATACCGTCATCTTTTGACGTTGCATTACCTGCGCCGACAGAAAACGCCAAACGTTTTTTCTCTTTTAAAACCTGATTGAGAACAGATGCACGCCCTTCACCTAAAATCGTTGACAATACATCCAATGCATAAGAATCTTTGTCAGATATAGGAGTTCCTCTAAAACCGATTAGCATGTAGCCTGTTTTTGTATCAATATAATCAACTTTCTTTTTCTGTTCGGTCAACTGTTGCTCTTTAGGATAAACTTTTTTCTCGGTCTTTTTCATATTAGAGCCGAAATCCTGCTTGATTTTATCAAGAGCATGAGCTGTATCAACATCGCCGACAACAAGAGTTACCATATTTGACGGCGAATAGTGAGCATTATAGAAATCAAGAACTTTTTCTCTTGTTATGGTTTCAATAATGCTGCTTTGACCGATTACTCTGCGTTTGTAAGGATGATTTGTATACATCATGGAATCGATATTTTCATACATTTTACGTTGAGGAGAACTTGAATCCTTGTTGATTTCTTCCAAAACGACTTTGCGTTCTTTTTCCATTTCGTTTCTCGGTATCATCGGATTTAATAGCATATCAGAATGTAAATCCATAGCAAGATCAAAATCTTTTGACGGAATAGTTATATAATAATGAGTGAAATCTTTACTTGTTGCGGCATTTGTAACTGCGCCTTTAGTTTCAAGGATTCTGTCAAATTCACCCGGTGCATGATTTTTTGTACCTTTAAAGAATAAGTGTTCCAAAAAATGTGCAACACCGTTATTTGATTCATCTTCATCAATTGAACCTGTTTTAATCCATGTATCAATTGATACTATAGGATTGTTGTGAATTTCTTGAATAATTACGGTTTGTCCGTTATCAAGCTTATACAATTGGGGTTCTGAAGCCCACACAATGCTTCCGCATAATAAAATCGCTATGGTAAGTAAAGTTTTTTTCATTATTTAATCCTCTTGTTTTTCAAAAAAAATTATAGTCAAACAATATTAATAAGTCTATAGGTCTATGGGTTTATAAGTTTATAGGTTGATAAGTTCATAAGTTTATAAGTAATTTACGGGTCATTCTGAGACAGAGCCGAAGAATGACGTTCTTTGTTTCCCTCGTCCCTTTGTGGGGATATGGGTATTGAAATGAACTTAACTTCTTAACGTCTTATCGTCTTATCGTCTAAAATGTAATTTACTTATAAACTTATTCTTAAATCTTTGTCTTGTGGACGATTTTTAACAGATTGCGTTCGTTCAAGCCGTCAGATATTCTGAAATTCAACTGGATCCTAAAGTCGCTTTACAAATTTATCATATTTCTTGCGTGAGGAGTTTTTTTGTCATAAAATTTTTACTATAAGACAGGATAGCTTTATATGCCGACAGTTTAGTAGGTCGGGATTGCTATCCCGACAGTAAAGCTAAGGAGAAGATATGAACGAGCTGTTAAAAAAGACTGCCGCTGAACAGTCAAAAGCATTAAAAAATAAAGAGATTTCGGCTGTTGAATTGACAAAAGCCGCATTTGAAAGAATAAATTCACTTGAAGATAAACTCGGTGCATTCAATTCTTTAACGCAGGATACTGCGTTGGAAACCGCAAAAAAAGTTGATGAGAAAATCGCTAAAGGAGAAGATTTACCGCTTTTGGCAGGTATTCCGTTAGCATTGAAAGATAACATGAATTTGGTCGGTTCAAAAACAACCGCATCAAGTAAAATCTTAGAAAACTTTGTATCACCTTTCAATGCAACCGTTACCGAAAAATTATTAAACAACCTTGTACCGATTGTAGGGAAAGCAAACTTAGACGAATTTGCTATGGGTTCATCAAACGAAAACTCCGCATTTAAAAAGGTTCACAACCCGTGGGATTTGAAAAAAGTTCCCGGCGGTTCATCAGGCGGATCGGCTGCAAGCGTATCATCTTGCGAAGCAACTTTAGCATTAGGTTCTGACACGGGCGGATCAATCAGATTGCCTGCAAGTTTCTGCGGTGTTGTCGGAATGAAACCGACCTATGGCAGAGTTTCAAGATACGGTTTGATTGCTTTTGCATCATCTCTTGACCAAATCGGACCTTTTGCAAGAAGCGTTGAAGATGCGGCAAACTTGCTTGAAGTAATTTCGGGACACGACCCGAAAGATTCAACTTCACTTGACATGCCTGTTGAAAATTATGCAGACTTCTTGAAAAACGACATCAAAGGCAAAAAAGTAGGCGTTATAAAAGAATTAACGGGCGACGGAAATTCACCCGCCGTTCAAAAAGCAATCGACAATGCGATTGAAACTTATAAAAAACTCGGCTGCGAAATCAAAGAAATTTCATTGAAGAATTTGAAATATTCAATCGGAATTTACTATATTCTTGCAACCGCAGAATGCTCATCAAACCTTGCGAGATTTGACGGCGTAAGATACGGCTACAGATGCAAAAATCCTAAAAACTTAATGGATTTATACACAAGAACAAGAGCAGAAGGCTTCGGACCTGAAGTTAAACGTCGTATAATGCTCGGAACTTATGCTCTGTCAGCGGGTTATTATGATGCATATTATAAGAAAGCTCAACAGATGAGAGCTCTTGTAACTAAAGATTTCACAAATGCATTTGAAAATGTGGATATCTTAATTGCTCCGACATGTCCTAATACTGCATTTGAACTCGGTGCAAAATCTTCAGACCCTCTTTCAATGTATTTAACCGATATTGATACAATAGGCAGCAACCTTGCAGGTATCCCCGCAATTAACGTTCCTGCGGGATTTGACGAAAGCGGTATGCCGGTAGGTTTGCAAATTATTGCACCTCAATTTATGGAAAGCAGATTGTTCAATTTTGCATACCAATTTGAACAGGCAAACGATTTCCATAACAAATTGGCTAATATCTAAAAAAGGAAGTACGGTGCAAAGTGCGCTTTGCACCTTTTTCAAAAAAGGAATTAATAATGAACAAGAAATATCATTTTATAGCAATCGGCGGAGTAGGAATGAGCGGACTTGCAAAATATCTTTTGCAAAACGGCTGCGAAGTTTCAGGATCTGACATTAACGACAGTAAGTATGTTAAAGGCGTAAGAGATTTAGGCGCAAAGGTTTATATCGGGCACAGCGAAGATAATGTTCCCGAAGATTGCATTGTAGTTGCAAGTACGGCAATACGAGAATTTAACCCTGAAATCCAAAAGGCAAAAAGATTAGGGTTGCCCATCTGGCACCGTTCGGATCTTTTGGCAGAAATTTCAAGACATGAAGATTACTTTATAGGCTTTTCGGGTACTCACGGCAAAACCACAACTTCGGGGCTTTGCTCTTATGTGTTGGAAAAAGCGGGATTAAAACCCTCTTACGTTGTAGGCGGAATTATACCCGAATTGAATACGAACGCCAATTGTTCTCACGGAAAATATTTTATCGCCGAACTTGATGAAAGCGACGGAACGATTGTTAAGTATTCGCCGAATTTGGTTGTAGTTAACAACCTTGAACCCGATCACCTTGATTTTTACAAAAACGGATTGGAATCAATCTTAGAAACATTTGAAACATTCATTTCAAATATGAGAGAAAACGGCGTAATCTTAGCGAATATGGATAACGAGGGCGTAAAAAGACTTGTTAAATATTTTTCGGTCCACGAACTTGCGCATCACGCAAAATTCGTAACATATTCAATCGGCGGGAATACCGATTACAGCGCTAAAAATATTAAATACGAACAGGATTATACAACCTTTGATGTTTATTATAAAGGCAAATTCCAGACAAGACTAAAAATCATTTTAAAAGGTGTTCATAATGTTTATAATTCGCTTGCCGTTTGGGCTGCATTGCATACGGCAGGGGTAGACATGAAACTTGTTAACCCGCATTTTGAAACATTCTCAGGTATGGGAAGAAGATTTCAAAAAGTCGGTGAATTTAACGGTATAACCATTTATGATGATTATGCACACCATCCGACCGAAATTAAAGCAACATTATCATGCTCAAAAGCTTTCAAAGGCAAACGTATAATTGCGGTATTTCAGCCTCACAGATATTCCCGTTTCCAAAATCTTTGGAACGAATTTATGAGGGTATTTGACGGAGTAGATGAACTCGTTGTAACAGATGTTTTTGCCGCATGCGAAGATGAAATCGTCGGAGTAAATTCAAAAAGCTTTGCTAACGAATTTAAAGAAAAATCCGATATTCCGTGCCGTTATATCCCGGGGAATATGCACGAAGTTGCCAAAGCATTATACAAAGATTTAAAGCCTAACGACATCGTTATCGGACTCGGAGCAGGCACAATTACTCAGCTTGGTCCCGAATTGATGAATTTAAGTAAAGAACAAAAAGTTAAAGCTTAGTAATTTTTGTAAAATATGGTATTATAAATAAAATTTCATAAATAATTAATTTTATAAGGGGTTAACCGTTTTATGTATAAAAAAATTATAACACTTTTAATTCTGGTAGTATTCGTATTTTGCGGATGCGGGAAAAAGGAAAAAGTTCCTAATACTCTCGATACGATAATGAAAAGAGGAAACGTTATAATAGGGGTCAGATCGGATGTTTATCCGTTTGGCTATATAGGCAAAAACGGCAAATATGCGGGATATGATATTGATATTGCAAATATGATAGGCAAAGCAATTTTCGGCGAAAACGGCAGGGTAAAATTTGTACCCGTAACAGCTTCTAACAGAATGATGAAACTTTTATCAGAAGATGTTGATATGATAATTGCGGCAATGTCTGTTACCCGTTCAAGAATGCGAATACTTGATTTTTCAGACACTTACTATATGGCAGGGCAAGCCGTTCTTGTAAGACAGGGCAGCAATATAAAAGGTTTGCGTGATCTGAACAACAAAAGAGTAATAGTAATTTTCGGAACTTCGGGCGAAAACAGTCTGCGCCTTGCTATTCCGAATGCAAATATCATAGGATATAAAACTTATCAAGACGCTCTGCAGGGTTTAAAAAGCGGAAAAGCTGATGCTATCGTATCAGATGATACCATTTTAATCGGATTATCTCTAAAAGACGGCAGCGTAAAACTCTTGCCCAAGAGATATTCAAGAGAACCTTATGCGGTTGCTTTCAGAAAAGGCAGAGAATCCGACGATTTAATTAAAGTCGTAAACGGAGTTATCAACGAAAGCGCAAGCAACGGCACGTTGAGGAAACTTCAAAATAATTACGGAATAAAGAAATACTAAACAGAACTTACATATTCTGCAATGCATTTTTATCACTTTCCATACTGTCTTTAAGTCTTTTCTTAACGATATCACCTTGGGTATCAAGCATTTTGCAAACGGTTTCGATATTTCTTACCTTGTTTGACAAGATTGTATCTGCGTTTGCCGTAATGTTACCCGTAATGTTTTGATAAGCAGCAAGAGCAGCCGAAGTAGTACCTTGCATCAAGTTACCCAAGACGGTAGTACCTGCCCCGTATACACCCAAATAAGGTGATATTGCGGTTAAGATGCCGCCAAATCCCGATATGCAACTTGCAAATGGCATAACTATGTTTGATGCGATTTTGCTCATGCCTGAAGCACCGCCTATACCGTAAGCAGCAGCACTTGCAATATTTGCAACGCCCGCAATATTAGAGGCATAACCTGTTGCCGTTCCGCTTGTCGGAGCGCCTTTCATCGAGCTTCCCCAGCCGTTTAATACATTTGCAGCCCCGCCCGTTGCAAGACCGTAAACAGAAGAAACAGAAGCAGCACCGCTCGGAAATCCCGAATAATTGTATAGAGAATCAACTCCGTATGCAGTACTCGTATTGCCTTTTGAATAATATGAAGTACCGGGGATATTCATTGTTTCGGAACCGCCGAATACCGTAGCAAAAGATGAAGGAGCAAGCAAACTTGCTATGTTATATATGAGGTTGCCCGCAGATTCAAAACCCGTACCCGTGCCACTGCCTGATACGGTTAAATCTCTCAACCTGTCATAAGTTTCGTAAAGCATTGCTTTTGCATCCGAGCTTGCCGAACTTAATCTGTTTGCTATTACCAATTCGCTATCATATTTGTAAGACATTTTATACCTCTTAAAATTTTATTTTTATTAACTGTCAAATGTTTTGAATGTACTTTCGATGTTTTTGGATATAACTTTATGAACCGCATCCATTTCGGTTTGAAGGGCATTTTGTTCGGTATCAAGCTGTCTTAATCTCAATTCAAGCGTTCTGTCCTCCGTTTGAATTTGTTCCGTTTTAGCGTTGATATCCTGAACGTGTTTTTCATAAACCTGTTTATCGTAATAATACTGGTTCATTGCATCATTATAAGCATCATCATCTGTTTGAGTAGATGTTGTCATATCGTATACGGCGGATGATTTTTCCAACTGTACCGATGTTGCCCTGCCGCTGGAATCATATTCAACGACCGCATATTTTGAAAGGGTTTGTTTTTCCGTCTGGTTGTCGGCATAGTATGAATGCAAAGCTTCATTAGGGTTTGCGATACTGTAATCTAATGTATCATAAACAGCACCTTGAACACCTTTACCGTCAACCGTGAAATTGACATGCTTTTGCCCGTCAGTCCAGAAATAAATATGTTCAAAAGGTTCTGCCGTTGTCGGAACGCTTTGTCCGTTATTCGTTATAGAGTTCCATTCTTTGGCAACCGTACTGTCGGGCCAATCTTTGGCAATCTGAGTTAATGCGGTAGTGTATGTTGCCCAATCATCACTTGTCGGACTGCAAGATGACATTTGCGTTAATTTTCTTGTACCTATCATATAATAAGGACTTTCACCCTCGGGAACTTCTGTTACAAGCTGAACCTGCGGGGTAGAATTTGTATTCCTTATACCTTTATAATTTATAACGTCAGATGTGTATGTGATATAAGAATTGTAATTAATACCGTCATCGGGGTCCGTATAATCGGCAGCCTGAATGTCTGTTACGGTTTTTGTACTGTCGCCGATATCAAATGTATATTTAGTCTTTGAGAAATCTGTCGTACTCGGAGGGGTCGGAACATCCATTTTGTAGAGTTTATTCCACAACTCGGAACTCTGGTTTGCAAGAGCAGTTCTTGCCTGGTTAATTTGCTGTCCTTCGTATTCAACGTTTGTTTTTCTGGCCGTTAAAGAAATCCAACGAGCCTGAGATGCTGCCATGCCCATATATAGTACCTCGTTTCTTTTTTATTTATTTCTACCCATGTTACTTTTTAATAGTTTTTTATTAAAAGTCAACATACTCTTTTAGAATTATACGGCATTTATTAAGTTTTATGAATTAAAATAAATAAAAATCCACCTTTTGTATGATTTATCAGATATTCGGAGGATTTAGCGCTTAAAAACTTTGCAGATTTAATATTTTTTTGTTAATATACATTTAACTTATATTGAGTTGTGAGGTTTACAATGAAATTTTCATCTTCTTTTAAAGTAGGTTTATTAACCGTATTAGCATTATGCTTGCTTGTAGGAACCGTTTTAAAAGTCAAAGGACGAGCTTTTTCTTCAGCAAAAAGAATTGAAATCCAGTTTAAAGATGTCAACGGATTAAGACCGGGGGCAGGTGTTCAAATGATGGGTTTGAAAGTCGGTCAGGTTGAAGAAATTACCCCTATAGTTAAAGATGAAAACAGCTATGTAAAAGTAAGATTTGTTATCACAACTCCCGATGTTAATATTCCGAAAGCTTCATCTTTTTCTATTCAACAATCGGGTATTATCGGGGAACTGTTCTTGGAAATTACCCCTCCGAAATTAAGAACAATTTATATTCCTATGACAAGAAGGGATTTACTTTACAAAAACGATAAAGTTCAGATGAAGTTATCGGGCAAATACCATGACGTCGGGGTAATTAAAAGCGTTGAAGTTTTGCCCAAAGACTCCGTTCCGTATAACTTTAAAAACAATATTCCGACAAGTTATGCATACAAAGTTGATTATTATATAAATTTACCGGGGTTAATTTTGCCCGAATTTTTAAGAGGTACGGCTGTAAGAGATGCAAGCCTGCACAAATTGAGATTAAGACCGCTTGACGATACACCATTGTTGTTCCCGTCGCAAAAATCTCCTTACACCATTATGGAGCCTATGAGATTGTCTGACTTTATGGATTGGCAGTATCAGGCAGCCGAAACTTTAACCGAAACAAACAAAAAATTGAATGATATATTAACAGACAGAACGATAGATGATTTGAAAAAACTTATTGCAAACGTAAATCTTCTTTCTGCTAAATCTAATTCAACCCTTGATAAGGTCGACGGATTGCTTGATTCTTCTCAAGGCGATATAAGAGAATTGTTGGATATGACTCATCAGGCTACCGATGATTTCTCTAAATTATCCGAAAATATCAACAACATTATCGGAGATGCTAAATTCAAAACTCAAATGTACTCAACCGCAAATTCTGTTGATAAATTATCCAAAAACCTGAACAAGATTATGGATGCAGCAGATGCACAGGCTACGGGCGAGAACATCAAAATCATTGCTAAAAACCTTTCTCAAATCAGCGAAAGCGTAAATTCAATGACAAGCGACGGAAAATTAAAATCAGAATTGACTTCTGCAATTACAAATATCAATAGAGCAATGGCTCAAATGTCGGTAGCTCTTGAAACGGTAAACAATGTAAATCCTGATCCCGCTAACAAAGCTCAAGCATCGGATTTGAAATACATCGTAAATGATACCGTTGAAATTACAGAAAATCTTAAAAAATTCTCCGAAAAATTGAACAAGAGATTCTTGCTCTTCAGGTTATTATTCTAAAATGGAAAATTTTAAAACTAAAATAACAAAATTACATTATACCAAAAATCCGGAAGGAATACTGTTTGATTTGTTGAAATTCTGTTCATACTTCTACGGATTCGGCAGCAGAACAAAAAACTTCCTGTATGACAAACACATTTTAAGACCCAAGAAAGTTCACGCTTATGTAATATCGGTCGGCAACATGACAACGGGCGGAGTAGGTAAAACCCCCGTTGTATCAGAAATTGCAAAATATTACATAAAACAGGGCAAAAAAACCGCCATAATTTCAAGAGGCTACGGCGGCAAATTGAGCAACTCTCATGTCAATATAATATCTGACGGCAAAGCAACATTTTATGATGCCCAAAGTGCGGGCGATGAACCGATTTGGCTTGCGCAAAACACCCCCGGTTGTTATGTTGTTACATGCAAAAGCAGATATAAAGCCGCAAAACACCTTGTCGACAAATTAGGCGTTGAAGTTATTATTCTTGATGACGGCTTTCAACATAGAAAACTCTATAGAGATTTAGACATTGTTTTAATGGACAGCGTAAAAGGTTTCGGCAATGAAAATCTTCTTCCCGCAGGTCCGCTAAGAGAGGGTGCAGAAGCCTTAGACCGAATAGATAAACTCGTCATCGTAAGCAAAAGTATAAAGCATGACATTGCCAAAAAAGTTGCACGAATTATGCACAAAAGATTGCAGCTCCCGACCCTTGTATGCTATACCGAACCTGATTATGTCTATAATATCAAAACGGGGCAAAGGCTGATGGAAGGGATGGATGCAACGGCAATGTGCGCTATCGGGCAGCCCCAACAATTCTATGACTTTCTAAAAGATTTTAATATAGTTAAAACGGTAACTTTTGACGATCATCACCAGTATTTGCCCACAGATATTCTTGATATTTCGGGCAATATTATTACGACGGAAAAAGATGCCGTAAAACTTGAACGCTTTGACAGAGATAACATTTACGCTTTGAAATTAAAAACAACAATCAATGTTGAGGAACTTTTAAAATAATGTTTGATATAGACAAAGTCGTTGAAATATTAGAAAAATCCAAACAGCCCAAAAGCGAATTTGTAAAACTTATGGACGATTTTAAAAGTCCGTACATTGTACTGATTTCATGCATTTTGAGCCTTAGAACAAAAGATCAAACAACCTACCCCGCAACTTTGAGAATGCTTAAACTTGCCAAAACTCCGCAAGAGATGATGAATGTCAAAGTTGAAGATTTAGAAAGAGCAATTTATCCCGTCGGATTTTATAAAAACAAAGCAAAACAAATCATAGAACTGTCAAAAGAGCTTGTCGAGAAATATAACGGCAAAGTCCCGTGCGATATTGATGAACTGTGCAAATTCAAAGGCGTCGGCAGAAAAACCGCAAATCTTGTACTCTCACAAGGGTTCAATGTCCCCGCAATTTGCGTTGATGTGCATGTTCACAGAATTTTTAACCGACTCGGGTATGTAAAAACCAAAAATCCCGAAGAAACCGAATTTGCGCTGCGGGAAAAATTACCGAAAAAATATTGGATTTTAATTAATTCACTTCTTGTAACATTCGGACAAAACATCTGCAAGCCAATCAAACCCCTGTGCGACAAGTGTCCGATTGAAAAATATTGCGCCAAATTGATAAAATAAAATCATAAACGCCTGAAAAAAAAATTATTTTTGTGATTTAATGTGGGTATGAAAGTTGAAAATAATATAAATAGCATAAACTTTGGGCAAAAAGTCCAAACAAGACCCCTATTAAGAATCGGCTCGGGTATTTTCAATTTTGAAGATGCAAAAAGTTTTTGCAACTCTATAGAAGAAAAATTCCCCGGCAATATGGGCTATTACAGAAAAGCAAGAAATATCATTGACAGAATTAAGGCAAAAAATCCGCAAATAAACGAGATTTTGTCAAAAACCGAATCGATATCAAACCCCAAAGAAAAATTGTCGGAAATTTCAAAACAAGCTACCGCTCCGGGCGAAGAAATAGACGTTGTGATTTAAATCCCCTCTACCTTTGGGAGAGGGATCAGCCATGTTTGAGCCCTCCACACAATTATGATACAGTCATCTTGAGCGATAGCGAAAGATCGCCTCATGTGCGTATGACAAGGCGATTTTTCGGCTGCGCCTCTAAAATGACGATTTATACCTGTTCACCTAAAAACTTTTTCTCCCCACTTCGTAAATTTTTGCAACGTAAAAAGCTTAAGTATTATGTAGCAAATTTTATTTTGTATTGATTTATGTTATAATGTAAATATAATAGTAATATGAAATGAATAACAGGAGTAAATTTATGAAAAAAGCAGGATTTATAACTTTGGCAATTTCAATAGCTGTTTCATCATCTGCGTTTGCGGCTCAAATTCAAGAACCTGCAGAACCGTTGTTGTTACCGCCATTGAACACGGTATTGTCCAGTTCTCCGGCAAATTATAACGCAACTACAACACCGGTTACGACCAAAACGCCTATTGGCGGCGGAATATATGAAGCAACTTACACACCCGCATCATATATGGCTAACGCCCCGAAATACGATGAAAATATGGTTCCCCAAAATGCTGCAGCAAAAGGCGAACCTACCGTCATAAGAGAACCGAGAGTAAGAATTGAAACCAAACAAAGAAGTCAGGGAAATTCTTATTGGAACCCAGGCGGAAAAGGTACCAAATCTTATTTCTAATATCAAAAATTTATTACAATCGAAAGGGCATAAACAACAATTTGTTTATGTCCTAAAAATTTGTTCCGGTAGCCGTTTTATTCTTTTGCAAAATCATTGTTGTGAAACTCAATGAGTTTTGCGATTTGCCACCCTCTGAGGCGAACATCTTGAATGTGTTGTTTGATTTCATCAAGTTCTTTGAGCAAAGTATCCATATCTTTGCTTTGAGTTTTCTGAACCGATTCAACGGGAGTTTCTTTCTTCTCAGGTTCGGGCGTTTCGCACCAGTTCCCGAGGAAACATCCTTTTTCAAATAACCATTTGTCGTCGTTCATTTGTACACATCTCCAAAATCTCAAGCTATTAACCTTTGTCAGATAACAACGAATGAATGAAATCTGACATTTTGAAATTTCCATATTTAAACGGATAAGGCTTTCTCATATACTCTGTATTTGTAATTTTGTTTAAAGTGTCCATTTCTTCATTAGTCAAAGAGCCAAAGTCAAAGCTGGTCATCTCTGCATAATCTATCATCAAATCTTCTACGTCCATAATTTTTTTGTCAGCCATCGCTACACTCCTTAAATATGTATTAAACTCTACATGATACTATTCGGCTCATTTGCACCAAATCTTTAAACATTTTGTGCGTTTTGTAACAATAATTTACATTTTTGTGTCGGGGAGAAAAATATACGGTCATTCTGAGAGCAACGCCCGAAAAATCGCCTTATCATGCACACATCAGACGATCTTTCGCTAGCGCTCAAGATGACATAAAAGATGCATTAGATTGCAGGTTGGCATTAAGCATTAAATGTGCCGAAAGATTTTTCAACGTTTTTAGAAATAACCTTGGCAACAGATTCATATTCTGTTTGAAGTGCCGTATGTTCTGCATCTAATTTCGACAACTGCATATCAAATCTTTTATCTTCAGATTCGATTTTATCCATGTGGTTGTTGTAAGCTTGTTCGGCTATTGCCATTTTTGATTTGTTTTCTTTTTCTGTTATGGATTCATCATCATCTAAAGATGTTGCAACAAATGCTTTATCAGTTGAACTGTAGAATGATATTGACAATTTACCCTGTTTAAGCAAATTTACAAGCCATTCATCACTTTTGAAAGCTCCCGTTTCATCGTTTACGTTGCTTGATGCGTTGTTTTCCGTGCTGCCTACGGTGTTGATATACTTATTGTCAACCATTTCTTGGAATGTCGTATATCCTTTTGTAGTCATCTGGTTGTAAATATTTGTATAATATTGAACTTTATCCGCATCATAAGTCAAGCTTGATGAATTTGCGTATTTTTCGGATATTGCCATTGCATAATCGTATAATTGTCTTTGTTCGGCAGTTGAACCTTCGTAGAAAATAGTTTCTGAATTTTCAACATATTTTTTACCGTTCGGAGCGGTGTCATCACTATTTACATGTGCTGTTCCGCTGTTTTTAGCCATATACCATTTGTCGTCTGTTGTTAAAACTGGTTTATTGATATCAGCACCGTAATCTTGATCTACATATAAAGTTGATACGGCTTTATCTGCTGTTCCGTCATTGTATACAAATTCACCGTTGCCATTTACGGTAACATTTTTAAGATAGATTTTGTCGCTGTCTTGCATTAAGTTTCTGTCTTCTTCCGTACTTTCAAGGTTTTCAGACATTACATAATATGCTCTGTATTTTGTGTTACCATCCTCATCTTTATAAGCTTCTTTTTGTACGGCATAGTTGTTGTAATAATAATCGCCGTTGCTGTCTTCCTGCAAGTAAATTCTGTTTTTGCCGCCATTAATACCGTCTGTAGAAACAGAAGAATATGTGCAGTAAGGAACATCATCCCCGCCGTTATTATTTTTACCTGCGTGGTAAGTAAATCCTAAAATGTGGTTTGTTTCATTCTGATTATAAATACCGTCTTTATCGCCTTTGCTTACTGATGTAAAGTATTTATCCCAAGCATTGTGAACATCTTGTTCCGTTACTTTGCTTTCTGAAACTTGAGTTAATGCAGTACCTTTTTCAACCGTTTTTAAGAATTTGTTATAATCACCTTGAGCGCTTTCAAAAGCTGAAGCGATAGATTGACTCACAACAATTTTACCGGTGTTATCTGAAACAATGTACTGCTTGCCTGTTGCAACATTGCCTAAACCTGTTAATTGGTTATAAGTAACGGGTTCATAAGTCGGAGTATCACCGCTGTAACCTGTTATAACCTGATATTGAGTAGCTGAAAGGGCTTCCAAATATTGATCGTTTGCCGTTTGAGAATCATCGGCAAGTCTTTGCTTTGAGTATGCAACACATTGCTGCTCAAATTCATTATTTGAAAGACGAGCTGTCATAAATAATAATCTGCCCTGTGATGCTGCCATTCCCATAGCTTTTAAACTTTTCCTTTCATTTGATCTTACTCTTACACCATGTCTATCGGCATTTTCGGCTTTAATCTTTAAATCTTTTTTTGTTTTATTAAGATTTTGTAACAATTAAATAAAAGTTTTTATTAAAAAAGCAATTTCGAAATGAAAAAATACTTTATTAAATTGTAGGTTAGATTGTTAATTCTTATTGTAAACAAATTCAAGGTAAGGAAAATTTTATGGTTAGTATTTCAGCAATTTCAAGCGGTATCAGAACAGCGTACAGATACGGTTCAAAAATTATTCCCGAATTAGGCTTTGGCACGGCAAGTGAAGCTGTCGGGCAAGCAATGAAAATGACAAAAGGTTCTGCCTTTCAAAAAGCAGAAGCAGGCTGGAAAGTTTTAAAAGAAGAATCAGGACTCGGAAAAGACCTGACAAAAGGTCATTTCTTTAAAAAATTCTGGGCTAATTGTAAAAATCTATTTCCTGATATGAAAAAAGCATATCAGGCAGGCTCAAAAGAAGGAGTTTGGAAAGGTATAAAAAGTGTTTTCAATAACAAAACTCTCGGTCTTGGCAAAAAAATGCCGTTCATAATGTCTGCCGTTATGATATTAACCGAACTCCCGAATGTAATAAAAGCTACCAAAGAGCAGGGAATTTTCCAAGGCGGCAAAGAAGTTTTGAAATTCGGCTTGAGAATGGCAGGAGCAGGCGCAGGCGCCGCAATCGGTGCGGCATTACCTATTCCGTTCGGAAGCCTTATAGGATGGACGGTCGGTGAATGGCTTACTTCTAAAATCGTCGGCAAATCTTATACAGAACAGCAGGCAGAAAAAGAAGAAATTATAAAACAAGCTCTGCAACCGCAACAGCCGCAACAATCACAAACCGTTTCTCAAGCTGCACCCAACCCGTACGGGCTTAACACCAAACCTCAGCAGGTTGCATTCAGCGGAAGCATAACAAATCCTTACAATCAATATCAAATGCAAAGCACCCCTTATGCAAATGATATTATGATGAAACAAATGCCCTTTAACGTAGTAGCATAATAAATACCTTAATAAATATATATACCCCCCTATAATACCTAACCTTATTAACCTTAAAAAGAGGTAATGCGCAAAATACGCATTGCCCCTTTTTTAATTTATATTTTTGGTATTATATATATAATATTAATGATTTCGTTTTTTAAGGAGAAAAATGGCTGTTACTAAAAAATACACATACCAAGATACCGTAAAATTATTGACCGATGCGGGGAAATTCAGGATATCTTTAGGGCTGGAACGAATCTCAAAAGTTCTTGAACTTTTAGGCAATCCGCAGGATAAATTGAACTGTATCCACGTTGCGGGTACAAACGGCAAAGGTTCTGTTTGTGCCGTCATAGCATCAATTCTGAATTGTGCGGGATACAAAGTCGGTCTGTATTCAAGCCCGCACATTTTTAAATATAGCGAAAGAATTAAAACCTCAAATCAAGATAACAGCAAACTTTCTGACATAACAGATGAAGATTTTGCAAAATATATTTTTGAAATAAACGATATTGCGGTCAAAAACAACATTGATTTAACTGAATTTGAAATTCTGACAGCGGTTATGTTTAAATATTTTGCCGATAAAAAGGTTGAATATGCCGTTATAGAAACGGGTTTAGGCGGAAGATTCGATGCCACAAACGTAATCAAAAAGCCTGTTTGTTCCGTAATTACGCACATTGATTACGATCACACCGAGCGCCTTGGCAACACGTTAGATAAAATCGCATTTGAAAAAGCGGGGATAATAAAACCGAATTGCCCGTGTATTGTAATGGAAGGCATGGAACCTTTTTATGACAAAGCAATGGAAGTCGATGCGGAATTAGAAATTGTTAATCCGTTTTTTAATAATTTCCCCTCGCCCCAGAGCATGGATAGGGACTCATATCCTTTACAAGGCACATACCAAAAAGAGAACTTAGCACTTGCTCTTGCGGTTATTGAAAAATGTTTTCCGAAAATCACTCCCGAAACAATCAAGCAAGGTTTAAAAAGCGTAAAACACCCGTGCAGATTTCAATATATAAAAGAATATAACCTCATAATTGATGCCTCCCACAACCCGAACGGCATAAACGGTTTAGTTGAAAGCCTTGATGATTACTACCCGAACACTAAGCGCAGATTTATTTTCGGCTGCCTGAAAAATAAAGACTACAAAAAAATGGTCAAAACAATTGCCCAAACCGATCCGTCAGAATTGTACTTTTTCCATTTTAACAATAAAAATTCCGCAACATTTGACGAATTGAAATCGGTTTGCCCGATTGAGTGCGAAGAATTGACCCTCGAAGTCAAAATCGAATTTAATAATGACATTTTGACAGTAATTTGCGGTTCGTTTTATATGATTGACGGAATTACAAAACTGCTAAAAATCAAACAGAATGATATTTTATAAGATTGTCTATTTTAGTAATTTATAGGTTTCTATATCAAAAAACCGTGCAATTTTATCTAATTTATCTATAGTTATTGTATTTATAGTCCCATTTGGATTATTACAGACAGTTTGCTTATTTTGCTGAAAGTGGCTCGTAGTCGGAGTATAGGTGGTCGGAAATTGCTTGATTTCGTAAAAATCAAACTGGACTTTAACGGACTTTGTTCGGACGAAAACGGACTAAAATTTTTAAGGCAAAAACCTTGCTATTGCCGGAAAGCACAAACAGTTTGCTTATTTCGGCAAGTCCGTTTTTGACCGTTTTGAAAAATTTGCCCCAAAATCGGGGAAAATGTGTCCGATTTTTATTTACATTTCTTTATATAGTTTCAAAATTAATAAATTTTTATGAACAAAAATACTTTATATATTTACAGGGGATAAATAAGGGAAAATAAATGAAAATTTTGCAACTTCTTTTTAAAAATGTAAGAAACAATAGTTTTTTTAAACAAACATGGAAAGAAAGTAAAAGTATCGTTGACAGTATTTTTGGTTGTTCATCAAAGAAAAATACTATCAATCGCAATTTCATAAACGACTTTGCTGAATTTCTTGAAAAGAAAAATGGAATGTCAAAAGGTGGTGCAATTGCAGAAGATACCGAAGAAATGATTTTACCGATACTTGAAAATTCATCTCCAAAAACAATGAACTTACTTCATAGCACAATTAAAAAAATGGACCTTGAGATTTCAGATGGCATACCTTTTGAGCTTCTTGAACAAGAAGCAAGAAGTATTAAATTTAAAAAAGCAAAAAGTATCGAAGAAGCAACTCAATATGCAAAAGAACAACTTGGTATAAATAGATTTGAAGTTCCTGATATAGAGACTGCCAATCAAATAAATTACAGCTTAACAAAAGCATTCAATAAAACGGAAGGGGCAATAAAAGGTTTTGATGAAGTTGAGTATGTCGCATTAGGGAAAAATTCAAAAGGATTAGACCCTTCTCGCTGTCCTGCAGAAACACATGCTGTTTTTAAAGATCAAAAGGTGAAGAAAACCGTTCTACGTATAAATAAAACATTTTTTGAAAACATAGACAAGTCTATAAATGACGAACTTACTATGTTAGAAGAACATGGGCAAATATCCAAAAATAAATTGGGAAATAATATTATACGATTAGTTGCTGATTATAGATATAGTAATACTTTAAACAGATACTACCGTTTATATCAACAAGGGAAATTAACACAGAAAGCAAAAGTTGATTTCGACAGTTTATTACACAATGCAATGGAAGAAGAAAGATATGTTTTAAGTAATAAAACATCTACATGTAATATTATTAAAGAATATTTAGGAATAGACATATCTCATCTTTCAGGTAAAGAATATATTACAAAAGCAAAGCAAGGTTTATTGGAATTACAAGATAATCATAATATTATTGCTTGCGCAAGAGAAAATCCTTTAAAACAAAATGGAGCTGTTGGATTAGACGGATATATTTTACATGAACAAGGACATTCTGATTGTTTTAAACGAATGTCATACAATAAATTGAAAAGTCCACATAAATTTAGTGACGAAGAAGCACATATTGCAAGAGAAGTATCAGAATATGCACCATTTGATAGTAGTGAGTTTCTACAAGAAACCTTTGCAGGGTTGATGTCAGGAGATAAATATTCCTCTCCAACAATGAGTTTATATTTCAAAAATGGTGGTCTATATACATAAAATATATTTGATTTAGTATTAATGAAAATTGTCGGACACATTTTCCCTAACAAATTTGACATTTTTACTTAAATTTTGAATTAAGGGTATCCAAAATAAGCAAACTGTCTGTTTCTAATAATCAAACTGTTTGTACTTTTACAGTTATATTTATCTTTGATTTTTCAAGTTTAGAAATATATGAATTATCAAAGCCAAGCATTAAGGATAATTCTTCTTTTTTAAGTTTTTTTCTGACACGTAAATTTTTAATATTATTTGCAATTTTTGCTCTTAATTCTTGACTCATAATAAAAATGACAAATAAAAATCTTGTATCATGGGATGATTATATGGATAAAACTTTGCAAGACGATTGCGAAGCGACTGCCTATCTTGAACTTGCAATTGAAGAATACCAACAGGACGGCGATACAAAGGCTTTCATGAGAGCTATCCAAAGGGTTGCCGAAGCAAAAGGCGGAATATCTAAACTTGCTCAAGAAACAAAATTGAATCGTCAAAATTTATACAGGATTTTTTCAAATAAAACAAGCCCTCGATTTGACACTTTAACAAAAATTCTAAGAGCTCTCGGGTTTACATTTTCATTAAAATCTTTTAAAACTTCTGAATCTTGTGCATAAAACCCCACACACTTTAAATAAAAGCTTTAATCAAGAAAACTTTTAAAGTCTTTAAAATTGACTTTGTATCCGCAGCCGTCGTGAAGTTTTGCGTTGTACGAAACCCTTTTGGCGGGGTAGTTTTTGCACATTCTTAAACGGTGTTTGTAATCAGAACAAAGTCCTTCAGGTGTTACAAGCTTGCAGGCAAAAATCAGGTTGCCGTATTCGTCTTTTCCTTTTATATAAAATCTTTTGTATTTCGGGAAAATGGTTTGCATTATTTTAAATTCACGCTCTGTGTATGTGTCAACGCTATACATATAGTTGCAGCATTTGCCGCATTTTTTGCATTCTCCCGTAACCTCATAGCTTTGCTTTTGAGGCACAAAATATGATAAAAATTCGTAAAATATTGATTTTAAAAGGTCTAACATACCTGATATTTTAACATAATTTTTTTGTAAATTATATTTAATAAATTTGCAAAACCGAATTATTATTTGCTACAATATAAGCACTTGGGACGAATGTAAATAAAGGAGTAATTTTTAATGCCGAAATTAGCCGAAGATTACAATTATTCGGAGTATGGTAGTTCTTATACCTGCAACCCGAAATCTCAAACTACGGCAAAACTTTATTACTACAGAAAAATAGAAAAGCAAAAATACGCACTCAACCCCAAAAGGAAAAGAAAAAAAATGTTGCATTTTCTCTTTTCCTGTGCAATCGTACTTGTGGTGCTTATGGTCTTTATGCCTTACGCTTACGATAAAATTACGACATCCGTTTTTGCTCCGAACAAATATAAAAACATTCAAACCGATTTGTACCAGATAGCTTTCCCCACAACAAACTATCTTTCAAACAACTGGTTTTTGGGCAACAGAACCTTTAATTACGCCTCGGAAACAACAGATGCCCAGATGCGCAAAATTAAAGAAGGCGTAAATATGCCGTCCCTAAAGGCAGAACTTTTATCATTGATGGAAAATTATCCGACAATTAAACCCGCAATTTATGTTTGGGATTATGAAAGCCAAAATTATGTAGATATAAACGCATCAAAAATATACCCTGTCGCAAGTATTATAAAGATACCTGTTTTGATTGATTTGTTTAAATCGATTGAAAACAAATCCGTATCTTTGAATGAAAAAATTCCTTTGACGGAGTATTATAGAAGCGAAGGCTCGGGCAATCTTCAATTTATGGCAGGAAATTCACTCTGGACAGTAGATAACCTTGCCCGCATTATGATTACAAATTCCGATAATTCTGCAACAAATATGCTTATGTCAAAAATCGGTGCAATGACGGAAGTTAACCAATCAATAAGAGATTGGGGATTAAAAAATACCGAAATTCAAACATGGTTGCCCGATATGAAAGGTACAAACCATTCTACAGCCCGTGAAATTGCGCAAATGCTTTATAACATCGATACAAACGACGAATTTTTATCGGATAAATCAAGAAATAAAATTTACGATTACATGAGCCATGTACATAATGACAGATTGATACAGGCAGGACTCAGAGCAGGTTCGACATTCTATCACAAAACGGGTGATATCGGAACAATGCTTGGTGATGCGGGAATTGTTGTAACCCCCAACGGCGGAAGATATATTGTTGTAATTCTTGCCACCCGCCCGCATAATTCGGTTCTCGGGAAAGAATTTATCGTTAAAGCATCTCAAATAATTTATAATTATATGACCAGATAGGACGTAAAAATTTATAAGTTTATAAGTGATTTACATTAAGAACAGGAAACAAAAACGTCATTCAGAGCGCCGCTTATCAAACTTTACAACAAATTCAAATTTTTAAAATGTTTGGATTATAATTATGTTATGTTTGACGGATATTTAAAAAACAAATTTGACGTAATTGTTGTCGGTGGCGGACATGCCGGCTGCGAAGCTACATTGGCGTGTGCAAAGCTCGGTTTAAACGTATTATTAACCACATTGAACGTCGAACATATCGCACTCCAGCCATGCAACCCCGCTGTCGGAGGTCCCGCAAAATCAACGCTTGTGCGTGAAATTGATGCTTTGGGCGGAGTTATGGGTGAAGTAACGGATGCAACTTATTTGCAAATGAAAATTTTAAATTCATCAAAAGGTCCTGCTGTAAGAGCACTCCGAGCGCAGTCGGACAAAGCCGAATACACCCGCTTTATGCGCAATCTTCTTGAAAGCAACGAAAATGTCTTTATAAAACAATGCTGCATAACGGAATTAAGAGTTAAAGATGACAAAATTGTCGGCGCAACAGACGAATTTGGCTGTGAATACAGCGCAAATGCTGTCGTATTAACAACGGGCACTTCTTTGAACGGCAAAATTTGGGTCGGCACAAGAAGTTTCAGCGCAGGCAGATTAGGCGAAAAAGCAGCCGTCGGATTAACCGAAAGCCTTAATAAATTAGGCATAATAACAAAAAAATTAAAAACGGGCACCCCTGCAAGGGTGGACAAACGAACAATCGATTATTCAAAAATGACAATTCAACCGGGGGACGAAGAATTAAATTTCTTCTCTTTCAGACCAAACCGCCCGATTAGAAAAACTTACCCGTGCTATTTGACAAGAACAAATGAAGAAACACACAAAATCATACGAGCAAATCTTGGTAAATCCCCGATGTATCAAGGATTAATTCATGGAGTAGGACCAAGATACTGCCCGTCAATCGAAGATAAAGTCGTAAGATTTGCCGCTAACCCGTCGCACCATATTTTTATCGAACCTGAAGGATTAGGCACTTACGAAACATACATTCAAGGCTTTTCAACAAGTCTGCCCTATGATGTTCAGACAAAAATGCTAAGAACCTTACCGGGATTAGAGCATGCCCACATGGTTAAACCTGCCTATGCGGTTGAATATGATTACGTTCCCGCAATTCAGACAACACATTCCCTGATGTCTAAAAAGATTAAAGGTTTATTTTTCGGCGGCCAGATTAACGGTACAAGCGGATACGAAGAAGCCGCAGCACAAGGGCTTGTTGCAGGTATCAACGCTTTTAATTATCTAAACGGTTCGGAAATGCTTGAACTTTCAAGAAGTTCATCTTATACGGGAACCTTGATTGATGATCTTGTAACAAAAGACATTGAAGAACCTTACAGAATGCTCACTTCACGTTCTGAATACAGGCTGCTTTTAAGACAGGACAATGCAGATGAAAGATTAACCCCTATCGGGCACAAAATCGGTTTGATTGATGATGAGCAGTACTTCAGATTTGAAGAAAAACAAAGACTTATAAAAGAAGAATCTAAAAGACTTGAAGGCGTAAAGATTCCCGCAACCGAAGAAAATCAAAAGATTTTATCAAAATACGGCGAACATATTGAACGTGGAATGAGGGCATCAGAACTTTTGAAACGACCCAATATCAACTACAAAGTCATTTGCGAACTTGATAAACACACCTCTGATTTAAAAATTCCCCGTGATGTTTACGAACAAATTGAAGTAATGGTCAAATATGACGGCTACATCAAACGTCAGGAAGAACAGGTTAAACAGGCGGGCAAACTTGAAAAATTCAAAATACCCGATGATATTGACTACAATAAAATCGAACATATTTCATCCGAATCTAAAGACAAATTGTCCAAAATCCGTCCGAAAGATTTGGCTCAAGCTTCACGTATAGGCGGTATAAAACCCGCAGATATTTCAATTCTAATGGTCATGCTTGATAAGCATAAGATTAAGTAAAAATTACAAGTATGGAACAAGAATAATATTGATATCATCTGTTAAAATTATATCTTCTGGAATCCTTTGTATTTTAGCGGAGAGGTATTTGCTGTCTTTATTAATTTTTTGTTTTGATATAAAGAAAATATTAATATTTGTCTTTCGATATAAAGATTATGTAATGATTTCAGGGTTTTATTAATATTTACATTATAATATGATTGTAATTAAGATATATATGGAGATTAAATAATATGTGCACTTTAAATGAAGCATTAGACGAATTAGAAACAGTAGACAACTCAACAAAAAACAAAGTTGAAAACGAATTGGTAAGTGTCGGCACAGCCGCAATTCCGAGCCTTGTAGACAAATTACAGGTTGTTAGAGGAATCAAAAGAGGCGTTGTTGCCATGACTTTAATCAGACTCGGCGATGCATCGGTTGAATATTTAAATAAAGCTGCTAAAAACAACAAAGATTTCCAATGGGTTGCACAATACCTTATCAGAGAAATCGAAGGAACCGAAGAAGCTGCTTAATTAAAGCATAAAAAGTTTAAATGATACAAAAAGGATTGACGGACAGTCAGTCCTTTTTGTGTTTATACAGTAGGTCAACATAGATAAGTAGTATGGTGCGTTAGCGAACGCACCATACAATACTGCTTTTTGTAATTGCACATGGTAATTCATTATTCTTATATTTTATGTTAATATCTACTTATGGTTAATTTAGAGAGCTTGAAATATATCTGCCTGTTTGGGGGCGGAGCAATTCGAGGTGCTGGGCATGTCGGGGTTTTGAAAGCATTTGAAGAACTCGGGGTAGAGCCTGTCGCATTTGGCGGATCTTCTGTCGGGTCAATTATTGCCGCATTAAGAGCAATCGGGTACAGCGTAGATGAATTGGCAGAAATCTTTCTGTCCGTCAATTTTGAACTTTTCAGAGATATTTCGTTCGGATTCAATACGAAATTTGCGTTCAGCAAAGGGCGTGTGTTTCTCGATTGGTTCAGAGAACTTGTCGAGCGCAAATTCTACGGGGATAAATACAAAAAAGGCAAAAACGAGCCCGTAAAATTCAAAGACATAGATAAAGATTTATTTATTATGTCGACAAATTTAAAAGATTTCACATGCTGTGAATTTTCAAGCTACGCAACTCCTGATTTTGAAATAGCTATGGCGGTGAGGATTTCATGCTGCGCTCCGGGGCTTATGAGAGCGGTAAATTCAGATGATAAATTGCTTGTCGATGGCGACCTGCAAAAAGGCAAACCCATGTGGTCGCTTTCTGATTATCTCACAAAATACGACGGCAGGATTTGCGAAATTCGCTTGGAGGGGGAATTTACGGGAGATGACACAAAACCTTTAGAATATCTCAACGGAATGTATTCATGCATAACTTCATCAGAAACTTCGTTTATCAAAAGCATCTATGGCAACAACGATAAATATGATTATATCGTAGTAAATACGGGTGCGGTTATCGTTTTTGATTTTAACTATTCCCCCGAAAAACGCCATGAGATTATTGATGCGGGGTATAAGTCGACAATGCGGTATTTTAAGACATTTTTGCCTGAGAAAAAGCACAGACTGTATAAAATCTATACCCAAATTCTTGACAACTTGCGAAAAGTTCAGGAGCTAATTTTGAGGAAAAAATATAACAATGCGAAAAACGCTCTTTCAGAACTGTTCATATTGCTTGCAGACACGAAAAATGACATTGATATAAATATTTATAACGAAATAAAATTGTATCAAAAATTGCTGTTTTCAAACGTAAAAAGCGGACTTTTGGGCTACACAAGATGCGACAATATACAAACCGTGCGAGAGGCGCTGTTATCAATAATAAACAAACTTACAGCCAAGATAAAAGAATTTGATGAATATTTCAAGATATTTAATAATTAATTAAAGGATTTTATAATTTTGTAAATTATTTCAATTTTTTGTCTGTCTTTTATAGATTTTACCGTATCAATAATTTCTTTGACTAAATCCTCCTGCGGTTGGAGGTAATTTATCATGAACAACTCCTGCGGAGTTATATTTAACGCCGTCAAAATTTTTTCAAGAGTATCGGCGGTAAAAAAATTTTTGCCTATTTCTATACCGCATAACGTACGGGGCGCTATTCCCAGTTTTTCTGCAAATTGTTCCTGAGAATAACCTTGCTCCTGCCTTAATTGTTTAATTCGTGCACCAAGTTGTTTTTTGATATTTAATGTCATAATTTATAAATAATTATATATTAGAACGCATTTTATAACAGGATACTTACTATAAATAGTTTGCTAATTTTTGATAATTCATATCAAACAAAATAATAATATACTAAGTTTTGTAAAGCATTATAAGTATTGTTATTTCTACCTTTTACGAAAAGTTTATATTAAATATCAATAATTGAGCAATAATTAAATTTAAAATGTTTTTATATAAATGTAAATATTTACATAGTAATAGAAATAAAATAAGAGGATTTGATTATGGGTATTAACAACGTCAACGGATTTATGCAAACAAACGGTATTGGAGCTAACAATGTTCAAAAAGGCAACGGTAATTTAAAAGGTGTCAGACAACAAATGTTAAATTCAATATTTACAAAAGCTGAAAAAACGGGAATCCCGCAAGACAAACAAGTGGATTTTGTATTAAACGAAAGCAAAAAATTTGATACAAACCACGATGGAAAAATTTCAGATGAAGAAGCAAAAGCAGCATTAAAACAATTAAACGCAGAAAATACTAATGCAAGTAAAAAAGCAACAGCTCATGCAAGCGCATCTGGAGCAAAAATAGACTAGGTTGACCCCAAAACAGGCGAAGAATTTCACAAACGAATTGCAGGAGATATAACCAATTCTGCAGCAGGGCACGCAAAAGCTGCTTCAGACGTAAATATAGAATAATTAAATATTTAGCTATTTTTAAAAGAGGATTTCTTTATATAAGAAATCCTCTTTGTATTTATATATTAAAATATACAAAATGTTTGACATCAGGCTATATTTATTATACGATTTGTTTATATTTGAGGGGTTAGAAACTCTCACCCGAATTGACAATTTAATATAGAACGTGCTCCGGTAGAGCACTCTGCCGAGAAAACGATTAAGTATCGTTTTTGAGAGGTAGGTAGACGCCCTCAAAAGAGTGTAACAGTGTAACTACAGAGCAAATTTGACAACTTAATATATACCGTGCTCCAGTGGCACTCTGCCGAAAAAACGATTAAGTATCGTTTTTGAGAGGTAGGCAGGCGCCCTCAAAAGAGTGTAACTACAGAGCAAATTTGACAACTTAATATATACCGTGCTCCAGTGGCGGAATCGGTAGACGCGTTGGACTTAAAATCCAATCGGGCGTATAACTCGGTGCCAGTTCAAGTCTGGCCTGGAGCAATCTTTATAAAAAAGACCTTTTCATCAAGGTCTTTTTTATTTTGGAAGTAATTAAAAAAATATTTACAATTCCAACAAAAATCATACAAATGCTTTATTATTAATTTAAATTCCTTTGATATAATAATTTTATGTTTGACTTATCATCAATTGCCACATCATACATTCCCATAATATTTTTGATAATAGTAGGGATTTTCGTATCCATACTGTGGAAAGATGCACGCAAAAATACGCATGAGCACACATGGGAATTACCATACTTTGATGAAATAGCTCTTTCGATGAACTATTTGAACAGAAACATCAAAGAGGACGGCAGATTTCAATACAGACAAAATGTTAACCCCGAAATCATATACGAAAATACAACGTACAATTCTTTAAGACATGCCGGAACTTTATATGCAATGTATGAGTATGAAAAATTGGGGCTTGAAACAAAATTTCACGACAACAGGATATTATCTTCAAAATATTTTATAAACAGATACATTAAAAAAATTGATGATACCAAATATGCGGTTGTTTCGCTGCCTGAAGAAGAAGGGATAAAATTCCCGATTGCAAAAACGGGTGCAGCGGGAGTTGCGCTTTGTGCACTTTGCAATCTGTATGAAGAAAAAGAACTTGAACTTCCCGTATTGAGAGGTTTAGGGGAATTTTTATTATCCATGCAGGATGAAGAAGGGAATATTTACGCATATTACAATCTTGAGAAAAAAGAGCCCGACAAAACGGCAGAAGCAATATTCTACCCCGGAGAAGCGGCTGCTGGACTATTCTATTTGTACGAAATCGACCCTCAGCAAAAATGGCTTGATGCGATTAAAAAGACAATTATGTACCTTGTCAGAACAAGAAAATCAATGGATTTGAACATTCCGTTTGACCATTGGTCTGTTTTGACGATAGAAAAATTACTGGCTAAAAAGCTTGTCCCCGAAGATCAGGCAGCAGAAATGAGAGCTTACGCAGAACAAATGGCAATCCCTGCATTGAGTAATCAGATTACAAACTCAAAAAACAGCTATTACGGAGCATTCAAAGATAACATTCGTCCTTGCAGCTTGGGAACGATAATGGAAGGGCTCGCATCGATATACAATTGTAGCGAAAACGCACAATTAAAAATGATAATCGAAAAATCTCTTGCTATCGGGAATTACTTCCTTGCAAGGGTTCAAGTTAAAACAGGAACTCAAGCGGGCGGACTTCCGAACTCTGCAAACTGGGTAAAACCCGGAGTAACGCCCAATGCGAGCGTTATCAGGATTGATAATGTTCAGCACGTTGTTCTCGGATGGTTAAAATACCAGCAAATTTTAAAAGCTAACGGCAAATATTAAGAAATACCCAAAACGGTTTTGTTTCTGCCCGTATTTTTTGCCTCATATAAAGCTACATCTGTTTTTTGTACAAAATCCTCTTTTGTTTTGATATTGGGATTGTATTGAAAAGCACCTATACTAACCGTTACATGTAATGTTTGTCCGTTATAAACGGGGTTCAAAGTTTCTACGGTTTTTCTGAACCTTTCTAAAGGAACGAGCGCTTGACTTATGTCGGTTTCTGTTAAAACAACCATAAATTCTTCCCCGCCGACTCTGTAGACCGTATCTGTTTGGCGGAAAGTCTGCAATGCGGCTTGAGAAATTTCTTTTAAAATATAATCACCGCAAGGATGACCGTAATTGTCATTTACGAATTTAAAATGATCAATATCAAACATTACAAGGGTCAAATTGTTTTTATACCTTTGGGTTCTCAAAAACTCTTTGGCAAAATCATTATCAAAGCATCTTCTGTTCGGCAGTCCTGTAAGTTCATCGGTGTATGAAAGGTATTTTGTCCTTGAATACATGTAATTAATCTGCTTAATTACTTCCATTTTATTTTCTTCGGGGACATCAAAAGTTCTTATGATATTTTCGATATTGTGCTGTATGCTGTCTAAAATATCCTCGGGAATATCAAATGCATTTTCTTGCAAATCTTCTACCATAAAGCTCCTCTTAATTCGTATATTTTATCAGACAAATTTATTATCGTCTATACATAGAGAAAACTTTAATTATTTTTTAAATATTTTACAAAACTACATGAAAAATTTACAAAAAATTTCGCAACCCGATAAATCTGTAATCCAAAGAAAACAGAAAAATACCTGCTATATAAATTCTACAAAAAACCGACCCATCACATACTGTGTAATTTTACACATTTAATTTGAAAAACCATATAAAAAATATAGCGGGGAATCCCGCCGTATTTTTTACATAAGCCCTAAAACTTTCTTGTACCAAGAAAATGATTCAATTTCTGCACCGTTAAAGGTTGTTTTTGCGCACTGATGTTTTAAATAATCTTCAAATTCATCAGCAAACGGTGACTTAACTTTTTTTACTTCTTTTTCCGCTGCTACTGTTGTCATGAAACACACTCCTTTTTTATGTTTAAAACCCCACTTACAGATTTTATTATAACACACGGTCAGGTTTATTTACATACTAAAACATGATTTTGAGATTTTTTGCTACTATAAGCGGGTTTCAAATGTAACATTTTATTAAGAGATTTTGTTTAATTAATTATATGCACTTTAATTTAAAATTTTGCCATAATTATTAATCTGCCAAAAGTCATATTTTATGGGGTTATACAGGTTAAAATTCACATACCATGCCAAAATTTGACTTGAGAATTTTTTATTTTTGAGCAAAAATTTTGCAAAAATTTTTATAAAAATTATCCAAAATTTTAAAATTTTTGGCACGCTCTGACTTATAAAAAAAATAAAACTTGACATGAGTTTTATATACCATAAATCTGATATTTAAAACCCTATGGTATTTTGCTTTCCGAAAACAAACAGCCGTTTATTTGTAACAATCCGCAAAGATATTGTTAAACTTATACATAAATTTTGCAAATATGATACAATGTTTTCGTTAGAAGTTTTAAGAGTATAGGAAAAGATGAAGATATTAAAAAGTTTATTACCTGCAATTTTAATTTCGTGTATAAGTATAACCTCAATCCCTGCATATTCTATGATGTCCCCCGAAGCAAGCGCTCTTTATCAGGAGGCATGTTCGTCAGAACATCAGCAGGATTTGAAAGGTGCAATTGAGAAACTCGAAAAAGCAGTATCAATTTCGGGCGGAGATGCAATGTTATATACAAAACTTGCAGGCATATACGCAGAAACAGACAATTACGACAAAGCTCTTGAAAATTATAACAAAGTAATTGCAATAAACCCTGACGATGCATTTATTTATATAAGTATCGGAAGTATTTATGAAAGCATGGGCAAATATAAAGATGCATTGACCGCTTATACAAAAGCGCTTGATATCTTCCCCGAATACAAATACAACTATTTTAATATCGGTAACGTTCAGTATCAGTTGAAAGATTACAAAAACGCCATAAACAGCTACAATTCTTTCCTTGAAACATATTCAGGTCATGCCGAGGCAAGGGAGAATCTTGCAGCCTCATATCTTGCTGTCAAAGACTATAAAAATGCGCAGGCGCAATATCAAATGATTTACGAAAAAAATCCCGAAAATTTCAAAAACTATTATGAATACGGTATCGCATTGTTAAATAATGACGACTCGGAAAAAGCCGTTGAATTTCTTGAAAAAGCAATTGAAATAGATGCAGATAATGATGCGGCTCATCTCGGACTTGCACAGGCTTATCAGGATTTGGGCAAAAACGATATGTCTTACGAACAGTACCAAATCGTTTTGAAAAAGAATCCGAATTTAAATACCATAAGGCTTGATTATGCGGATTTGCTTGCCGATATGAACAAAAATACCGAAGCCGTCGAGCAGTACAATACGTATATCAAAGCGTTTCCTAAAGACGCAAACGGCTACATAAGCCTCGGTAATGTTTATAAAAAACTTCAAAATTACGATAAAGCCATTGAAAACTACCTTACCGCAATAAATTTGGCTCCCGATAATATTGAAGTAAAAAAAGACCTTGCTAATTGCTATCACAACAAAAAAGATTACCAAACAGCGTTGAAATATTATAACGAAATCTTAGAAAAAGAACCCGATAACTTTAATATCAAATTCAACAAAGCCCTTGCGCTGCACGGATTAAAGCAGTACGAAGAAGCTATTGTTATATATAAAGAACTCCTTACTCAGAAAAATGAGAAAAACATAAAAACGAACCTCAACGATGCACTTGTATCGAGAGGTCATGAACTTGTTGCCGCAAAAGACCCCAACACGGCAATTACATATTTTAAAGATGCAATCAAAGACGGATATTCGGACGGTTACGTATATTACGGACTGGCAAAAGCTTACAGACAGTTAGGCGACAATACAAAAGCAGGCGAAAATTACGAGAAAGCAATTGCTTTAGATCCCGATGAGACTTCGTATTCTGCCGAATATAGCGATTTCATTTCATCTATGTACTCAACTTCAACCACGTCTGTAAAAACTTCTGGCAATTCATCAGAATTGCCGTCAATCAACGTTGCAATGCCTGCAGCCGAAACAGCCGCAGTAAAACAGGAAACAAAACCTGTTGCAAAATCACAAACTTCCGATATCGTAGCTAAGAAAAGCGAAGATTTCATAAAAGAAGGCGACAAGAATTTTGAAAATAACAACTTCGATGCGGCAGAAAAGAATTATCAGGATGCGCTCCAGCTTGTTCCAAACGATTCCGAAACCCTTATGAAACTCGGTTTGATTTATAAGAAAAAAGAAAATAACACAAAAGCAATCAATTTCTATCAAAAAGCAATTATCGTAAATCCCGACTATACCGATGCATGGTTTAACTTAGGACTTGCGTATGCAAACGAAAACAATTTGATAGAATCGCAAAAATGCTTTGAAAAAGTCATAGAACTTGATAATGATTACAATGCGGGGTATGCATATTATGCACTCGGTATGGCGCTTGAACATCAGGGCAAAAAAGCTGAGGCAATCAAGAATTACAAGACATTCCTGGAATATAACCACGACAAAAACGCAGAAAATACCGTGCAGGAAATGATTAAAAAGCTGCAATAAAAGGTCTATAGGTCTATAAGTGGATAAGTCTATTTATTAAAAGATAATAGGATACTAAGGCACTGGGGCACTAAGAGATTTCAGAATTTTTGTCCCTCGCCCCTTGCGGGAGAGGATAGTAAGTAGTGTGCACTTGCCGGCGCACCGATAAAGGATAAAAGTATATAAACGAAATTTATGGTCATTCTGAGCGTAGCAAAGAATCGCCTTACAAATCGCATAAATTCCGTAGAGAATGTAGGTAAGGCTTTAGCCTGACACGAAAATTTATTGTTTGGGGGTACTAACCTAAATTCTGACGTTTCATTTTGTCTGGCAAATTTAAAGAGATTTAAATAAACAACTGCTGCAATGCATATATTATTATGGTATAAATAAAAATGTTGTAAAACATTGGTGAGTTATGAAAAAAATCTTTTTATTTTTAATTTTTATTTGCATAACGGTATGCTTAACGGCTTGCACGCAGGAATCTTACATTCTTTTTAACAAGCACCCGATTACAGAAGAAACCATAAATTCTGACTCCAACACAAACATTTTCAAACCCGGCGAAAGAATTTATTACCTTGTTACCACCCCAAAAACCGTAAAAACAAAAAGACTGCTTATTCAGGTTTTTAAACTTGGCGATCAAGACAGGCTCGGCTACGAACTTGTTTGGGGCAAGCAGGTAAAAGTCAGAGATGAACAGGTTTATTATTATACGAGCTATATCGTAATGAATGCCACGGGAGCTTATCAAATGAGGGTATATTCAAAAGATGAGCCGACCAGACTTTTGACTTCAAGCCAATTTTATGTAAAAAATTAAATAAGAGGATAAAATGTCAGATACAATCAGTTTAAAAGAAAAAGCTTTGGATTACTTTATGCACGGATATTCGTGTTCCGAGTGTATAGTAAAAGCATGCATTGATTTAGGGATTTGCCCTGAAGAATTACTTCCGTGCTCGACGACTTTTTCTGCGGGGATGTCGTCAGGCTGCACTTGCGGGGCCATTACGGGCTCACAGCTTATACTGGGGTATCTTTTTGGCAGAGGAAACAAATTCGGCAACAACATATCCGCAAGAGAAAAAGCCTCGGAATTTGTAGAAGAATTTAAAAACCGAAACAAAGTAACCTGCTGCAGAATACTTTCAGCAGGCTACAGCGGAAGCGAAAGAAAAAAACATTGCTCAAAATTTGTATCTGATGCTTGTGATATTTTAGAAGAATTGATGAAGGTGAAAGTATGATAAAACCCGATAAATTAAACTTTTTAACGGCAGGAATGCCTCTATCGACAGGCAAAGGAGGCTACCCTAAAGCCTTTGAAATATTAAAAGAAATGGGGCTTGACGGATTAGAAGTCGAGTTTGTCCATGGCGTTCGTATGAACGACGATACCCGCAAATTTTTAAAAGAAATTTCTAAAGAAAAGAATTTTTTACTGACAAGCCACGGACCTTTTTATATCAATTTAAATTCAAAGGAAGAAGAAAAAGTTGATGCAAGCGTGCAAAGAATAGTCGAAACAGCGCAGGCTGCAAACGATTTCGGCGGATATAGCATAACATTTCACGCAGCATTCTATATGGGGAAAGACAAAGAAACCGTATTTAATCAGGTAAAAATCCAAATGGAACGAATTACAGACATTCTCAAAAAAGAAAATATTGATGTTTGGATAAGACCCGAAACAACGGGCAAAGCAACCCAATGGGGAGATTATGAAGAAATTATCAGACTGTCAAAAGAGTTTGATAATGTTTTGCCTTGCGTGGATTTTTCACATATTCATGCCAGAACAAACGGCGAATATAACACTTATGACGAGTTTTGCAATATATTTGAGCGAATAGGAAAAGAACTCGGGCAAAGAGCGCTTGATAATTTCCATGCACATCTTGCAGGAATTGAATACGGCGCCAAAGGAGAAAAAAGACATCTTATTTTGCAAGAGTCTGATATGAATTACAAAGACCTGCTCAAAGCGTTCAAAGATTTCAATGTTAAAGGTGCGCTTGTGTGCGAAAGCCCGAATATTGAAACCGATACCAAAATTTTAAAAGATTATTATATGAGCCTGTAGCCATAATTGTTGCATTTTTAAAGAAAAATTGATAAAGTACCGATATAAATAATATCGGTACTTTTTAGTTGAAAGGTTCAAAATATGTTCAATTACGTAAACAACAATCCTTTTGGTCAAAGAATTGAATCCGCCGTATCAACGGGGCAGGAACATAAACAACGCCAACAGCAGCAGCAGGACAAAGAGAAAAAATACCTTGAAGATGAAGATAATGATGAGGTAAGCCTTGCGCCGTTGCCCGAATTAACACAAGAACAGGTTGAGTATCTGACAAAAGAATATATAGCAAAACTCAAATCCGAACACGAAAATGAACCGAAAGTTATTCAAAAATTGGATAAATTTTTATCGAAATTTGATGCGAAAAAATTTATGAAACGTAATCCGAATATGACGGTTTCCGATTTTAATATGCTTATGTTTAACGAAACGTCAGACTTGGTTAATTAATAAATTTTTACAGCCTCAAGAGCAGTACTACTGTAGTCATTCTGAGGACGAAGTCTGAAGAATCGCCTTTTCATGCACACATCAGGCAATCTTTCGCTTACGCTCAAAATGATGGCATATATATTACAAAATCTTAACAAACTTATGCTCTGGGGTGAGTTTGATTGTAAACTTCTTTCATGTGCTGCATTGATATATGGGTATAAATCTGGGTGTTTGAAATGCTTGCGTGTCCGAGAAGTTCCTGTACAACCCTTAAATCAGCTCCGTTTTCAATCAAATACGTTGCGAAACTGTGGCGAAACATGTGCGGCGTAACCTTTTTAGGTAATTCGATTTTTTCGACCGTATCGTTTATGACGTTTCTAATCATACGTGTTTGCAGCCTGTAGCCCGTTTTATTAATAAAAACGGGTGTTGTATCGTTTATGGGCGGCAGGGTGTAGCCCTTTGCAACAAGCGGTCTTGCATAATTTATGTATTTTTCAAGATAATTTTTTGCACGATCCGTAATGAGGATAATTCTTTCTTTTGCGCCTTTACCGAATACCGTAATTTCGTTATTTTCAAGGTTTAAATCTCCGAAATTCAGGTTGCTTAACTCTGAAACCCTCATTCCGCTTGCCCAGAGGAGCTCTAATATTGCTCTGTTTCTATAACCTGCGGGAGTTGAAATATTTACGTTATTTAAAATTTCTTCGACCTCCTCTTTTGAGAGGAATTTTGGCAAAGATTTGGGTCGTTTGGGGGAAATTATATTTTGAGCAGGATTTGAGTCAATTTTCTTTTCTCGGAAAAGATATTTGTAAAAAGTCCTTATGGATGCTATCTTTCGAGCTACTGTCGTTTTTTTGTAGTTGTATTTTTGAATAAAGTGCAAATACTCCCTTATTTTATCAAATCCCGCATCTTCGCACCCCTCATCTCCGAGCCAGATAATATAGCTCAAAATGTCTGAGCAGTAGGCTTTTGCCGTATGCTGCGAGAAGTTTTTTTCTACCAAAATGTACGCTTTAAAATCTTCTAAATCTTGTTTTGAAATACTATTTATTACCATATTTTAACTCTATTGCTTTTTTTACCTAACTATTATACAATATTTTTATAAGATTTAGAATATATTAAGCTGTAAGGTAGGAGAAAATAATGAATTGTAAAAAATTATTAGTTACATCAATGATTTTGACTTCATGTATCCTTTGTGCACCTCAGTCATTTTCCGCAGCACCTATGAAAGTTCAAATTTCAAAAAATTATGTAGATATAAGCAGAATGATTGAATATACGAATTATGCTGAAGCTGATGCAAAATTGAAAGAAATTTTACAGAAAAATCCGAACGATTTGGAAGCAAAAGCTCTGCAATTGATGTCATTTGCCAAGCAATGGAAATTGGCTCCGGCACAATCCGAATTAGATAAATTACTTGCCAAATATCCCAACAACCCGCAATTACACTATGCGCAAGGTTTGGTATATTTGATGAGAGAAACATCATCCGACGTTGAATATATTAAAAATATTACAAACTTGTCCAATGCAGCTATTCAGGAATTTGTAAAAGCCGTAGATTTGGATAGCACATACTATCAAGCCTACAATGCGATGGGCGTTGCGACTTTGAAACTCGGCAACAAAAAAGATGCGCAGGATTTATTCAAAGTAGCATTAAAAATTAACCCCCAATTCGCTCCTGCTTACGACAACTTAGGTAATATCGCAATGCTTGACAACGATTTGGATCAAGCCGAAAAATATTATCTGCAATCAATCAAATGCAATTCCCACAATGCTACATCAATGTATCACATGGGACAGGTTGAATCACGCAGAGGCGATTATACAAAAGCTTTAACATGGTTAAACCACTCACTCCACATCAACCCGCAATCATCACCCGGGTGGAACTTGCAGGGTGAGTTATACTTGAAACAAGGCAACCAGGCGGCTGCAATCAATTCATTCAAAAAAGCAAAATACGTAAAACCCGAAAACTTCAGACCTTATGTAAACCTTGCAGGGGTCTATGAAAGAAGGGCCGATCACGAATTTGCAATGGAAGAATTAAAAACAGCTATTATTTTGAACCCGAGTTATAAAGAAGGAATCTACAGAGTTGCCAATATGTCTTTGGAAACAAAGAAATACCAACAGGCACTTGAATATTATTCAAGATTGCTCGGTGATAAAACATTTAACAATGCGGCAATTATCGGTTTGGCAAATACTTATTACGAAATGGCTAAAGATACCGCAGATTCAAGAGATTTCACTACAAACAAAGATGTTTATCTTGCTTATGACTATGTAAATGAAGCTATTCAAAAGACACCCAACGATTTGAAACTTCACCTTGCAAAAATCAAATTGGGCAAGTTAACTCACCAGCTTGAATTGACCGAAGATAACCTGAACTACATTGTTCAATCCGCATCAAACAGCTTGATGGATACGGTTATCAAAGGCGAAGCTTACTTATCATTAGGCAGAGAAGCTGATGCTGTTTATACATTCGAAAACGCTATCAATTTTGCAAACAGTATTGATGATGAACTTTATTTATCAGAAATTCTTGTTCAGCATAAACAATTCAGAACGGCAAGAAAAGCTTTGCAAAAAGTTTTGATGTCTGATCCTGATAACAGAATTGCATTAAACGGTATTCACTACATTGATTTATGCGAAATGAAATCTAACGAGTTCTTCGAAATCGCTTTAAGACAATACAAAGAAGGCAATTATGCTTCAACAATTGAGTATTGCAACAGGGCAATCGACTTCTATCACAATGCTCCGTCAATTGCAAAACTCAAAGCTCAAGCTTACGAAGCAGAAAAGAACTACGAAGGTGCAGTAAAATATTATAAACAATATCTCGCACTTGCACCGAATGCATCAGATAAAGCTGCCGTTCAGCAAAGAATTGATGTATTCTCAAAACAAATGTAATTTAAGTAATAAAATTAAATAAAATATTCTAAAAAGGTTGGAATTGTGATTAAATATTAATAATACATTCCAACCTTTTTGATTTAGAAAGCACTTAAAAGAAAATGAAAAAGAAAAAATTTGACATACGCAGAACTTTTGAAATATTTTTAAAAGAGCCGTTGAGCATACTGACTAACGGTTTGTTCCAAATTGTCAATATTGATTCGGGCAACATTTTCAGCAAAGAAAAATCATTTAATATTGATTTTGTACACGGCAAAACCCAAATAACACTTGTAAATAACCAAAAGATGTACAACCTGTTCCAGACGGTTTTATATAAAAAGAAACTGCTTGAACAAAAAGAAAGAATTAAGGACGGCAACCATGGGCAATAATTTTCTTCAGGCTAAATTTTTAATAAGTGCGGAAAAGTTATCCCAATGCCCGAAATCGGTTTTGCCGGAATTTCCGCTGCTTGGCAGGTCAAATGTCGGAAAATCTTCATTCATAAACGCAATCGCAAACAATAAAAAACTTGCAAAAACCTCAAACACTCCCGGGAAAACAAGACTTATAAATTTTTTCAATTTCAGCGATAAATTTATGATAGCCGATTTGCCGGGGTACGGTTATGCAAAAGTCAGCGCAGAAATCCAAAACCGTTGGCAAAAGAACCTTGAAGAATACCTTTTAAAAAGAGAACAGATTAAATACCTTGTGCAGTTTATTGACGGCAGGCACGAAATTCAAAAAAACGATTATCAAATGAGAGAATGGGTAATGGCGTACAATTTGCCGATTATTACAATAATCACAAAAATTGATTACATTTCATCTCATAACAAAATCGCACAAGCCGTTGCACACGTCAAAAAAGAATTTGGCGGAGAGATTTTCCCGTTCAGCGCCGTTGATAAAAGATATAACGAAAAAATTATCGATTTTTTGTCAGGCGAAAATCCGTAAACTAATACCTCAACGGGATTTTTGAACGGCGAACTTCTATATCCTGATAACCGAAATTCAAAAGCATTCTGTTGGTACTTGTGAAAAATATTGATTCGTTAAACGTCGGACCGATGTTGATTGAATTTACCGTGCCTTTGTCAAATTCATATTCAATATAAGGAACAAAAAGTCCGTTTTTCTCAACTATTTTGGCAGGTCTTGAACCCGAAACCCCAAAAGCATTGACTACAACTATTCTATACTCTTTTTCATCTTTAAATTGAGAGTTTTTGAAAAATATACTTACGATATTTAAAATATCAATAAGCTCAAACATTATGTTGAATAATTTAACTTTATTGTTCTTTTTTGCTTTGGAAGCCTTTTCAAACTTGTTGTTCCATTTTTTGAAGATGCCGTTTATGATTTGAATTTGCTTTTTCCTGTCATAAACAACGCAGCCGTATATTGGCAAAAATCCTTTTTCTGACAGGTCATTAACCAGTTTCTTTTTGTCAAAGCCGATATTGTAGCCCGTGTAATTCTTGCCTTTTGCGTAATTATTCCACAACGTTAAATTATCACCGTCAGATGAAAAAGAAGTCGTAAAATATTCTAACTTGTTTACCAAATCACCGTTTCCGTCAACAATATGCCTGTATTTGTTTTTGAAATGACTTTCAATTTTGTCAAACAAATTTTTGTTTAAATCGTGATTTTCTTCAATCAGGCGCACAATCAAACGATATGAATACGCAACCTCCTCTTTATCATTAAGGTACAAAACATTTGAAAACCTCAATGAATTGTCGCATAGAATATTCAAGAGTTTTTCGGGTTTTGTATAATGATAAATTATGGAATTTGAATCATTATCCAAAAAGTGTTTTATTCTGGGAATTTTTCTGAGCAGAACATCATAATACGCCATACCAAAAAAGACCTTTCAGCTATACATTAATATTATAACATATATTTGATGTTTTTTAAGCGGCAAAAACGATTAATGTTTAAAGAGCTCGTATTTTTTCAATTTATCGGCAATTTGTGCCATTTCCTGCTTAGTCAGGTGTTTAGCGAATTGAGCAAATTCTTCCATAATATCCCATGACGAATAATTGCCCTTTTCAACCTTGTTAATCCAATCGTTTACTTCTTTGGTAATCAAAATTTAAGCTCCTTTACTATGAATATGGTAATTCTTTATATTGAATTTGTCAAACATTTTTGTTTAGAGCTGCAATCGGCGCAGCTACAGCGCTATAAAAAAAGGTTTATAAGTTTATAGGTTTATAAGTTCATAAGTGATTTACAAATTCATTTTCCTCCACCCCTTGGGGGGAGAATGCCTGAAAGGCAGTAGTAGGGTGCGCTTGCCGGCACACCAACGGAAAATAAAGTCAGGCTTTAGCCTTTTAAATATTCCGTCATTCTGAGGCTGAAAGCCGAAGAATCACCTTGTTGTACAAATAAGTTTATAGGTTTATAAGTTCATAAGTGATTTACAAATTCATTTCCCTCCACCCCTTGGGGGGAGAATGCCTGAAAGGAAGTAGTAGGGTGCGCTTGCCGGCGCACCAACGAAAAATAACAGGTCAGGCTTTAGCCTTTTAAATATTCCGTCATTCTGAGGCTGAAAGCCGAAGAATCGCCTTGTTGTACAAATAAGTTTATAGGTTTATAAGTTCATAAGTGATTTACAAATTCATTTTCCTCCACCCCTTGGGGGGAGAATGTCCGCAGGACAGGCGATGGGCTACAAAAATTGCCATTCTGAGCAATCGCCTAACCAAACATTTTGTCGGCATGGCACCCAAAAGAATGCGGGCACAATACCGACATACCCCTATTAATAAAAAAAAGCCGTTATAAAACGGCTACCAGACTTGGGGAGGAGACATGAAAAACTTTCGTTTTTCATATCTTTGATATTAATATTATCGACAAATGTTAAAATTTCTTTACAAAGTTATTAAATATATCCTCCGTATGGAGGAGATAATAAAAATCAATGCAGGGAGTTATTTTGGGGACTTTATAAAAAATATTTTTATTCTAATTGTAAAAATACGTAAAATTTTAGCAAAATAATATTGCTTTTTGTTTTAACATGAACGAGAATAGCTAAAAGAAAAGAAACGGAAAAAGAATGTTAGCGGATAGTGTGATTACACCTCGAATAGACAGGCAGCGAGAAAGACAGGGGTTTTTATCCCCCAAACACGCAACACTTGCCTCTATTCATCAACATGAGAGCTATCCCCAAAATAATTTTCAAGATATTAAGAAGAGACCTTTAAACACTAATCAATCGGATTTAAGTTTTAAAGGTCTTTCTTTTAACATGTATAAGCCCGTAGATAAGGTATACAGCAAGAAAGAGTTTTTGGAATTTGCAAATAAACATCTTGATCATATAGGCAAAAAGCTTTTTGATGATATCACGGGACCGAGAGCTTCAATTACAAACAAATTGATTTCCGTAGACGGCGACAAAATTATTATCAGCAAAAAAACTATTCCTCATCTGGCGTTAGACGGTATTTTATATCCTTTCAAAATTTTACCCGGGGATATATTAAACGGGACCGTACAGCTTTTGGGCAAAGTTCCGTTCCTCAAAAAATGGTCAGAAAAAACTTTAAATAAAACTTTCTTTAAGAATATAAGGCAGCGTTCAAAAATTGATGCCAAAGTAAATTCTTTGGTAGGATTGATTACATTCAGAGATTACAAACTCAACGAAGCTATAGACAGATATACCAAAATTCACGGCAAAAAGCCCGAAGGCGAAGCTCTTGCAAAACTGAAACAAGACGTTGAAGATAAAATGAGTTCAAGTGTTTTGCAGCAAACGACAAGACCTTTTGACTATAAAACGGGTAATTACGATACAAAGCATGAAAGAGCTTTGAACAGATTAGTTTCAGGGCTGCCTCCCGCAATATTCCTTGCAAACGATGCATACAACCTTTCAAGAATGATGGATGATGATCCGAAAGCCGCAAACAAGGAAAGAAAAACAAGATTTAAGCAGGAAACAAGCAGAATTTTAACAAGCGGATATTTAACCCTCATAACAATGGGTGCATTCCAAAAATTCATAAACAGTTCAAAAATGGGCATCGTCCTTACAACAGGTATTACGGTTCTTGTAACGGAAATGTTTTCACGTTTATCTAACGGTAAACATATTACAAGATTAACTCCAGACGAGGCAAGAAAAGAAAACGAGAAAAACCATGCCCCCGAAGCCGCAATTAAACCGACAACATTCAAAGCAAACGATGCCGCACCGAAAAAAGATAAAGAAGCGCAAAAACCGTTATTATCGTTTGATACATTATTAAAAGCATCTGCGATCATTCTTGGCGCAGGCTACGGCATAAAAGGGTTCAAACATATCCCCGCAATCAAAAAAGCCGCACTTAATTATTTCAACAAAATGGCTCTCGAAAAATTGCAAAAACTCGGGCTTAAACAAGACAGCGTAAACCTTGACAATGCGGTTAAAACTTTTGAAGATAAAGTCATCTACAGACCGTTTACGAGCCTTTATAAAAAATTGACAACCGGAAAATACGTAGTTGATGCAAGTCAATTTGAAAAAGTTATAAATATATTAAAAGAAAACGGATTTGAAAAATTCGCACAGAAATACGAAAAAGCCGCACAAGCAGGATTAAAAGAAATTGACGGCAAAAAAGTTATTGATTTCGGTACAAAAGACAAGAAAGTAAAACCTCTTGTAAACTTTGTCATTGCGCCGTTCAAATTCATGTGGAACACAATCACTCTGCCTTACTGGATGATTGATGAAAAATTGATGTCCGTATTCAGAAAGTCTAAACCCAAAGCTCCGATGAGCGATTTGAGCGCAGTTGCGCAGAGTTTTGATAAAATTTATAAACAGGCAACCAAAAAAGATTTCAATGCAGAACAGTTTAAAGACTTTGTAGAAGTTAATTTGTTAAAAGCGTTCAACCTTGATTCAATGTCGAGCGTATCTAATGCGGAATTGTCAAACCTTGCAAAAACAGCCGCCTCAATTGCTACAATCTGGTTCTTGATGACAGATAACTATAACATGGTCATGTTGAAATCAAACGGCAACGATAAAGACGGTGCAAATACCAAATTCAAAGAAAGATTTGTTCAGGAGGGTTCAAGATTATTCTATCAAACCCTGTTAATTGATTTGTTCAATTCAACATTCAGAAATTCATACAACGCATCACTTGCGGGAATGAGCTGGGTAACTCTTGCAGATACAACACTCGGGGAAATATTGACAAGAAGTTCTGTCGGAATGCCCGTTGAACCGCATACAAGAAGTGAATTGATTGCAATAGAAAATAAACAGAAAAATTCTACGGGGTTTAAGAAAAAATATTATGACTTTATGCGCAGATTGACAGGTAAACGTTCGATTGAATCTTATGAAGTCGATTCAAAAGCCCAAAAACCGCAAACCATAGCACCTGAAACATCATCTTCAAGCATGCTTCAAAAGCATGACAGCCCGTTAGAAAAAATGATTGCAGGTTAAGAGAATTTCTCATGATATAATATTGTTTGAGATGAAAGAAAAAGATTTTATCCAAACAATAAAAAATATTATCGGTAATGAATTTATCGGGGACGATTGCGCATACTTAAAAGATTTAGGGATTGTCGTATCACAAGACAGTCTTGTGGAAGATGTACATTTCAAAAGGGATTTTATAAGCCCCTACAGCCTCGGCTATAAAAGTGCGGCAGTTAATATCTCTGATATTTATGCAAGCGCAGCGGTTCCTTTATATTTGACCATCGCACTGTCGCTGCCTAAAAATGCGGACAATGAATTTGTCAAAGAGTTTTATAAAGGCGCAAAATCTGTATGCACAGATGATATTAAAATCGTCGGGGGCGACATTACAACAGCCGATAAAATTTATATTTCCGTATGCGCAATAGGTTCAGCCAAAGGCAGAAATATTTCATCAAGAAAAAATGCCAAAACAGGCTACAAAATAGTTGCTGCAGGATTAAACGGGTCTAGCGGTGCGGGACTTCAACTTTTATTAAATAATAAAAAATCCCCCGAAAAATTTATCAAAGCTCACCTTGAACCCGTATTGCAAAAGGATTTTTCGCAAGCCATAGGCACAAGCGTGAAAGAAGATTATGCAATGATGGACACATCTGACGGAATAGCCGATGCGCTTTCTCAAATCGCATATTCAAGCGGGAAAGCACTTGAAATTGATTTTGATAAAATCCCGACAGATGAAGATATTAAACAATTTCCGAACTGGCAAAAGACCGTTCTTTATGGCGGGGAAGATTACGGACTTGTTGCGGCAATCCCGATGCAATATGATATCGGAACCCAAATCGGTACGGTAAAAGACGGTTCGGGCATTGATTTAAAAATAAACAATAAAATCGTTCATTTGACAGATAAAGACATTGAACAAAACATATACGATCATTTTAAACAATAAGAGGATATTATGAAATTCGGCGCAATTATTACGGCAGGCGGATCGTCCAAAAGGTTCGGGAACAAAAACAAACTGCTTGAAAAAATCAATAATAAAACAATCATTGAGTATACCGTTGAAAAATTTTTAAAAGCAAACCTTGATGAAATCGTAATCAGCGCCAATCCTCAAATTATAAAAGACTTGGAAAATATTTTTACAAATCCGAAAATAAAAATCGTAACAGGCGGAGCAACAAGGCAGGACTCTGTTTATAACGGCTTGCAGCAAATAAATTGCGATTACGTTTTAATTCATGACGGCGCAAGACCTTTAATTTCGCCCCAAACAATCGAACAGGTAAAAAAAGAGGTTGTCGAAAAAAAAGCCGTATCAGTAATGACAAAAACAACCGACACGATAAAAGAGGTTGATAAAAACGGCAAAATCATAAAAACAATCGACCGGACAAAGTTATACAACACCCAAACCCCGCAAGCTTTTGAATATAATTTAATAAAAGAAATTCACGAAAAATTAAAAGGGGAAAATTTCACGGACGATTGCGGAATGGCGGAAGCTCTGGGGTATGACGTTTATATGGTTCAAGGGCAGCCCGAGAATATCAAAATCACTTATCAAACCGATATGAAAATCGCCGAAATTTTATCGAATAAGTAAAACCATGCTAAAATAATCTTATGAATAAATTTTTTGAAAATTTGCTTGATTGGATTTATAAAAAGAAATGCTACTTTTGCGGGAAGTCAAAAGAATCCGTTAAAATGTGCTTGGATTGCTATGAGCAGCTTGAATTTCTGCCCTTTGAAATAAATCGAACATATAAAGGCGTAAATATTTACTGTGCAGGTTTATACAACAAATATCTTCAAAAAATGATACGAGGTCTTAAATACCACGGGCAAAGAGATTTAGCCTACTATACGGCAAAATTTATGTATGAATATTGGAGGGGATTAAATATTGATGGCGATTTTCAAATCGTTCCCGTACCGATTTTTATAAAACGATTGAAAAAGCGAAAATACAACCACATGGAACTTGTCGCAAATGAATTTTCGCAGCTGTCAGGGTATGAAGTGAATACAAAGCTTATTTCAAGAATTAAAAACACCAAACCTCAATACAATTTGAAAAAAGCACAAAGAATGCTGAACCTCGAAAATGCATTCCAAGCCGACAAAACCAAACTGATAAAGGGTAAAAAAGTTTTAATTATTGATGACATTTGCACGACAGGTTCAACTTTTGAAGAAATGATTAAAGAATTAAACAGGGCGGAAATTTATGATATAGTATGTTTAGCAGCCTCCACACCGTTTAATTAAACGAAAGGTATAAAATGATTTTAGCCGATTATTCAAAATTTTTACAAATACATAAAGATGAATTGCTTATGGGCAAAATTACGCCCATAGAGCTTTTGCCCAAATGGTTGCTCGGAATTATCAATAAAAATCCTAAAAATAACGTTGATAAAATCGTACATAAAGAACTTTTATACTGCGAAAACGAAAACGGCGACTGCTTTATTATGGGGAAATCCGACAGCGGCAGAAAACTTGCATCTGCCCTTATAAATTTTGCGCAAAGTTATGAAAACTACAACAGAGCAAAATGGCTTGAAATGGTAGAAAAGAAATATCATTCTTAAAACAGCTTAACTATATCCGAACGTATTTTTTGTGTTTGGCATATAATAGAATTATGAGGAGATTTGCTCTATTTTTAATAAGTACAATAATGCTGTTTTGCGCCCCGATTGCAAAAGGCGCATATTTTGATAACATTCCGTTTTCATTGACTTCGGTCGATTTATCGGATATCAATTCAAATTTTCAAATTTCCCCGTCCTCAAAAACCGTAAAGGTCGGGATAGGCAATCAAACTTTTTCAAGCTACACCCACAACAAAACCTCAATCTACGGAACGGGGGAGTTTGAAGTTTATAATAACAACACCTATATTGACACCTATGATTCAAATAATGTTATAAACATTTCAATGGCCGGAAAGATTTTTGTATTGAGCGACAGGGATAATAACGTTATTGCAAAGGTTTCTGGCCCCGTAAGGTTTAAAGCCGATTTCGGGTTTTTAGGGATTAAAGATTTAAAACGTGCTGGCAGAGATGCCGTATATAGAGGCGAAATCAACCTTGTTTGCGCAAAAGAAGGCGCATTTTATATTATTAATAATTTGGAAGTCGAAGATTATTTAAAAGGCGTTGTGCCTAACGAAATGCCCGTATCTTTCGGACTGGAAGCATTGAAAGCTCAGGCAGTAGCCGCAAGAAATTATGTTCTTTCACCCAGAGTCAAAGCAAACCCCAATTATGACGTTGTAGATTCTGTTGCAAGTCAGGTTTACTTTGGTGCAAATACGGAAAAATCCTTGTCTAATCAGGCAATTGACGAAACAAGAGGAATTGTGGCGCTTTATAATTGGGATTTAATCCTTGCATTGTATTCATCAAGTGCAGGCGGATACACTGAAAATTATGAAAATGCATTTTCCGATCCCATAACAAAAGCTTTCCCCGCAAAGCCGAAACCTTACCTGAAAGCAAAACCCGATTATGATGAATACGGGATTTTAAATACCGACGAAACGGCAGAAAAATTCTACAAATCAAGACCCAAATCATTCGATGAAAAAACGTCTTATTTCCGCTGGGAGCGTGAATGGACGCATGACGAACTTCAAAAAGAAATTCAAGATCATATAGCAGCCCAGAGTGCGGCAGGTTTTGTAAAACCCGTTGTAAATAAAGGCGAAGTCATTGGAAATATTACGGGAATAAACGTTTTAAAAAGAGGATTTTCAGGCAAAATTATGAACCTTGAAATCCAAACCGACAGCGCTAATTACGTTGTATCAAAAGAACTTGTAATAAGAAGATTGTTTACCGTAAAAGGCAAAGCTTTGCCAAGCGCTAATTTTGTTCTTGAAGAAGAAAAAGACGAAAACGGCAATCTTCAAAAACTTAAAATCTACGGCGGCGGATTTGGACATGGAGTAGGATTAAGCCAGTACGGTGCAGGTTATATGGGAACACATTTGAATAAATCGTTTGAACAAATCCTTGAACATTATTATACAGACATAACCCTCGGCACAGAGCCGATTATTCTATCTTCAGCCCCTCATCAAAAAACCAAGACCCAAACATTTTTCACCAAAAACGGAAAAGGAACCCTTGTTGTGGATAACAAATACGGGGTTGAATACATTGATACCACGATAAACGGCGTTTTTGAAGCAATAAAATTAAATAAAAACACAAGGTTTAACAGAATAGATTTTTCACCTTATTTACAAAAAGGGGTAAATCAGGTAACATTTACTTATCCCAAAAACACGGGCGGGATAAGACTTTATATTGAAATAGCGGGGAAAAATGAGTTCTCAGACTGAAAATAATACAAAATCCATAAGCGTATTAAAAGCTGCATGGCTTATTATGGTTGTTACCATCGTAAGCAAACTCATAGGCTTTATAAGAGATATCGTAATAGCAAATTATTACGGCGCATCAATGGTGTCTGATGCTTACTACTATGCATATCAAATCCCGTCATTATCATTGATTTTGCTGGGCGGGGTCGGAGGACCGTTTCACTCCGCAACGGTTGCGGTGTTTTCAAAGCTAATACCGAATTTAAAAGAAAAACCTAGCCAAGAAGTCAATAAATTGTATTCAACCTTTATGACGGCAACCATAATATTTTTCCTTTTATTGTCCGTTATTATGTACATTTTCCCAAGGCAAATAATGGGGCTTATCATTTCGGGCGGTTCAAAAGAGATGATAAATCTTGCCGCCGTTCATTTGCAAATTATGACACCTTTGCTTGTTATAGGCGGAATTGTCGGGATTTATTACGGAATTTTGATTATTTATAAGCAATTCATGCTGCCTAATTTGTCGCCTATAATTATGTCCCTTGCGATAATCGGGGTGGTTATAGCCGTACCGTCTGACAAAAAAGGTTATGCTCTTGCCTGGGCAACAACGCTGGGAGCTATTTTGCAGCTTGTTATTCAGTATCCCAATATCAGAAAACTCGGTTACAGACTAAAACCGAATTTTGATTTTGTTAATAATGTGCATTTTAGAGAAATAGGCGAACTTCTGTTCCCTGCGGTGCTCAGTTCAACCGTCGGACAAATTCATATTTATATAGATATGTTTTTTACTTCTCAAATTTCAGAGGGTGCATGGACAGCCATAGGCTATGCCAACAGGGTATTTCAATTCCCTGTCGGAGTGCTTGTAACGGCATTTTTAGTTCCGTTATTCCCGATTTTTGCACGCCTTGTTGCGGATAAAGATTATACAGGCATAAGAAACTATTTTAATAAAGGGGTCGGAGTTTTGTTTTTCGGAGCAATCCCCGTTATAATAGGCATTCTGGTTGTGGGGTATGATGCTGTAAGACTTATATTTGAGCACGGTGAATTTGACCAAAACGCAACATTTATGGTAACAGAAGCCTTGTGGTTTTTGTCTGTTTCAATTATTCCTTATGTATTCAGAGATTCTATCACAAGAGTTTACTATTCGTTCAATGACAGCGCAACGCCTTTTACGGTCGCATTAACCTCTGTTGCATTAAAAGTCTTGTTAAACTGGCTTTTAATTTCCGTTATGCATTTCGGTATCGGCGGAATAACTTTATCAACTTCACTCGTAACGCTATTTAATGCAACGGTTTTAGGGTATTTCATTTTAAGAAAAATGAAAATGGGATACAAAACGTTATTTATAAATTTGTTCAAGATGTGCGCAGCAGGATTGATAACTCTCGGAGTCTGCTTTGTTGCAGCGCATGGATATGACCAAATTATTCACATGAGCAAAATCCCGTTTGAACTTATTAAAATAACATTCATCGCAATCGTATGCTTGGCCGTTTATATTCCTTTGAATCTGGCATTCAAAATGGAATACGCATCGGAATTATTTAACAGATTGAAAGCAAAATTTGTAAAATAGGATTTTTGATTTTGCGCTGAATTTTGTAACTTTGTATATAGCATGGGGAATATTCTTATTGAAAAATAAGAAAAAAATTTGTATAATGTTAAATATTATAAAAAATAAAGGAAAAATTTTATGAACATTTTAGTTACGGGTGCATCGAAAGGTATCGGCAGGGTAATTGCTCAGGAATTAAAAACGACTGGCAAGATTTATGTTTGCGCAAGGAATGAGGCAGAATTAAAGAGTTTGAAACCTGCGGGGTATATGACATGCGACTTGAGCCATGAGTATGAATTGTCAAAACTCGGGGATTTTATTGTAGAAAATAAGATAGATGTACTTGTAAACAATGCGGGCGAATACATTTATAATGAGATTGAAAAGACTAAGATAAACAAGTTGAGCCACATTATGGCGGTAAATTTAAAAGCGCCCATTTATCTTACGGCAAGGGCAGTTCCTTATATGAAAGAAAAAGGGTTCGGCAGAATAATAAATATCGGTTCGATTTCGGGCGTAATGGGAGAAGCGAATGCGAGCTTGTATTCGGCAACCAAAGCGGGATTGGTCGGGTTTGCCAAAGCAACGGGTCTTGAATTAGCGGAATACGGAATCACGGTTAACACAATTAACCCCGGATGGGTCGATACGGAACTGGGCAAAAAATCAATAGAAGAAAGCGAATTTAGTGAAGAAGAAATATTAGATTGTGTACCTCAAAAAAGATATGTCGATCCGAAAGAAATTGCCGGATTGGTAAAATACCTTATCTCAGACAGCGCAAGGGGAATAACGGGGCAATCTATAAATGTTTGCGCCGGCTTGAGCGTGGGTATTTAAAAATTTTTATTTTTAGGTTAGAATGATTACAGTTTAAAAATGTGTCGTGATTGCATATTGTAGCAATATGATGCGTGCTTATTGACAATCAAATAAAACAGATGCACATGTCGGGGTGGCACTCTGCCGGAGGGAAATGATTGAGTATCATTTCCCGAGAGGGTTGACCTTGAGTCAACTTCCGCAGAC
>ONOE01000003.1:0-35338 GCA_900319365.1 uncultured bacterium | reverse complement strand
AGTATCATTTCCCGAGAGGGTTGACCTTGAGTCAACTTCCGCAGACCCGACACAAACATTTTGACAATTAAATAAAGTAGATGCACATGTCGGGGTGGCGGAATTGGTAGACGCGCATGATTCAGGTTCATGTGGGTAATTCCTTGAGGGTTCGAGTCCCTTCCTCGACATTATAAAAGACTATGGACTTGTTTCATAGTCTTTTATTATTATATTTTATGTCCATTTTGAGTTGGGAGTTGGGCAGGTATGCCCAACCTACCTTCTTTATGGTGTTTAAAAATGGTAAAAAAGTAGGTCAGGCAAGGACTTTACCATTAAATATTAAAGAGATTTTAAAAAATTTGACCTTGCCTGACATTTTTTGTCAGGCAAATTTATAAGTAATGACAATATTTTGTTTTGTAATATTTCAATTTGCTTGACCTACGGGCTTTTAGTAGGTTGGCATTGCTATGCCAACACGAAAAATTTATCGTTGGGCAGATATGCCCAACTTTCATCATTTTATCAACCCTCACCCGCCCTGCGGGCACCATATCCCATAGGTAGAGACAAAAGAATCGCCTTGTCATACAAATAAATATGGACACAATGCCACCTATGAATAATTTTTATCGGCATAGCAATGCCGACCGACATTTCATAATGTTCGCCAAGAAAATACGGGCACAAGACCGACCTGCTTTCTATAGCAGTTTTAGCCCTATTTACTTTCCAAATTCAGCAGGTAACTTTTTATTTTCGCACCGTAGGCGTATCCGCCCTGTTTGCCGTTTGATGATACCACACGGTGGCACGGAACGATTATCATGACGGGATTTTTGTTGCAAGCATTGCCGACTGCTCTTGAGTAATTTACATTTCCGATATTTTGCGCAATTTGCCCGTAAGTTTCGGTTTCCCCATAAGAAATTTTTAAAAGTTCACTCCAAACAGATTTTTGAAAATCCGTACCGTAAAATTTTATATTTATATCAAAATATTTTCGCTCGTAAGAAAAATATTCTTCTAACTCCTGTTTAATTTTATTTGAAAACGGAGTTCCACTATCCTGGATAAAATCACTTTGAGCAGGTTTTAGCCCCACAAGCGCAAAATCATTTTCTATGCAGAATGTCAAATATCCAATCGGAGATTTGTATAAATATTTTGAATATTTAACGGTGTTCATTTATATTAATAATCCATTTTCCATGAATTATCTTTTAATGCGCCAAAGCATCTGAGAGCATTTCCTTTTTTGCAATCCGCAATTTTTGTTTCAACAGAAACATCAGAATCATTCAAAACTTCATCATCAACATAGCCTTTTGAAGTTACATAGAAGGCGAAAACATCTCTGCCATAGATATTCGGTCCGTCAACACCGTTTACGTCCATTATGACATAACCTGTTGTTTTTCCGCCATTATCAACGGGCGTATAACCAAACATTACACCGTTTGTCAAAATTACCGTATCGCCGGGGTTAGTAATCGAAGATGCTTTACCTTTCAAAGTTTTATATTTTGACTGCTTTTTGCCTGATGCTGCGGTTGTATTCCAGCAATCTTTAAGTGCACTTGAAGCCGAGCATTTTTTCGAAATCGAAAAATGTTTTGTCGTTAAAAGGGTTGAAGCGGATTTAAAATCCGTAAGCGACATATCACGGGTTGCCTTTGTTAAAAGTTCATCTTGTGCAAGGTTTTCTATAGTCGAGGACATACTTTTTATCTGGTTTGAATAAACTCTGTTATATACATGCCCGACAAGAGATGGGATTACCATAACCGCAAGAACACCGACAATTCCTAAAGAAAGCAGCAATTCCGTGAGCGTAAACGCTTTATTTTTATTTTCCATTATTTCTCCTTTTAATTATTTTTCCAAATATTCGGGATCAAATCCTGACAATTCGACCATTCTGTAGCATGCCGCACCGTTGCCGCCTTTGCAAGCGGTTTTTAAAGAGGCAGATGATTCTTGAGAATTTGCATCCCCGCTTCCGCCGTTGAAATATCCTCCGACGTCGCCGTTATGAATGCCGGTATTGCCGTTTTTAGAGGCATCATCACTCCAAGAAATTTGGAACACAAAGTAATCTTCTCCGACAACATTAGGTTTGTTATCGCCGTTTAAATCGATAATTACACCCGTTGCATCTTTGCCGTATAAATTATTTACCAAACCTATTCCTACACCGTTTTTTAACAGGGCTTTTGCCTGAGTAGTTCCTTCATTTTTAGGAATGGTAACATTCGCTTTTGTATTACCCGTAATCTTTCTGTAAGAAGATGCAAAAGCTTCGCCTGAAGGTGCTATATCAAATTCTTCCAAAAAAGCTTTCGGATTATTATAAATATTTGTCATGGTAACATCATCTGTTCTTGCTCTTGACAACTCTTTTTGAACGACATTTGTTACACTTGAAACCGTATTTTTTAACAAAGACATTTTTGATTTGGCATTAATACTTCTGCTGATACTCGGGATAACCAAGACCGCAACAATACCTACAACCAAAATAGCCATAAGAACTTCGCCCAAAGTGAATGCATTATTTTTAATTATTTTCATATACAAAAGCCTCAATTCTTTAATTACCGAACATAAACTTACTTTATCATTATTTTCGGAAAAATTCAATCTTCTTGACGAAATGTTTTGAGGAAATAAAATTAATAGTGTATATAAGGTGAAGGGAGTAAAAAATGGCTAATATACAAATTACTCAAGAAATACAAAACGAATGTGTTGTAAGACGCGGCGTAAAAGGAAGTCCTGCTCCTATTCCTCAAGAAGGAGAATGGACAAAATGCAAAGAAATTAAAGACATTTCCGGTCTTACTCACGGTTGTGGCTGCTGTGCACCTCAACAAGGTACCTGCAAATTAACTCTTAACGTTAAAGACGGTATCATTCAAGAAGCCTTGATTGAAACAATCGGCTGCTCGGGTATGACTCAATCTGCTGCAATGGCAGGAGAAATTCTTCCGGGCAAAACAATCCTTGAAGCTTTGAATACCGACCTTGTTTGCGATGCTATTAACGTTGCAATGAGAGAATTATTCTTACAAATCGTTTACGGCAGAACTCAAACCGCATTCTCAGAAAACGGCTTGCCTGTCGGCGCAGGATTGGAAGACTTAGGCAAGGGTTTATGCTCTATGTGCGGTACAATCCACTCAACAAAACAAAAAGGCGTAAGATATCTTCAATTAACCGAAGGTTATATCTTGAAACTCGGTCTTGATAAAAATGATGAAGTTATCGGATACCAATTCATTAACTTAGGCAAATTTATGGACGCAGTTAAAAAAGGCGTTGACATAAAAGAAGCTTACGAAAAGAATGTCGGTACTTATGGTCGATATGCCGATGCGGTTAAATATATTGATCCGAGAAAAGAATAATTTAACAAAACAAAAATGTAAAATTGGAAATAAGGAATTAATAATATGACAGTACAATTTGAAGGACAAGACAGACGTGAAACTACTTTGAAGAAAGTTTTATCCGAATACGGTTTAAAAAATCTTGAAGAAGCACGTGATTTATGTTTATCAAAAGGCATTGATGTAAATGCCGTTGTTAAAGGGATTCAGCCTATCGCATTTGATAATGCATCTTGGGCATACACTTTAGGCTGTGCCATTGCAATTAAAAAAGGCATCAAAAATGCTGCCGATGCTGCTGAAGCAATCGGTTTAGGTTTGCAGGCATTCGCTGTTCCGGGGTCTGTAGGCGACAGAAGAAAAGTAGGTATCGGACACGGTAACTTAGGCGCTATGCTTTTAAGAGAAGAAACAAAATGTTTCTGTTTCTTAGCAGGACACGAATCATTCGCAGCTGCAGAAGGTGCAATCGGTATTGCTAAAAACGCTAACAAAGTAAGAAAAACTCCTTTAAGAGTTATCTTAAACGGTTTAGGCAAAGATGCAGCTTATATCATTTCAAGAATCAACGGTTTCACTTATGTTGAAACAGATTATGATTATAAAACCGGCGAATTAAAAGTTGTTAAAGAAACTCCGTTCTCAGACGGCGAAAGAGCAAAAGTTAAATGCTACGGAGCTGATGATGTAAACGAAGGCGTTGCTATTATGGAAAAAGAAGGCGTTGATGTTTCTATCACAGGTAACTCAACCAACCCTACAAGATTCCAACACCCTGTTGCAGGTACATATAAGAAATGGTGCTGGGAGCATGGCAGAAAATACTTCTCAGTTGCTTCAGGCGGCGGCACGGGTCGTACATTACACCCTGATAACGTTGCTGCAGGTCCCGCATCTTACGGTATGACTGATACAATGGGCAGAATGCACAGCGATGCTCAATTCGCAGGTTCTTCTTCAGTTCCCGCTCACGTTGAGATGATGGGTGTTATCGGTATGGGTAACAACCCGATGGTTGGTGCAACCGTTGCATGCGCTGTTGCAGTAGCAGAAGCAATGAATAAGTAATTATTTGATTTGCTAAAACATTTTAAAAGAACTACACTAATGAATTTCATCGGTGTAGTTCTTTTTTATACTTAATAATAAAACTTTTTTCAAGCTCTCCCGTAAATATCACTATAGCGGATAATATCATCTTCTGATAGCAATGCGCCCAGTTGAACTTCTATAATTTCTAAGTCTTTATCAAACGGATTCGCAAGGCTGTGGATTGCATGAACAGTGATATCAAGGCTTTGCCCGACTTCAAGTTCAAAAGTTTTATCGCCTGATCGTGCCTTAGCTTTCCCAAACGCTACAACCCAATGTTCTGCCCTGTGGTTGTGCGATTGGACGGATAATTGACCGCCCTGATTTACATGGATTACCTTTACTTCATAGCCGTCCCCTTTGGCAATTACCCTGTAATACCCCCAAGGACGGAAAACCTGTTCATTTATATTATTGTTTTTAGAATTATCTGCCATACTTTTTAATTTAGCAAAAGTCTAAATTAATGGCAAATTTTTAACACAAAAAACACCCGATTGATTTATACCAATCGAGTGTTTTAATATTTGAATTTATTTTACTAAACCAATTCTTTTACTTCAGCAGCAAATGTTTTCGGGTCTAATTTAATTCCGGGTCCCATTGTTGTTGAAAGATAGATTGATCTTACAAAAGTACCTTTTGCAGATGACGGTTTAGATTTCAAAATAGCATCAGCTAAAGTTGCATAGTTTTTAACCAAATCTTCCTCGCTGAATTGGATTTTGCCGATAGGGCAATGAATCATACCTTGTTTATCAGCTCTATACTCAACTTTACCTGCTTTAGCATCTTTAACAGCCTTTGCAATATCCATTGTTACGGTACCTGTTTTAGGGTTCGGCATCAAGCCTTTAGGTCCCAAAACACGACCTAACTTACCTAACATACCCATGCAGTCAGGTGTTGCAATCAATGTATCAAATTCAAACCAACCGTTTGAAATTTTATCAATGATTTCTTCTGCTCCTGCATAATCAGCGCCTGCTTCGGTTGCTTCAGAAGCTTTAGCACCTTTTGCTATAACGCAAACTCTAACCGATTTGCCCAAACCTGCGGGTAAAACAACGGTTGATCTGATTTGCTGATCAGCTTGACGAACATCAATACCTAATCTCATGTGGCATTCTACTGTTTCGTTGAATTTAGAAACTTCTTTTGAAATTTCTTGCAATTTCTTTATTGCATCAACAGCAGTTGCAGGCTGTGTAAAGCCTTCAAGCATCTGTTGAGTTTTTTGTTGTTTTTTAGTTAATTTTGACATTTTAATTTTTCCTTTCGTGGTGTTAGCGGACTGTTAAGTCCTTCCATACTGTATGACCGTTAAACTTGAATTAGTCCTCTTTAACGGTTACGCCCATAGCTCTGCAAGAACCTGCAATCATTTTAACTGCAGCATCCATTGTTGTAGCATTCAAGTCGTTCATTTTTGTTTTTGCGATTTCTTCTAATTGAGCTCTTGTGATTTCGCCGACTTTATCCTTGTTGGGAACTGCTGATCCCTTAGGAATATTCAAAGCTTTTTTAATCAATACAGGAGCCGGAGGCGACTTGATTACGAAAGTAAAACTTCTGTCTTCGTAAACATCAATGATAACAGGGATAATATATCCTGCTTTGTCTTGAGTTTTAGCATTGAATTGTTTACAAAAATCCATTATGTTAACACCGTGCTGACCTAATGCCGGGCCAACCGGAGGTGATGGATTTGCTTTTCCTGCTTCAATTTGAAGCTTGATTTTTCCTACTACTTTTTTTGCCATTTTTTTCTCCTTTTGTGGTGTTAGCGGGGCTTGTAAGAGTCCCTTCCACAGTTTTTGTACACCTGTCGGGATAGCAAATCCCGACCTACTTTTTTATAATGAAGAATGCTATTCAGCACCCTGCGTTATTATATTTTGTTTATCTGATTGTATTCCAATTCAACCGGCGTTTCACGACCGAATATTGAAACATTTGCTCTGAGTTTAGATTTATCGGGATAAACCTCGATAATATCCGCATCAAAGTCTGCAAACGGACCTGATACGATTCTGATTTTATCACCGACTTTAACGTCAAGTTCAACTTTTTCAACTTGAGATGAAGTTCTGTGCAAGATTCTTTTAATTTCGCTTTCTTTAACGGGAATAGGCTTTTTAACAGAACCGACAAACTTCGTAACGCCTGAAGTATGTCTTACAACATACCAGCTGTCCTCGTCCATAATCATTTCTACAAGTACATAGCCGGGGAAGATTTTTTCTTCTTTTTCCTGCTTCTTACCGCCTTTTACCTGTACAACGGTTTTTTGAGGAACTTCAACTCTGAAGATTTTATCGCCCATGCCCGTATATTCGATACGTTTTTCAAGATTAACTTTAACCTTGTTTTCATATCCGGAATACGTGTGAACAATATACCATCTTTTCTGATTTTTCTTAGCTTCTTTAGCTGCTTTTTCTTCAGCTTCAGATGCCTGTTCAACAGCTTTATCTTCGTTCAACTGTTCTTCCATTGTTTTTTCTTCTTCTGTCATAAGCCACCCTTATATAATTATTGGTTTTGTTATCTTTAGTGTATTAAACTTAATATTCCTTTGAATACTAAATCCATAAGGTAAATAATTATTGTAAAAGTAAATACGATAATTATTACGGAAATTGTTTCGGCAGAAATTTGGCTTTTTTCGGGCCAACTTATTCTGCCCCATTCAGCTTTTACTCCTTTGAAATAAGCTTTGATAGGGTCAAATATTTCCTTTAATTTATCGTTTGATTTACCGTTCATCATATAATTTTATTCCTTTGGTTTATACAAATCGCGCCCTGAAGGACTCGAACCCTCGACATCCGGTTTTGGAGACCGACGTTCTACCAACTGAACTAAGGACGCAAGTTTTAAGCTAATTAAACATCAGTAAAAATACGTCCGTTTATCAGCTTAATTTCATCCTTACTTTGTTTCCTTATGTACGGTTGTTTTCTTGCATTTCGGACAATATTTGTTCAAAGTAAGTCTTTCTTTAATAGTCTTTTTATTTTTTGTTGTTGTGTAGTTTCTTTCTTTGCATTCTTCACAAGCTAAAACTACCATTCTGTCATTTTTTCCTTTGATACCCATTGTTTTATTTCCTTATATTTATTATAATCTTCTTCCATTTTAAAAAGAATGTGGCTAATACACATTCTTTTTAAATCGGCTTGTAAGCACATAATATAACAAACATAAAAAAAATCAAACTATTTGTAAACAAATTATAATATAAATAAAACCTGAAAATTATAATTTTTTAGCATCTTTGAAATTAGCCCAATCACGTCCGCCGGGGGCATTTTGAGCCTGATTTTTTTGAGGCTGTTGACCTTGAGCCTGCATATATCTTGAATTTGAATCTTTTTTGTACTGCTCCATAAGTATCTGACAGTCTTTAACCCCTCTTTGCAATTGAGTTAAATTATCTTCCAAACTTGTCAATACTTTTTGAGCATACAAATCAGCACCTTCTCTAATCTTCATAGCTTCTTCGGTAGCTTGAAGTCTTACCTGTTCGGCATCTTGCATAGAAACGTGTTTAATATTTTCGCAATCTGCAACAACTTCATTTTTCAATCTTATGCCATCTCGTTCAATAGCTTTTCTGATTTCTGATTCGGAAATCAATCTGTTTGCCTCAACTTGAGCATCTTGAACGATTTTTGCGGCTTTTTGTTGAGCTTCATTTTGCAATTCTTCTTTACGTTTCATAAATACACGTGCTTCCTGTACTTCAGGCGGAAGTGCCGCATATATTCTATCTATTAAAGTTTCTATTTCTCTTTTATTAACTATCGCATATTTTGAAATGGAAAAGCCGTCATCAAGCGTCATTTCCAATATTTTTAATAAATCATACACTTCATTTTGAGGCATGCCAATATCCCTTATCCCTTTCGCATTTATTGTTATAATAATATATTACATAAGCTAATTTTAATTGTCAAATTATTTCTATTCGTGAAATTACATATTTTAATAAAAGACTGTAAGCGGGCAGGTGAGTTTCAGTAGGATGCGTTTGCCGATACACCGCTTAAATTTTATTCTATACGGCGCTTTGCTCAGAATGACCGAAATAAACTTATGAACATATGAACTTTTAGGGAATTGCCCAACGCAAAATATAATTTACCTGCCTGCTTTTTAAAATTTGTTTGATTAGGCGATTCTTCGCTTTGCTCAGAATGACCGAAATAAACTTATGAACTTATGAACCTATGAACTTATAAACTTTCATGCTATAATGCTTTCAAAAAAAAGGTAGGAAAAATGAAAATTGCAATTTATCCGGGAAGTTTTGATCCGATTACATTCGGACATCTTGATATACTTAAAAATGCGGCAGGAATTTTTGACAAAGTCATTATAGCCGTTGCATACAATGAGGCAAAAAACGGTTTCCTCACAACCGAAGAAAGAGTCGAACTTATTAAACAAAGTGTCAAAGATTTGACTAACGTTGAAGTTGATTCATTTAAAGGCCTGACTGTAGATTATGCCAAAAGAAAAGGCGCAAATGTTTTGATACGAGGTTTGAGAGCCGTTTCTGATTTTGAATTTGAAATGCAGTTATCCCAAACAAACAGCGCTCTGTGCGATGATATTAAAACGGTATTTTTAACAACAAAACCCGAATACAACTTCATTTCATCTTCAACAATAAAAGAAATTTTAAATAACGGCGGAAATATATCAAAATTTGTACCCGAACCCGTTTTCAAATATTTGCAAAACAGATAAATTTTTAATGGAAATTATATACAAAGTTACGGTACAATAAAAAATTACCGCAATAGCAAAATTCGACAATATTAAAATACTTATTTTCGTTCGGGATTGATTTCAAAGGCCGGATTGCCACGTCGCCAAGTCCTCTTGGCTCCTCGCAATGACATTACTTGCAAAATTTACGGTATTTTCGTATGTAGTTACTTTTTAATTTTATTGATTTGGCGATTCTTCGGCTTTTAGCCTTAGAATAACAGTATTTTTTGTCATCTTGAGCGATAGCGAAAGATCGCCTGATATGCGCACCCTGCACTTCTTTTTAATATTATTTTATGCCCAAGACCCCTCCTAACCTCCCCATGTCGGGGAGGAACATCATAACAGACTTATAAACTTATAAACCTATAAATTTTTATTATTAACTCCATACCCAAAAATCGCAAAATCATATTTAGCGGGATCTTCGGGGCAAAATTTTTTCAAATTATTTGTCAATTCGATTACGGCTTTAAAATCATTCGCTTTTCTTGTCAAAAGACCCATCTGCCTTGAAATTCTGCCTACATGAACGTCAAGCGGAATGTATAATTCCGACGGACGCATAAAATTCCAAATACCGACATCAACGCACGATTTTCTGACCAACCAACGCAGATACATACACATTCTTTTCATAGCGCCGCCATTGCGAGGGTTCGGAATCATAAAATAAAACCCCTGCCCCGAATTTTTATCCGCTCGTGAATAAAAATAATCCGTAACCGTTTCAAAAATTTTTTGCTTTTCATGCCCGTATGCAAAAAGTTCTTCCAAGCCGCCTGACGTATTATAAAGCTCTTTTAAATCTTTAAATACCGACGAAAAATCATCGGGTTTTCCAAACCGATAATTAAAATTACCCAAAATTTCAGGTTCAAAATTTCGGATAAAATTCAGCGGTTCATTTTGCGCAATATTTGTAAAAAGTTCATTGAGCTTTTTTATAAACTGCTTTCTTGAACCGTAAGCAAGCAGTGACGAAATAAACCCAGCAATCTCAATATCTTTTTTATTTTGAAATTTGTGCACAAATTGAACCGGATCATCTTTAATAAAATCAGGTGTTTCGTATTTTTCTACAAGTTTATCAAGTTCTGTTCGGGTAATCATAGATTATGAAATTTCTCTTATTAATTCCTGTGCTTCTTCACATTCGGGGAAAGTTTCCGTTATCTTGTTTAAATATTCAAGTGCTTCGTCAGTTTCGCCCAACTCTTTGCAGCATTTTGCGGTATTTAAAAGTATATTGATATTTAACGGAGATTTTTCAAGCATATTTTTAAATATCGTTTTAGCCTGAGTGTAATTTTTAAGGTTGAAGTAGCACAACCCGAGCAGATTTTGAGTTTCGGGGATTTGCTCAAGCTCAAAAGATTTTACAAGATAATCTTTTGCACAATCAAAATCATTGTTTAGAAAATAAATTCTGCCAGTTATAAAGAACAAAAATGCCGACGGCTGTGATTTTGCTAATGCGGCTTTAATTTGTTCAAGAGCCCTATCAAACTGTTTTAAATGAGTTTTATTCAACGCTGAAAAAGCAAGCGCCGACGGGTTGTCAGGTTTTATCGAAAGAGCCTTTTGATACATTTCATCAGCTTTTTCAAAATCAGATATTGCATGGAAATAATTTGCATATTCAACAATTATTGAAAAATCGTCTGGTGCATATTCATAGGCTCTTTCAAATTCTTCCTTTGCATAATCAAAAAGCCTTTTATTTAAATAAATAACGCCTAAATCCTTATGAGCTCTTGCAAAATCGGGTTTAAGGTTGCAGACTTTTTTAAGCATTTGCTCTGCTCTGTCGGTATCATTAGTCCGCATACAAATCATTGCCAGTTCATAATATGGCGCAAAATCTGTAGTGCCTCTTTTTATTATGCGCTCATAAATTTCTTTGGCTTTGTTAAACTGACCCGTCATAATGTAGATTGAGGCAAGTTTTTTCAAGATATTAACCGATTTTGGCTTTAACATCGTAAGTTGAATTAAAATTGATGCAGCAGCCTCATACTCGCCGACCAACTGCAAACAACTTGCAAGATTGTACTTGTAAGTAGCTTTTTGCGGGTAAGCCGAAGATAAATATTTATAATGTTCAATTGCATCTTTTATTTTATTTGCTTTCACTTCAGAAATTGCCCAGGCTACAAGATAGCTGTCGTCCTGCGGCTCAAGCGCATGAGCTTTTGCAAAATATTCGCAAGCCTTTTCATGATCATCCTGCATCTGCAAAATTGATGCAATGTTGAAATATGCGATAGAATCCTGTGGATTCAGTTCGATTGATTTTTTATAAATTTCTAAAGCCTTGTCAAGCTGCCCCGTTGTTAAATATGCAGTTCCCAGGTTGCTGTAGAGCTGAACGTTTTCGGGGTTTAAATCTATAGCCTTTTTAATATATTTAATGCTTTCATCAAATTTTTGAGCGGCCATACAAGCCGTTCCGCCGATGTAGTATAGCGAATAGTCATCATTTTGCGAATGTTCAAGACCTTGTTTAACAAATTCAAGTGCTTTGTCAGGCTCTTGAGTCTTTATATAAACAATTGCCATGCTTTTGTATGCATCGATATATTCGGGGCGAAGCTTAATGACGGTGTTGTATGCGTGCTTTGCCTCAATATATTGCCCTAAATTATCATAACAGCAGCCCAAATAATACCAGCAAATCGCATCATCCTGACGGTATTTGATAACATCTTCAAGAATATATCTTGCGCTGTCATAATCTTCTGTGTTCACATCGCATAATGCAATGAGCTTTTGCGCATCGGTATCTTTTTCATCTTTTTGCGCAATATCAGCCAGTATAACTTTTGCCTGCTTGTACTCTCCCTTGTTTATCAGAGAATAAACTTTATCTATATCTTTTTCTTCCATACCTGAATTATACCACAAGAGATGTAAAAAATTTAAAATCATAAATTCGGGCAAAAAATTATTTTTTTGTTTTTTATGGATAATAAAAGAAAAAGAAAGTCAGGGAAAATATGAACGGAATAAAATTAGGTTTTACATTTGCAGATTACGCTAAGGCTACGGGTAAAGGAATCGGTTCTGTCAGATTGAAAGACGGAAGTTCGGTCAAAATTCTGTCCGACCCCGAAAAATTACATTCTACCGAATTTTACAGGGTTAAAAACGGCAGATTGCTTGAAGCATACGGTAGCAGAGGGCGCAACAGCATTAAAGACATCGTAGGAAAATTGCTCGAACTTGAAAGAAATAAAGCCGAAGGCGTAAATGTCGACAAAGAATTTACCAACAGTTTTAATAAAATAGTGTAAAATAATATATAAAGCTCCTTAACAAAATCCAATCAATGTGGTAAAATATTGACAAATTAAGGAGAGATAAGATGAGAAACAAATTATTTGCTATAATTCTTGCGATATTATTTACGGCACAGATGACACTTGCCGCACCGTTCAGCGGGAACGCAAAAACCAAAAGAATCCCCGCAGGTACGATACTTGAACTGAAAATGCTAAATACCGTTGACACATCAGTCAGCACGGCGGGAAGTGATTTTAGCGCAATGCTTATAACCGATCAAAAAGCTGATGATAATGATGATGTAATTTTGCCTATGGGTTCGGTTGTGAGAGGTTCGGTTAAAGCGATAAAACCCGCAAGAAGATTATCTAAAGGCGCAGTTTTATACTTGGATTTTGATCACGTTGTAACTCCAAACGGTCGTCAAATCCCTTTGAGCCTTGTTGTTGCAGGAGCACAAAATACAACCTTTGACGGCGGAATTACCACAACAAAAGGCTATAAAGATGCATGGCGCAAAACCGTTACAAAATCGGCAGACATCACAAGAAACGCCGTTAACTGGGGCGAAGATGTAACCGATAACGGTTTTAAATACGTTGTCGTTCCCGCAGCCGCAGTCGGAGGAGCTTTCGGAACGTCAGGCTACTTTGTATACGGAAGTGTTGCCGATGCTATAAAAAAAGGTAAAAATGTGCAAATCTATAAAGGCGACATCTTAAACGTTCAATTAACAGAACCGATTGATGTTCCCGTATACTAAATGCTAAACGGGCTTTCAATATGGCGAAAATCGATAAAATAGAAGAATTACAAAATTTATTAAAAGAAGATCAAAACAATCACCAGGCACGCAGACAACTTGCAGTGCTCTTAACAGATTGCGGATTTTCGCAGGAAGCCTTAAAAAATTTGCTCTACCTTTCAAAAACAAAAGAGGCAGACAGCGAAATTTTTTACAATTTGGGTATAGTTTACGAAAAACTCAAAAACCTCCAAAAAGCCAAGGAAAATTATGAAAAAGCAATTCGGCTTGATAGCAATGCAATCGATGCAATTTATAATCTGGGGCTCGTTTGTACTGATTTGGGCGAGTATAAAACCGCAATAAAATGCTTTAAAAAAGTAATTTCAACAGACAACAAGGATTCCAATTCGTATTTTAACCTCGGACTTGCATATTTCAAAATGAAAGATTACCCCGAAGCACTTGAATACTTCCAAAAAACAATTGATTTAAACGATGATGATATTTACGCACATTTTTATCTCGGGAATATTTTGAAAGATTTCGGCGACAATCAGGCTGCAAGAGATGAATTTAACAAGGTCTTAAAGATTTCCCCCGATTACAGCTGGGCATATTTTAACCTTGCCGCACTGGATTACGAAGAAGGCGATATCGGCAGCGCACTTGATAATTTGAGTCAAACGCTTGAATTAAACCCCGCTGACATTGAGGCTTATAAAATCTATGTAAAAATTCTCGTAAAAGACGGCGAATACGATGAGGCGGAAGAAGTAATCACTCAAGCGCTTGAAAATTGCAAAAATAACGGTGATTTGTATTATATTGCGGGAAAAATTTCTCAATGCAAAAACGATAATGAACACTATAGAGCCTGCCTTCAATCCGCATTGAAAAATTTCAAAACCTTGTCTGTTCCCATACCGCTGATTAAAACCGAATTGAGCAATATTAAGATTGATTGAGGACTATACGCCCGCCATTGGGGATGCTTTTGCCCGAAGAATCGCCTTATCATGCGCACATCAGACTATCTTTCGCTTACGCTCAAGATGACTGTAAGCGACTTATAAACTTATGAACTTTTAGGGAATTGCCCAACGAAAAATATAATTTGTCTGACCTGCTTTTTTAAATTTGTTTGATTAGGCGATTCTTCGCTTTGTCTGACCTGCTTTTTTAAATTTGTTTGATTAGGCGATTCTTCGCTTCGCTCAGAATGACCGTAACTCACTTATGAACTTATAAACTTATGAACTTATGAACTTATACACCTTTACAGATGCAAAAATATTATCATCTTATCAACTTATATCCACCGAACCTATCGACTTTCTTCCATTTGTGTTTATTTTTGTGGTAAAATGGTTCTGCTGAAATTATAAATATGAGGATTTAATATTATGAAGATGTCTAAATTGTTCGTTCAAACTATGCGGGACAATCCATCAGATGCAGAAGTTATATCACATAAGCTGCTTGTCAGAGCAGGTTACATCAAAAAACTCACAAGCGGGGTTTATACATTTATGCCTTTAATGTGGAGAGTTTTGAAAAAAGTTGAAAATATTATCAGAGAAGAAATGGATGCGGCAGGCGCTCAAGAGCTTTTAATGCCTTTTGTTCAACCTAAAGAGTTATGGGAAGAATCAGGCAGATGGAATGCTTACGGCGGGGAACTGATGAGATTGAAAGACCGACACGGCAGAGAAATGTGTCTTGGTCCGACGCACGAAGAAATCATAACTTCTGTTGTTCGGGACATTATAAAATCATACAAACAGCTGCCGATTAATTTATACCAGATTCAGTCAAAATTCAGAGATGAAAGACGTCCTCGTTTCGGGCTTTTAAGAGGCAGAGAATTTATTATGAAAGATGCATATTCTTTCTCAACTTCTCAAGAAGGCTTAGACAAAGAATACCAAAACATGTGGCAGGCTTATACAAAAATCTTTAACAGATGCGGGCTGCCGACCAAAGTTGTTCAATCCGATTCGGGCGCTATCGGCGGAAACGTTTCTCATGAATTTATGGTAATCACCGATACCGATGCGGGTGAAAACGACGTATTCTATTGTGATAGCTGCGATTACAGCGCAAATTCAAACCATGCCGTTTCAATTTTGCCTGAAGCTATAGTTGACGGCGGATATGACAAAGCTGAAATCATCGATACGCCTGATGTTCATTCAATCGATGAACTCAGCGCTTTCTTAAAATGTGCACCGTCTGTTATTTGCAAAGCTTTAGTTTACATAGTTGATAAAGCTCCCGTTATCGCACTTATCAGAGGAGATAAGCAGGTTGAAGAAACCAAATTATTAAATGCCGTAGGCGGTGTTGATATAAGAATTGCAACATCAGCCGAAATTGCAGAACTTATGAAACAAAACGGCTACGATGCAATCCCCGGATTTATCGGGCCTAAAGGCGCTGACGGTAAATATTTAACTAAATACGATGAATATAAAGTTAAAATTGTCGCAGATAAAACCGTTGCCGATTTGAAAAACTTCGTAATCGGCATAAACCAAACAGACAAACATTTGGTCGGAGCAAACTGGGGCGTTGATGTTGATTTGCCGTCAGTAGTGGAAGATTTAAGACTTGTTGAAGCAGGTGAACTTTGCCCGCAATGCCACAAACCTTTAAAAGTAACAAGAGGCATAGAAGTCGGAAACATCTTCCAATTAGGCACAAAATACTCAAAACCCATGAACGGCGTTTATCTTGATGCTGAAGGCAAAGCTCAACCATACATTATGGGCTGTTACGGAATCGGCGTAACAAGAACCGCTGCTGCTGCCGTTGAAGCTCATCATGATGATTGGGGTATAAAATGGCCTTTAGCAATCGCACCTTATCACGCTATCGTTGTACCCGTCAGCACAAAAGACGAAACTCAAATGTCTGTTGCAAATAAGATTTATGAAGATTTGCAAAACGCAGGAATTGAAGCGGTAATTGATGATAGAGATGAAAGACCCGGTGTCAAATTCAAAGATGCGGATCTTATCGGCTTCCCTTACAGAATTACCGTAGGCAAAACCGTTGCAGAAGGCAATGTAGAATTTGTAGAAAGAGCAACGGGCGAAAAATCGGTATTGAAACCGCAAGAAGCCGTTCAAAAAGTTATTGATGCAGTAAATGAATTGAAAAAATAAGGAAATTATATTTTTTGCTTAAAAAGTTTCCGCCGTCTGCGTAAGACATTATAAATAAAATACTTTTTTCGTTTGGCGTTGACTTTAAAGACCGGATTGCTGTCTTGGAATTGCTTTCTCTCGGGCAAGTTGTTCGCTGCGGGCTTTTGCGTGCTTGCAAAGACATAACTTGCAAAAATTTAATGTATTTTTGTATATAGTTACTAAAAATAATTCTTAAAAAGATTGCCAAAGAACTATTTAAAATTTTTAAAACGACATTTAAAAAAGCAGGTATGAATCATACCTGCTTTTAAATTACTCATTTTGTTTTTATCACAAACCGTTACCAGCTTGCTTTTGTAACACCGGGCAATAAACCCTTATGTGCCATTTTTCTTAAACAAATTCTGCAAAGACCGAAATCTCTGTGATAGCCATGAGGTCTGCCGCATATACTGCATCTGTTATGAAGTTTTACTGCAGGATATTTTCCTTTGGCAACCAATCTTTCTCTTTTTGCTTCTTTGTCTATCATCGCTTTTTTAGCCATGAATTTCTCCTTTTATCTTTATTATACTATTATTTTCTTACTTATTTTTGTTCATACCCTTGAAAGGCATTCCCAAAAGTTTTAACAAATCTCTTGCTTCATCATCTGTTTGAGCTGTTGTGATGATTGAAACGTTCATACCCTTAACCAAATCAACTTCTTCATAAGAAATTTCAGGGAAAAGAGCTTGTTCTTTCAAACCTAATGTATAGTTTCCTCTACCGTCAAAACTTTTCGGGCTGACTCCACGGAAATCACGGATTCTGGGGAGTACAACGCAGATTAACTTTTGAATGAAATCATACATTCTGTCGCCTCTTAATGTAGCCATTGCACCAACAGGCATCCCTTCTCTTAATTTGTAAGATGCGATTGATTTTTTTGCTTTGGTTACAACTGCCTTTTGACCGGCAATTTTAGTTAATTGATTTTCGATTGATTCTGCAATCTTTGAGTTGTGTGAAGCTTCACCAACACCCATATTTAATACGACTTTTACAAGTTTCGGTACTTGGTGGATATTTTTATATCCGTATTTTTCTTTTAATGCAGGAACAGCATCTTCAACATATCTGTCCTTTAAATTTTTAGTTACTGTCATTTTTCCTTTTTCCTTTACTTATGGTATTAATGTCATAAACTAAATGTTTACACATTAAGCATCCAGTTGCTCACCGCATTTTTTGCAAATGCGAACTTTTTTGCCGTCAACGATTTTCATTGCCGGTCTTGTAGCCTTTTCACAGGCAGGGCATACAATCATTACATTTGACGAATCAAGAGGAGCTTCCATCTTGATTAAACCGCCTTGAATACCTGCAGCAGGTTGGGGTTTTTGCGCCTTTGTAACCATGTTTGCACCCTCTACGGTAACTCTGCCGTCTGCACGGTCAACTTTTTTGATGTTACCGATTTTTCCTTTATCTTTACCTGCAATTATAACGACTCTGTCGCCATTTTTTACATGTAAATTTTTCTTCTCAGTTTTTTTCATTTTTCTTTCCTTTGTATTTTGCTAAGCAATTTGCTTTGTATTATATAACTTCCGGTGCAAGAGAAACAATCTTCATATAACCTTTGTCTCTCAATTCACGAGCTACAGGTCCGAATACACGGGTTCCTCTCGGGTTGCCGTCTTTTGCAATAATTACTGCAGCATTTTCATCAAATCTGATAACTGATCCGTCTTGACGTTTAATATCTGCTTTAGTTCTTACTACAACAGCACGAACAACTTCACCTTTTTTTACGGTCATATTAGGTGTTGCATCTTTTACTGAAGCTACAATTTCATCACCGACTGCCGCAAATTTTTTATTTGAACTGCCCATAACTCTGATGCATAACAACTGCTTTGCACCCGTGTTATCTGCAACTGCTAATCTGGTTTCTTGTTGTATCATTTTTCTTTCCTTTTTTACTGTGTGCCTCTCATTACTCTTATAAATAAGGTAATGCTGCATTACTGCTTATGTTTTATCATTGTCCCGAAACAAAATTCAGGACTTCGTCAGTTCTAAATTTACCTTTGGCTTGTTAAGGACTAACGAGCTTTTTCAACGACTTCAGCAACAGCCCATCTTTTGTCTTTTGACATAGGTCTTGCTTCAACGATTCTTACGATATCGCCTTCGTTGCAAACATTTTGAGCATCATGTGCTTTGTAATGTCTGTTTGATTCCATAATTTTTTTGTATCTGGGATGTGGTTCATAATCAGCAACTCTGACTACTACTGTTTTATCCATTTTGTTGCTAACTACAACACCTTGTTTTTCTTTTTTAGGCATTTTGTACCTCTTTTTCTGTTATTACTGTCTTTGCTTGTGCGATAAGTCTTTTTGTTTTTGAAATTGTTGATGTATTTGTCAATTTGTTAGTTGCAAGTTGTATTCTTGATTCTAATAATTGCTTTTTCCAATCAACAATTGCATTTTGCAACTCATCGACTGATTTTTCACGCATTTCACTTATTTTCATTTTTTATTATCCTTTTCCTTCATTTATCGACCTGAACATTTTCTGTCGTGATAAGAGAATTTATTGTTCGTCGGTCTTTTCAACCAATTTAGTTTTGATAGGTAACTTCTGTGCCGCCAAGTCAAGTGCATGAACAGCTACGTTCCTGTCAAAATATTCCAACTCAAACAAGATTCTGTTTGGTTTAACAACGGCAACCCAATATTCTACATTGCCTTTGCCTGAACCCATACGAGTTTCGGCAGGTTTTGCAGTAATCGGTTTATCCGGAAATATTTTAATCCATACATTACCGCCTCTTTTGATTTCACGGGTCATAGCACGACGAGCTGCTTCTATCTGACGGCTGGTAATCCAACCCGGCTCAACTGCCTGCAAACCGTAATGACCAAATTCAAGTTTTGTACCTCTTGTTTCGGTACCTTTCATTCTGCCTTTCATCATTTTGCGGTATTTTGTTTTTTTAGGCTGTAACATTTTATATTGCTCCTATTTATTACTTATTTTCTTCAGAAGCAACAGCTTTCGGACGTCTTGAACGTCTGCTGCGCTCTGAATTGTTTTCTCTACCTTTGCTTGCTTTGATGTTTTGATCTGCCATTTCGCCGGGCATTAAGTTGCCTTTGAAAATCCAAACTTTAACACCAATTTTACCCATAATCGTATCTGCTTCTGCAAAACCGTAATCAACATCAGCTCTTAAAGTTTGAAGAGGGATTCTTCCTTCTTTAGCCCATTCGTTTCTTGCGATTTCAGCACCGCCCAAACGACCCGATACCATAACTTTGATACCTTGTACGCCCGAACGCATTGTTCTTTGCATAGCTTGTTTCATTGCACGTCTGAATGCAATACGTTTTTCAAGTTGTTGTGCAATATTTTCTGCTACCAATTGTGCATCGGCATCAATTCTTGCAACTTCAACAACATTGATAATTACGGGTTTTCCGATGTATTTTGTAACTTCGTTACGAAGATCATCAATACCCTGTCCGCCTCTGCCGACAACAATACCGGGTTTTGCTGTTACAACCGTGATTGTTATCTTTTGAGATTTTCTTGCAATCCAAATCTTGGATATGCCTGCTGCATAAAGTTTTTTCTTTATGAACTTTCTGATTTTAGCGTCTTCCGCTACGAATTCTTTGTAATCCTTAACTTTGGCATACCATGAGCTTGCCCATTTTTGTATAATTCCTACTCTAAATCCGGTTGGATGTGTTTTTTGTCCCATATTTTTATGTCCTATTTCTTAATTGTATCACTAACTACTACCGTAAGGTGTGATGTACGTTTCATTCTTGAATACATACGACCTTGAGCTCTTGTTCTTGCACGTTTGTATGTTGTGCTTTCGTCTGCAAAAATTTGTGAAACTCTCAAACTTTCAGCACCGACACCATATTGTTCTTGAGCATTTGCAACAGCTGCTTTCAAATTCTTTTCAACAACTCTTGCCGCAAAATATGGCATAAAACGTAACATATCTTGAGCTTCAATGACAGACTTACCTCTAACTTCATTGATTACTCTGCGAAGTTTGCGTGCCGTCATTTTTATATCCGTTTGTTTTGCTTTTGCTTCCATTTTTTTATCCTTTATTTTACTTCAATTTTGCTACTTTGTCAGATCCCGAATGACCTTTGAAAAGTCTTGTCGGTGCAAATTCACCCAACTTGTGTCCGACCATTTCTTCCGTAATATAAACGGGAACATGAGTCTTTCCGTTGTGTACCGCAATTGTATGATTTAGCATATCAGGTACAACCATGGATGCTCTGGACCAAGTTTTGATAACTTTTTTCTCTGAGTTAGCATTCATTTTATCTATTTTCTTTTGTAGAGATTCTTCTACATACGCACCTTTTTTTAATGAACGTGCCATTTATTTCTCCTTTTTGTTTTCGTTATTTGAGTTTTGTTTTATTTGTTTTAATCCCGAAACAAGTTCGGGATAAGATACTCGTAACATTCGTTTCTCTTGAGAACGATTATCTTACTTAGCATTTCTTCTTCTGATAATCAACTTATCTGAAGCTTTGCCTTTTTTACGAGTCTTGTAACCAAGAGCAGGTTTGCCCCAAGGTGTTTTCGGATTCCCGCCGGGACCTGTTTTACCTTCACCACCACCGTGAGGGTGATCGCAAGGGTTCATCGTTACACCTCTAACAGTAGGTCTTATACCTAAGTAACGTTTTCTTCCGGCTTTACCGATTGATAAGTTTTTAAATTCAGAATTACCCAATATGCCGATTGTTGCAAGGCATTCTTTTCTTATCATTCTCATTTCGCCTGACGGAAGTTTAACGGTAACATAGTTACCTTCTTTTGCCATAACCTGAGCGCTGTTGCCTGCGGCTCTGACAAGGATTCCGCCACGACCCGGTACCATTTCGATATTGTGAACAAATGTACCTAACGGAATAAGTTCCAACGGAATTGCGTTTCCTGTCTGCACGGGTGCATCAGGACCGCTCAAAATTTTATCACCTACGTTTAAACCTTCAGGTGTCAAAATGTATCTTTTTTCACCGTCTGCGTAAAAACATAATGAAATTCTTACGTTTCTGTTCGGATCGTATTCAATGGTCTTAACCGTTGCGGGAATACCGAACTTATCTCTTTTGAAATCAATTACACGGTAAGTTCTTTTTACACCGCCGCCTTTATGACGACAAGTAATTCTACCTGTATTGTTTCTGCCTGATTTTTTATTCAATGATTTTAACAATGATTTTTCAGGAGTTGAAGTGGTGATTTCTTTATAATCACTCTTTGTCATGCCTCTTTGTCCCGGAGACGTCGGATTGATTTTTCTTAATGCCATTTTTTTCTCCTTTTGGCTTTTACCATGAACTTGCGTTCATCCTCTACTTTTTTCAGGACTTGTGCCAATTTTCGCCCTGAGTTGTTGTTTATGAATTATATATTCATAAATTCTAACGGTTCACCGTCTATTGTAACAATAGCTTTCTTAGATGAATCCGTTCTTCCGAATTTATAACCCATTCTCTTTGAATGAGAAGGCATATAAACCGTATTTACGCTTTTAACTTTTCTTCCCGGAAAAGCTAATTCAACCGCTTTTGCAATTTCTGTTTTAGTAGCGTCTTTACGTACCTCAAATGTATATTGTCCGTTTGCTGAGGCACCTACAGATTTTTCTGTTACTAAAGGTTTTTTGATTATATCGTATAAATTTTCTTTACTCATTTTTATTTTCCTTTATCTTTTCGTTTACGTTGTAATTATTTGCTAAGTCTTTCGGTAACTTCACTTACCGCAGATTCAGTCATTACAACAAAATCAGCTTCAAGCAAATCTTTTACATTCAAGTTTGACGGTAATAAAAGTTTTACGCTCGGAATATTTCTTGCAGATAATACAAGATTCTTGTTTTCTTCTGCTTTTGTATCTGCAACGATTAAAACTTTACCGCTTACATTCAATGATTTTAATGCACTAACCATCAATTTTGTTTTCGGTTCGGAAATTGTTGAGAAGTCTTTTACTACAACAATTTGAGATTCCTTAGCGGATAATGCTGATTTCAAAGCAAGCTTTCTTGCTTTTTGAGGCATTGCAAATGCATAACTTCTGGGTTTCGGTCCGAAGATTACGCCGCCGCCTCTGAACAACGGAGATCTCAAAGAACCTGCTCTTGCACGGCCTGTACCTTTTTGTTTCCAAGGTTTCTTGCCGCCGCCTGCAACTTCAGCTCTTGTTTTAGCGCTTGCGTTGCCCTGACGAGCATTATTTAATTGTCTTCTTAATGCTAAGTGCATTACATGTATATTAGGCTCGACACCGAATACTTCTTTGGATAAAGTGATTTCGCCTAACTTTTCACCATTTGTACTTAAAATTTCTTTTGACATTTTTAATTTTCCTTTTTTATTATCTTGTGCGCCTGTTACCCCTTTTCCTTATTCAAGGACTTTATATGGCAACTCGGGATTTTTCAGACTTGTCTGTCTTGCTTGTTTTTTTGTTTATGTGCGGGTTAAACCCTCACCCGAATTTCTAAATTTCAAGTTTTACTTTCGATTTGAAATTCTTCCCTCTCCTAAAGGTAGAGGGGAAAGGCTCTCGCCTTTAGTTCCATTTTGTTCTTGTGGGAACGATTGTTACCAATCTGCCTTCGCAACCCGGAACAGAACCTTTTACAAGAACTAAACCGTTATTTGAGTCAACTTTAACAAGTTTCAATTTAGTAATTGTAACTCTTTCATTACCCATGTTACCTGCCATTCTTTTGCCTTTGATAACACGAGAAGGAGTTGTACCTGCGCCGATTGAACCCGGTTCTCTGTGGTTCTTTGAACCGTGAGCCATAGGTCCTCTGCCGAAGTTCCATCTCTTTACGGTACCTTGGAATCCTTTACCTATTGATTTTCCTGTTACATCGACTTTTTCTACATTGTCTAATACAGATAATTCAACTTTGTCCCCTACTTTGAAATCTTGAGGATTGTCAACTCTGAATTCCTGTAAGTGTCTGTAGTTTGATAAGTTATTTTTCTTGAAATGACCCAATTGAGCCTTGGTTAAATGCTTATCTTTAGCGGCGATTGTACCGACCTGAATAGCATTGTATCCGTCTGTATCAACTGTTTTTACCTGAGTAACAACAGTTTCGTCAACTTTGATTACGGTTACGGGAATTGCCAAACCGTTTTCGTCAAAGATTTGAGTCATTCCGACTTTTTTACCTATTACACCTAGTGTCATGTCTTTTCCTTTCCATGCTCATCCTACTTGGTGCAGTAATTCTACTGCCTCATTTTGGAATTGCACATTTTCTCTTGCGAGCGCTACATTGTTTTCCTTTTACCTTTTGAGGATTTAACCTCGCCGCCATCCCCGACGGTTGTAGATCACATTATATGCATAATGCTTATTCAATTTTCACAGAGGGTATTTGAAACAACTATTTTGCTTCAATATCTACGCCTGCAGGCAAATCTAATCTACGTAACTCTTCCATTGTGGCTTGAGTCGGTTCGTATATATCAATAATACGTTTGTGAGTTCTCATTTCGAAATGTTCACGAGATTTTTTATCTTTGTGAGGACTTCTCAAAACGCAATATATACGTCTTTTTGTAGGTAAAGGAATAGGCCCGGCTACTTTTGCATCTGTTCTTTTAGCTGTTTCTACAATTTTTTGAGCTGATATATCAATCAACTTATGATCGTAAGCCTTTAAACAAACTCTGATTCTTGTTTTTTTTGTACTGCTAGCCATTTACGCATTCCTTTTGTTTTCAATATGTACTACTTTTATGCAAAAGACCGAAAAACCTTTGCATAACACTCAAAGCTGCTATTTTTACATACTTCGGACTATACCTTGAGCATAACAATATTATGATAAACAAAATTCACTGTCAACAAGCATTTTACATGATTGTAAAGATATATGAACTTAGCAGTTTTTTATTTTACGTCCGTTGAAATTTTATCAATTTTTTCGCAAGTATCGCTTTCAATATAAATTCGAAGCAAAGGTTCCGTGCCCGAAAGACGTACCAAAATCCAACTTCTGTTATCGTCTAAATAAAGCTTTATACCGTCTTTATCGTCTTTTTTGATAACATTCATGCCTGCAATTTTATCGGTTGATTTAAATTTATTGATTGCAATTTTAACTTCATCTGAATTTTCAAGTTTTTTATCAATTCTTGTATTTATAAATTCGCAACCTGCAAAATCATGAAGCTCTTTTTGCAATTCGCACAAAGTTTTATCTTCATAAGCCATGGCTTCCAAAATCAGCAAATTGGCAAGGATACCGTCTTTTTCGGGGATATGACCCTGAATGCTCAATCCGCCCGAATCTTCTCCGCCGATAATCGGATTGTATTTTCTCATAGCTTCGCCGACATACTTAAATCCGACGGGAGTTTCAACAACTTTTATATTTAATTTTTGTGCAACGATATCAAGCAGCAAACTTCCCGCAACGGTTTTTACAAGGCAGCCTTCGTAGCCTTTATTTTTTTTGAGGTGGAACAAAAGTATGCCCATAATTTCGTTGGGGGTAACGTATTCGCCTTTTTCGTTAATAACGCCGTATCTGTCTGCATCGCCGTCATTTGCGAATGCAACATATAATCCGCCGTTTTTGTCGCTTATGCGGCTTTTGTATTCTTCTTTATTATCTTTTTCCAACGGCATCGGAGAATTGTGAAACTTCACATAACTTATTGCCTCCTGCATATATTGAGGCTTGGGCTCGGGCATTCCGCCGCCGAAATTCGGATCATGAAACATGTGAATAGAATCAAACTTTATGTCATGAGAAGATAAGAGTTTATCAAAATACCCTATACTTGCGCTGTACAAGCCGTCAAAAAGTATATGAGTTTTTGTCATATTTTTAATTTTTTCAAAATCAATAAGTTCATCAATTCTGCGGAAATAGCAATTTGAAAAGTCCGAATACATCAGCTTTCCTCTTACGCTAGAACTAAATTCGCACCCGAGATTTGAAACAATTTCATCAGTAATTTCTTTGGTTGCGGGTCCCGCATAATCAGGTATAAATTTTATACCTAAATATTGAGGCGGATTATGAGATGCCGTAAACATAACCGCACATGCATCAAGATGTTTGGCATTATACGCAAGAACAGGTGTCGGAACAACCTTATCGCTATACAATACCTTGAATCCGAGCTCTTTTAAAATTTCGGCACATTGCAGAGAAAAAACATCTGCCATATTTCTTGCATCATATCCGATAATTATGGTTTTATAAATTCCGTAATTGTCAAAAACATATTTGCCTATGGCACGTGTAACAAGTTCTACGTTTTCTTTATTAAAATCTTCGCCTACAACAGCTCTCCAACCGTCTGTCCCGAATTTGATATCTGTCATGTTTAATAATCCTTTATTGATTTTACGAAAATATTATACCCTAAAAATATTTCTGTTATAATATTGTAACAAGGAGTGAATATATGGAAGATTTTAAATCGGTAAGAAATATTGCATATCTGGGTCCTGAAACCTCGTTTTCGGCAATGGCTGTTGATGAGTTTTGCCATTTATATGACATGCAATGTTTTACGACTCCTTTGACAAACATCAGGCAGGTAATCGAATACATAGAAAAAAATCCCGACAATCTGGGAGTTTTGCCAATTGAAAACACTCTTGACGGTACAATTCGAGAATCATTGGATTGCATAATCGGTTCGTCAAATCCGAATATCAGAATTTTGTCCGAAATTACCATGCCCGTTGAATACTGCCTGTTGTCAAAAACAACGGAATTATACAGTATTACTAATATTATCGCTCCGCCAAGAATTATCTCAAAATGTCAAAATTTTATACACGACGAACTCCCGCTGCATCATACGATAGTAGAAGCAGCCTCAATGTCTGAAGCTGCGTACGATTTGAGAAACTACAATTTGACCTATGCATCTATCGGGAACCGTAAAATTGCGCAGGTCGATATGCTAAATATCCTTGTAGATAACGTTCACGACGATAAAAATAACAAAACAAAATATATTCTGATTGGCGATATGGAAACCGCTCCGTCAGGCAAAGACAGAACAACCGTTGCTTTCAGAACAAATCACACCCCCGGTGCTTTGTTAAAGATATTGAGCATATTTTTAGAGCACAAAATCAATATGACATACATATCTTCCCAACCCTCCAAAGCCAACCCGAATGAGTATATTTTTATAGTAAGCTTGGATGGTCATGTTCAAGGGACAAATATTTTAAAAGCAATAGATGAAATCAAACCTAAAACGTCATTTTTCAGATATCTCGGCTCCTATAAATACGGGCAGGAAGTTAAATTTACGGATTAATTAAGAATTTATTTTGTCGGGATAACACCATTATTATTTTATGTATCCGATTGCTTTAAATTGTTTAAAAATCTCTGAACCTCGAGAGCCGAAAGTTTTTTCAATATCTTGTTCATTACCTTTTTTATTATTATAAATATATTTAAACATTATTTTCCAAAGGCTGTCATTTTTTTTATAGTCAACTTTATTTCTGTTTGCAAACCAATTTTTAATTTTATTTATTATATTTTTATTTGCGTGATTTGATGATGAAATTGTCGGATTTTTCCCCTCAAAAATGTCTGCCCCAACAGTTCCCTACAGTTGTTTGACCTGTTCGGCATTTGTTTTGCCAAGAGAATGGATTTCATTATACAGAGAGATATTTTGATTTAATTGAGGATTAAAATGTATCATGTAAATTCCTTTTATATCGCTATATTAACACAAATATTATTTTAGTAAGCCGTTCGGCTTTTTAACTTAATTTTAAGGCAAGTTTTATTGCTTCAATCATGCTGTCAGGGTTTGCACAATTTCTCCCCGTAATATCAAACGCCGTGCCATGATCGGGGGAAGTTCTTATTATATCAAGTCCGATTGTGGTATTGACCGCCTTAAACCCCGCAACCGTTTTTATGGGAATTAACCCCTGATCGTGATAGCAGGCTATATAGCAATCATAAGTATCTTTTTGATGATTATAATAATTTCTTGCCGCATCTACAAACAAGGTATCTGCAGGTTTTGGGAAAGTAATATCAATCCCCTCATTTTGCAAATATTTTACTGCGGGATTTAAAATATCAATTTCTTCACGTCCCAAAATTCCGTCCTCCCCTGCATGAGGGTTAAATCCGCACAATGCAAACTTAGGCTTTTCTATTTTAAAAATATTTTTAAACGTTTGCGAAAGATTTTCGATTTTCTTCACGACAATTTCTTTTGTCAAATCGATATCTTTTAATGCGCAATGTCTTGTCAAAAGCAAAACCCTGAAATTATCCGCCACAAAAAGCATTTCGGCTTCTTGTCCGTCATGAGATAAATATTTTTGCAAAACTTCGGTCTGACCGTTAAAAATGTGCCCCGCAAGATGAAGTGCACATTTTGCAACGGGTGCGGTTACAATTGCCGCAGGTTTTATTTTGCAGACTTTTTTTAAAGATTGATACGAAAATTCGCCCGCCTCTTTTGTTATTTTTCCGGGCTTGATATCCTTTGTTTCATAAGGAATTTCAACGATTTCGTAATCGTTTTGCAAACCTGCCGAGTAAAAATCCAAGATTTTTTTATTCGTAACCAAAAGCACCTTGTCTTTTGGCAAATTTAATTTATTAAGAGCTTTAACGGCAACTTCCGCCCCGATGCCGTTCGGGTCGCCTGTTGTAACGGCTATTTTATCCATAAATTAAACCTCGTGATTTTCGAAATATCTCAAAATATCCATAAGTGTGGTATTTGAGCCTAAATTTCCCGACTTTGTAACTATATACTGCGTGGAATCGGGATTTCTGCTTAATGCAATGGCAGGCAGCACTTCATCAAGAAGTTTCAATTGACCGATATTTAAAGCCTCGCAGCATTTGTACGATGTTTCACCGCCTAAAGAAATCAATATGGCTTTGGTTTTTGAAAGCACCTTTTGAGTAAGCTGTGCCAGATAATCCGTAATCATATTTGCAAAATCGGATTTTGTTAAATCTTTGTTCGTTTCAAAATCAAAAGCGTTGAAATTCTTAAACAAGTTTGAAGTATGAACAGCAACAATGCCGATATCATTCAAATCATTTACGATTTTATCAACAAAAGCATCATCAACGCCTTCCATTATGGTTTTATAATCAAGGTCATAGATTTTTGATTTTTCGCTGTAGATACAATTGTTTTCAAGCGTATGAATCTGGTTTGCGGTAATCAAAGTTGCGCTGCCCGAAACTATAAATTTCGGCATCTTAGGAATTTGAATGTTTATTTTTTCTTTCGGAGTTTCTTCTTCGGGGAACCACTCGTCACTCAAAACGTATGCTGCCGAGGCATTTCCGACAGGCAAAATTTTGTATTCCGATTTATGAATAGCAAGAACTATCTGTTTAAAATCGGTATTTGAAACGGTATCCGTTACGATAATTTTTTTACCTTCTTGGATTAATTCATTTAAACGCATCAAAATCGGGCCCGCACCGTCTAAAATGGTTTTGAGTTCAATAGATCCGACAAGGTTTGCAAGGTTAGATCCTAACTGATGTTTTAATAATGTCGGAATATGCGATTCCATAATCGGTGAATGAGGATCGGCAGCCATTTCCGTTCTTTCAATCGGAACACCGTTTAAAAGCTGATATCCGCCGACGGTTATTCTTCCCGCATTGGGGAAAGCAGGCATCATTACCGCTGCATCCCAACCCAAAACCTTTAGCATTGACATCACTTCAACAGCTATATTGCCTCGTAAAGTGGAATCAATTTTTTTATAAAAATAATCGGGCTTGATTTTTTCAAGAAAAAGCTCCGTTGCACTTTTAACCCTTTCAAACGCAGTTTCGGGGTCAACATTTCTTGATTCTGTCGAAACAGCCCATGCCTGAGGCACATGCCCTGACACATTCTCTAAATCAGTATCCAGTATAATATTTGTATCGGCACCGTTTAGCGTAAATTGGAGCGCCGTATCGTTTGCACCCGTCAAATCATCTGCAATTATGCCGACAATATTTGAATTAGTTATCATAATACCGCTTCTGTTTCCGCATCTCTTTTAGAACCTAAAAGTCTAATATTATTTGCAATTATATAAAAAGTTTCTCTTTCATTGCCTGTTGCCTTGTCCGTCCAACGTCTGTTGGCAATTCTTCCGTCAACAGCAATAAGTCTGCCCTTTTTTACGTATTCTGATGCAAATTCGGCTTGTTTATCCCAAACATCAATGTTGAACCAATCGGCAACTTCAGATTTTGTTTTGGGATCCCATCTGTTCACGGCAACGGAAAAATTAGTTTTCGTTTTTCCCGATTCAAAAGATGTAAAATTTTCTGATGCATCTCTGCCTACTCTGCCGACTATCGTAACCGTATTCATATTTTTTACCTGCCTTTTTTATAAATTGAAAATCTTCAATTTTGTTGGTACCTTGATACCCTAAAGATTATATAACAAAATAAAAAAAAGAAAAGTCGAACCCCTAAAAGCTATGCAATATAGAATAACAAATTAATCAAAAAGTCAGTAACAAGCATAAATATTGTAAGCAGGATTGAAGCTTGAGTGGTGGAAGCTCCGACTTCTTTTGCGCCGCCTTTTGTTTCATAACCTTTTGATGCGCAAACAAGAGCAATTTCTCCGCCGAATATGCATGCTTTGAAAAGGCTGACATAAATATCTTTTGTCGTCATCCATGCCCAAGCGCTGTGCCAGTATCTTGCGGGGTGCAGATTGATTGTTGCCTGAGAAACGAGCATTCCGCCCGCAATTCCGACAAACTCCGCAATCAAAACAACCATCGGAACGGTAATTGCAGCACCGATAATTCTCGGGGTGAAATAATAGCCGATAGGGTTAACTTTGAGGGTTTTCATGGCATCAATCTGCTCTGTTACCTGCATGTTTGCAATTTCGGCAGATATCGCCGTTCCCGCTCTTGCGCCGATTGCCAACGCTACAAACCCCGGAGCGATTTCTCTAATCATTACAAGAGTGATTGTTCCGCCGATATAAGCTTCAGCACCGCTCATTAAAAACTGCTTTGAAACCTGTATGGCAATAACCGCCGCCGATATAAACGCAATGATTAATGATATCGGCAAAGAATCATAACTTATATAAGCCGCTTGAGATACGACATTTTTAAATTTGACGTTCCCGCCAAACAAGTATTTCAAACATTCTATTAAATTTTGTATGCATACACCTAAAAATCTTATCATTTGTGTTTTAATATAGCATAAATATAATATTAATAAAAGCAGGGTACATATTAAAAAATATACCCTGCTTAATTATTTTATTTTTTATTTAAAACTATACAAGTTCTGCAACTTTTGATGCATTTTTCTTTGCAATTTCAACAAGTGATGAGCAAGTTGCAACCATTGCAAGATCAGATGATAATTTGTTTACGCAAGAACCGCAGCCGATAGCTGATGCACCTGCTGCGAATGCGAAAGGTGCAGTTGTCGGGTTAATTCCCGTTGCTGTCATAACAGGAATATCAACGTTTCTGCAAAGTTCAATTGTATTAGAAATTGTCAATTCAGCTCTGTCCATCAAAGCTCTTGCGCCTGACATGCTGTTATTTGAACTGTAATGACCTTCTGTTTGAATTAAATCAATACCCATAGATTCTAATTTGTGAGCCAATTCGATTTGATCGGCAGTTGAAATTTCTCCGGGGATTGTTACACAGAAGAATACTTTTCTGTCGCCGAGTAAAGATTTTGTTTCTTTTACGATACTCAAAACTTCATCAGCGCTGAATGATTTGCCGTCTTTGTATAAAGTATCAAAGTTGCCTACTTCGATACCGTCAGCACCCAAATCAACTGCTCTGACAAGTTCTGAAGGAACAACAGATGATACGAAAATCGGCATATCCGTCATTGAACGAATTTGAGAAACGATATCTTCTCTTGCGCAAATATCAACTGCGCTTGCGCCTGATTGTTCTGCAGCCGATACCACTTTTTTAATATTTTCAATATCAAAATTATCGATACCTGCGATAATTTTTACAGCTCTTTTTTCATCTAAATGTTGTTTAAATAAATCAATTCTTGACATAATTCTCTCCTTTATCAGTTTATTATCTGTCAAACTTACCCTGCAATTATACATTATTATTTTAATATTTGCAAGAAGTCCGCCTCAATTTACCGCGTAGAGGGTAATTTATTTCATAAGCACGCATCATAATGTCAAAAAGAAAGGTTTAATATGAAAAAAATATTAATCGCATTTGCGCTGCTATTTAGCTTTATAGCCCCTGTCGGCGCACAAAATTATGATCAAGAAGAACTTATAAATATAAACGTTTACGAAAAAATCAGCCCCGCAATAGTGTCTGTCGAAGCACAGCTTTCTGACGGAATATCAGAAGGAACAGGCTGTATCGTATCAAATAACGGATTGATTTTAACGGGTTGGCACGTAATAGAAGGCGCTAAAACAATAAACGTAACAACTTCAAACGGTCATACCTACAAAGCAAAATTTGTAGCAAAAATGAACGACAAAAGAGATTTGGCACTTTTAAAAATAACCCCCGAAGAAGATTTAAAAACCGTATCATTTGGCGACAGCGAAGAAGTAAAAGTCGGGCAAAAAGTGTTGTCTATCGGCAACCCGTTCGGATTTTCAAACACCTTAACTCAAGGAATAATTTCAAGAATAGATTACGTAAAAAACAGGTTTCAAACAGATGCCGCCATAAACCCCGGATGCTCGGGCGGTCCGATTTTAAATACGACAGGCGAAGTAATCGGGATAAGCCAATCGATTTATAACCCCGACCATAATATTTCAAATATCGGCATAGGGTTTGCTATTCCGTCAAATGATGCGGTAAAATTCATCGCAACGGTGGACAAAAGCAAGATATAAAATTTTTCGCTTATGCCCAACCTGCTTACGAACTTATAAACTCTGCTAAACTCTTTGGCTTTTAACTTTGTCCATGATTTCTTGGAATTCTTTATCGTCGATAGTTTCTTTATCAAGAAGATCTTTAGCAATAGCTTCAAGCATATCACGGTTTTCATTGAGCAATTTTTTAGTCAGGGTGTATCTTTCTTCGACAATTTTTTGAACTTCTTCATCAATTTCGAAAGCTACCTGTTCGGAGTAATCTCTCTGGTGTCCGAAATCCTTGCCCATAAATACATTTTCCTGACTTTTGCCGTAAACCATAGGTCCGAGCTTGTCAGACATTCCCCACGCAGTAACCATTTTACGAGCAATATTGGTTACGTTCTGGAGATCTTGAGAAGCGCCCGTGCTGACGTAATCTTTACCGTATACAATTTCTTCCGCAGCTCTGCCGCCTAACGATACGGCAATTTGAGCAAGCAATTTAGCCTTGCTTACGTTTACGCTCTCGTCCTTGGGACGAGTCCAAGTGATACCAAGTGCCATACCTCTCGGGATAATCGAAACCTTGTGAAGTTCGTTTGCATCAGGTAATAATTTATCTATCAGTGCATGACCGACTTCGTGGTACGCCGTGATTTCTTTATCTTTATCAGTTAAAACTTTGCTTTTCTTTTCAATTCCCGCAACGACACGGTCAATTGATAAATCAACATCGTCCATTGTAATCAGACTTTCGCCTTTTCTTGCGGCAAGCAATGCAGCTTCGTTTAATAAGTTCTGCAAATCAGCACCCGTAAATCCGGGAGTTCTTTTTGCAAGAATTTTCAAATCAACGTCGGGCGCTAACTTCTTATTCTTTGCATGAACCTGCAAAATCTGTTCTCTGCCTTTTACATCAGGCGCATTGATATAAATTTGTCTGTCAAATCTTCCCGGTCTTAATAAAGCGTTATCCAAAATGTCAGGTCTGTTTGTAGCCGCAATTACGATGATATTTGTATTTGCATCAAACCCGTCCATTTCAACAAGTAACTGGTTCAAGGTCTGTTCTCTTTCATCATGACCTCCGCCTAAACCTGCGCCCCTTTGACGACCGACAGCATCGATTTCATCAATAAATATAATACAAGGCTGATGCTTTTTAGCCTGATCAAACAAATCTCTTACACGACTTGCACCGACACCTACAAACATTTCGACAAAGTCAGAACCCGAAATCGAGAAAAACGGAACATTGGCTTCACCCGCAACGGCTTTTGCCATAAGGGTTTTACCTGTTCCCGGAGGACCGACAAGCAATACGCCTTTGGGAATTTTTGCTCCGAGTTTCATATATTTTTCACCGTTTTTGAGAAAATCAACAATTTCTTCCAGTTCTTTTTTCTCCTCATCAATACCCGCAACATCTCTGAATGTCGTTTTGACCTTGGAATCTAAAAGCATTTTTGCTTTGCTTTTTCCAAAGGACATTGCCTGCGATCCGCCCGCCTGAATAGCTTTTATCATCAATCCGAGCGATACGATTGCAAATAATACAATCAAAAAAGTACCCAAGTTTCCGAGCAACTGCCCTGTTTCCTGCGCTTTTTTAACGGTAATATCCGCACCCGATGCATCTAATTTATCCATTAAAGTCGGATCGTTTGAGGGAATTTGTACTTTATATTGAAATAAAGGAGCTTGCGAAGAAGTGTTATCAGGCAAGATAAACGGAGAAGAAGTATTGACATTTGAATTAGCCGATTTTTGCACCTGCGGTTGAACCTTAGGAATAGCAATAATCATATCGTCATACTTCTCAATCTTTGAAAACTCTTTATTTTCAAGCTGCTGGAGAAATTTTGTATAAGAAATTTCCGAAGTATTCGTAACAGGACCGGTCATAAATATTGTTGCAAGAAATACCACAACGATAATTGCAAGAATAACATATAAACCGGTTGATTGACTTTTATTCATAAAATATAACCTTTCCAAAAATAATAAGTATTAAGTAAAATTATTATAGCCTAAAAACCAAAAAAGTAAAAATATTAATTAGCAGTTCAGGCTTTATCTTGATATGAAATACAAACTATGGGTTTATAAGTTCATAAGTTAATAATTTCATAAGTTGATAATGCTTATACATGTAGATCCGCATTTTGTCCGCATTCTCTAGGCGAACATTGTAAGCCTTAGAGAATGGAAATGCCCTTGGGGTGCTATGCCGACAGAATTATTCTAAGACTGCAAGTATTAAGTAAAGTGCGTTTGCTTGAAGTGAACCCCTTAAAAGTAGGGTGCGCTTGCCACCGCACCGACAACAATAGTAGGTTGGGCATACCTGCCCAACACGAAAATACCTCGCCCTTTGGGGGAGAGGTCGCCATTGCCTTTGAGCATAAGCGAAAAGCGCAATGGAGGGTGAGGGGTACCTTTATAACACCTTTAAAATTTGTAAACTACGGTAGTAGGGTGCGTTTGCGCTCCGCACCGTAATTAATAGCAGGTTGACCCGCTTAATATAAAAAAAAGAGGTCTGAACTTTTGTTCTAAACCTCTTTTCCTAAATTAGGTGCCGGCGAGCCCGAGCAGAGGAATGAGCATCAGCGAAAGGTGAGCAATTATGGCTGTAATGAATATTCAGCCTAATTGCGAACGGTTCCGTTTACTGCGAGGGCGAAGTGCCGGACCAATTAAAAAGCCTGTTAGTACTTGTCTAACAGGCTTTGAAATTAGGTGCCGGCAACTTGCTATCTTCCCAAGGGGTCTCCCCCTAAGTATTTTCACCTCTATGAGTCTTTACGACCGTGTTCGGGATGACTCTGCCGAGCAAAACGATTGAGTATCGTTTTGCGAGAGGGGGTGTTTTCCTCTTGCCGATTATCTAATGCAGGCAATGGAAAACCTATACAAAAAAATAAGGACTTGACTTAATTATCAAATCCTTATTTCCTAAATTAGGTGCCGGCAACTTGCTATCTTCCC
>ONOE01000017.1:3357-40461 GCA_900319365.1 uncultured bacterium | reverse complement strand
TAACTTGTTAGCGAAATAACAACAAAAACGGTCATTGTTTGAACGATAGTGAGTTTGACCGTTTTCAAAATTGAGCTTAGAAGTTATAAGAGAATTTTGTGTGCGGGGACTTTTGTGAAACTTTTTAAAAAGTTATCGCCTCGCATTAAACGGCAACGCCTCCAATTAGTAAAAATATTCATTTTTACTAATTGTCGGTCTGACACTTCGTGTCTGCCTCTGCTCGGCTCGCCGTCTGCGTAAGACAATAACAATAAAATACTTACTTTTATTCGGTATTGATTTCAAAGGCCGGATTGCCACGTCGCCAAGTCCTCTTGGCTCCTAGCAATGTCATGATTTGCAAAAATTTACTGTATTTTTGTATATAGTTACTTAATTTAATACAACATTAAAAAGGAACGGCATTGACTGTTCCTTTTTTGTGTATAATAAAATTATGGAATCAGATAATAAAACTCATAATCATTCTCAACATCCGAGTCACAAACATGAAATTCCACGTTTGAACAGGGCTATCGGACAGCTTGAGGGCATAAAAAAAATGATTGAAGAACGTCGCTATTGTCCTGATATTATTATTCAGCTCAAAGCGGTTCAATCTGCAATCAAGCATATTGAAACTAATATTTTAAAAACACATCTTGAAGAATGTGTTAAAAGCTCGTTTTCCGACCCGGAAGCCGCAAAAGAAAAAATTAACGAAATTAAAAATCTTTTGGATAAATTACAAAATTAAGAACCTAAACATTTTCCTATTTGGTAAACGAGGAACGCTACAATCCATGCAATTGTACATTGAGTAAGTACAACAAGCATTGCATACCCTTTGCCGAGTTCTCTTTTTACCATTGCAATAGCCGCAACGCACGGTGTGTATAAAAGTGAAAATACCAAAAATACAAACGCCGTCAATTGAGTAAATACTGCGGGTAATTTGCTTACATCGCCGAGCAATATTGTAAGCGTGCTGACTACGCTTTCTTTTGCCATAAATCCCGTCAAAAATGCCGTCGTTATACGCCAGTCCGTAATTCCCAATGGTTTAAATAACGGAACAATAAAACTTCCGAGCATTGCAAGCATACTGTTTGCAGGGTTTGTTACTAGGTTCAATCTGATATCAAAATTGCCCAAGAACCAAACTATGATTGTTGCCCAGAAAATTATCGTAAATGCTTTTGTTATAAAGTCTTTTGAACGGGAAACTATCAAACGCCATACGTTTGCGGCACTCGGGAATCTGTAGTTCGGAAGTTCCATAACAAACGGCACGGGTTCGCCTTTGAATACAAAAAGTTTCAAAATAAACGCAAAGATTATCCCTACAATTATCCCGATTAAATACAATCCGACTATTACTTCAAGCTGATTGCGTTTGAAAAATGCTACCGTAAATAATACATAAATAGGCAATTTTGCAGAACAGCTCATAAAAGGAGTTAAAAATATCGTCATTTTACGATCACGTTCTGAAGGCAGAGTTCTTGTTGCCATAATTGCGGGTACGGAGCACCCGAAACCAATCAACATCGGAACAAAACTTCTTCCCGACAACCCGATTTTTCTCAAAATTTTATCCATTACAAACGCTACTCTTGCCATATAGCCAGTATCTTCAAGTATCGATAAGAAGAAAAACAAAACTACGATTATTGGCAAAAAGCTTAAAACGCTTCCAACCCCTGCAAATACACCGTCTATAATCAATGAATGGACAACTTTATTCAATCCGTAATGTGTTAATCCGACGTCAACAACATTTGTAATGTAATCGATTATATCGCCCATTAAATCGGATAAGAAATCTCCGACAGGTCCGAACGTCAAATAAAATATCAGTCCCATTATTAAAAAGAATGCGATAAATGCCGTGTATTTACCCGTCAAAATTTTATCCAGTTTCAGAGAAAATTTTCCAGCGGGAGATTCTTCATTTTTTTGAACAAAATTGTTGCATAACCTTTCGATAAACGAAAATCTGGCATTCGCAAGCGCTGCCTGCCTGTCCATTCCCATATCTTTTTCCATATCGTTAATGATTTGTTTGATGGTTTTTTCGTCGCTTTTATCAAGGTTAAGCGCATCAATTATTAAATGGTCGCCCTCTGTTATTTTTGTTGCGGCAAATCGCAACGGAATATTTGCGGATTTTGCATTATCTTCAATTAACGGAATGATTGAGTGAATGCATTTGTGAACACTTTTTTCATCTTCAATATTCGGGTTGCAAAAATCCAATCGTCCCGGGTGTTCATTGTATTGAGCAACGTTTATAATATGTTCTACAAGTTCATCTATACCCTGCTTCTTTGATGCAGAAATAGGAATTACTGGAACTCCGAGCGTTGCTTCAAGTCCGTTTACATCAATTGAGCCGCCTGCTTCTTCTACTTCGTCCATCATATTAAGAGCAATTACCATAGGGATATCAAGTTCAATTAACTGCATAGTAAGAAAAAGATTTCTTTCGATATTTGTTGCATCAATAATATTTATGATACCGTCAGGCATTTCGCTTAAAATAAAATTTCTTGTAACAACTTCTTCATTGCTGTACGGCGAAAGCGAATAAATCCCGGGCAAATCCGTAATCGTAACGTTTTTATGACCTTTTATAACTCCGTCTGTTCGGTCAACCGTTACTCCGGGGAAATTCCCTACATGCTGATTTGAACCTGTTAATTTATTGAATAAGGTCGTCTTGCCGCTGTTCTGGTTTCCCGCAAGAGCAAGTTTTAATACAGTTTTTTTATTAAAATTCTTTAATTTTCTTGTCGGATAGTTTTTGGTTTCACCGATTTGAGAATGCTCGATATCCTTAAACTGCTTGTTTGCTCTGGGCAAAATATCTGTATCGTGGATATCTGCAATAATAATATTTTGAGCATCAGATTTTCTTATGGTTAATTCATATCCTCTGAGTCGGATTTCTAAGGGGTCGCCCATCGGGGCTGTTTTTACTAAAGTAACTTCGACATTGGGTGTTAAACCCATGTCAAGAATATGCTTTCTTAAAGCGGGGTCCTCGCATTTGATAGCCGTAACTATCGCATCTTCCCCGACTTTTAAACTGTCAAGTGTTGTATCTTTAGTCTTTTTCATAATTCGTGTAATTCTTAAAATATATAAGACATCATATCACAAACACAAATCTTTCATAACTTTACTTTCAATATTATTTTTACTATAATCTTAGCAAGGTTATTATTGTATTAGAGGACGAGAAATGAGTACATATTTATTGGAAGTCGGAACCGAAGAATTACCTTATAAATTTATTCCGCAGGCTATCAGTCAGTTAAATCAAGGATTTAAAGCTTTTTTAATTTCAAACAAAGTAAAATTCGATGATATAAAAGTTTATGCAACCCCCAGAAGATTGGCGGTTTTGGTTTACGGATTAGATTCAAAAACTAAAGATGAAGAAAAAATTATCAAAGGTCCGATTGCAAAGATTGCCTATGACGAAAACGGGAATTTGACTAAAGCAGGGGAAGGCTTTGCAAAGAAAAACGGCGTAACTTCCGATGATTTGTATGTTGAAAATAATTATCTGCACGCAAAAATTATCATAAAAGGACAGGATATAAAAACCTTGCTTGCAGAAAATGTTCCGTCTTTATTTATGAAACTTCAAGGTGCCCACTTTATGAGATGGGGTTATAACGATGAAAAATTTTCCCGTCCAATAAAATGGAATGTATCTATACTTGACGGAGAAGAAGTTAAAATCAAAATTATTGATAAAGAAAGTTCTAATGTTTCGCATGGGCACAGATTTGCGCCGAATAAAGATGTCGTAATCACAAAGCCTGAAGATTATGTCGAATTGATGCGCAAAAATTATGTTATTGTTGACCAGAACGAAAGAAAACAAATTATTATCAAAAAAGCGCATGACGAGGCTGAAAAACTCGGCGCCGTTCCTTACTACACGGAAGATTTGCTTGAAGAAGTTACATTCATCACTGAATATCCGATTGCTGTTGTTTGCGAATTTTCACCCGAATTTTTGAAACTGCCAGAAGAATTGGTTGTAACGGTAATGGCGGTTCACCAGAGATATTTTGCACTTCATAAAGACGGCAAATTAATAAATAAATTTATTACAATGACAAATTATATCGGCCATAATTTTGAAAACATAAAAGAAGGCAACGTAAGAGTAATCAAGGCAAGACTTGATGATGCGGTATTCTTCTTCAATGAAGATACCAAAAAGCCTTTGGAAGATTATGTTGAAGCTTTAAAAGGCGTAACTTTCCAAAAGGGTATGGGCTCAATGTATGATAAGACCCAAAGATTAATTGACCTTTCAAAAGTTATCGCTCACGACTTAAACGTTGAAGATAAAGATATTTTGAGAACGGCAAAACTTTGCAAGGCTGATTTGACAACGAACCTTGTATTTGAATTTACCGAACTTCAAGGATTTATCGGTGCCGATTATGCAAAAGTATCGGGCGAAGATGAAAAGGTTTGTGAGGGCATTAAAGAGCACTACTTCCCGATTAATGCCGAAAGTGAAACAGCAAAAGGCATAGAAGGACAGGTTGTCGGAATTGCCGATAAAATTGATACGGTATGCGCAGTATTTGCGGCAGGTAAAAAGCCTACGGGTTCATCTGATCCTCTCGGTGTAAGACGTGCTGCACTCGGTGTTATCAGAACTATTCTTGACGGGGCATTGGTTATGGATATAACCAAATATATAAAAATTGCCTTGAAAGCATTGCCTGTTCAACGTGATTGCGCAGACGAAATCAATGAATTTTTCATTCAAAGATTGATTATATTCTTATCAGATAAATACAATAAAAACATATTAGAAGCATGCGCACTTAACAATCCGCTTGCTGATATTACGGATTATGTAAAAAGAGTTGAAACGGTTTCAGGCATGAATAAACCTCAGCTTTTAGAAAATGCAAACAGGGTAATTCGTATAATTAAAGATAAAACAATCGGTCAGGTTGACGAAAAATACTTTGTAGAAGATGCCGAAAAAGACTTGTACAAAGCGGTTAAAGCCGTTCAGCCGTTAAAAGATTATAAAGCTTACCTTGAAAAATTAGACAGCTTAAATCCTGCGGTTGAAAAATTCTTTAACGATGTTCTTGTTATGGATAAAGATGAAAATATTAAGAATAACAGAATTTCGCTGCTTGGTTTATTAAAGGGAAAATATGATTATTTGGCAGATTTCGGCAATTTGTAGGATTTATTTGTAAAAAATTGTAAAGATAATATAATAAAGAGGTCAATTATTATTTTTATCATACTTAATGATAATACAAGTAGTGAAAGTAGGTGGAGTCATGTTTGACAGATTGAAAAATTTAAAGATAGTTAAAAAATTAAAAGAAACTGTCAGCCCTGAATCAAGATGGCAAACATATTCTGCAAAGTCAAAATTAGACAAAAGCACAACTGATTATTTAGAAAAAGTCAGCGGTGTTGATAGTCTTGGAACGTTTTCTGACAACGGTGAGCTGGAAGCGATGGTCAGAGCCCAACTCAAGGAAGAATTTCCCGGAATCGAGAATAAAAAATCCTATGAGTTATTAGTAGATGCTGTAGTAAACAACATCATGAAAAAACAGCTTCAAGCCGACGAAAGTAATCTCGATATTGAATAATGAATAGTTATAATATAAAGATTACAAAAACAAAAAGTAATACCTGATGAGGGTATTATTTTTTTTGCCTTGTATTAAATATTTGTAAATTTATTTTATTCAAAAGGTTCAAAAATTTTATTATGTGATTTTATAAATATAAAGGCGGAGTGTGTATGATAAATCCTATCGGTTCAGGGAACGTAAATACAAGCATATTTTATATAAACGACTATCACGGGAAAACCATTAATATGGAACGAACCATGACAGCCTCGCAGGATTTTGATTACAAATCATCAAATAAAAATTGTGATGTGCTGAAATTATCATCAGGCGACATTATGCTCGGAACAGATATTAATATTAATAGAGCTGCCGTGATGTTTGAAAATTTTATCGGGATTAAAGATTCTGCTGTCGGAAATCATGAACACGATATTCAAGGCGATGCCGGCAAGGTTTTACCTTTGCTAAAATTTAATATGCTTGCAAATAACGTTAAAATTAACCCCGGAAGTCCATGGTACGGGGTTATAAAATCCTCGGTCATAGAAGAAGTTAACGGCAACAAATACGGCATAATCGGTTCAACACCCGTTGATTTATTTATTCGAACAAAACTCGGACCGCTGCAAAAAGATATAAGTGTAGATAATGCGCAAGAAACAGTTTATGACATTCAAAAAGAAGTCGATACTTTAAGAAAACAGGGCGTAAATAAAATAATTCTGTTATCACATCTTGGCAATATGTTTGACAAAATCATTGCGCAAAATACCTCGGGCATTGATGTAATTCTTGGCGGGCATTCTCACGAATTGATAAAAGGTGTTAAAGAGGGCGAAAATCTGTTCTACGGTTTGGACGGCAAGCCCGTTGTAATTACTCAGGCAGGCAAAGACGGAAAAACTTTCGGGGTCTTAAATCTGGAATTTGACAAAGACGGAAATATTAAAAAAGTCCAAAATAATATCGGCTACACAAAAGATTTTGAAAGAAGTATGCCGCTAAAATATGTCTTTGAGAAGATTTTTAATAATAAAAAGGTTTTCGGCGTAATTAAATCTGCTCCGCCCGAGCCGCAAAATCTTTTGATTTCGCCTAATCCGCACGGATATTTTATTGCGGACTGTATGAAAAAAGATTTAAATACGGATATTGCATTGATTCAAAGCGCAAATATTCGAGGTTATTTTGAAGCGGGAAAAGTCGATGAACGTACGGTAAACGATATTATGCCGTTTAAAAACGAACTTTATAAAGTAAATTACAGCGAAAAAGATATTGTAGATGCAATCAAATCGGCTGCCGAAAGGTCTTTTAACAGCGCTGCGCACAAACCAGGAATATTTTATGCATCAGGTTTAAAATATTCTCTTGATAAAACGGGACATCTCAAATCCTTGACTTACACGGATAAAACGGGCAAAGATACCCCGATTGATATAAACCACCCCAGAACCGATAAATTTTATCTTACGGCAATAAATGATTATTGCGTTCAGGGAAATGATAATTTTACGATGTTGAAAAAGCCCGAACAAATAGTTGAAAAATGCGGAATTGATTCGGGCGTTTGTGTTGAAAATGTTTTGCAAAAATCAAGCGCTCCCGTTGACATAAAAGATGACGGGAGAATTTCGATAGAATAAAAGAACACAACAAAAAAGCACCTGCTTTATGCGGGTGCTTTTTAATTGCTTTTGTTAATATCACTTATTTCAAGACTTTGTTGATATCTTCTACAATAAGTTCGGGTTTTAAACGATATCTTGTATAAAGTTCATCTGTTGAAACTCTGTCGGTAAATTCTTTTTTAGCTCCGTAATTGAGGACTTTCATATCGGAATTACCGTAAAATCTTGCGATTTTTTCTCCGAAACCGCCATCTAAAACACCGCTTTCAAGTGTTACAACAACTTTATGATCAGCTTTAAGGTTGTTTAGCAATTCTTCATCAAGACCCGTTAAATAAACAGGGTTGATAAGGGTTGCTGTGATGCCTTGCTGCGCAAGTTTATCTTTAACCTGTTTGCCGAGTTGATAGAAATCACCTGCAGCAATGATGGCAACATCTTGTCCTGTTGCTTCAACTTTGAATTTGTTGAGCTTAGAATAATCAGTTGTATCTTTTTCGCCTGTTGAAACAACCGCACCTGCGGGAACTCTTATTGCAACGGGGTGTTGTTTTTGAGTAGTCGCCCAATCAAGCATGTGCAGGTATTCTTCTTTTGTTGTAGGTGAAAGATAAACAATATTAGGGATATTGCTGATTAACGGAATATCAAAAATTCCTAAGTGCGTCATATCGGCAGAATAAATACCTCCTGCAAATACAAGAATTGTTGCAGGGTTGTTATTCAATGCGATATCTTGAGATAACTGGTCATAAGTTCTTTGTACAAATGAACTCATAACTTCCCAAACAGGAGTTGCGCCGTTTTCTGCCGCACCTGAAACAAATCCTGCAGCCTGTTGTTCTGCAATACCTACATCAACGTAGTTTTTACCGAATAACGGTCTGACATCAGGTGTCAAGCCTGTAGCTGAGGGAGTTGCAGCACTAACTACAAGCAGATTTTTATTGGTTTTTAATTTATTCAATAAATAATTTGTTGTAATAGTGTTGTAATTTTCGCCGCTCTGAGCTGGTGAGGAGTCTTTTTGGTTTAAGAATCCCGGCATCTGCCAATGGTATTGTTCTTTATGTTCAACGGCAGGTTCATAGCCCATACCTTTTAAGGTGTGTAAATGAACAACTGTCGGCTTTTGAGTATCTTTTACTTTTTGGAATAATTTAATTAATTCTTCTATATTGTTTCCGTCATCTAAATAGTAATAATCATAGCCCAAAGCTTTGAAAATATTGTTTGATGATTTGCCGTTTGATTCACGAAGTTCTTTTAATGCGTTGTATAATCCGCCGTGATCTTCGGCGATTGCCATTTCGTTATCATTAACTATTGCTATAAAGTTTGAACCTAAAACAGCGCCGTTACTTAAACCCTCCAATGCTTCGCCGCCCGATAATGAGCCGTCGCCGATTACAGCGATAACATTATATTTTTCGCCTTTGAGGTCTCTTGCTTTAGCAACACCCGTTGCAAGGCTTAAAGAAGTTGAAGTATGACCGACTTTAAAGAAATCATGTTCGCTTTCGTCCTGATTTGAATAGCCTGAAATATTTTTATTAATCGGGTTTAAAAATCCGTCTTTTCTGCCCGTTAACATTTTGTGAGGATAAATTTGGTGTGAAACATCAAATATTATTCTGTCCTGCGGTGAATTGAATACATAATGCATGGCGATAGTCGGTTCAACAAAGCCTAAATCTGGTCCTAAGTGTCCGCCTACGGTATTTGCTCTGTTCAAAATACCGTATCTTAAATCATCCGCCAAATCATTTAATTGGGATTTGGAAAGTTTTTTAACATCTTTGGAGGAATTAATGCTGTTTAAAACTTTTACTTTGTAGTTCGGATTGAGATATTCTGCGTTTGCAAAGGCTGCCGTGTAGCTCATGCTTGCAGCAATAAACATTGAAAGTAATTTCTTTTTCATTTATTCTCTCCTTATTTTGTACTGCCTCTTTTATGGGAAAAATTTTATCATGCGCAAAATAAAATTGCAAAAATGGTAAAACGGATTGTTATATTTTGTATTTGTGGTATTCATAGTATAATATATATACATGCAAGGTTATGGGATATGAATAAAAAGTTTTTAACTCTTATAGTTTCAATATTTATTTTAATAACGGCTGTATATTTTATTTTTAAGCCGGCTAAAAAAGATGAGTCTGTTGTATTTTGGACTCTGCAAATGAGCGATTTTTCTGAATACATAAATGGCGTTATAAGTAATTTTGAGGCTAAAAACCCCGATATCAAAATAAAATGGATAGATGTTCCGTTTTCTGAGGGCGAAAAAAGGACTCTTGCATCGGTTATGAGTGATAATCCGCCCGATCTTGTAAATTTAAATCCCGATTTTTCGTCAACCCTTGCACATAAAGGAACTTTGTATGAAATCCCGCAAAATAAGCTTACCCAATTTAATAAAGAGATCTTAAACTCGACAAAAATAAACGGCAAGCATTTTCTTATCCCGTGGTATGCAACAAGTGCCGTTACGATTTATAATAAAGAACTGTTTAACAAAACAGGAATTGCCGTTCCAAAGAAGTATTCGCAACTTGCATCTGATGCAAAAATCATAAAGGATAAGACAGGCGCATTTATTACGCTGCCAAATATAACAGAAAACGATACGATGCTCAAAATCCTGAACAAATACGGCTGCAGCGGGTCAGATGTAATATCTTCAGATAGCTGTGTTGAAGTTTTTGATCTTTTTAAAAACCTATATACAAGCGGTTTAATTCCGAAAGAAACCATAACAATGACCTTGCAGGAAGCGCTTGAAAAATATATGTCAGAAAATATTGCCCTTATAAATGCGGGCGCAAATTATTTAAATATGATAAAAGAAAATGCCCCCTCCACTTATAAAGTAACAGACGTTGCTCCGCAAATCAAAGGAGAACTCGGACAAAATGATTTTTCTTTGATGAATTTCGTAATCCCGTTGAGGGCTAAACACAAAGAAAAAGCCTTGAAATTTGTACTGTTCCTGACAAATTATGAAAACCAGTTAGAACTTGCAAAGCTTACAAATATTCTTGCGGTAAACGATAAAACTTTAGATAATGATTTTTATAAAAAATATTCAAACGGCGATTTGCAGGGTAAAGCAAGAGTAATAAGTGCCGCCCAGTTAAGTCAAATCGAACCGTCATTTAAGACCCGCAAAAACCAAAAAGATATAAATAATTACGTAAATTATGCGGTTCAGGATATCTTGTTGAATAAAAGCACTTCAAAAAACATAATAAAGAAGTTATCCGAAAATATGAACGCATTATCACGTTAGAACCAAATAAGGAGAGAAAACATGAAAGCATTGGTATTTGATAAAGAATTAAAACTCATAAATGATTATAAAAAGCCCGTTCCGCAAAAAGGAGAAGCGCTTGTGCGTGTTACCATGGCGGGGATTTGTAATACCGATTTTGAAATAACAAAAGGCTATATGGGTTATGTCGGAATTTTAGGACATGAAGCTGTCGGAATAGTGGAAGATGTAAATTCTGACGATAAATCTTTAATCGGCAAAAGAGTTGTTCCCGAAATCAGCTACGGCTGCAAAGACCCGAATTGCGAATGGTGCGCCGTTCATAATTACCGTCATTGCCCGAATCGTCATACTCTCGGAATTTTCCATAAAGATGGCGTTTTTGCGCAGTATTTTACGATGCCCGCAGAAGTTCTTTTTGAAGTGCCCGATAATGTTCCAGACACTCAGGCTGTTTTTGTAGAGCCGCTTGCAGCCGCATTAGAAATAAACGAACAGTATCACATTAAACCTATGGACAAGGTTATCGTTTTAGGGGACGGGAAATTGGGACTCATCACGGCTCTTGCATTGAATGCTCAAAATTTTGACGTTACATTGGTCGGTAAGCACCAAAATAAACTTGACATTGCAAAAGCTCAAGGGATAAAAACCGCTTTATTAAATGAATTTAGAGTTGAAAAAATTTATGATGTTGTAGTCGAAGCAACGGGTTCTGTTTCAGGATTTGAAACCTCTCTTGCTTTAACAAAACCCCGAGGAACTCTTGTTTTGAAAAGTACGGTTGCCGCAAGTAAAGAGTTTAATTTAGCCCCGATTGTAATTGATGAAATTACGGTGTTGGGTTCTCGCTGCGGTAAATTCCCGCCAGCATTAAGATTGCTAAAATCAGGGAAAGTTGATTTTTCCCCGCTTATTTCCGGTATGTACGATTTTGATGATGCGCTTAAAGCTTTTGAAAAGAACAAACAAAAAGATACGTTGAAAGTTCTTTTAAAATTTTAATCGAAATTGTTTCGGGTAAAGAAATTTGTCTGATTGACTTATTGAAAAAGTGATTTTACAAAGTAATAATGTGGTATAATTACTTGTAAGGAGATATTTGATATGGATAAAAAAACGATTTTTACAATTCTTGCGATATTGATTTTGCCTATATTGGCTTTTATGGCGCTTTCATTTAATAAAAATTCAAGTGCGATTGCCGATACAAACAAACCGCAAATAATAAAATTTTCTTCTTCAATGTGTCTTGAATGCAAAGAGGTTGAAAAAATATTTAATGAAATTATGCCCAAATATAAGGACAAAATTTCATATACCACAATTGTTGTTGACAGCCGCAAAGATATGGATAACAAATTGATAAAAAAATACAACGTCCAACTTGTTCCGACGGTTGTAATGCTTGATTCTAACGGCAAACAGATTAAAAGAATTGAAGGTGCAATATCAAAAGACGAATATGAGGAATATATAAAAGGACTTAAATAATGGAAGAACTTGTTCAAATTTTTACCGTTCAAACAAACATTTATTTAATGTTTTTAGCCTCATTTATCGGCGGGGTGGTTGCCTCAATTTCCCCGTGTTCATTATCTATACTGCCTTTAATCATCGGGTATGTCGGCGGATATTCGGAGCAAAAGCCTTTAAAAACCTTTGTACAAATGATATTTTTTGTAATAGGTTCGGGGCTTGTATTTTCTCTTATCGGTCTATTCTGCGCATTGACAGGCAAGATATTTGTCGGAAATCCTTATTTTGCCTTAATCATCGCATCTGTTATTTTGATTATGGGTTTGAATTTGGTCGGATTATTAGACATTCAGCTTCCTGTATTAATTAAAGAAATCCCCAAAAATAATTTTAACAACGATTTTTTATACCCTTTGCTTTTGGGTGCGGTGTTTGCGATTATCGGAAGTCCCTGTTCAACCCCGATTTTAGCCAGTATAATGGCATTTTCTTCAATTTCGGCAAATATTATCCAATCTGTTACGATGCTGTTTTTATTCGCATTAGGTCAGGGAATTATATTTATTCTTGCGGGGGTAATTACTTCCGAAATCAAAACGTCAAGCGAAAAATATTATAAGATTTCCGAAATAATACTGAAAATCAGCGGATTTTTGTTGATTTTAGTTTCGCTGTTTATTTATTATAGGGTTTTCAGTTCCGTTTTATAAAGTTTCAAGGAGCAGAATAAATGTTGAATTTAGACGATATTATTGAACTAAGGAAAATTATTAAAGATAAATACAATCAAACAATGCACGTACATGATACGTGTGGCGGACAGTATTTTGATTTTGATGAAAAAATCGACGGTATACAGGATGTCGTAAATGATTATCTTTCAAAATTAAATCAAAAGGCTGAATTTGCATCTGACGGTTTGAGTTTTACGGTTGAATAAGTTTTTATTCTTTTTCTTCAACCCATTTTTTTGAATCAAACTTCAAATCCGTAACTTTCATTTTAAGAGATTCCGTGTAGGGTTGGAGTTTTAAAAGTATTTGTGTTTTTCTAAGCATAAGTTCCTGTGCAACGACGGGAGTTCGGCACGCTATAACCATAATATTTCCTCTAAGCATCGAATACGGTTTAGAATTTTTGGCAAACTTTTCTCCTGCTGCTTTTGCCCAGAATTTATACAGGTTGCTGCGCTTTATGGCTTTTTTAAATTCTTTGGTTTCCGATAGCTTGGATATTAAATCATCAATATTTTTAAATTTGGTATATAGGATTTTTCTCATATTTTTTTTAATCGGTTTTTGTGCTAAAATTTTGGAATGATAACCGAACAATTAGATACTAGCATAAAAAATTCCAAAAACATATTGCTTGTTTCTCACATAAATCCTGACGGCGATACGCTCGGGTCAATGTGCGGAATGTATTGTTTGATAAATGAAAATTATAAAAAGAAGTGCGATATGGTTATAGTATCTAAACTTCCCTCAACTTATGAATTTCTGCCCGATATAAAAACGGCACATCATATTGAAGATATGGATTTATCAAGAGAATACGACCTGTGCATAAATCTTGATGTCGCAGCATCAGACAGATGCGCCGATGCTCAGGTCCTTTTTAACAAATCAAAAAATACAGCAAATATTGATCATCACGAAACCAATAATGCTTATGCAAAGATAAATATTATAAATCCCGAAGCTTCCGCAACGGGAGAGGTTATATTTGATATAGCTAAAGAATTAAAATGGAAAATTACAAAAGATGCCGCAATATGTTTGTATACGGCAATTTTAACGGATACGGGCGGATTTAAATTCTCAAATACAACTCCCAAAACTATGCAAATAGCGGGGGAATTGTTAACATACGGAATAAATCCGCCAGACATTTATCAAAAATGTTATGAAACCCAATCAAAAGATATGGTTCTGTTCCAATGCTATTGCGTAAGTAAAGCAGAGTTTCTAGACAATGACAGAATCGCATATACCGTTGTTTATAAAAAAGATTTAGAGAAATTTAACAGTAACGGTGAAGATTTTACTGATGGTTTAACGGAAAAATTGAGGGCGATAAAAACCACGGAAGTGGCGTTTGTTGTAAAAGAATTAAATTCTAATACCTCAAAAGTTTCAATGCGCAGCAAAAGCAAAGATATTGCTAAAGTTTGTGCAAGATTAGGCGGCGGAGGTCATAAATTGGCAGCCGGTGCCGTAATCAAATCAAATGCCGCTAATGCGGTAAAAATTATTTTAAAAGAATTGAGTATATGATTAAAGATTTCATAAAAAATACTTTAAAAAATCTTATGAAGAATAAGTATATGCGCTTTCTTATCAATCTGATAAGATCCGTTATAAAAAAAGATTTTTTCGGAATGGCATCGGAAATGGGGTATATGCTTATTTTGGGATTTTTCCCGTTTATGCTGTTTTTGATGGCTGTATTCGGGTGGATGGGCAACAAATCATATATGGACCCGATTTTGAAAGCTTTATCAAATATTATGCCGCATCAGGCGCTTGAACTTGTTTTGTCGGTTTTAAATCAAACTATGATATTTGACCACGGAAAATTAATTGCATGGATTGGTATTATAACTTCTCTTGTACTGTCCATAAACGGTGTCGCTGTTATTTTGAAAGGGCTGAACAGAGCATATAAGGTTGAAGAAACAAGGAGCTTTATTTATACAAGGATCCTGTCGACTTTAATGGTATTTGTAAGTATTCTTGTTATGTTTTTGACAATCAACATTATCATTTTCGGTAAAGTTATCATAATGTTTCTAATAGCGCATTTTCACATGTCAAAACCTTTGGCGTACTTAATTTTAACTTTAAGATGGCCCGTAGCGTTTCTGGCATTGTATTTGCTGGCATTTTTAATTTACTATATTTTGCCCGATTTAAAAGGCAAAGAATGCTTTAAAAGGCGCAGCGCACTCCCCGGAACTGCATTTTTCACGGTTTTCTGGTTAGTCGGATCGTGGGGGTTTTCGCTTTACGTTAACAATTTAAGTACCTATAACATCGTTTACGGTACAATCGGTGCGTTTTTCATTTTAATGGTTTGGCTCTACTATACCTCAATTGTTCTTTTAATCGGCGGGGAAATTAATTCAAGAGTTTATAACAGACTTGAACATAAATCCCGTGAAATTCAGGAAGAATTAAACGCATTGAGAGCAAAGACTTTCCCTGACAAAAATTAGGAAATTAAAGAAAGTCTATCTGCCTATTTATGGGAAAGTGCCGACAAAAACAGATAAGGGAACCAATCCTAATCAATTTTTAAGAAACTATTTTAACCCCTGAACTTGTACCGAGTCTTGATGCTCCTGCATTAATCATTGCTAAAGCTGCTTCTTTATCTCTTATTCCGCCTGATGCTTTGACTTTTAATCCCGCATCTTTAACGGTGTCATACATAAGTTTTACATCTTCAGCTTTTGCGCCGACACCTCCTTTTACAAAGCCCGTTGAAGTTTTAACAAAATCCGCACCGCCCTCAATAGCGTATTTGCAAGCTCTTACAATTTCATCTTTTGTTAATAAATCTGTTTCGATTATGACTTTTAAATTATGACCGTTGCAAGCGGATTTGATTTCTTTAATTTCATTTACGACAAAATCTTTTTCGTCGTCTTTCAATTTTGTTACGTTGATAACCATATCGATTTCATCAGCTCCGTCTTTTACGGCTTCTTTTGTTTCAAAAACTTTTGTTTCCGTTTTGTTTGCGCCTAAAGGGAACCCGATAACGGTTACGACTTTAACATTTGCATCTTTCAAATTTTCTTTTGCGAGTTTTACATAGCATGGATTTATGCAAACGCCGAGAAAATCATATTTTTTTGCCTCGTCAAAAATCCTTAATAAATCAGCTTTACTTGCATCCTGTTTTAATAATGTATGTTCAATATATTTGTTTAACTTCTCCATAACCTTTCTCCTAAATTCTCTACATTGCTATTGTAGCATATAGAAGTATATTATTCCAAAATGTAAAAACAACATTCAATTTAGGTAATTTCAAATAAATCATCTAATGTGCAATTCAGAGCTTTGCATAAGCGTTCAAGCGTATTTAAACTGACTGTGTTAGTCTGTTCATAATACAGGCGAGTAATTGTACTACGGCTCAAACCTGATAATTTTTGCAGCTCGTATATTTTTATTCTTTTAGCTCCCATAATGGCAGATAATTTGTTTCTTATCATATAAAAATCATACCATTTTATCTGTAGTGCTTGATATTATCTATCAGCTATGATATATATTGTATCAACAATGAAACATTATAATTCACAAATCTTTATATTAGTACTCAAAATAATGGAGGTTTATTAAAATGAAATGGTCTGCAAAAGCGTTTACACTTGCCGAATTATTGATTGCACTTGCAATAATCGGAGTATTATCTGTTATAACAATACCTGCGATGATATCTAATTATCGTGCGCATGTGGCATCTGCAAGATTGAAAAAGTTTTATTCGAATATGCGTACTGCTATTCAAATATCAGAAATTAAAAACGGAAGAGTTGCAAATTGGGATATGAACCCGAATAGTAAAAATACTGCTGATGATGGAGATAGATTCTTTATGACTTATCTTGCCCCGTATTTGAAATATTCGTCTAAGAAAAAAATTTTAATCGGTGGACCTAAAGGAAGATACGAGTATATTTTGCCGGATGGTTCTTCGTTTCAGGTATTTCAAGGCGCTTGTATAGATTTCAGGTATGATGTGAATGGAAAAGATAAACCCAATGAGTACGGAAAAGATAAATTTTGTTTCCTGTTATGTAATAATGAAAGATCTAATCACTGGTATTTTGGAAATAGTCGTCAATATTTTGGTGCACGTTGCGACGGAATAACAACAAGAGCCCAAGCTATTAAAGAATGCAGCAAAAAATCTTGGAAATATGCCGAAGAAGGTAACGTAAAATGTGCGAAATTATTGGAAATGGACGGTTGGGAATTTAAGAAAGATTATCCATACAAACCTTAAACAATGATAACTTATCTTATTTAAATATTAATACTGAAATCAATGCCGTTAAAAATATCGGAATGTTATAATGCAAAAATGTCGGAACGCACGTATCCCAGATATGGTTATGCTGACCGTCAGCATTCAATCCGGCTGTCGGACCAAGCGTTGTATCCGATGCAGGCGACCCTGCATCGCCTAATGCTGCGGCACTTGATAAAACTATAATCATTGACGGAACACTAAAACCTAATTTTATAAATATCGGGATATACAAAACGGCAAGTATCGGGATTGTACCGAATGACGTTCCTATACCCATTGTTATAAACAATCCGACAAGCAGCATTAAAAATGCCGCCAGTAACTTGCTTGACATCATAAACGGAGTGATTGTGTTTATCAAACCGTCAATTCCGCCCGTAGCTTTCATTACTGCGGCAAACCCCGCAGCAACAAGCATTACAAATGCGACATATCCCATCAAACCAACCCCTTCATTTATCAGTTTGTCCATTTTGTCATGATCAATTGCCCTGCAACCAAATATTACCGATAATCCGACCAGAGCACCTAAAGGCAATGAGCCCGTCCATAATTGGATTGCCAGAGTTAAAAATGCCGCAACAAGTGTAATATAGTGGCTTCTGCGCAAAGTTAAGTCGGTATCTTCTTTTATTTCAGCGACTTTTATATCTTTATAAATTCTTGGCTTCGCATAAGTAATAAATATCGCTATAAGATACCCGACAAGCATTCCAAGCCCGATTATCCAAGTGTATTTCCAAATATCGCTTCTTAAAATCTTTACCCCGTTTTGAATCATATTATCTGCGATTAAACTTTGAAAGATTAACCCGAACCCTGCAGGAATTACAATATATGGAGCTTTCAAGCCGAAAGCCAATGCGCATGCAACAGAACGTCTGTCAATTTGCAATTTATTCATAACCGATAACAACGGCGGGATTAAAATAGGAATGAATGCAATGTGTACCGGGATAAGGTTTTGAGATAAAATTGCAATACCCGTTAAAATAAAAATCAGCATGTATTTTCGTGATTTTATGGTATTTGCGATTTTTTTAGACAAAATTTGCGCAAGTCCCGTGTGGGTCATTGATGCTGCAAATGCCCCGAGTAAAATATAACTCAATGCCGTTTCAGAGTTATCACCCATTCCGTTAATAAAAATATTCATAACATCTGAAACTCCGATATGCCCTATCAATCCTCCCGCAAGTGCGGAAATCATTAAGGCAAGCAACACGTTAACCCTGCATAAACAAAGCACGCAAAGCAATATTACTGATACTATTATCGGATTTATTAAAAGTGATAACATATCCAATATGGTAACACAAAAATACTCAATCGGACTATATACGGATTATCGACCGGTCTAATATGCAAAACTCTTTTATGCGGTTAAATATAATTAATCTTTTTCATACTTCCAGCTATTCTTAATTCACGAGGACATTATGTCCTCTTTTTTTTTAGCTTTTTTATGAAACCTGCATTTCTTTTTCAAATCCGAACAATGAGCTTACGGATTCATCATCATGGATTCTAGAAATAGCTTGAGCTAAAAGAGGTGCAACCGAAATTTGTTTGATATTGGCAGGTAATTTGCTCTTATCTAAAGGTATTGTATTTGTTACGATACATTCGGTTATGGGTGAAGATGCAAGTCTTTCGATTGCAGGACCGGAAAATACCGGGTGCGTAGCACCTACATATATTTCTTTGGCACCTTTTCTTTTTAAAAGTTTTGAAGCTTCACAAATTGTGCCCGCAGTATCAATTATATCATCAAACATCAAGCAAACTTTGCCCTCAACATCGCCGATTACGTTTGTTGCAATTGCTTCGTTATGTTTATCACGACGTTTATCAATCAAAGCAATCGGGCAATTTAATCTTTTTGCAAAATATCTTGTTCTGTTTGCCCCGCCCATATCGGGAGAAACGGCAACCATTTCATCAGGGTCAATATGCAAACTCTTGATATATGAAGTGATAATCGGAGCTGCATAAATATGGTCTACAAGAATATTGAAGAATCCTTGAATTTGTCCCGTGTGTAAATCCATTGCAAGAACTCTGTCTGCGCCTGCAGTAGTTAATAAGTCGGCAACAAGTTTAGCTGTTATTGCTTCTCTGCCTGAAGTTTTTCTGTCCTGTCTTGCATAACCGTAATACGGAATAACGGCGGTAATTGATTTTGCACTTGCTCTTTTAAAAGCATCTATAATAATTAATAATTCCATTAAATTTTCGTTAACGGGATTGCAAACAGGTTGAATTATGAAAACGTCATCTCCTCTGACACTTTCTTTTACCTGTACGTATATTTCTCCGTCGGCAAAATTTTTAACAATCATCGGTCCGATTGTTGTACCGAGTTCATTAGCGATTTCCTGCGCCAACTCGGGATTTGAACGACCTGCGAATAATTTAATGTCATGATTGGGACTTATTGCTCTTTCCAATTCGGGATAAGTCTTTTCTTCAATTGCTACCATTTATAAACCCTTTCCGCACTTACAGCATGTGTTATTATAAACTTCATAAAAAATAATCACAAGATTTTTTTAAGTTTTGTAATATATAAAATTAGGGAATAAATAATTTTGCGTAAAAAATTTGACAATGAACGCCAAAATAACTAACATGTAGGAGCTGAGAGTACAAAACACGAAAGGAATAAAAATGAAAAAATTCTTATTGGTTATGGGTTTATGCGCTGCCGCATGCACGGCTTGTTATGCTGATCAGATATATATGATTCAAACTGATTCAAATGCCGCATCAATCATTGATAATATTGAAGTTAAAACAAAAGATGCAGCCCAAAAAACAGGCTCTTTTATGAAAGAAAATGCTCAAAAAGCAGGCAACGCAACAAAAAAGGGTGCTTGCAAAGCAGGAAAGGCAGCTAAAAAAGAAGCAATTAAAGCAGGTAAAGCCGCTAAAAAAGGCGCAAAGAAAGCTACAAATTGGTCAGCTCAAAAAATTAAAGACGGAACAGAAGTTGTCATAGAAAAGACACAAGATGTTCCCTCTCAGGTAACAACGGTTGAAACGGTCGAATCGGTTCCCGTAAAAGAAACGATTGTTGAACCTGCCGAAAATGCACAAACAAAATAGTTTAAATATCTGCATACACAAAAAGCGCTTTTTCTGTTTTAAGAAAAAGCGTTTTTGTTCTTATATATAATCCGAACTTCACTCAATTTTATGCTGCTTTGATATCTAATTTATCTCCAGGTTTGATAAGAACGTGGCAGTTATCATTTTCATAGTGGAGATTATTTTTATCCATAAGTTCTTTTGTATGGTTCAAAATTTCAATATCAGTCGGTTCATAACCTGTTTTGTCTTTGTGTAATGCTTTTAAATGAGCTTTTGCAATGTTCCAAACGCAGTCTCCTTTAACTACATCGTAAGTATCACCGTTTAATTTATCGGGATCGGGAGTGTGTGCTTGTGCTACGCCTGTTGAGTCAGCGGGTGCCGTTGTTGTTGAATCGGCGGGAGCTGTAGCTGTTGAGTCAGCGGGAGCTGTGCTTGTTGAGTCGGCAGGAGTTGTAGTTTGAGCATCTGCTGAAGCTACTGCCGTTTCATTATCCTGAGCACTTGAATCAGCGGGTGCTGCTACGCCTGTTGCCGTTGCTGCGGCTGCTGTTTGTGTATCTGTTGTATCATCTGATGTTGAATCTGTTTCTTGGGTTTCGTCAGCAGGAGCGGTTTCCGTTTCCTGAGTTTCATCAGTTTCTTGAGTTTGTGTTGAATCTTGGCTGTCATCTACGGTTTCCGTACTGTCATTATTTTCATCATCGGGTAACGGAACATAAGATGCGCCGCCTGTATGAGGAACGTTTCCTCTGTCTGCGAATCTGTCATTTAAGTATGCGATTGTACCGCCTGCTAATGCGGCAAGAGCCAATCCTGCTATAGCAAGTTTCCCTTTGCCTGTTTTAAGAAAACTTTTACCTTTTGCAAAAGCACTTTTAATATGTTTCCATAAACCTGACGGTTTAGTTGAACCTGCTGCTTCGGCTGCTTCTGCAGCTCCGCCGGCTGCTCCTGCGCCTGCACCTGTTGCCCCTGATGCGCCTGATACCGATGCGGGAAGTCCGAGAGTATGTGATGCAGCCTGTCCTGTTGCACCGTTAGGATTAACTCCGTTTGTATGTATTGAAATTACTTTTACTCCGCCGTTCGGTTGTGCACCGCCTGCCCTGTTACCCGAATGAGAGAACGGGTTTAATACTGACGGGGTACCTGCTGTACCTGCACTTGCGCCTGCTCCTGCTGCAGAGCCGGCAACTGAGCCTGAGGCTCCTTGAGTTGCAGAACCTGCTGTTGTTGATAACGGTGCGGGAAGTCCTAAGGTTTTCTTCCCTGATGATGTCGGAATATTGTAATTATTATCTGATATGCCGAATTGATTTTTTACCATATCCATAAAGTTAAAATTATATTTCGGCTTTTCTACGACTGCAGGAAGATTAGTTGCCGCTTTCGGTGCGGGAAGCCCTAAAGGTTTCTTTCCTGTTGCGGGAATGTTGTAATTATTATCTGATATGCCGAATTGTTTTTTAACCATATCCATAAAGTTAAAATTATATTTTGGCTGTTCTATGACTGCAGGGAGGTTAGGTGTTGCGGTTTTACCTGCGGCTGCACCTGTTTTTCCTTTCTTTGCAAGTTCATGTTCTTTTCTTACATCAGCCAATGTTCTTGAACTTGTTCTTCTCGATTTTTGAGCACTTCTGTTCTTCTTGCGATAATCTTTCCCTTGAATTGCTCCGATACCCATTTTAATTCCCCTTGTTCTCTTTTTATCCCCTATGCTTTTATAAAGTATTTTTTGTTTGCAAAATTGATAAATCGTATATACTATTTTAACATTTGTTTACAATTTAAAAAGATACAAAAATGCCGCAATTTTTCTTCTGAAATTGCGGCAGCGAAAGGATTACAATAAACACGAGAAATTTGTAATTAAACTTGTTACATCATTTATTTAATGATTAATTTTAAAATATCAACAAATATAGCATGACAATAATTCGCTGCCTGTTGATTTCATTTTTTTCAAAGCCCTGATTTCGGTTTGTCTGATGCATTCTTTTGTAACACCGTAAATGTTCCCGATTTCTTCAAGGGTGTGCTTTTCGCAATCCCCAAGTCCGTAGCGCATTTTTACAACTTTCTGCTCTCTGTCTTTTAAGGTTGAAATTACGTTATTAATATCTTTTTTCAAGCTGTTATATTCGGCGTTTTCGCTGATTGAACTTTTTTCGTCAGCCAAAATATCTGCTACATTTAATTCTTTGCCGTTATCTTTTTCAATTCCGTTTTCGATTGATACGGTTTTTGTATATGCGGATAAAAACATTTCGATTTTTTCGGGTGCAATATTCATTTTTTTTGCAATGTCTTCCGTTTTGACCGATTTGTTTGAAATCTGTTCCATTCTGTATTTGATTTTTGAGTATTTGGACAAGGTTTCTTGAATGTATACGGGGATTTTCATGCAATGAGATTGTTCTGATATTGCTTTAAACATAGCCTGTTTAATCCACCAGCCCGCATAAGTTGCAAATTTGTAGCCTAATTTATAATTAAATTTTTCAACGGCAACCATTAACCCCAGATTACCTTCTTGAATCAAATCAACAAACGGCAAACCTGACATGTGAATTGTTTTTCTGGCAATTGTTACGACAAGTTTTAAATTCGCACGAATAAGTTCCTGCTTGGCTTCTTTGTCGCCGTTTTCAATTCTTTTTGCAAGTTCTTTTTCCTGTTCGGGTGATAATTGGGGATATGATGAAATTTCTCTGATGTAGGTATTTAATTCATCATTTTCATCTCTGGGGGTACTTCTTCTTTCGGCTCCGTGGTAGAATGTTTTCATTTTAACAACTCTGTCAAAATTTTTCATAACATTAAACTCCTCTTTTTTAAACAGCACAGCATACACGACATTTTGTCGATTTTTTCAGGGTAAACACGAGTAAACTTTTTCTGTATATATTCAGTATATACTATTGTATATATTTTTTCAAGCCATTTATTACGAAATATTAAAATAAATTACAAAATTATTCTTAATTTCGTTGTAAAATTGTTTTTGTAATATGATTATATTAGTCTTATTTAAACATTTATATGGAGGTATGTAATAAATGGGATTAAAGAATATCGACAAAAAATTTACAATAACAACCGCATTACTTGCAATGTTATTGGTTACTACAGGTATCGGCGCTTATGAAACAACTCAGGTAAGAACTTTATTATCAAACGGCGCAACTCCTGATTCAAGTGCACCCGCCGCTCAGGCACCTGCTGCTCCGAGTGCTGATGAACCGACCAAGAAACCGTCAGAATATAAATTCGGCATTCCTTATGAAAAAGCCGTTAAAGCGAAAAAACCCATGATAGTTTTATTCTATGCTGATTGGTGCCATTTCTGCGTAGGGTTTATGCCGATTTACGAACAATTGTACAAAAATCACAAAAGACAATTTAATTTCGTAAAAGTTAACGTAGAAAATGCAAAATATGCTGATGCAGTTAAAAAATATGAAATTTCAGCTTTCCCGACAGTTTTCATGGTTAACCCGAGAAAAGATACTCACGAACAGCTTAAAAATGAAAACTTCGGTGATATGAATAAGTTAGATGAACTTATGAATACTTTTTATGAAAACAATAAGTAGGTAGTTGTAAAAAAGAGCCTCCAATCAAAACGGAGGCTCTTTCTTCAAATAAATTTAGAGTTTAAAAATAGTTTTTTGCATATTTTGTAGAATAAAAAGTCTGAAATATAAGAGTTAAGAGAACGACAGGGATATAAAAATTTAAATTTGCTTAACATTTCGTAATAAATTTGTTAATTTTAGGCAATTTTTTTAAGATTTTCGGTTCTATATATATAGAAAGTGTATGGGTAGCATGAAAGTAGATTTAAACATTGTAAACCAAAATAGTATGCCAAACGGTTTCGGGGTAAAAAATAACCGCAGGAAACCTAATTTTACAGGCGCAGCATCAGCAGCAACCGAAATTTTATCGGACACGGCAAGAGCAAATCTGGTAACTAAAAAAATTACACAGGGTTTGCCTCAAGCAGGTGTATTAAACATGATGAAAAAGCTTGAATGGCTTAAAGGTGAAATCGGCGGTATCATCATTACGGCAATCGGTACCGGTACCGTTGCTCCGATATTTATTGCATTCAACCCGTTTGCAAGAGCTCCGAAGAATGCAACTCCCGAGGAGAAAAAGAAAAATACCGAAACTAAAGAATATACCGCAATGCGTCAACCGATTTCCGCAGCTTTGGCAATCTTATTCCAGGCGAGTGTCCAGAAATACATCGATAAAGGTCTTGATGCATTCTTAAATAATCCTAAATATGCTAAATATGCAAGATTTGATGAGGATCATACAATCCTTAATACAGACACATATATTAAAGATATGGTTCGTAAAGAATTTAAAAAAGACAATATCAAAAAACCGTCAATGCTTTATTACTTCCGTGGACCGAAAGAAGAATATAACGGCGAAATGGTCAGAAAAAGAACCAAATACGATACAATGTTCAACGACAGAGTTGATGCAATCAGAGATAAACAGATTGATGATCTTGCAGAACTTATGAGCAAGAATGCCGCAAGCGATGCTGAAGGCTTAATTCCTCTTGCAAGCGGCAAATATTGGGATAACAATGTTGTTGCCGAAATTTTGAACAAACAAATCGATTCATACAGAAAAGATGCCAGAAATATGATGAAGAAACCCGAAGAAATCAATGGCAAAGTTAAAAGGGCAAAAATTCTTATTGATAATGAAGCTCATTTAAGAGACATTTTCAAAGACATCAAAATTGAAGAAACAAGAAAAGCTCCTTACGGATCTGACGAAATCAAAAAATTATACAAAGAAACAGAAAATACCATAGACGATCTTCTTGCAAAAGAGAAAAATCCCGATGTAAAAACTATTTTACAGGAAATCAAAGACCGTCCCGATGATTTGCGTGCACACAGAGTTGAAAGAACCCTGGAACGTATAGACGACATCAAGAAAATGTGCGGCGGTAAATTCAATCAAGACAAATATATGGATGCCATTCTTGAAAGAAATTCAATCCTTTCAAAGATTGATACAAGATTGGAAGCCTTGAAAATTAAAGATATAAAAAATACAACAAAAGATGAAATTTCTGAAGCTATCAAAAAGGTTGCAGATGAATGCAGATTCAAAGAAGACGGCAGTATCAGAGAATCAATCCTCAAAGGTACCGATACTTTCGGAACAGATGTAAAAGGTTTAATCAAAAAAGTCTATAAGGATATGGCTAAAGGTTGTAAGAAAGTAATGAAAAACAGCCACACAAGCTGGAGCCAATTCATAAAAATCGCAGTCGGCGTATTCATCACATTACCGATTACCTGCACGGCTCTTAACTGGGTATATCCGAGATTTATGGAAATATTCTTCCCGAAACTTGCAGGGGTAAAGAAAACTCCTCAAGATCAGAAAGTGGGAGGTGATAAGTAATGGGTTTAGTAGACGGAATAGCAAGAGTACACGGTGCGGCTACCAACTTAAAAGCTCCGAAACTTCTTGATAAGAAGTTCCAGAAAAATGCAGAAGCTGCATTGGGTTTGGCAACAGTTACTTCAATCGTATTAAAAGACGGTATCGGTTGCGTAATGTATGTAGCTCAAAGTTTGAACAACAAAAGAATCCCCGATGAAAAACGTAAATTCGTTGCTTCATTAGACCTCACAAACGGTATTTTGATGATTTTGGCTCAAATCGGTATGTTCTTTGCAATGAGAAAATACTCAGGACCTATCTTCAACAAACTGTTTAAAAAATCATTCAATAAAATAGCTAAAGAAAATTCATTTTCAAGAATCCGTATGTTGGTTGACAGAGGTGATGAATTTGCAAGAAAATTATACGGCAAAGTTGCACCTAAAAAAGGCACAATCGATAAAGATTACGAAAAAGTAAAAGACGGTGCAAAATCATTATTCAAATTTGTTGCAGATATCGCAGCAGCTACAATCATCGGTAAACGTGTTATCGTTCCTTTAATCGCAACACCGCTTGCAAAACACGTTGAAAACTGGATGGACAAAAAAGATAAAAAAGGTGCTAAAGTTGAAGATGCTCCCAAAGCTGCAGAGACTAAACCTGAAGTTGACGGTAAGAAATTAGATATCGTAAGCACATCTGACAACGGTGATACAAATTTAATAGAACAATATAAACACAATAACATTAAATAACTAATAACCTAATACAGAGTATAAAAAAGACAGGACTTCTAAAATCCTGTCTTTTCTTTTTATGAATGGAAAGCTTACCAGGAGCCTCCGCCCCCGCCGCCTCCCCCGCCGCCGGAAAATCCTCCGCCGCCGGAAGATGAAGTTCTTGAAATCCCGCCGTTGGCAGTTGATGGGAATGACGCCGAATGAACACTTGAAGTAAAATGGCGGAACGTATTATTATTAAATCTTTGCCCCGAGTACCAGTCGGGTTTTAAGGTCATTATGCTTTCAAATTGTTTTATCCATACATCCGAAACCCCGAGAATATACGCATAAGGCAATACATCATATACATAAGACGGATTTTCTTTTACAAGTTTTTCTAATTTATCTTTTTGCGCAACTTCTATAAATTTCTTCAACCCTAAAAGCTGCCCGAGCATTTTATTACCGAACTCGCTGCGTTTGGGCAGGTTGTTTGTGCATATACCGGCAATTGTCATACATATTAAGCCGGTTATAATTGCGGGAACCGTTGAGCTGTTAAACGTAAGGAAATTTACAATCGGAATAAGCGTAAAAGCAAATATTAGAAATACTATTGAGATTGTTTTTAATTTTTCGACTAAAGAAGAATTTTGATTTTGCATTTCCCTAGCAAAAAGCAATACTGCAATTATGGGAATTATCAAAAATGACCCTTGTGATAAAATCGGGAATATATCAAAACCGAGTAAAGAAAATATGGTAAGTCCCAATAAGCCTAACAAGCATAATATCATAGGAATCAGCAATTTTAATCCGATTGATTCGGGTTCAAAAACCTTATCTCTGGCTTTGTTTAGCCTTTCTACAATTGACTTGCAAGATTTATAGAAATAAGGAGATGATTCAAGCTGCATTTGACTGACAGACTGTCCGCCGGGTACAAGTGCAGAGATAAAAGCCTTTTCTGTATGGTTCATTCCGTCATAAGACTTTACCTGTTCGATATTATAACCGAAATCATCTTCACGTATTTTTAAATAGCCTTTATTTGCAAGATAAATTATTAATGAAACGAGCCCGTCTGTAGTTGCAGCTCCTTTGTATAACATTTCAACTTCTGCGCTGTTATAATTTTTAGGCGGATAGAAGTTTACAACCGGCACTACAATTTTATCTTTGCCATGAACATACCAAATCAATGCCGTAACGCCGCACAATAAAAGCATTAACAAAATAACAAATACGGTTGTTCCGCTAGTACGTTTAACAAAGTAGCCTTTGGGCACTTCTACTCTAAGCGTTACCCCCTCATAAGGGGCAAGTGTTCTTGAAGTGCTGCCTGTTATTGTTTGGTTATTAATATTGAATTCTGCGCCCGAAGTAAACCCTGCCGTTCCTTGAGCACCTATAGACAGCCCCGCTTTATCAGGGTTGAAAGCTTCGGGCATGTTGACCGTAAAATCGACATGATTTATTTCAACGGGCCATTGCGTTCCGATTATATTGAAATAAAATTCGTTTTTATTGTCATAGAAATTGTAATCATAAGAAATCGTATAACTGTGCCTGCCGTAAACATATTCTGATGCATCACCAATTTTAAGCTCTAAATTCCCGTTTGCTCTGTTTTGCATATAATGTTCGGATACATGAACATTAGTAATGCTATTACCTTTTAAAGGGATGGTTCTATATATACCGTGTGAACTTGCAGTAAAATTTGTATCAATTTTTTCTGTTACATGAGCTGTTTTATCCTTATCGACACTTATATTTACATCGTAATTTTCAATGTAAAAATTTTCCGCCATAACCGGAGTACATAGGATTAAACTCATAAAAATCCATACGAAAAAACATAAAATCTTTTTCATCTAAAATTCAACCTTTATATTTTGTCTTTCTTCATCCGATATTTCAAACATTTTGGCACTCTTAAAGCCAAAAATTCCCGCAACAATATTGAACGGGAATATCTCAATATTATTATTGAGCATTCTTACGCATCCGTTGTAATATTTGCGGGAATTAGCAATATCTTCTTCTATTGAGTACAATTCTTCCATCATTTTTGAATAATGTTCGTCAGCTTTCAATTCGGGATAATTTTCCGCAACGGCAATTATACCTGCAAGGCATTTGCCGATTTTTTTATTTGCATCCAACTTTTCGCTGTCAGAAAAATCTGAATAGCTTCTTGCCCTCATCGCTGCAATTTCAGAAAAGACTCCCTTTTCATGTTTTGTGTAAGCTTGAACAATAGCTGCCAAATTCGGAACCAAATCCCATCTTTTTTTAAGATAAACATCCATTGTAGAAAACGCTTCTTTTACATAATTTCTCAGGCTGACTAGGCGGTTGTACGTTATAATCGCAAAAATCAGCAGCACTATAACAGCAATTAATAAAACCAAAATATGTTCCTTATATTAGTCGTTTGCACTTGTTAAGAAGTTTACAAGCCCCTGTAAACCGAGTTTGTAGCTGTCAATTTTAAATCCGCATATTTGCCCGATGCAGATATCGGCAAACATTGATTCATGACGAAATTCTTCACGCCTGTATATGTTTGAAATGTGAATTTCAACCGTCGGAATTTTTACTGCAAGCAAAGCATCTCTTATGGCTACACTTGTATGTGTATAAGCCCCCGCATTGATTACTATTCCGTCAAAATTGCCGAGGGCATATTGAATTTTGTCAACGATTTCACCCTCGCAGTTGCTCTGGAATATCTCAATATTTACACCCAATTCAAACGAATATTCGTGCAATTCCATTTCAACATCTTTATATGACTTTGAGCCGTATTGTTCAGGCTCTCTGACCCCGAGCATATTAATATTGGGACCATTAATAATTAGTATGTTTAAATCTTTTTCCATAGTTTATATTATACCACATCTTTCGGGTAAAATCAAAGTATTTGTGAATTACAAACTTACATTGTAAAGAATTGTAAAAAATTTGCTTTAATAATGTTACAAACTTGACATGTTATTATATCATGCAAGTACAAACTATCCCAAAATCTCCTCCCAAGATTATTGTTCAAGTCGCAAAAATTGTGACTTTTTTTTTGCACTAAAATAGTACATTTACCTGTAAATAAAGTTTATCAATGAATACACTCATACTATTGTGAAATTTTTATATATGCTTTCAGAATTTTATTTTCAATTGTATCATTTACGGCTTTTTGAATAGAGTCAAGCGGATAATCGGTTGAAAGATTTTTAACCTTAACTTCTTTATTTTTTAATAAATCAAGAGAGTCTTTTAAATCCGCAGGAGAAGGCGAATAACTGCCAAGAACCGTCAATTCTCTATAATAAATTTCATTATTTGCATATCCCGTATTTTTAGGAGTGCTTGAAAATACAACGATTTTTCCGCCATCACGAACGTATTTCAATGCCGTAGATATTGCATTGTCTGAGCCTGACGTCATAAATACCGCATCAGCTTTAATGCTTTCGCACATTTCGTTTACGTTAAAAGCTTCTATTCCGAAACTTTTTAAAAGTTCAACTCTTGATGTTATCAAATCACAGCCGATTGCGTTCATTCCGAAAGCTTTCAGGGCTTGTGCCATAAGTATTCCTATTGATCCGAGCCCTATAACAAGTGCAGTTGAATTTTGTTTAAGCATTCCTCTTTTTACGGCCCTTATACAGCAGCCTAAAGGTTCATAAAAAGCTGCTTCTTCATCGGTTAAATTTTGAGGTTTGAGATAAGCAACATTTTGCAAATGTTCTTCCGATACAAAAACAAGCTCGCTAAATCCCCCGGGGCGCAGATTAGTTTCTTTAAAATGTCTACACATGGAAACGTTTCCGTTTTTGCAATATTCGCATTTACCGCATGGGATATGGTGGGAGGTAACAATTGTATCTCCGATTTTAAAATTCGTATCGGTATTGATACCAACAATTTTACCGACTATTTCATGTCCTAAAACCGTTCCGTTCTTAGACAGATGTTCTTTTAATTTTACGATATCCGAACCGCACAATCCGCAGCCGAGAACTTTTACAAGAGCTCCTTTTCTGCCGTTTAGCTTTTCATCTTCTCTTTCTTGAACAACCAAAATATTATTTTCTACCTGAGCCGCTTTCATAATCTCTCCTTGTTTTTAATTTTAACACAAAATTCAAATACGAAGATTTATAAATAACCTTTTTTAAGTATTCATTTTTGTTACGAAAAAATGTAAAATTCTTTACAAAAGTGTATTTTTATTTTACAAATATCATATAAAAAGGAAAAGAAATTGCTTAATAATTTTGAAAGTTTTGATAATTCCGAAACGGCGGCTAAAAAAGATATAGTTATACAAGAGCGGGTTGAACTTTTATCAACACACATGTATAAGCAATTTTTAAATTATCAGCATTCTACCGTCAACACTAATGAAATATTCAAAAGAATGATTGAATGTTTAAATATTGTGTCTGAGAACATGAAACAATCTTTCTCGTCCCGTGGTGTTACGACCCAGAATATTTATGTTGAAACGGATGCTGTAAAATCTGTTGCCGTAATTAATATGCTCTGGAATACAATCAGCTTTACAACAAGATGCAATTTTGAACCTCTTGTATTATCAAGAGAGGACGGACGAAATATCCCGTCAAACAGAATAGTTGCCCTTAAAGGCAATTATAACGAACTTATGAAAGGGGTAAAAGATCATGATGAGGAAATGACAAGACTTCTGGAAAACGAAGTGGCATCATTATTTGTTCCTCCCGATGAAACCCAAAAATGTATATTTAAAATAAAATTTACGGGGCAGGAATTTGTTCTCAATCAAACTGATGCCCCGAGAGAGGTTGTGTTAAAGGTTGTTGAAAATGTTTGCGGTTCTAACAGATACCACAAAGAGGGCTTACCGAGAACATTTACCGTTTAATATTTAAGAAGTTGACTTATAAAAAAATATAATTACTATATTAATTATATAAGGTAGCAGGTAATAATGAAATTAATTAATAAATTAAAAGCTTTCGAAAACCAATATGTGTATATGAAATGGGCATTAGGCGGAGAGTACGGAAAAATTAAATACGTTGGTGAAGATTATGTTGAGTTTGATATAATTGATGTTGACACCATGTCGTATCAGGAAACCATGTTCATCGCATCTCATTTGATACTTGAGGTTTCTGTCGGCGGAATCGATATATCAAGAATTGTTGCCGAAATTTCGTCAAAATTATAATCATACCCCGTTATTATTTGTAAATATATGAATATCCTTATTGAATGATTTATTTGCCAAATCTCATTCATTCGGATTATGACGGGAATATTCATATATCATATAATAACCTTGATAAATAGTACATATTTTAAAGAAAAAGGATAAAATATGCGAGGCAGAATAAATCTTATATTAGCGGCAATACTGGTATTGGGAACTTTACCTCAAACGGCTTTCGGGTTTGTAAATCCGTTAAAGTCATACAACCTGTATGAAGATACTCACCCCAAAGGTTCAAACAGAGATAATGTCATGAGTCAGGAGTTTTATCATGTAAATGATAATAACAGTAATACAAATACTAATGCCAATCCTGCTCCCGCACAAAGTGCACCTCCTAAAATTGCGCCGACTACGGCTGACGGAGATGTAAACAATGCTGCTCCCGCTGCTCCGCAAAGAAGAAATGATTATCTAAGGCAATCTTCTAAAAAAGTTTACGGCTCGGGTTCGGGGAATTGGTCGCAAGGACCTTATTTTTACCCTAATCCGACAATGAAAAGTATCAGATGGAAATATCACATAAGTAATTTCGCAGGATGCATGCAAGAATGCGAAGCTTACGTTCAAAAATATCCCTCAGACACATTGGGCTACTATTACCTTGCAATGAGCTATGCAAAATGCGGGGATAAAGACAATGCAATAAGAGCTTATGAGCGTGTAATTTCACTTAATGCAAATCCCATGATTGTAAAATATGCAACCAACGGAAGAAACTGCGTAATGGGTAAAGAGGACGAAGCTAAATGTTTCCAGAATGTTAACGAGCCCGAATACTTATACCCTTATCGTGATATTGCAAAGAATATGGACATGACCCCTGTTGATCCTCAAAAACTTATTGACAGAAATATAACTCAATTGCAGAATAAATTGAATCCTCCGCAAACTCAAAACAAGAATCAAAATAATAATAACAACAACGGCAATAATGACGGAAATGCAAATGCTAATAATAACAGACCTAAAATGCCGTTTGAAAATCAGGACGAGCAGTTGGATAAATTCATCAGAGCTCCTTACGGCTCGGGTTTATCGCCTGAACTTGAAAAACAGTATAAGCAAACACAGTTGAAAAATCTTCAAGAACAAATCAACAGCGACGAAAACGATGCTCCGGGCAGATATTTCCAAAACATAAGAAATCTCAAGAGATTTGATAAGGAAAAATCCGATGCATCAGATTTTGTACCCGTAAAACTTGCTCTTGCGCAGGATTTGGACGTAGATTCTCTATTAAAAAATCCCGAATACGTAAAAAATAAAAAAGAACTTGATGAATTAAAAATGATGCTCGGCACATCAGATTCAACATCAGATATTACAACCATGTTGCCTGAAATTGCAAAAGACGGCGGGAACATTTCCCCGCAGGTAATTCAAGCTATGATGATGCAGGCTGTAATGCCAAATATTATAGATGTTGATTCTAAAAACGGTTTTTAAATACATAATTTATGATTTCAAAATACCAACAAGTTAAGAATGATTTTTTATCAGGCAGACTAAAAGGCTGTAAGGAATTTTTTGAAAAAAATAATTACTATATTGAAACCGCATACTGCTATCTGGTATTGGATAATTTCGTAAAAGCCAAAGAAATATTTGAAAGTGCAAAAGATTTTGATATAAGGGCTCATTGGGGGCTTATTTTAATTCAAATGATAGAGCAGAATATTTCTTCTCCTCCGTCATATTTTGAAATAAGAAATTTTCTTGAAACCGATCTTGATATATTTATGACCTATTTCAAAGGCGATATCGTTCAGCAGATAGTTAATTATTCGGATTATATGGCTTTTTATAATCCCGAATGCTACAAATTTATCGGCAGAGCTTTCTGGGCGCACGGTTTCATGCCTGTTGCAATGTTTTTCTTAGAAAGAGCTAAAGACAAATTATACAATGATCCCGAACTTCATTATCTGCTTGCTTATATATATTATACAAGTAAAGATATTAAAAACTGCGCAAAAGAAGTTGATACATGCTTAGAAATTCTGCCCTTGTATTCGCCTGCCGTTAAATTGAAAGAAAAATTAGCCCTGATGAACCAATGATAATTTTACGCAAGTTTTGTTTGTAGTGTGTTTTTTCAATTGCTCGACACGCTTCATAATCGATTCGTTTTTTTCATCCTGCGGAAAACTTTCAAGAAACTTATGATAAAATCTTTTTGCCTCACGACATTTGCCGAGTTTGTCAAAGCAATGAGCGATATCATAATATACTTCTTTATAGTTGGGGTTAATTTTTAAAACCTGCTTATACAAATCCAATGCGGGCTTATACATTTCCATTTTGTTAAGAAGATAAGACTTTCTTAAATATGCATTCAAATATGAGGGAGAATGCTCTATCAATTTTTGATAAATCATTAATGCCATATCTTCTTCGTCGCATTGTTCATGCGCAAGTCCGAGATTATAAATAGCATCGGGATTATCCGGTTCCAGTTCTATTGTATGGATAAAACATTTTATCGCTTTGCAAGGAGTTTCGTCTATCAGATGGCACAACCCGAGTTCATAAAACGTTTCATAATTGCTGTTATCCAAAAGAGCAGACTTTTCAAGAGTTTTTATGGCTTTTTTAATTTTGCCCGAATTTTTGTAGCAAATTCCGAGCCCGAAATAAGTTTCAGGGTTGTTTCTGTCTATTAATAATGAATTTAAATATACCCCGATAGCCTCTTTAAAGGAGTTTTTCAGCCTTAAATTGTAAGCTTTATCCTGAAGCTTTTGCTGCTGTTTAAGCCCTTTAAAAGGTACGCTCATATAATCGGATTTTTTATTAATTTCGCTCAACTCTTTAATCTCTCTTTTATCATTTTCAATTTTATAAATTATTTTAAAAAGGGGGAACCTCCGTTTGATGTAAAGATTAATCAACCGTTGGATTTATTATGTTTGTCGTGATATTATTTAGTTATGAAAAAGATGTTGATTATACTGGGGATAGCATGTTTTTTGTCAGGCTCTTTTGCGCCTGTAATTGCAGATGAGGTGCAGCTTAGAGGAGTAGATAAACCCAAAATCGAAATACCCAAAAATGATTATAAAAAATCAGATTCCCTGCTTCTTGATGATGAACAAACTATGGAACAAATAGTTAAACTTCAAAGAGAAAAAGATATGGAAGATATAGATAATTTGTGGAAAGGAACGGTTTCAAATAATCAGGTTATCGGGTTTGCACTCAAAAAATTGTCAACTCCCGAAAGTCAACGCAGAATCCATTCTTCCCTGATGTCAAAAACCTTATCTGCCATAATATCAGGAGCATCTCTTGCGCCGACATTGCTTGGAGCCGATTACACCCTGCAAACGGCAACTTATGGTGCGGGACGTATTGCTCAAAATCTTTTAAATCGTAAAAATATTCCGCAGGAAATACCGTTAACCGATACCGAACTTATTGAACTTGCGGGACTTATAGAAAATTTGCAGGATAAAATTATCAGCGCATATTATAATTATAAAAGCTGCTTAATGCAGTTAAAAGATATTCGTTCAAGAGTTCTTTTGTATAATAAGAATTATGCAAAAGCCATGGACGAAGAAGATTTTCTTGAGGTTGCCATTCAATCGGCACACTATCAGGATATGCAGCTTGAAGAAGAAAAATATGTGGAATTGTGCAAAAAGTATCATCTTGAATTACAAAGACTTGCAGGAAAGAAAGTCGTTGACGGTTTAAATTTATACCAGTATGACTATGATTCTGCTTTGTTGGGAGGAAATAATGCGAAATAAGAAATTCATATCACTAATTTTATTGATAAGCGCTTTTGGAATGTGTCAGGCAAATGCGAACTTGGCTTTGACCGATTTAACCGCACCGAAAGCTCCTGCTTACAGAGTCGGGATATCCGATGTTCCCGAAAATCGCTATGTAGAAGTTCAACAGGATAAAGCCAATCTTATTGAGAAAAATATTGAAAAACAGGTTCAGGCAAATCAAACCGATAATAATGACGTGAATTATTCGGAATTGAGTATAAAAAGAATTTCTAAAGAGATTTCGCAGGATTTGCAATACGATGAGCAAGATATGGTATCTGACTTATCTCTGCTTTGGCAAGGCGCAGCAACTCAAAGCGATACGATAAATTTTGCTTTGTATAAACTTGCTAATCCGGATGCCGATAAACCCGACAAAAGCACGGTCAAAAATATGTTAAAAACAATTGCAAGTATGTCTACTTTGGTTGGAGTCGGCGCAGGCAACCCCGTACTTGCAGGGGCATCATTAATCGGCGGAAATGTATTCGGGATTATGACTCAAGATACCAAGGCTTTGAATTATAAATATTCAAAGGTAACTGATGCCGATATGATTATACTTATCCGCAAGGTTGAAGATTTGCAGCAAAATACGGTCAATCTTTATTATGATTATATGAACGCCAAAAAACAGCTTGAACTTACGACAAAAATGGCGCAAGAACGACGAGAAAGATTTGAGCTTGCACAAAAAAATAACGTTGCAAGAGAAATTCTTGTTATAACGGATTCATACTACAGAACGGCTGTTGACAGACAGAGAGCAGCAAGAGCTGAATTTCTTGCAAAACGTGCGGCTCTTGAACAATTTGTCGGGAATGAAACATTCCATCAATTTGAAGAAGAACTTGTAAAACGTGAAGCTTCAGAAAAAGAGGGTACAACTTCGTCCGTTTCTTCTACGGCTAAAACAGTTGCGGCGCAAAATGATGATTATAACAAAACAATAAAAGGTGTTGAAAATTATACAAATAATTTAAATAATAAAACGGCTCAGAATGAAGATGCTATGGCAAATTCGGCTGACGGGCAGAATGATGAAAATATGCTTGCGACAAATACAAACGCATCAAGTGATGATACAATGGCAGCCGAGGAGAATGGCAAGAAAGAAAAAGAGAAAAAAGAAAAAAAAGATCCGCATGATTTAAAAGGATTGATTTTTGTCCATGATAATCAGCCTGATGCGGCAAACTATCAAGATAGCGGGACTTCTTCTAAGGTAACAAATTCAGATGATAACGCTTCTCAAGAAACAAAGAAACAAAAACGAGGCAGAAAAGCCCGCAAAGAAGCCGAACAATCCGTAAATACCCAAGCATCAAAAACGGAACTCAAACCTTTGCAGCACGCAGTTCAAACAAAACCTAAGACGGAAAAATTTAACGGGGTAGAACTGATGCCGCTTGATGATATCAAGTCTCCTGATTTAAAACCGAACGGATATTCGATTTTTGCGGAATAGGTTAAAAACGGCGCAGATTGCGGCGCTTGTACAAAATCCGCAATTGATATGCCAAAAAGCAGTCTTGATTTTTAAATGTTTTGATGATAATTTAAAAATAGCAAAATGCCATATTCAAATGGCATGGGTCTGTTGGCACTCTGCCGAGAAAAACGATTGAGTATCATTTTTCGAGAGGAAGGTAGCGTAGCTGTCGCAAGCCGCAGCCCGTAAATATGATTGACAATTAAATAAGATTTTAACGCCACGGGCCTGTTGGCACTCT
>ONOE01000017.1:0-3316 GCA_900319365.1 uncultured bacterium | reverse complement strand
TGAGTATCGTTTTTCGAGAGGAAGGTAGCGTAGCTGTCGCAAGCCGCAGCCCGTAAATATGATTGACAATTAAATAAGATTTTAACGCCACGGGCCTGTGGCGCAGCGGTAGCGCAGAGGACTCATAATCCTTTGGTCGTGGGTTCGAATCCCTCCGGGCCCAATTTTTACGGAAAATCAAAAAGACAATGGTTTTGACCATTGTCTTTTTTAATATATTATATTCAATCGCTTAGTTTGCTATAAATCATCAGTTTGATATTTTTTATTAAAAACATTACCCCCATTGAGTTTCAGAGATTTTTTAATTTTGAGATAATATAATTTTAGTTTGAGCATTTTGAGCGTTTTCTTAGCATTAGTGAGCAGTCTGCTAATTTTAAAAAATCCTTAAAATGCTTGTTATTATTGGATTAGTCAATAGTTTGCTATAAATCAGCAGTTTGATATTTTTCCGCCGTGTCGATTTTCGATTTTCGGATTTTTTTCAAAGTGTTATTTTGCTGTGACTTTTGATTATTTCGGCAATGTTATTTTGGGGCTGAAAGGTCTATGTTTAGCGAGTTTGAGGTACTTCCCTCAAAGTGAGAATGAGGTAATCGAAAAGTCCGAAATGTCCGGTTATTTAGTCAAAAATGTCCGCTTTTTGTCCTCAAATAATCAAGCTATGCCTGAAATTTAGCCGTGTGTTTAGCTTTCATGCTTGGACAAAACAGACCACTTTGTACGGATAGTTGGATTATTTCGCGATCTTTCGTTCCCATACCGTTCAAAAGCCCATGTTATACGGCGTTACAGTTTGTAGAAAATTACGACTTTTAGCTTGCATTTTACAAAATCAGGTAATCGAAAAAATTTATATTTTTAAAGTCGGAAGTATTATTTTTTAGGTGGAAGTCCTTTCCCCGTTGTTTTTTATAACATTTTTAGCCTTATATTTCAAAATTCTTATTCTATTTTTCTAAATTCAAGTGTAAAAAATATCGGGTTTGTTTAGCCCTCGAAAGGTGGAAGCACATGTGATAAAAAATGCCAAAAATTTGCATTTAGGATGTTAAATGTTCGTAACAATTCAGTTTTAAAGCCGTTTTATTCTTGTTTTATAAAATTTTATGCTTAATATTCAGATACAATTGAACACAAAAATACATACTTCCCCAAAAATATCAATAGTTTGAAAAAATATTTATTGATTGGAATATACATGTTTTGACCTGAGAGCAATTTATTACTATAAACTTAACCTCTTTCTTGACAAAAATAGGATAATAATAAATAATACAGACAAAGGAACCTGAGTACAACGTGCAGGTCGTACTCAATCCACCGTTCTCTAATAAGCAGATAAAGAACTTAAAAATAGTAGCAGCGTTATTGCTACTATTTTTATTACTATTAGCCGTTCTCTATAATTCATAGCAACCTTTATTGTTTTATTAATGCAGGATAAAACACAAGATTATAAATTATTGAATTAGTATTTGTTTACATCATTTTATTTGTGAGGGTTGACTTTTCGGATAAAATCATAAATATTATTAATGTGTAACCTAGGATTTTCTCACTGCGATTTTTTCGTATAGATGCCTAGGTTTTTGTTATATAAGAAGTTATTAAAATATAAAATACTAGACTCAAATGTAACACGGATAAATCTTATTTTAGCACCCCTATTCTTTTTCAACACACTTCAACACATTTCCCTCAAAACAGTTCCAATTTGAGAAGTTTCAGTCTAACATACGGTAGCTTTAAAATAATTAAGGATACTTGTATGACGGAAGTTAATATTCAAGATATTTGGATAGATGTTGAAACGCTTGCAAAATTGAAAAATATAACCAAGCGAGCGGTTAGGCTTTCGCTGCATCAAGATAAATATGAATACAAAGTTGAAAATATTCGAGGCGGAAAAACCTACAAAATAAAACTCGCATCTTTAGAAGAAGATTTACAAATAAAATATTTTCAAACATATTATGCAACTTTTAAAGAAACAGATTCTAAGGTAATAGAACTTGAAAACCTTAATATTAAACAGGAAAAATTGATTTCCGAAAAACAAAAGAAGATTGCATTAGCAAAATATGATTTAATCTATGCTTGGCTTAATTTTAGAAAAACCCAAAAGCAGGATAAATTAAAGCCAAAAAATACTAATCCCGACAAAGAATTTATAGAACTGTATAACACAGGTATGTATCAATCATTGATTTTTAAAACTTTGGGTAAAGTTTCAATAGGGTCGTTATACAGATGGAGGAAAATATTAGGGTATAACGGAGATTGGACTTGTTTAGTCGGTCAGTATAAGTATTCCACAAGAAAAGAATACCGAACGAGTTTGAATGAAGAACAGATAAAGATATTTATACAAATTTTATTATCTCCGAGTGCATTTTCTATCGGGAAATCAATATCTCTTACAAAACATATTTTAAAAGAGCGGGGTTATGAAATATTACCTCAAGATGTTACTTTCAGAAGATATGCAAAATGGTTTAGAGATAATAATTTGGATAAATGGACACTTGCCCGGCACGGAGAAAAAGCATTAAAAGATAAAGTCAGTCCGTATATTGTAAGGAATGCATCATTATTAAAACCGGGACAGGTATTGATTGCTGACGGACACGATTTGAATTTTCAGGTTATAAATCCGTTCACGGGCAAACCGTGTCGAGCGACATTACTCGGTTTTTTGGATTGGAAGTCGGGCGGACTTGTCGGTTACGATATTATGCTTGAAGAATGTACCCAAAATATTGCCTCTGCATTAAGAAATGCTATTTTAAATTTGGATCATATTCCTGAATATGTGTACCAAGATAATGGCAGAGCCTTTAGAGGTAAATATTTTAAAGGAACGGAGAATTTCTCGGAACTCGGGTTTACAGGGGTTTATAAACAGTTGGGAATAGAACCTGTGTATGCCACTCCATACAACGCTCGAGCTAAAGTAATCGAGCGTTTCTTTTTAGAATTTCAGGAAAGTTTTGAAAAACTTATACCGAGTTATATAGGAACAAGTATTGAGAGTAAACCCGCACATTTAAAAAGAAATGAAAAATTGCATAAACAGATACATGAAAAATATAATTTTGTTCCTACAATAGAGCAGACTATTCAACTTATAAATAAATGGCTTGATTATTACCATTCAAAAGAGTGCCCGAATGTTAAAGGTAAAACGATTAAAGAAGTATTGAATAGCGTAGAAAAGGAAATTATTTTTGCATAAACAGATGATTAGTGGCAGGGGGAAATCCTGCCGCTTTTTCTGCTTTAGTTTGTCAGCTTGACAAATAAAGGGTTA
>ONOE01000008.1 GCA_900319365.1 uncultured bacterium | reverse complement strand
TGACTTCAAAAGTTGCATCTGTTCAGAAATTGTAATCAAATGGGTGTCAAATACCACAGTCATTCTGAGCAATAGCGAAGAATCGCCTAAATTAACAAAAACAACGGTGCGGATTGTTTCTTTAGCCCCTCTCCTGCCTTTCAGGCATCCTCTCCCCAAGGGGGCGAGGGAAAAATATACAGTCATTCTGAACGATAGCGAAGAATTTCATTATCTTACAAGATTATAACGGTGCAAAGCGCAAACGCACCCTACTTTTGTTATGTTGTTAAAAAGATTTAATATATAATCCCGTTTAATTTGTAAAATGTTTGACATGACATCTATTTCCCTGTCATAATAGAATAGATATCATACTTGGGAAATTTATGTACATAAAAAAGTTAGAGATTGACAATTTTAAGTCTTTTGCCAACAAAACCGAAATACCTCTTTTAAAAGGGTTTACGTCTATTACAGGACCGAACGGCTCGGGCAAAAGTAATATAATCGACAGCATTATGTTTGCCCTCGGATTGAGGCAGGGCAGCGCTTTGCGTATCGAAAATTCCGCCGATTATATTACCGCTTTCAACAACCGTAACGAGGCTTTTGTAAAAGTAGTTTTCGGCGAAGTTAACGGCAACGACGAATTATCCGTTTCAAGAAGAATTAAAAAAGGCTCTCAAGGCTATGTCAGCACGTATTATTTAAACGATAAAGCCGAAACTTTGACAAATATTCGTGCCGTGTTAGAAGAATATAACGTTACCCCAAACAGTTACAACGTTGTTATGCAATATGATATTAATAACATCATAAGCGCATCTTCAAAAGCTCGCAGAGGAATTATTGACGAAATCGCAGGGGTTGCGGATTTCGACAGGCGAATAGATCAGGCAAAAGGCGAGCTTGAAAAAGTTGAGCAAAGAGTTGAATCGGCATCACTTATTTTGTCTGAAGTTGCATCGCAGTTAGAGCAATTGAAAGAAGAAAGAGAAGTTGCCCTTAAATATAAAAAGTTAAAAGATGAAAAATCAGGTTTGGAAGCTCAAATCGGCACGGTTAAATTCTTTGATTTGAAACGTAATCTTGAACTTGCGCACGAAAATATTCTCAAAGCAAACAAAACTTTAAAAGAAAAAGAATCAAACAAAAAAGATTTGGAAGAAAGAATTAAGCTTATTCAAAACAAGTATAAGGAGCTTAATGACAAGCTGCAAGAGCAGGGCGAGGCTGAAAGAAACAAGCTTAACGACAAGAAAAGCGAAATATCCACCCAAATTCAAACCAAGAAAAATGCTTCTGACTATGCGCAAACTCAAATTCAAAAAGGCTTACAGTCTATTGAAAATGCTAAAAACGGCATAGAAGAATTTAAGAAAAATATTGAAAAAGAACAGCTGAATATCAAACTTTCTCACGACAAACTGGGCATTATTGAAACTCAATTGAAAGAGAAAAAAGAAGAACTTCAAAAGAAATTGAAAGACATTTCGGGCTTGAGTTCCACTGTTGATAAATATATTCAGGAAAGAAACGAAGTTTCAAAAAATCTGGATTCTTTAAAGGATAAAGATAATGAGCTTTTAAAAGAATCTTTGCCCAAAGAAAATGAATTAAAGGTTTTAACAAAAGTTATTGCCGATGCTAAAGAATTTATCGAAAACGCTTTAAAAGACAAAACCGAATTTGCCGACAAAAAAGCAGATAAAGAGCTGCAGGTAAACGATTTGAAAAAAGAAATGGATGAATTGAAAGAAGTTCAATCATCCACGATGAAAAAACTTGATGATATCAAAACCGCAATTGAAGATTATGAACATGATTCAAGAGTTGCATACAGAAAATTTACCGAGATGGAAGCTCAAAAATCGGCAGGCGGAGGAGGTACGACTTTGCCGATATCAACCGTTATGAATGCAAAACTCCCCGGAGTTCATGCACCGATTATGCAGCTCGGGACGGTTGACGATGAATATTCGATAGCGCTAAACATTGCTTTTGGCGGCAGACTTGCTCATATTGTTGTTGATGATACTCACAGCGCAAATATTGCGATGGAGCTTTTAACTTCTTCAAGAGCAGGGCGTGCAACTTTTATTCCGTTAAACAAATTAAGAAAAGCTCCGAACAGATTAAACCTGCCCAAAGATAAAGGTGTTATTGATTTTGCCATAAATCTGGTAGATTTTGACGATGTTTATTTGGATGCATTTTACTATGCGGTCGGTGAAACCTTAATTGTCGAAGATGCTCTAACCGCTGAAAAATTAATCGGCAGATATCGTATGGTTACGTTAGACGGAAAATTGTATGAAAAATCTTCCGCTATAACGGGCGGTTATATTAAGCCGTCGGCATTCGGGTTCGGTAAAAACGATGACAGAGAACTCGAAAATGCCAAGAAAAAAGTTGATGAACTTCAGAAAAAATACAATGAAGCTAATTTAAAGAAAAATGAACTTGAAGAAAAATTGACCAAGGTAAGAATTGCTTATTCAAACGCTTCGACCGAATATTCAAAATCACGCATAGAATTAAACAATATGGTTTCGCAGTTTAACAACAGTCAAGGCTTATTGGAAGAAAAACAAAAATTTATCACGGAAAACGAACCAAATATCAAAAAATTAAATTCCGAACTCGATAAAATTGAAGTTAAGCGTGTTGAGCTTGCCGATAAAATTCAGACCTCTCAGGACAGATTGTCTGAACTTGATAATCTTTTGGGCGACAAAAATCTTGCCGAATTGAAAGAAAAAACTCAAGGTATTGAAGATGATATAAGAAAACTTCAAGATGATAAACTTGCCATAAATACCGAAATTAACGGTTATGACGGGAAAATAAAATTCAACGAATCTTTGATTGAAACAAAGAAAAGCGACATTGAAAATTCTATAAATAACAACAAAGAACTTGAATTAAGCATAAAAGAAAGACAAACGGAAATAGGTCAATTAGAGGAACAATTAAGCGCTCTATCTGATAAAATAGCAGTAATTGATGAAAAAATCGGAGTTCTTGTGAAAGAAAAAGAAGACATTCGTCAGAATTTATTGAAACTTCAAACTGACAGCGCTGTAACGCTTAAAGAAATTGAAAGTGTCGGCGAACAGATTGAATCATTCAAAGCAAGACGACGTGAACTTGAACCTCAACTTGAAGATGCACGCAAAATTCTTGTTGATGGTGGAATAGAGATTGACAAGCTTGAGCCTGTTAAAATTTCGGTTGATGAGTTAAATTCAAAAATTCAGCGCCTTGATAAGAAAATGCAGGATTTGGGCGATGTAAACATGCGTGCGATAACATCGTATGAAGAAAAATCCAAACGAAAAGAAGAACTTGATAATCAGATTGAAACATTGTCAACTGAAAGAGTTTCAATACTTGAAAAAATGAACGGATTTGAAAAGCAAAAGCGTGAAGCTTTTATGACTGCATATAATGCCATAAATACAAACTTTACCGATATTTATCATCAATTATCCGAAGGGGAAGGTAAACTTATACTTGAAAACGAAAAAGACCCGTTATCAGGCGGAATGACGATTGAGGCAAAGCCGAGAGATAAGGTTACAAACAACAAATTGAGCGCATTGTCGGGCGGCGAGAAAGCTTTGACAGCTCTTGCTCTGGTTCTGTCAATCCAAAAATATCTGCCTGCTCCTTTCTATGCGCTTGATGAAGTCGATGCAAGTTTGGATGCTATGAATGTTGAAAGAATAGCGGAAATGATTAAAAAACAATCCAATGATACTCAGTTCCTTGTCGTTACTCACAAACCTCAAATGGTTGCAGAGGCGCACAGGGTTATCGGAGTGACTCAAAAGAAAAAAGGTAAAACAAAAGTAACAGGCATACAAAATAATGAATAATACAATAATAAACGGAGAAAATATAAATAATACGGTATATGAGGGTTTAAGTTCCTATGATCAAAATGAGGGGATAGGAATACTTGTCAAGATGGTTCAATCTGGCGAAATTGACCCTTGGAATATTGATATTGTTGATGTAACGGACAGATATTTGCAAAAAATGACTGAGATGAAATCTTTAGATCTCAAAGTCGCAAGCAGAACGTTTTTATTTGCGGCTATTTTATGCAGATTGCAGTCAAATGTACTTGCGGGGTTGACACTTGAAGAGTTCCAAGATAACGACGAACCCGAAATGATGTATGATGATGACGGATTGCCCGTTGATGATTACAATTCTCAAGATTACATTCCTACAAACAATGTTGTACGTTGGGACGAGGCTCTCAAAAGAAGAACAAGTATTCGTATGAACCGCAAAAGGGTTGTAACGTTAAAAGATTTAATCAAACAATTGGAATTTTATGAAAAACTCGAACAAAGGGTTAACCTTAAAGATGCGCAAAAAAGAGCAAGAAACCGTGTAAGAGATTTTTCAAGATTAACCACTCACGAGATAATTTCAAATATGTCGCATGATGCTTATATAGAGCAGGCTGTCTTGAAATTGAAAGATAATATTGAACAGATTTTCCAAAACGAGGATAAAATAGAGTTAGATGATTTGAAAATCTTAGGTATGGATAGAGTTACATCTTATATGGCGCTTTTATTTTTAAGCAGAGATACGGATTATGAATTGGAGCAGGAAGAATTTTATTCTGATTTGTATGTTGTAAAAGGCGGAGGAAATGCTTATGCAACAGCTTAAATCAAGAATAGAAGCCGTTTTGTTCGTAACGGCAAGAGCATTGTCTTTAGATGAAATTGCGGCTTATGTTGATACCGAACCCGAACAGGCCGAAGAAGCTTTGTTAGAGCTTATTATGGATTATTCATCAAGAGACGGGGCGTTAGAAATTGATGATGAGGACGGATATATTTTGCAGGTAAAAGAAGAATATTCTGATATTGTGGAAAAAATTTGTCCGATTGATTTATCTGCAGCGGTTTTGAGAACTCTTTCAATCATTGCGATTAAAAAGAGCATAAGACAATCAGAACTTGTAAAAATGCGCTCAAATGCTTATGAGCACATTGCAGAACTTGTAGAAAAAGGACTTGTGTCGAAACATAAAGATAAAAACGGCAGAAGTATCAACCTTAAAGTTACTCCTAAATTTAAAGAATATTTTAAATTAAAAGGAGATATAAATTTGTTAGCAAAACAATTGGAAAAAGAAATAGATGAGAAAAAAAATAATTAAAATCACTCTTTTAGTGGTAGTTTTCGGTTTTTGGGGCTATATCCTGTGGCAAAGATCACCTTTGTGCGCATCTTACTATTTTAACAAAGGAAAGCAGCTTTATAATGTCGAACAGTATGATGCTTCGGTAAGGCTGTTCCAACGCTCGCTTGCGGCTAATCCGAATAATCCTGCGGCAAGATATTTTCTTGCGCTTGCCTTGTCAAAAGGTACTCCGACCTATTCAAATCAGGAGAGCTTATATTTAATCGCTAATTCAAAAACTCACGATACGGCTCAAAATTACGCCAAAACCCAGATTATAAGCTTAAAAAAGAGATTGCTTGAGGGTTTGGAAGGTAATTATATTTACAGCGCTATTTTAAATAAAGATATTTTAAGGTGGAATACCGAGGCTTTTCCGTTAAAAGTTTATTTTGATGAAGAACAAAATGTCCCTCAATATTACAGAGATAACATCAAAAAGGCAATGGATGAATGGAGCAGACGCAGTAATTTTATAGAATTTACACAGGTTACAAAGCCTGATGATTGCGATATTTATGTAAGATTTAAAGATTACGACGGCCCAAAATGTACCGGTCCGAATTGCAAATATACGGTTGCCGTTACGTCAAACACGACGGATTCTCGCAACAGATTAACCAAAATGACAATGACTTTTTATAAAACAAATCCGCTCGGGCAGACATATTCGGAAACCGAGATTTATAATACGGCGTTGCATGAAACAGGGCACGCTCTGGGAATTTCCGGGCATAGTGATTACGCAGGCGACGTAATGTATTCAAATAATCACGAACAGTATTCAAATGCGTCGTATAACAACGGCAGATTGTCGCTTACGATGAGAGATTTGAATACACTTGCACTTTTATACAGACTTGCGCCGACAATTACCAATATGAGAGGCTGGTATAACGAAAACCTTTATTATGCTCCGTTGATACTTGGCAATGAAGATGAAATACTTGAAAAGAAATTGGCTGAATACAAAAAATATGTCGAACAGTACCCCAATTATTGCGGCGGGTATATAAATATGGCGGCTGTTTATTCAAGTATGGGCAATAACAAGCTTGCAAAAGATTCTTTAACCAAAGCTGAATTTCTTGCAACAAATGATGATGAAAAATATTTAATTCACTATAACAAATCTATTTTGTATTATAACAATCAGGATTTCAATTCAGCATTGGAATCGGCAAAAGATGCACAACGTATTAAAGATGATGAAAATGTGGAATCCTTAATCAATGATATTAAATTGATGATGGACTCAACAAAAAAATAAAATAATTTAAGGAACGGGGTCATACCCGCCGGGGTTCCCCGGGTGGCAGCGCAAAATTCTTTTTATCCCAAGCCATCCGCCTTTTAATACTCCGTATTTTACGATAGCCTGCCGCATATATTCAGAACAGGTTGGTGTAAATCTGCATACGGGCGGGGTAAATTTTGAAAACCATTGATATATTTTTATGAAAAATAAGATAATCTGTTTCATACAAAAATCTTACCACGCTTACAAAAAAATTGCTGCAATGTCTGATTAAATTTTTAAAAATGTTTTTTATAATGCTTTTTGTACACCCTAAAAAAGGAGAAACATTATGAAGAACGATAACGACAAAAAGACCCTCAAAGAAACCGCAAAGAAAATCAAAAAAGATTTTAAACAAGGCGTAGACAATGCAAAAGAGAAGATTAAAGAAGCAAAGAACAATATCAAAGAAAAAGTTGCCGAATTAAAAGAGAACGCACACGATAATGAAAATGACGACTCAAATTCGTAACCCCGCTTTTTAATACTCTTAAAACATTGAAATACTCTGTTTTCCCGATTATTTTTAATGTTAAGTTCTTGAAATAATTCAAGAGAATTATTTTTTCTATGCCATTTTTATGATAGGATTGCACATAGAGAAGTATTAGTATAGAGAAGTTTCTATAGTGCTTTTTACATAATGAAAAAGGAGAAAAAAAATTATGACAGAAAAACGAGTATTTCTTTTCAGAGAGGGTAATGCTCACATGCGTGCCGAATTAGGCGGCAAAGGTGCAAACCTTGCTGAAATGACCAATTTAGGTCTTCCTGTTCCTCCGGGATTGACAATTACCACTGCAACCTGCATGGATTACATCAATAACGGCAATAAATTGCCTGACGGTTTAATGGATGAAGTTAAATATTATTTAAAAGATGTAGAAAAGCAGGCCGGAAAGAAATTCGGCGATAAAACAAATCCGTTGTTGGTTTCTGTAAGATCAGGTGCAAGAGTTTCAATGCCCGGTATGATGGAAACAATCCTTAACCTCGGTTTAAACGATGAAACCGTTGAAGCTATGGTTAAATTAACCAACAATCCGAGATTTTGCTATGATTCATACAGAAGATTTTTGACAATGTTCGGTTCTGTTGCATGGGATATGGACAGACAAAAATATTTCGAATCTGAAGTTGAAAAATTAAAAGAAAAAGAAGGTGTTAAAGAGGATACTGAAATTTCGGCAGAAGGCTGGAAATCTTTAATCCCTGTTTATAAAAAGACAATTAAAGAAGTTACCGGCAAGGATTTTCCTCAAGATCCGTATGTACAACTTCAAGAAGCAATTGAAGCCGTATTCAGATCTTGGAATATCCCCAGAGCCGTAGCTTATAGAAATATGAATAAAATCGACCACAATTACGGAACAGCCGTTAACGTTCAAACAATGGTATTCGGTAATATGGGTAACGATTGTGCAACAGGTGTTTCATTCACTCGAAACCCTGCAACAGGTGAAAACAAATTCTATGGTGAATATCTTGTAAATGCTCAGGGCGAAGATGTTGTTGCAGGTATCAGAACTCCGAAACCCATTGCAGAACTTGAAACAGATATGCCTGATATCTACAAACAATATGTTCAAATTGCAAAACAACTTGAAAAAGGATATCACGATGTTCAAGATATGGAATTTACCGTTGAAAGAGGTAAATTATGGATTTTGCAAACAAGAAACGGCAAAAGAACTGCAAAAGCTGCTATTAAAATTGCGGTTGATATGCATAATGAAGGCATCATTTCTAAAGATGAAGCTATTATGCAGGTTGATCCTTATGCAGTTTATCAGGTATTGTTACCTTGCTTTAACCCTGCTGCCGTTAAACATGCACACAAGATTTCAAAAGGTGTAAACGCATCTCCCGGGGCTGCTGTAGGTAAAATCGTATTCGATACCGAAGAAGCAGCAAAAAGAGGCGCTGCAGGTGAAAAAGTTATCTTGGTAAGAATTGAAACCTGCCCTGATGATATTCACGGTATGGCTGTTTCTCAAGGTGTTTTAACACTCAGAGGCGGCGCAACTTCTCACGCTGCGGTTGTTGCTAAAGGTATGGGCAAACCGTGCGTTTCAGGTTGTGAAGATTTGAAAATCGATATGGCTAAAGAAACAGTTACTTGTGCTGACGGAACCGTATTCCACAAAAATGATATTATATCACTTGACGGCGGCACCGGTGATGTTATGGAAGGTGCTATCGAACTTGTTGATGCAGGTATCGATCACGACTTTGAAACTTTCTTCGGTTGGGTAAACGAAATTAAACAATTAAAAGTTGAGGCTAATGCTGATACTCCTAAAGATATTGAAAATGCTAAGAAATTCGGCGCTGAGGGCGTAGGTCTTTGCAGAACAGAACACATGTTCATGGATCCTGAAAGACTTCCTTGGGTTCAGAAGATGATTATTGCAGGGACTAAAGAAGCAAGAAAAGAAGCATTAGAACATATCTTGCCTATGCAATACAATGATTTCTATGCAATGTTCAAGGCATTAGGTGATAAACCTTTGACGGTTCGTTTACTTGATCCGCCTTTACACGAATTCTTACCTTCAAAAATCGAATTGATTGAAAGAGTAGCAACAAAACGTGCTTTAGGTCAAGACTATGCAGACGATGAAAAAATGCTTGCAACCGTTGAAAAACTTTCAGAATCTAACCCGATGATGGGTTTAAGAGGATGCCGTTTAGGTTTGACATTCCCTGAAATCAACGAAATGCAGGTTAGAGCAATTTTCAGCGCTTGCTGCGATTTGGCAAAAGAGGGCTACAAACTTCAACCTTGGGTAATGGTACCTTTGGTAGGTCATATCAATGAATTGAAAATCGTTAAAGACGGCCTTGTTCGTGTTGCTGAAGAAGTAATGAAAGAAAAAGGCGTAAAACTTAATTACAAGTTTGGTACAATGATTGAAATTCCTCGTGCAGCATTGACTGCAAAAGAAATTGCAACCGAAGCCGAATTCTTCTCTTACGGTACAAACGACTTGACTCAGATGACATTCGGTTATTCAAGAGATGATGCTGAAGGCAAATTCTTGAAAAACTATGTTGAACAAAAAATCTTGCCGTTCAACCCGTTTGTAACTTTAGACCAAAAAGGTGTCGGCAGATTGATTGAAATGTCAATCAACGAAGGCAGAGAAGTTAATCCGTCATTAGTCGGCGGTATTTGCGGTGAACACGGCGGCGACCCTGATTCTGTAAAATATGCTCACAGAATCGGTTTAAACTATGTTTCATGCTCCCCGTACAGAATCCCGCAGGCAAGACTTGCTGCTGCTCAAGCTGTAATTGAATCAAAGCAAACCGCTAAGGTTTAATTTCTAAATAAGCAAAACAGTTAAACAAAAAAGATCTGCAACAAATATGTTGCAGGTCTTTTTTATAAAATAAAGCAGTTCATAAGCCGTGTTCTGTTTTAAAATAATTATCTGTCTGGTCTTGAGATTGCTCTCAAGCTCTAGCGATTCTTTCTCAAAGTCGGCGAACAACCATTATAACCCTTGAACTCAATCTTGCATCCGACCGGGGTTTACCTAACAAAGACCTTCCGATCTTTTTGGTGATGCTCTTACCTCACCGTTGCACCATCGCCTGTGATTAAAAATAATCCATCGGCAGTCAACATTTCTGTGGCACTTTCCGCCGCCTCACGACGCCCGGAGTTTCTCCGGCGGTCTGTTCTGCGGATGCACGGACTTTCCTCACTTAATAAATAATTACTAAGCGCAATTATTCGGCTGCTTTATTAAATTTTCAATATTTCTACTTTTAGTTTGAACCTGTTACGTCATGCGTAATTCCGACAGCATCAAGAGCCCAATCTTCCAAGATATCGATTGTTCCATCATCGTGAATCCTAACCGTGAAACGGTCAAAATCTTTTTTGCCCGAACAATTTGTATCTGATGCTGATTTGCAATTAGGCTTGTCATCTCCGTTTACGTCAATCAAAAATTCAATTGACGGATCAGTATTTGTATTTTGGAGTTTTTGTTCTTGAGCAGTCCAAACAATTCCGTCTTTAGTTGTAAAAGAATTTTTTGTAGGATCAACGGTTATTGATTTCCCTTGAGCATCTTTTAAGTCTTTTAAATCTAGTTTATTGACAAATAGAGTAAGAAATTTTTTATTTGCATCTTCTTTTTCAATATATTCCTCGTTTTCTCTGCCGCCCCAGAGGTTGCAATCTGCATATCCGTAACCGTCGTCAAAGCCTGTTCTTTGATCCGCAGGAAGCGCCTGAGTTTTGTCAGGATAGCAAGCTTCGTCGTTTAACAGGCTGTTTGTAACCGATTGAACCGCATAGTATGCTCTTTTTGCCATCAAAGCGTTTTTATCGGGCATTAAATTATATATAATCGGTAACAAAATTGCTATAAGAATACCGATTACCGCAAGTGCGATAAGCAGTTCGGTTAAAGTGAAACCTTTCCTTTTCATAAAAATATCCTCATATTGCCAGTATATAAATATTATACAATATGCGCTAGTATTTTTCAACTCAAAATGCTACAATACGCATTGATGAGAGCAAAAATATAATTATCGAAAATTGTAAAAAAATATTAACAAAGTAGCAAAATCATACATTCAGCGGAGTTAATATTATGTCATGTAAATTAAAATACATGAGAGAAAGTATAAACACGACATTCAAAGTTAAGAGTATAGGAATTAGCTTTGGGTAAAAGTTAGAAGGTATAAATAATGGTTGACAACAGATCTGCCGGATTTTTCGGCATTGGCGGGGCATTTAATTTCAAAAGCGGTGACATATCGGGCACGGCTGCGAAACTTTCTGATGACAAAATGGGACAGGGCGGAGAGTATTTTGCCCAGCAGCAGGAACAGGAACAAGAGCAGGACGAGAATGATAAAAACAAATATACCGATCAGAGCGCTGTTTTGAGGGCTACATTAAATTCTCTTGCAATGATGAATGTTGCTAATGTTATTAATTCTAACAAACGAAAACCTGCACTTCGTGATGAGGAAGAAGAAATCGAAAAAGATTTGCATGAAATGATGCGGGTTCAAAAGGTAGATAATCCGATTAAACGTCATTAGTTTTTGTTATTTTAATTACCGTATATTTGTGATAGTATGTGCGTGTAAAAAATATATGCGGGTGTAGTTCAGTGGTAGAATGTTTCCTTCCCAAGGAAAAGATCGCGAGTCCGAGTCTCGTCACCCGCTCCAAAAAACAGATAGAAATTTTCTATCTGTTTTTTTTAAGTTTGTTTCATATAAGATTTTAAATTTAAGTATTATTCTAAAATCTCAATTATTCATTCGGTTCAAGATCTGGAGCAATGCTGCCGGGGTAAAAATCTTTTTCTTCAGCCGTTGCGATTTTGTCTAAGTTTTGGTTAGCATTGTTTATTTTTTGAGCTCTTGCCGTTCCTCTGTCTAAGAATTTCAAACTTCCGTTTCTGTGAATTAACCCTTGAGTGATTACATAGTTTTTGATTGCCGTGTCTGCGTTTGAATCCACAACTTCAGCCGCTAATGCATCTCTGTATTTAGCTTTTCTTATGATAGTATTTACGGGATTATCTTTTTCCTGCTCGATTTTTTCGTTTAATTTATTCCAAAATTTATCAAATTTTTTAGGTGATAAACCCATTGTTTGTTTCTTTATTATAGCTTTTGCCGAATCATCTATTAAAACAGCCATTCCGAAGTTCGGTTGGTTTACTTTTACGCTTAAATCCATTATTAATACTCCTTTTTTATACTATATTATAAATCTCATAAAAAAATATTTTGCTCAAATTTTTGGAATGACTTTTAATCATAATGCTTCAGATAAGAAAGCTACAGGTCGAAAATGATTATTTAGCAAAAGATCGTGGTATGTTTTTATTATTCAACTCCGGTAGTAAAAAAGGAGGGAATATGACTACAGTTGAACCGATTAGGAACCTGAAAGATTTGCACAAGTTGGAGAAATATTTTGCAAAGAAAAGCAAGCGTGATTTGCTTATGTTTACGATAGGAACGAATTGCGGGCTGAGGATTTCGGATATTGTTGCGTTGAATGTCGGAGATGTGCAAGGGAAAGAATATATCAATATTGTTGAACAGAAAACGGGCAAACACAAAAGGTTCCCGATTAATTCAAAATTAAAACCTATGCTTCAAGAATTTACTAAAGATAAGAATTTGAATGAACCGTTGTTTACTACGATTTTCGGGAACAGGATGAACAGATTCGGTGCATATTATATTCTAAAAGAGGCGGCAAAAAGCATTAACTTGTCAGAAAAAATCGGAACACATACAATGCGCAAGACTTTCGGTTATCATCATTATCGAAAATTTAAAGATGTGGCGATGCTTCAAAAAATTTTTAATCATTCGGCTCCGCAGATAACCTTGCGCTATATCGGAATAGAACAGGACCAAATCGACGACAATTATAAGAATTTTATCTTATAATTAAATGTTATTAAATAATAATTATAAAAAGCGCCAATCTAAAGAACAGATTGACGCTTATCAAAATAATAATGCATAAAATTTATTTATGTACATCAAAGGCGTTTAAAAGGTATTCTGCAACGCCCGGTGCATCCGGATCGTGTGAGCCTTTACCCGTATCAAGTGCACGGATTTGATCCATTTCGTCTTGAGATAATTCAAAATCAAATATATCCATATTGCTTTTGATTCTTTCGGGTTTTGTCGATTTCGGGAACACAATAATGCCCTCCTGAATTTCAAATCTCAAAATTGTTTGTCCTGCATTTTTACCATGATTTTCTGCGATTTTCGCAATTACAGGATCTTTTAATAATCCTGCATTCCCGTGTCCTAAAGGTCCCCACGCCTCAAGTTTGACATTGTCTTTATCCATAAGTTTTCTTAATTCTTTTTGTTGAAAATACGGGTTAAATTCAACCTGATTTACAGACGGTAAAGAATCAAACTGCGGAATTAAGTTGTTCCAGATTTTAGGTGTCATATTGCTTACACCGATTGAACGAATTTTACCCTCTTTTTTCGCTTCTTCCAAGGCTTTCCAAGCTCCAAAAACATCGCCGTAGGGTTGGTGTAAAAGGTATAAATCCATATAGTCTAAGCCTAATTTTTTTAACGAAATATCAACGCCTTTTTTAGCGTTTTCGTATCCGTAATCCTGCAACCATAGTTTGCTTGTAACAAAGATTTCATCTCTTTTTATACCGCTTTCTCTTACGGCTTTTCCGACTTCTTGTTCGTTAAAATAAGCCGATGCCGTATCAATATGGCGAATGCCCAGTTTCAGAGCATCAGTTACGGCTTTAAAAGTTGAACCATCATTCGGAATCAAAAATGTTCCGAATCCGTAAACGGGAATTTCAACCCCGTCATTTAATTTTACATTTGGGATATTTATTGTCATAATTTTTCTCCTTACATATTATTTTTTGCGGTGCGAAACATCGTACCCTACTATTTTAGTTTTATAAGTTTATAGGTTTATCAGTTTATAAGTTCTTTTCGGTGCAATCGCACATTTAAGATTATTCCAAAATGTCTAAAAGACTGAAATTCACTTATGAACTTATGAACTTTTTACTTCAACTTGTCATATTCATCGTCAGATACGGGTTCGAGCCATTCTGTAGAACCGCCGTCAGCCGGTACTTCGATTGCAAGATGTGAAAACCAGCTGTCGTGAGCTGCACCGTGCCAATGTTTTACTTCGGGGGCAATATTTACAACATCGCCTGTTTTTAGTTCCTGTGCGGGTTTGCCCCATTCCTGATAGTAACCTCTGCCGCCCGTTACAATTAAAATCTGCCCGCCTTTATGGTGAATGTGCCAGTTATTTCTGCATTTTGGCTCAAACGTAACGTTTGCAATTCCGACTTGTTCTTTTGATAACGGTTTTAAATAGCTGTTGCTGATAAAGTATTTTGCGTAAGCCGTGTTAGGCGTGCCGATTCCGTAAACTTTCATCTTGGCTTTTGAAGAAAGTGTTAAAATTTCTTCGACCTGACTATCGGTTAATCCGTTATGTTTGCCAACCTGTATATGAGCATTCAATTGTGGTTCAACATCATCTAAAGCGTTTAATGTTGCAATTGTTGCGACTTCTCTATCTTGCCATGACAGAACTCCTCTTGCAAAAATATCTCCGAACAAATGATCTTTTAAATAATCATCAATTGCGGGAGCGAAGTCAAATAATTCGCCTTTAACAGGACTTCCGCATAATTTTGTTTGGTTATCCGTTCCGATTTTGTGTAGATCACAGCCTTTAGGCAAAGGCTTGCCTGTTTCGCCTTCTTTGTAATTCCCTGCTTTTGCAACTTTCATCAAAGCTGACAAGCCGTTTAAGCTTTTTGGGAATCCGCAATATGCGTACAGTTGAACGAGGACTTCTTTAATTTCGTTTACGGTTAAGCCTTCATTCAATCCTTTTTTAATTGCGTTTTCAAGGTTGTCAAGTTCGCTTGTTGCGGTATATGCCGAAATCATAACAATATTTTGTTGATTTTTGTTTAAATTTTCTTTTGCCATTGTATTACCTCCTATTAAAAGTATTAATCCTGCAAATATTATTGATAACAGTTTTTTCATGTGGTTTGTTCCTATTTTATATTTGTCGGCATGGCACCCCAAGGGTATTTCCATTCTCTAAGGCTCGTCGTACTGACCAAGAAGAGAATGTGGGCATAATGCCGACCTTATTTTGTCTATAGAGAATGAATGTCTTTTATTTTGAAGTTGCTTGCTGTGTGTAAAAGATTCTTCTGGCTCGTCGTCATTCAGAGCCATAGGCGAAGAATCTTCTACGGCGAGCCCTCTGAATGACGAAATTAAATTACTTAAATTTTTCTGCATCAAGGTATTTGATAACCTTTGCGGGGCAGCCGACTACTACCGCATTATCCGGTACGTCGTGAGTTACAACCGCACCTGCGCCGACGACTGCATTTTCTCCGATTGTTACCCCGGGTAAAATCGTTACGTTGACCCCGAGCCATGCATTACGTTTTATGTGAACGGGTTTGCAGGTTATAACGTATCTGTTATACATATCGTGGTTGTTTGTTGCAATTGTACAGTTCAATGATATCATTACGTTGTCGTCAATCGTTAAACCGCCTGCCGACATGCATTGAAATCCGTTCATAATAATTACGTTTTTGCCGAATTTTACATTATCTGCCAAATTCATAAATATCGGAGGGTGAATTTGTGAACCTTCACCCAAATTATCCCCCAGAAGTTCTTTTATGAGTTTTTGACATTCGGGAGTTGTCGGGTTTGTATGATTTATTCTGAAGCACAAATCCGAACTTCTTTTTGCCTCGGCTATTCTTTCAGCGCTTTGTGTTCTGACGTCAATTCTTACTTCTTCCATAGTTTTAGTACCCCAGCTCTTTCAATTTTTCTGTTACGAATTTATCGGCTTCGGCTTTGTTATTTTGTGCCGTGTGCCCGTATATTCCAAAGCCTTTCAAAACATGTGCGCCTGTTTTATTAAGGTTTTCCGTGCCGACAAGTCCCGAACCCTCATGAGTTGCAAAAGGAATCAGGGTTTTGCCTTTAAAGTTATAGCTTTCTAAAAAAGTATAAACGGGCATCGGCTTATCACCCCACCAGATCGGATATCCGAGAAATACCGTATCATATTGGTCAAAATTAGCAACATGTCCGACGATTTCAGGTCTTGCATTGCGCTGCTGTTCTGCTTTTGAATATGCGGTAAGTTCTCTGTATGTATTTGGGTATTCGTCTTTTACAGGCTTAATTTCGTATAAGTCGCCGCCTGTTTTTTGAGCAATCATTTTGGCAATAACTGCGGTGTTGCCTTCTTTTACATTTCCGACACCGTATTGCTCGCCTGCTCTTGAGAAATATGCGACAAGGACTTTGTGATTTTGATTTGCTTCAACCATATTATTGCCTCCTTTATTCGTTCTAAACAGACAAAATCCGCCTATCAGAATGATGAGTAATGCTATCATAATTGTTTTAATGTTCATTTTATTGTTTTCTCCTTTTTAGTTGCCGACTCTTGCCTGTAATTTTGCAGGATATCTTTCCCCGACAAGTTTAATTTTTTCTAACTCTGCATTCAAGTCTTTTAATTCTTCTTTGCTCAAAACAACTTCTGCCGATTTCATGTTTTTTTCAAGTCTTGAGATTTTTGTAGTGCCGGGGATAGGAACTATATAGTATAAATCAACGTGGTCTGTTCTCAATCTTTTTAGTGAGCCCTCTATGGATTGTCTTATCTTTTCAGGTCTTGAATCCAAAATCTGGTTATTGTCTTTATCAATCGTAATGCCAAACTTTGTAGCTATTTTGACCTTATCTCTAATCGGTTCTAATGCTTCGCCGACCAATTCTTCATTTGTATAAGGTCCGTAGCATTCGGCTGTATCAAAGAGCGTTACTCCCAGATCAAATGCGTGGCGGATTACTTTTATCATTTCGTTTTTATCGTGAGGTTTGCCGTAGCCGTGACTCATTCCCATGCCGCCTTACCCGAGTTTTGAGACCTCTAAATTTCTTAATTTTCTGTGTTTCATTTTATTTACCTCCTTTTATCTTTACTTTATTGCTTCTATATCTTTTATTATTAACTCAGGAGTTAAGTGATATTTAGCATACAGTTCTTCTGTCGGTACTCTGTCCGTGAATTCTTTATCGGCTCCGTAATTTAATACTTTCATATCGGAATTACCGTAAAATCTTGTAATCTTTTCGCCAAATCCGCCGTCTAAGACACCGCTTTCCAAAGTTATTACGATTTTATTTAAGTTCTTCTTTAAATTAAATATTCTCCGATTAGTCTTTTTAATTGAAACCGTGAAAATTTTTGAGTCCATTCCGTAGGTTCAAAAACTCCGTCTGATACGCACCATACGGTCATCATTCCGTACAATTGCGTAATTATAATGTGAGTTAAAAGTTCAACGGGGGTATCTTCTTTTAACTCGTTATTTTTAACTGCTGTATTTAAGATATTTTTAAGCATCCCAAAATCGTACTGCCACTTGCCATGGTCAACATTTTCATTTTGCGGATCAATAACATCTTTTATCCATTCACGACAAATATTTATTCCGTAGAGCTCGACAGCTTTCATAAAATGGTCAAAATATATTGTTAATTTTTCAATAATATTATCTGATTTCATTTGAGATAAATCATTTTCGATTTGCTTAAAATATCCTCTGCAAATTTCGGTTACGATATCTTCTTTATGTTTGAAATAAACATAAAAGGTCCCTTTTGCAACGCCCGATGCATTCGTAATATCTTCAACGCTCAACGCATTAAATCCATCTTTTTTCAAAAGATTTTCTGTTGTATCGATAAGCTTTTGTCTTGTTTTCAGGGCATTTTGTTGTCTTTTTGTCATCAAAATAAATACCTCACGTATTAATTATACAATTTAGCTGACTATAAGTCAATGACTTTTAGTTTTATGTTTTACAATTATTAAAATTAGTTAAAGGCAAACAAAAAGAGAATATCTCTATTCTCTTTTTGTTGTTATTTATAAATGAAATTATTAAAATATCTTACATTCTATCGATTGAAATTGCTTTGACTCCTGCTGAACGAGCATTATCCATTAATTTTACTACAGCGCCGTGAGTCGAATCGGAATCCGTTTTTATAAGCATTCCGTCAGGATAATTCTTCATCTCTTGAGATAGCACGGTTCCTAAATTATCCGCAGCAATTTCTTCATTATTTATATAATATTGATTGGTTTTTGTTACATAAACCGTTAAAATTTGAGGATTTTTATCAATTTTCTGCTCCTCAACATTTTCGGGAACGCTCAAGCTTATTCCCTGCTGATCAAGCAATGGCGCTACTACCATCATGATAATTAACAGTACCAAAAAGATATCTGTTAACGGTGTTATATTAATATCGTGAAATGTTTTTCTTGCCATTATTCTTCATCCTCTGTCGGAATTTCGACCTGCTGTTTTTGCTGCTGCGCATTCTTTTCTAATGACCTTTGTTCTTTCCTGTTCAAAGGTTCACCTGCTACGACAAGTTTTTTATACTCGGCATTTTGCGCTGCATCCATTATATCCATAATCTTTGAACTGTGAATGTTCTTATCGGCTTTGACAACGACTTCCTGTTTATCAGATTCGGGACTTTTTACGGCTATCAATTTATTTGTTAAATCACTCATTGCAACGGGTTCTCCGTTTACATAAGTTGCGCCGTCGCCTGTTACGGATACCGTAACTTTTGAATTTTCAATATTTACGCCGTTATTAATTTCAGGAACGTCAACATTTGTATCCCTTGATTGAAAAGACGGTGCAACAACCATCATGATAATCAGCAATACCAAAAAGATATCGGTCAACGGTGTTATGTTGATTTCTGAAAATATTTTTTTCTCGTCATTATTGCCAAATGCCATTTTATATTCCTTTGTATATTATAAATTTACTCTCGGAGTCGGTTTTGAGTATTTGTTGACAGGAGTTTGTCCTTCTGAATCAACATAGTTTAAGAACAATAATTTTATTAAATTGAAATCGTTTTCAAAATGTTTAACAACCGATTGGAACAGGTTGAAGAAGATAACCGCTACAATTGCAACTCCTAAACCGAAAGCTGTAGCGATTAAGGCAGAACCGATACCCGATGCAACCGTTGCCGCCTGATTCCCTGCATCTGCCAATATGTTGAATGTTAAAAGAATACGAACAACCGTACCGAACAAACCTAAAAACGGTGCAACACCACCGATTGTACCTAAAATTGTTAAATTAGATTCCAATTTTCTTGTTGCTAATGTTGCAGAAATATCAAAAGCTCTTGAAAAGCCGTTTTTCTGTTCGGTGAAAATTCTTACCGCTTCTTCAATAACTTCACCGATAATACCGCCGCAGCGAATAGCCGTATCTTGAGCAGCTCTTAAATCGTTTGATTCAAGTTCTCTGTTTAATTCTCTCATGTAAACTGCTATATCTCTTTTGTTTTTGCTATAGTATGACCATTTTTGGATTACTACCGCAACTACGAGAATTGAGCAGATGAAGATCGGTAAAAGTACCGGCCAGTCCATTTTGATAGATTCAATTAATAATTCCATTTTTTTATCCTCATTTTTTGTATTACTCTTTTAATTATTATTGTTAGTACCTTGATGCTCCAAATACATTGTAATCAAATGTAAATTGAATATCGATATTTTGTCCTTTAAATTCTGCAGGAAGCGGTCTGAACGGAGCGGCTAATTTTACTGCGTTCAATGCTGCCGCATCTGCATTCTGTAACCCTGAAGATTTAAAGACTCTGCAAGATAACAATCTTCCGTCTTTTGCAATCTTGAATAAAAGAACTACACGTTTACTTTCGTTTCCTTTTGGCGGATCCCAGTTCATTTTGATTCGTCTTTGTAATTCTCTCATATAAGGTCCGAAATCAGGCTCTCTGATTGCATCAATTCCGGGTCTGCCTCCGCCTCCTCCGGGGTTGCCTCCGCCCGATCCCGAGCCTGAGCCGCCGCCTGAACCTCTGCCGTAGCCCGAACCTGTTCCATGTCCTGCTCCTCTTGACGAGCCCGAACCGCTGCCGATAGGAGCTAATGACGGATTAGGAGAATAATTTCCCGATCCTCTTGAACCGCCGTTTTTAGATGAACCTGAGCCCGAAACCGGACCTGTAGCATATTGTCCTGCTCTTGAACCGCCCGATGGTACGGGAACTTTAAACGGGGTATTAGAGGGTCTTGATATCGCTTTCGGAGTCATTGGCGGTCTTGCCGACGGTCTTGCCGTAGGCGGCTGCGGTCTTGCCAAATCGTGTTTTGGTACCGCAGGTGTTGCAACGGGGGACGGCGTAGCATGTTTTTGAGTTGTCGTCTGTGCTTTATGCTGCGGTTTTGCTATACTTTGTTTAACTCTGTCCATAATTGACGGCTGATGAGATGGCTTTGGTGCCGCTTTGGGAGCTCCGCCGCCTGCAGGTTTTGCCGACGGTCTTGATTGACTTGACGGCATAGATACGGGCAATTTCGGATTATTTATTCCGCCCGATCTTGAATTTATATCAGCCCTGTTTTTAGTGTGCATATCTCTTGGAGTTGCTTCTTTATCAACAAGTACAAATTCTATATCTTTTGTCTTGGGGGTCGGTTTATCAAATATTGTCAAATGTATACCGAGAATTGTACAAATAAATAATATCAACCATATAACGGCTATGGTTGCAGGGTGTAAAAAGATTGAAATCCACAAACTCTTTTTCAATGTAATAGCGCCGTTTTCATCATCATCTCTGACGACTGCGGGCATTACGTAGCTATCGGGAGTTGCTCCCGAACGAGGATTTCTTCTTATTGAATTTTCTTCATCTGTATATTTCCCAAGTAATGACATTTTTTTCCTTAATAAAGCTCTACATTTACAGCTAATTTTATTCTTGTAGCAGAAATAAAATTATTGCCCGATTTACTTATTTTGACTTATGGATTTGCGGTAATCGGTTGAGTAAGAATAAGGGTAACTGAAGTGCTTGCGCTTATTTCAACATCTTCCCCTTTATCCCATATTGATTTTAAAAGGCTTCCGCCTCCCGTTTCTACTGCTGTTCCCATTGCAGCTCCGGTTCCCGTGCGCATACCCGAATAAACGGGTACATACCCTTTGATTGAAGTTAATTCTGTTGTCGGGGTATCGTTAACCGTTACGGTTAAATCCGAGCCGCCGAGAATTACGCCAGTTTTATCGGGAGTATAAACAATTGCCGATATGGGAATATCTAATCCCGAGGGAGTATGGATATGAGTAAATCTTAGCGATAATTTGCCGTTTAATGAGCCGTGTTTTGCTTTTGATACTTCAATTACGGTTCCCGTTACGGTGCTTCCTGCGGGTGCGATTTTTTTATCTTTGTAGAAGAAATCGTTTGAAAGTGCAAGGCTGACCTCTTGTCCCGCATAAGCTGTTTCAGAACTGATAGGGGATAAGAACACCCCTCTGAACGTTAGTCCTGCAGGAACGGCTACGATACTGTTTTTTAATGTTTGTGCCGTATCAAGCTGATAGGCATTGTCATTTGCGTTTGCGTTGAAATTCTTATTAGCCGAAGCAATTGTACAAGTCAAACATACACACAGCATAGCTAAAATTATTTTCTTCATATCTTACATATCCCTTTCAAAGATTATTCCTAATCTATACTAATAATTTTAGGCTAGACTATGGATTTTGTCAATTTATTAATCAATATATGTATGGCTCATATTTATGGGTGCAACAAGAATAATAAGTTCTCTTTCTCCTGCAGGAACTGATGTATGTACGCCCATTGAGCGTCTGCCTCCGGGTCTTACCTGCAGGGTTGCGCCTCGGTGAATCCATGCTATTCCCTGATATTTATCCTGATAGTGCGGCATTTTTACCCATTCTGACGGCGGGGTAAGTTCTCCGCCTATTAAATTGTCATTTGCCGTATAAATATATGCTTTAATATATTGTTCATAACCGTCGGGTAATATCATTTTGGTTATTTTTATTTTCATAGATGCATTTGTGCCGATTACGGGTTCGTTAATTTTTTCAATATATCCGTAAAATTCCGTATTCTCGGGGATTACTTTTGCATCTCCCATAAAAATATCATTTGTTGATACAAATTTTGTTTTGTACCCTTCGGGACATGTTTGGGTTGAAACTTCCTGCATATTCAAAACGGGTATAACAAGTCCTGCGGGTAATTCAATTCCTGCCTGATCTCTTAAATCAACTTTAACTTCGGGCAAATCCTGCTTTTGCTGAGCTTGCTGAATATCTGTAGCGTTTACGCAAAGTATTGATGCACACAAAAAAGCATATATAAGTGATATTGATAAAACTCTTTTCATACTTAGATATTATAACAATTTTGAAAAATATATCAAGCTTTGTATTTTTAGCCTCGTAAAGATTTAATAGCCTGTTCTATATTGTCGGATTTATAAATGTAGCTTCCTGCAACAAGTGAGGTTGCGCCGTATGATGTGCAAATTTTTGCGGTATCTGAATTAATCCCGCCGTCAACCTGTATGATTAAATTTTGCGGTGCATTTTGTTTTATAAATTTTATTTTTTTAGCGCATTCATCCATAAATTTTTGTCCGCCAAACCCGGGTTCAACTGTCATTACAAGTACCATATCAAGCATATTTAAATAAGGCTGTAAAACTTGCGGATCTGTTTTGGGCTTTATGGAAATACTTGCCTTTATACCAAAAGATTTTATTTTTTCGATTAAATCTTTAATATCTCGTTCTAAATCCATGCTGTATGCTTTTACGGCTTCATAATGAAATGTAATTATATCAGCGCCCGCTTTGGCAAACGGTTCAATAAATTTATAGGGATTATCAATCATCAAATGAACGTCAAGTGGCGAATTTGTAATCTTTCTGATTGAAGCTGCAACTGGAACTCCGATTGTAATATTCGGAACAAAATGCCCGTCCATAACATCAACGTGAATCCAATCGGCGCCGTATTTTTCAACGGTTTTAATATCCTGCCCGAGATTTGCAAAATCAGCAGATAAAATTGATGGTGAAATAATTATACTCATAATCTACCCTTTTATATTTTATTTACTTTACTAAACCTAATTTTTCGCAGGCTGCATAAGCTGCTTTTTGTTCTGCATCTTTTTTAGACATCCCTTTTTCGGTTGCCAGTATTTTGCCCTGATAAGAAACCTGAACTTCGAAAACTCTTTTATGTGCGGGACCGGATTCCCCGATTATTTCATAAACGGGTCTTTTTTTATCTTTACCCTGAGTGTATTCCTGCAAAATTTCTTTTGCATTGTATTTTGTAAAATTCTTTTTAACCTCAATAATATATGGAGTGAAAGTCTTTTCAATGTAATTTTTTATTTGCGGATATTTCCCGTCAAGATAATAAGCGCCTAATATTGCTTCATACGCACAGGCACAAATTGAATTTAAATTCCTTGCACCTTGCTTTTCGTCATGTTTACTTATAATAATAAGTTCCTGCAAACCGTTTTTCTTTGAAATATCGGCAAGAGTATTATCTGAAACCACAACCCCTCGAATTTTAGACATTTCGCCCTCGTTAGAATCAGGGTACATATTGTATAAAACATCGGAAACGGTAAGTTTTAATACAGCATCACCCAGAAATTCAAGCCTTTCATAAGATTCTGTCTGCGGCAAATTCAAATCCTGCGTGTAAGACGGATGAGTAAGAGCTTTTTTAAAAAGTTCAGGTGTCTTAATCTCAATTCCATAAATTTGCTCAAGCGTTTTCATTAATGCATAAGCCCTTTAACAAAATTCCATGCGGTTGTTTGCCATTCTGTTCTGTATACAAAATACTTAAAGAAGTAATACATAATAGGAATAGTTAAAGCAAAACTGTCTGTTCTGTCTAAGAAACCGCCGTGTCCGGGGAGTGAATGTCCCGAATCTTTTACCCCCGCATCACGTTTAAGCAACGATTCGCACAAATCGCCGATTTGAGCAAATGTCGTAGTTATCAAACCTGCAATAAGTGCCATATACCAGCTTAACCCGAGGTATGTTCCGATTACAATGGAAAAGAACACACAACAGCAAGCTCCGCCGATTGAACCTTCAATTGTTTTATTCGGGCTGACAGTCGGTGCAAGTTTGTGCTTGCCTAAATGTCTGCCTGCATAGTAGCAGCCGACATCTGTTGCTATGACGGATACAAGCATCATAACTACAAAACCCAAGCCACTGTCATGTTCGGGACAGCTTAAATTTCTGAAAAATATTAAATGCAGAGGAAACCAACCGCAATAAACCATTCCGAAAAGCGTTGTTGCTGCATTTGCAATATATGGCTGCCTGCCGACAAATAAAACCCACATAAATGCGCACATTGAGCATATTGTCAGCGTTGCGCCGACAAGTCCGAATGCTTCGTTTTGAACAATTATTGCAAGTACGATTTCTGTTGCGTAAATTACGGCAATACTCGGATAAAAGCCTTTGTAATTTAATATTTTGACGTATTCTTTTGTTGCAAAGTACAAAATGAATGCAAGCATTCCGAGCAAAACAAGTCCACCCTGCATTATGCACAACAAAACTACAAACCCGAGAATAAAACCGGTCAGCATTCTTGTTGCATTTTTATTTAAGCCGAGGTCAAGTTTCATTATACGGTCATAACCTCTTTTTCTTTTTCTGCTACTGATTTATCAATGCTGTCGGTATGTTTATCGGTTATTTTTTGAATTTTATCCTGATTATCTTTTACGACATCTTCGGGAAGATTTTCTTCTTTTTCGATTTTCTTTAATTTTTCAACCATTTCACGACGGATATTTCTGATTGCAACTTTTGCTTCTTCGCCCATTTTCTTAACGTCTTTAGCGATTTCTTTTCTTCTTTCTTCCGTCAACGGAGGGAAAGGAAGTCTTATACAAATACCGTCAGAGTTCGGTGTAATTCCGATTTCGGCTTTAATTATTCCTTTTTCGATTTCTTTTAAAATTGATTTGTCATAAGGAGTTATAACAAGAGTTGTACCGTCTTGAACAGTTACCTGCGACATTTGTCTTAACGGTGTCGGAGCTCCGTAATATTCTACTACTACTTTATCTAATATAGCGGGGTTTGCTCTGCCCGAACGTACGGAAGCAAATTCTCTGTGTAGCTGGTTAAGCGCTTTTTCCATTTTATCTTCCCCGAGTAAAAACATTTCATCTAATTCTGACATTTTTAACCTCTTTCTTAATTAATATAAGTCCCTATTTTTTTACCATCTAGGATGTCTTTAATCCCATCTTTTTGTTTGAAATCAAATACGACTATCGGAATATTGTTTTGTTTGCACAAATCGCATGCCGAAGTATCCATTACTTTGAGTTCGTTTTTGATAATATCATCGTATTTCATTTCTTCAAGTTTTTTAGCAGTCGGATCAATGTTGGGATCTGCCGTATAAACACCGTCTACACCGTTTTTAGCCATAAGCATTGCCTGAGCGTTGATTTCCGATGCTCTTAATGCGGCTGCGGTATCTGTTGTGAAGAACGGATTTCCCGTTCCTGCGGCAAATATAACAACTCTGCCTTTTTCTAAATGCCTTATTGCTCTGTGGCGGATATAAGGTTCTGCGATTTGGTTCATATTGATTGCTGTTTGAACTCTTGTATCCACTCCGATTTGAGTTAAAGCACTTTGCAGGGTGATAGCATTCATTACGGTTGCAAGCATTCCGACGTAATCACCCGTTGCTCTGTCTAAACCGATTTTGGCGCTGTTTTTCATTCCTCTGAAAATGTTTCCACCGCCGACGACAACGGCTACCTGAGCGCCGAGTGTGCATGCTTTTTTAATCTCTTGTGCAATCATTGTTACGGGTTCGGGCGCAATACCGAAATCCTGATCCCCTAATAATGCTTCTCCGCTTATTTTTAATAATATCCTCTTATATTTCAATTTTTCTCTCCATATATATCAATATTATCTTATATTAAAAGATTTGCGATGTAAAGTTTAATAATGCTTAATAATTTTTTAAGCTGCAATGTTCATTTTGTGCTAGAATACTTGTGTATTTTATATAAGAATGAGGGATATTAAAAATGTTATTACATACTATAAAAGAAGTAAGAGATCAGGTTAAAGAATGGAAAAAACAAGGCTTAACCGTCGGTTTGGTTCCGACAATGGGCGCATTGCATAACGGACATTTGAGCCTTATTAAAAAAGCGGTTGAAAAATGCGACAAGGTTGTTGTTTCTGTTTTTGTAAATCCGATTCAATTTTGCCCCGGTGAAGATTTGGACAAATACCCCAGAACTCTTGAGGCAGATGAAAAGCTTTGTAATGATACGGGGGTTTCAATAGTTTTTGCGCCCACACCAAATGAAATGTACGGTAATACCCCGCAAAGATCAAATGACTTTTTAACTTACGTTGTTCCGCCGTTTTTCTATGTAAATAAACTTTGCGGCAAATCCAGAGTAGGTCATTTTGACGGAGTTTGTACCGTTGTAAATAAATTGTTTAATATTGTACAGCCCGATTATGCGTTTTTCGGTCAAAAAGATGCGCAGCAGCTTGTAATAATAAAGAAAATGGTTAAGGATTTAAATATACCCGTTGAGATTGTTCCCTGTCCGATTGTAAGAGAAGCTTCAGGGCTTGCATTGAGTTCAAGAAACAAATATTTATCTGAAGATGATAAAATTCAGGCTCTTGCGTTGAACAAAATTTTAAATAATATAAAAGATTGCTATAAGCAGGGCATAACTGATGTTAAAGCTTTAAAAGAAACGGCATATAATTTCTTAAACGAACATCACGAGCTTGAATATCTTGAATTTTGCGATGCTGATAATTTAGAAGATGTAACAACGGCAAATGATAATACAAGAGTCTTTATCGCTTGCAGAGTCGGCGGAGTAAGACTTATTGACAACATTCTGCTCGGTGAATAAATCCTCTTAATATCCTACTTTGTTTGTTTGATTTTAAATTTTATAAAATCCTACATTATACTTACGCACAATTTTATATAAAATTAATCAACCATGCGGCAAAAGCATGGTCTAGAGCATGGTTGAGGAATTTTATCAATCTGAAGGTTTAGATATCTCTTTCAATCTTGTCCGAATGTTTTATCAATCACTCCATGGATTTAAAGACCCCCTAAAAAGAGTAGTATATGTAGTGTAGATAAGCAATTAAACAAATGGGGGAATAAAATGAGAGATTTTACAAGAAAGTTAAGGGTTCTTTTGATAGACGACAACGCAAACCACTTGAGAGGTATCAAAGAATTAATCAGCATTGAAACAAGTTACAACGTGGTAGGCGCTACGAGAAATGCAAATTTAGGTTTAAGTCTTGCTAAAAAATACAGACCCGACATTATTTTAATGGATGTTAATATGCCCGAAAAAGACGGTTTACAAACTTTGCAGGCAATTGTAAAATCAGGTATTCAATCAAATGTTATTATTTTGAGCGGTTATGATGATTCGGATTTAATCTACAGAGCTATGAAGTTAGGTGCAAGAGGCTACGTTTTGAAAACTATGGCATCTTCTAAATTAATCGATGCTATTGAAACCGTAGCTGACGGAAAAATTTATTTGCCGTCAATTTTATCTACAAGATTTTTCGAATATTTCCAAAAAGCTGCAAAAGAAGAATCAAAAGCAACTCAAGGCGAAAATCTTCTTTCAACCTTGACAGGCAGAGAAACAGAAGTTTTGGAATTATTAACCAGAGGGATTAAATACAGAGGTATTGCGGAAAAACTTATTATTTCCGATACTACCGTTAAGACTCACGTAAATAATATTTTTCAAAAGTTGCAGGTAAATGATAGAACAAATGCGGTATTATATGCGTTAACTCACGGTTTTAAACCGTCTCCCGAAAAATCATCATCTACTCCCGCATCTGTATAAAATTTAAATAAATATATTTTAATGGGGCTTGCACAAATTCGCTGCTGCCCCATTATTTTTAAGAAAGGTTTTTATGATTAAACAGGATAATCAATCGGATTTGTCAGACAAAATACGCTTTATCTCTCATGAAATCCGCAACAATTTATCAATTTGCGATATGTATTCAAGAATAATTAAAGTTAAACTTGAAAAAGACAATATCAAAAACCCCTCAATTGATAATGCGCTTGAGTGTATTCATGATGCTTTGCTAATTATAGGAATGAATTTAAACGATTTGAAATCATTAAATGTAAATTCTAAAAAACTTTATGAGTTTAAAACACTTGCAACAAAAGGTTTTGAAATGGGTAAGGCTTATGCAAAAGAAGAAGATAAAGATATTAATTTCGAATTATCAATAAATAACAGCGCAAATATTTGTGTTGATGAATGCAGATTTTTATCCTGCATTGTAAATATTATAAAAAATGCAACGGAAGCAATTGAAAATAAAGGGAATATTAAAGTTCTCGGCAGGGTAGAAAATGCAAATTGTATTTTAGAAATATCTAATGACGGAAAGCCGATATCTGTCGATAATCAAAAGCATTTGTTTGATTGCGGTTTTACAACCAAAAAATCAGGCAGCGGTTTCGGACTGAATATTTGCAAAAAATATTTGCAAGAACAAAATGCATCTCTTGAACTTGAAAAATCAAATTCAAAAGAAACGGTATTCAAAATTACAATCCCCGTTGCATGATTAAAGGTTTTATTTATTTTTATTTGCAAAAGTATAATCGGATTTCATATTTTCGGGGTGTGCGGAATTTGACAGTATAATTTCATAATACTCGTTTTTATCAATATTTACGCCCATAGTTTTAGTGTCGCAATATTTTTTCTTTTTTTTATTTAATAATTTTTTATAATCGCTACCCATACCTTGAATTTTAGCATAAAAATTTCATCACAATTATTTGTAACAATTCTTTAAACTCCCTAAAAGCTCTTGCAAATAAAAAATGTTTATTATAACATAAAGGGTGCAAGCGTGGGTTCGTGTGGATTTTTATGTGGAAAAAATCTTTTTAAAAGCACGAATTAAGGAATTGTAAGTAGCAATATTTAAGAAATAAAAGGAAAAATAAAGATGAATAACCCTGTTATTGATGAATTGGAAAAAGGATATTTAAAAAGTGAATTACCGACTTTGAGTGCCGGTGATACAGTTAAAGTTTTTGTAAAAATCGTTGAAGGAAACAAAGAAAGATTGCAGGCTTTTGAAGGTACAATTATTAAAATGCACGGTGCCGGATTAAACAAAACAATCACGGTAAGAAAAGTATTCCAAGGCGTAGGCGTAGAAAGAGTATTCTTAATTAACTCTCCGAGAATCGACAAAATCGAAGTTATCCGCAGAGGTGATGTAAAACGTTCTAAATTATATTACTTGAGAGAACGTTCGGGTAAGGCTACTCGTATTAAGGAAAAAATTGAAAAAAGATAAATTACATATTCATTGGTATCCGGGGCATATTGCAAAAGCCGAAAAAAAGTTGAAAGAACAACTTTCATTGGTAGATGCCGTAATTGAAGTCGTTGATGCCCGTATACCGATTTCAAGCAGATATGACAATATTACGAGACTTCTTAATCAGAAGCCTCGTTTTTTGCTGATTAATAAATCCGATCTTGTTGACAGAAACGAGTTGCATAAATATATTAAATATCTTGAGCATGAAACGAAAGTAACCGTTTTGCCGACGACTTCACTTAATTTAAAAGATGTTAAAGCGATTGTAAATGAGTCCGTCAGATTATCAGAACCTAAAATCCAAAGTCTGATAGCAAAAGGTTTATTGCGCAGACCCGCACGTATTATGGTTGTCGGGCTTCCTAATGTCGGAAAATCCAGCATAATCAACAAATTAACAATATCTTCAAAAACCAAAACGGGGGCAAAAGCAGGTGTTACACGTCAACAGCAATGGGTGAGAATTAATCCTCAACTTGAATTGCTCGACACCCCGGGGATTATCCCGATGAAACAGGAAGATCAACAAAAAGCGATAAAACTTGCCTTTGTTAATTCTGTCGGTGAAAATGCGTATTCCAACGAATTTGTTGCAAGAGCTTTGTTAGATATTTTAAATGATAAGCAAAAGGAAGTTTTCAAACAGTTTTACAATATAGCGCAAGATGTTGATTTGACGGTTGAAAATATTGCCTTTTCAAGAAAATGGCTAAAACAGCGAAATGCTCCCGATATAGAAAGAACTTGTGCTTATATTTTAAAAGATTTTCGTGCAGGCAAGATAGGTAAATTCATACTTGATGAAATTCCACAACAGCCTGCTCAAACTTAACAGACATTCAAAAGCACAGGTCAAAAATTTAACCTGTGCTAAAATTTGTAAAATTTTTAACTATAAATCTTACCTGCCGATTTCAACCGCTTTTTGCGCCATTGATTTTGTTACGTTAACGAGCGCAAGGTTTGCTTCGTAAGCTCTTTGCGCCATCAAAGCATCTGCAATATCAACCATGGCGTTTACGTTTGAAGTTCTTATATAACCGTTTGCATCTGCATCAGGGTGTCCCGGCTGATAAATCTTTTCTCCGGGGGTCGGATCTTCCACAACTCCGGAGAAATTAACTCCGCCCTGAAGATACGGCAAAGTTCCGACTCCGAAAACGTCCTCTTTCATTGTATTTAAAAGTCCGTGGAATGATAAATCATCTGTAGCATTCAATATCGGAATTTTTCTTACATAATTCGGAGTATCTAAGTTTGCAATGTTTTTTGCGTGAACATCAATTCTTTTTCCGTGTACTCTGAGGGCATTACCGCCTATATCTATTGATTCAAATATACCCATTTTAACCCTCCTTATTATTTACCGACGTTTATAACCGTTTTCATTTCGGTAATTATATTTGACATTCTTCTTGTTGCCATTGAATACAAAATGGCGTTTTCTTGGATTTTAAGTAATTCGTTAGGCGCATTGACGGGTTCTTCGTCTCTTTGCGTTGCAACGGCAGACGGTCCGAGCTTTTCTGACAATTGAGTTTCAAGCGGACTGTTCATCGTGCTTAAATACTGCCCGAAATCAATATCTTGTCTTATATATCCGGGGGTATCAACGTTTGCGATGTTTGAACCTAATGCCCTTTGCTTTTGTGCGATTAAGTCCATCATCAATGAAACTTTGCCCATACTGTCTAACGGTGTATACATTTTTATTTGCCTTTCATGTTTGTTTAAAGGTTTACAAGACTGATAAAAACTTATCAACTTATAAACTTATAAACTTTTATTATGATTCTCTTATATTGATTGCTTTGTTATACATTTGGTCTGCTACTTTCAGAATTTGCATACTTGCAAGCATTGAGGCGTTTAGTCTTAACAATTCGTTTGCCGAAGAATAAACACTTACGTTAGCTCTTTCAAGGCATGCTTGTTTGAAACATTCATGGTCTTTTACAAGGAAAGCTTCGCCGGCATCGTCTGTTGCCTTCAGTCTGTCCATGTCGGTTCTTTCAAGTCCGTCGGGGTTTTCAAATCTTATCAACGGTACATGACCTATGGTTTTTGGTTTATCGTCATGGTAGTTGTAATAGATTACGTCGCCGTTTTTCTTAATTTGGAATTTCAAACAGTTTGCGGGGATTTTAATACCGTCGCCGACAAGCCATCCGTCGCTTGTGATAAGATAACCGTCTTTGTTGGTTCTGAAAGCTCCGTCCCTTGTGTATTGAACTTCTCCTGACGGTGAAGTAACGGGAATATACCCCGGACCGTCAATTGCGAGGTCATAGGGATTTTCGGTTACTCTTATGGAACCTTGTTTGTAATCATTTCTGACGGCACCTGTGAGGTATCCGTCCTCTTTCAATATTTGTTCAAAGGATTGCTGCTTATAACCGTTAGTATCTACGTTTGAAAGGTTATGGGCAAGCATGCCGAATCTTTCAAATTGTATAAGTGCATTATTTGTTCCTTTTGAAATTATTGATTGAAAATTATACATTTGTTACCTCTCCTAAGAAGATGTTCCCAGTTGTGATATAGCCTTGCCCAATACAGAGTTTTGGAGCATGTACATCTGTCTGTTTGCATCAAAGTTCTTCATTATGGGCATCATTTTTATAAATTCTTCCTGCAATGATACGTTTGAATATTCGTTGCATCCCTGTTTTACGTTTGGATCCATTACAACAAGTCCGTTAGCATCAACTACTCCGAGCCGTGCTATATTTTTAAATTCATGAGTTTTATCGTCAAATAAACTGATTTTGCCGTTTCTATCAACTTTTACCTGTTTCAAGTCTTGCGGAACAAACGGCAATTTTATCGGTATACCTGCATCGGATAATACCGCTCCGTCCTCTAGTGATAAAAGCGAACCGTCTTTCCCTATTTTAAATCTGCCGTCACGGGTTAATTTTATGCCGTCTTTGGTTTCAATTTGGAAATAACCTTTATTAGCCAGAGCGATATCAAGCGGATTATCGGAAACCCCGATTCTGCCGACTTTATCATCTAACGTTTCTGACAGAGCATTTACACCCATGAATTCGGTAAATGATGAAACTACGGGTTCTTTCCTTTGATATCCTATTTTATCAAACCCGCCGACGTTTTCGTTGCGCATTTCAAGCAGAACCGATTGAAGATGCATGGCTCTGATTGAATTTGTTAAACCGCTGTTATTATAATAAATTCCACCGTTTATACGCATAAATTCTACCTTCTTTTATTGCTCCGCATAATTGCGGATATACTACTTTCATTATCGGACAGTTTTGAATGATTTTTAATATTAATCGTTCAAAAATCATCTTTTTATATGAGTTTTGTATTGTGTTTAATAATAATTTTTAAAAAGTCAAAATAATATACAAAAAAGACTTGAAAATTTATTTCAAGTCTTTAAATACTTTCTAAATAACCATTTACCCTAAGAATAATAATTTTTCCCTTAAGAAGTTCTTTTATGCTAACAACCGTTCCAGAATATCAGCATCTTTTTTAGCTTGCTGCGTTCTGTACAAGTATCTTTCAACGGCTTTTTTAACGGATTTTTCACCTGTTGTTAAGTCATTGTCTAAGAGCCTTGCATATTCATAGACAGTTGTCATTTTGTAATCGCTTTTCATTTTCCCCAAATTCCTTTAACTAAAACTTTTTTACCCCAGCAGTGCATCAAGAATTTCAGCATTTGTTACTGATTTTTGAGAGTTTCTGACCTGATTTCTGTACATATAAGTTCTTAATGCTTCTCTGATTAATTCTGATCTGGATCTGTTTTCGTTGTTTGCTACTGAATCAATTTCATCTAAGAATTTTTCAGGCATTGATATTAAAACTCTTGCCATTTTAATTTCTCCTTTATTTTTCCCTATTGTATTTCCCCGACATATATATAAAGTTTAAATTAAATAAATAATTGCTAAATTTTGAATAATAAATATATATTTTCTTAACATATCTTAATAACTATCCCTAAAACTCAATCATATCAAGCTTATCTAAACGTATGAGATTTGGCAAAAAATGTTGACATTTGTCAAAACATCATTATTATAAAGAAAGAGTAGAAGTAGAAACAGAAAGGTTTTAATTATGGCTTCAGGTATCGGAACATCTCTTGTTACTGGGATTAATTCAGGTTTAGAAAATACATTTGCATATTTATCATCGCTTTACCCAAAAGACGGAGTAACGATGAAAAACATTGTTGCTGCCCGTCAGGACGGAACAAATTATCTTACATTGAATCAGTCTTTCGCATCGTATTTGCAAAATAATTTCAAATCGTTTGACAAAAACGGCGATGGTACAATAAGTGCGGATGAAATGAATCAATTTTCCCAAACTCTTGCAACTGCAGGTGTTTCAAGAAATGAATTGAGTCAGCTTGCCGCATCGGGTGCTTATTCTGCATCTACGGTTTCAAAGATTTTGGATAATTTTGATGAAATCGATAAAAACCATGACGGCAGAGTAACAAGTGCCGAAATATCAGCTTATACTGCTGATTGCCAGAAACAGGAAAAATTGGACGAAGCAAATTATCGTAAGGCAACAACAGATATGTCATTGTTCTACGGAAGTGATGACAGTTCATCTGATGTTTCCGATTACAGCATTTTAAGCTACAGATATAAAAACTTTAACGGTTCAAATTAGTTTAAACCCGATAAAGATTATCCCTTTGTTTAAATAAATTTTTGTTCTATAATACGTCATATGAAAAACACACGACAAACGAATATAAATATTCACAGGGATGCATGGGTTGAAATAAATATTTCAAATCTTGAGCATAATATTAAAGAGATTAAAAAGAATATTCCGCAGGGAGTAAAGCTTTTGGGCGTAGTAAAAGCCGATGCGTACGGACATGGCGCAGTTATGCTTTCCCCGACAATTCTTGCAAGCGGAGTTGACATGCTTGGCGTTGCCTCAATTGATGAGGGCGTTGATTTAAGACAGGCAAAAATAACCTGCCCGATACTTGTTCTGGGGGCTGTTCCTTTGTGGGCAATAGAAAGTGCTGTTCAAAATGATATCAGTATAGCCATTTTTACCGATGAACAGCTTGCTGCATGTAAAGAAATTTATGAAAGAACTGGTATTAAACCTAAAGTTCATATAAAACTTGATACGGGCATGAATAGAATAGGTGTTCGTGCCGAGGACGGAGTTGAGTTTGTAAAAAAAGTTCAAAATGCACCTTATGTTGAATTAAAAGGTATTTTTACTCATCTTGCAAATGCCGAGAATTTAGAAAAAACAAAAGAACAATTTAAACGCTGGGATAGCGTTGTGGATAATGTCAATACAGACGGACTTTTGCTCCATATTTTAAATACGGCAGGTTCTATATGCTATGACAAACCCAATTCAAATATGAGAAGAATAGGTATTTCATTGTATGGCTTATATCCTGATTTCCCACAAGGCGTAAAATTCCGTAAACCTGATTTGAAACAGTTAATTTCATTAAAAGGCAGAATAATTAATATTCATGCCGTAAAAGCAGGTGAGGGCGTAAGTTACGGACATACTTTCGTTGCAAAAGGCGACAGAACTGTTGCAACCGTTCCGATAGGATATGCAGACGGTGTTCCCAGAGGCTTGTCTAATAAAATAACAGGCAGATTAAACGGTGTGGAAGTCCCGCAGGTCGGAAACATTACGATGGATCAAATGATGTTTGACGTTACGGGGGTAAAATGCAAAACTGGAGATGTAATTACCCTGCTTGACGAAAACAAATCAATTGATGTTTGGGCAAAACTTTTAAATACGATAAATTATGAACTAACATGCAGGCTAAAGGTTCGTTTACCAAGAGTTTACACAAGATAAAACCCGCCATGCCAATTATTAAAAAATAATAAATTTTCCTTGTATCTTGTAATTAATAAACTATAATAAAACTAACAATAAAGTATAAGGGGGATTTATTATGAGTCATAAAAACTCTAATCCGTTTGAAAATGCGGATACCAAAGATAAAAAAATTGACATAACAGAACCGGTTGAAGATGAATCGGAAAATAAAGACACAAAATCCGAGGACAAAGAAACTGATAAAAAATCCGAAGAAAAAAAAGATGAACCTAAAACCGACGAATGGAAAGATAAATATGAAAAATTAAATCAGCAGTATATAAGACTTGCTGCGGATTTTGATAATGCAAGAAAAAGAGCCGTTCAAGAAAGAGAAAATCTTATAAATTACGGAAAAGAAGAAACTCTTAAAAAATTGCTTGAAGTTCTTGATAATTTTGAACGTGGTCAAAAATCTTTGGAAAACGTTGATGACAGCGCAAAAATCAAAGAAAGTTTTGATTTAATTCAAAAACAGGTTTATGATACTTTAACTAAAATCGGGTTAGAAGAAATTAAAGCTGTAGGCGAAGATTTCGACCCTAATTATCATGAAGCCGTAATGAGAACACCGACAAAAGATTATAAAGAACATACGGTTATTTCCGAATTACGTAAAGGTTACAAGTTAGGTGACAAAGTTTTAAGACCTGCGATGGTTAATGTTGCCACAGCCGAATAATTGTAGTATAAATGTAAATAGATATTAAGGGATATAAAATAACAGACTATGGCAGATTACTATGAAATTTTGGGCGTGTCCAAAAACGCCACAAAAGAGGAAATAAAAGTAGCTTTCAGAAAAAAAGCAAGAGTATTACACCCCGATGTAAATAAAGCCCCCGATGCGGAGGAAAAATTTAAAGAACTCGGCAAAGCTTATGAAACCCTGTCTGATGATAACAAAAGGGCAACCTATGACAGATACGGCGAGGACGGTTTAAAAAATGCTGGCTTTGATACGGGAGGTCCTTTTGCGGGCGGTTTCGGTAATCTTAACGATATCTTTGAAAGTTTCTTTGGCGGATTCGGCGGATTCGGATTTGGCGGAATGCAAGATCCAAACGCTCCTCAAAGAGGCGACGATTTACGCTACGATATAAAAATAAAATTTGAAGAAGCAGCATTCGGGGTTGAAAAAGAAATCAAATTCAGCCACCTTGAAACCTGTAAACAATGCGGCGGAACAGGTGCAAAAGCGGGCTCAACGCCTAAAGTTTGCCCGAAATGTAACGGTGCCGGACAGGTTCAGAGTGTTACGAGAACTCCTTTGGGTAGTTTTTCGCAAATATCTGTTTGTCCTCAATGTCATGGTTCAGGACATGTAATTGATACACCGTGCTCATATTGCAACGGGTCAGGTTATGAAACAAAAGAACGTAAACTGCAAATAAAAATTCCCGCAGGCGTAGATGATATGGCAAAAATGCGAATATCAGGCGAGGGCGATTGCGGTACAAACGGTGGTCAAAGCGGTGATTTGTTTGTAGTTATACATGTTACTCCGTCAAAGTATTTCAAACGTGACGGAATAAATGTCATAACCGAACTTGATATTTCTCCCGCTCAAGCTGTTATGGGCGATAAGGTTGCCGTAAAAACATTGTACGGAAATGCAACAATTGAAATTCCGCAAGGAGTTCAGTACGGTCATCTTATAAAAATAAAGGGTGCCGGGTTCCCCGTTTTATCCCGTCCGTCGCAAAAGGGAGATCATATAGTTGTTCTTAAAATAAAAACTCCGACAAACTTGAATGAAGTCGAAAAGAATTTGTATAAACAACTTTATGAATTGCAAACAGGCAAAGAGCCTCAGAGTGAAAAATCCATAATATCCAAAGTCAAAGGAGTTTTTAAGTAGATGAAAAAACTTTTGTTATCTTTTTTAGTGTGTTTCTTTATGGCAGGAAGCGTATTTGCAGCAGAAATTCCGCAACAAATTAAGGATTTTATAAATAAAGATTTCCCTGGTACGGATTTCAGATTTGACGGAGCAATTATATTGCCCGATAATACGATGTATTTGCTCGTATATCCGTCAAAGCCAGTCGATGTTCAAACCGTACAGATAAAAACGGTTTATCCTACGGGGCAGACTTTCAAGAAAAAGCCTGATATGGCTATTTTGAATAACAGATATACTCTTTTAAAGATAATAAACGTTAACGGTAAAAAGACTGTATTAAATATGACAAACCCGCCTGATGAGCTTCAATCGGGGCTTTTGTCGCAAGATTTACTCCCGCCGAAAGGTTTGGTTATTCCGAAATCTTTGATGGGTATTGTCGGGGATTTGGATTTGTCGATTGCGCAAGAAACAGGTTTAAGAATTGATAATATAAAATCTGCGGGGAACAAGAAAACAACTCCGATTACGGAATTAAATAACAAAACTTTTTATATAGCTCCGGGGTATAACAGAAATATTCAGGTTGTAAGGTCAAATTCAAAAGCGGCTGCTTATGCGCTTGAACAAAATGATGTAATAAATGATATTAAAGGGTATGACGGGAAGTTTTTACTTGTAACATATTTTGATTCAAACGTGATGAATGTAATTTCGCTTATGGATGAAAAAACAATTAAGCAGGTAAATTTTGATGAAACGCCCGAACAAATTGTTATAGATAATGCGCATAAAGTTGCTTATATTTCGTCAGGTTCGAGTTCAAGCATTTATGTATTCAGCCTTGAAACAATGACATTGAAACGCCGGTTAAAAATTAACGGCAAATGTGAAAAACTTACATTGAGTGAGGACGGGACAAAAATATTTTATGTAGACAGAAACACAAATGATATTTGGGCTATTGAACTTGATAACAATTACAAATTGAAAAATCTCGGTAACTTCCCTAATATCTCGGATATCGCTTATGTTAACGGGAAAATGTATGTTTTGAGCCGTACTAAAAACAGAATGGCAATAGTAAATTATGATACATTAGAATTTGAAAAAGAAATTTATACTTGTGAAAAGCCCGTAAAATTGTACGCAAAAGGGAATGATTTGTATATTTTGAGTGCAGCGGATAATATTGTTGAAATTATGGATACAACAGATGACACCATAACGGATAAACTTTATTTGAATACTGAGTCTTTCGCTACAAATATTACGCCGATTGATAATACGGATATGATAATGATTACCAATGCAAAAGCAGGCATGTATACAATAATCGATACATCAACAAAGAGTATCGTAAAAACCAGTCCGCTTGAAGTTCCTGTCAGATCAATTGTCGTAACAAATACCGTAAAAACAATTAAATAAATGATTTAAAGGATATAAAAATGATTACCGATACATTTGATAAAACGACTCAGGAAACTTTGAAATCTTTAGAAAAAACTCAACATGATTTTTGGAATATTTCAAGAACAACGGCTGAATTTTTATATGATTTTATTGTGGATGCAAAGGTTAAAAATGCACTTGAAGTCGGAACATCAAACGGTTATTCCGGAATTTGGCTGGGCAAAGCTCTCCAAAAAACAGGCGGAAAGCTTTTAACAATAGAGTTTTACGACAAACGAATAGTCCTTGCCCAAGAAAATTTCGCAAAATGCGGGGTGTCTGACGTTATAACAATCAAGCAGGGAAAAGCTGAAGCTATCCTTGAACATCTGCCTGAAGATTATAAAATTGATTTTGCATTTATTGATGCGAATAAAAAGTTATACATAAATTTCTTCCATTTAATAGATCCGCATTTGAATGTCGGCGGTTATATTGCGTGCGATAATGTGATTTCTCACGCTGCAAAGGTGCAGCCGTTTTTAGAAGATATAGCCCAAAATCCTAATTATGAAAATGTAGTTTTGCCTTTGCCTGCGGGACTTTCATTAGCAAAAAAAATAAGATAAATAAAAATAAGGAGAAAATAAAATGAGTGAAGATTGTATTTTTTGCAAAATTGCTAACGGAGAAATAGCAACAGAGCTTGTATATCAAACTCCGAATACTGTTGTATTTAAAGATGCTAACCCGAAAGCTCCCGTACATTTGCTTGTTGTTCCCAAAAAGCATTATGCTACATTGAATGATGTTGATGATAAAGAACTTTTAGGCGAATTGATGCAAACAATTCAACAGGTTACAAAAAAAATCGGCTTAAAATCATATAAAGTTCATATAAATACGGGAAAAGATGCGGGACAGGTAGTATTTCATCTGCATATCCACATTTTGGGAAATAAATAAAACGAAGTAACTTTTCCTGATAATAATATTAAATTTGGTAAAGATAAACTGTAAAAAGTGTGTAAGGAGTAATTTATGCCAATTCAACCGATTGCATCAAGCAGATGACTCCTGTAAGTTTTAGGGCAAATGATAATCAAATTTTTCCCATAGAGCAAGATATTGAGCAAAAGTCAGATAAACCGTCAAAATTTACCAATAGTGAAAAAATCGGTGCGGTAGCTTTTGCTTCTGCTCTTGCAGCTGCCACAATTACGGGCGGAATTATGCATGGCAAATTACGCTCAACCGAAAAGGTTTTGAACGGAAAGATTAAAGATATTAATTCAAAGTATGGTGAATTAGACAAATTAAATAAAAAACTTCAGGATGAAATCAAAAAAACAACCGAAAAATTTAACGCTTTATTTGAACAATCCGTTACCCCTAAAGATATGCCTGAGGATGTCTATGGAGCGATGAAAAGTACCATAGAAAAGGCAGATTACGGTTATGATATAACGACTCCTCCCGTTACGGGTAAGCGGATAGTTAAGACAAAAATGGAAAATGCAATTGACTTGCCGCAAGTCGGTACAACAAACAGAAGTTTCATTAAAGAGCTCAATATCCCCGAAATCTCTGAAAGCGGAAAGTTTGATTATGAACTCCCGATGTCAGATGAAGTAAAAATAACTCACATGAAAAGTGCAGATTTCAAACCCGTAAAATCTCAACCGACAAATGTTTCGGAAAATTATGCGGATTCTGTTAAATGGGACAATGATAAAATTGCACGTGATGTTTTGCAAAATTTCTTTGACGGGCACGGTCAAACGTTAGATGGCGTAAAACTGCATTTTGAGCCTGTTGCAGGCGGCAGATACAAGGTAAGAATTGAAGGCAAATCTACTTATACACCGGATAAAGCCGTTTATATCGGCGAAAGTACAAAGCGAGAAAATTCAAAAGCCGCAGGTAACTATGGTGAGGGCTTGAAAATGGCTACCCTCAAACTTTTAAAAGATAAAGATGCAAAGAATGTAAAAATCGGTTCAGATAATTGGAATTTGACTTATACTCTTGAAAAGGGCAATCTGTCAGATGCAAGAGTATTGACTTATTCTCTTGACAAAGCGCCCAAGATGGACGGCAACTATCTTGAATTTGAAACCTCCGATAAAAACCTGCTTACCTCTTTGAGAAACACCATTCAGCGTTTTTACAATTCGGGAAACCCTCATTTCAGATGCCCTGATTTTGAAAATGACAAATTAGCAGTTAAAATCTTGCCCAAAGGTGAAAAAGGCGGATTTTATATGTCAGGTCAAAGATTTGAATTTGACGGTAAATATGACGGCTTGGACGGAGTTGTATTTATGCTCAAAGAAAAACCGCCGAAAGCGATTTTAGATCCCTCAAGAGATAGGGTTTCTTTAAATTCTTCAGATCTTGAAAATATTGCAAAATGGGTTGCAAAGGATAAGAATATGCCTGATGAGGAAAAGGCAAAATTAATAAATACTCTGCAAAATTACTGGGAAGAAAAAGGGTATTTTGCGGATGGTCCTATGGATAAATTCTTAAATATGTTCCTTTTGTATTCAGATGGCAAACTGAATATTAATTTCCCAGAAAATTGCGTTGCATATTCAAATGCAAGTAATGAGCTTATTCGTGATTTGGGAAGCAAGGGATATAAAATTTGTAAAGACGGTTTCAGCGGAATCGGGATGAAAACTGTCAGAGATTTGTGCGGAGATATGCGCAAACATGATGTTGTTATCCCTAATGATATTCAGAAAAAGAAAATTTTAATCCTTAAAGAAGCCTTGAGAAAACTTTCGCCGTCTTTGAAATCAAATCCGAAATTCAGAGGCTTTACTGATAGTGAACTTGATGCTCATATTTATATGTTTGACAGAAACGCTCCGAAAGAAAAGAGAAATTATAGTGATACTCTTGCAGAAGCTATTACCGATTTAGGCAGTTCAAAAGGTTTCTGGATAGATAAATCATATTTAAGCGAAGCAAATTTTGCTGATGTTCTCGAAACCGCATTGCATGAATTGTCCCACAAAGCAGGCGGCGATGAATCTTCCGCATTCTCATATATGCTTACCAATGTAAATAAACAGGCAATCGGACAAATGATGAATGATCCTGAGTGCAGGGCCGAATTGCTTGCACTTAACAAATTGTGGAAGATGGCAGATATAAATGCAGCTGCTTAAATTTTGAATGAAAATTTTTATATGATATGATAAGATCGTATATTATTTTATACGGTCTTATTTTTTTTTCAAAGAAAGGAATATTTAAATGAAAAACGGTATAGAAAACGGATATTATCATGAAATTACCCCGCAAGGTTTCGGGTTGGTTATAAAAGCGAAAGACGTATTATACTCTCAAACTTCACCTTATCAAAAAATTGAAATCTTCAATTCGGATTCAATGCTTGGCAGAGTATTAACAATTGATGATTTGATGATGGTAACAGAAGGCGACGAATATCACTACCATGAGATGATAGCGCATATCCCCATGATGCAGCACCCTTGCCCTAAAACAGTTCTTGTAATAGGTGGCGGAGATGGCGGTACGGTCAGAGAAGTGCTTAAACATAAAACGGTTGAAAAGGTTACATTATGCGAAATAGATGAGAAAGTTATTGAAGCATCAAAAGAATTTCTTCCGACCGTTTCTTGTGAACTTGATAACCCGAAAGTCGACATACAAGTCGGTGATGCCATTGAATTTATAAAAGACAAAAAGAATGAATATGATATTATTTTAATAGATTCGACTGATCCGATGGGACCGGGGGAAGGCTTATTTACCGATGAATTTTATACAAATATAAAAAATGCCCTTAAAAAAGGCGGTATAATGGCAGCACAAACGGAATCTCCCGTAACAAATCAGAAAGAAATTAAAAAGATTTACGAACAGCTTCACAGAGTATTCCCGATTGTTGCTCCGTATACTTCTAATATGCCGACATACCCCGGCGGATACTGGGCTTGGGTATTTTGTTCGGTTGATGTAAAGCCGCTTGAATACTACAATGATGAAAGAGCCGCATACATAGTTCCGACTTGCAAAATTTATAATAAAGAATACCATAATGCAAGATTTGCCCTGCCGAATTATTTAAAAGAAATTGTATAAAAGTTCTTACACAAAAACGCCATTCATAACCGTATAGCGGATTAGAATGGCAAGTTAAGTATGTCGGGATTGCTATCCCGACATACTTTAATGTCGTAAAGTAATTTATGCTTGTGCAAACAGCTCATACATTACAACAGAGGCGCTGACACTAAGGTTTAAGGATTCAACATTCTCATTCATTTCGATTTTTACGGTGTCCGTAGAATAATTTATGAGTTCATCCGACAATCCGTCGGCTTCCGAGCCAAACATTACAAGTTCAGGTGTTTGCGCTTTAAAATTATGCAGCAGATTTTTGCTAAGCGGCAGGGTTGCAATCCTGTTAAAGCCGTCAAACAATTTTTTCAGCTGTTCAAAATTATCTATATATACAATCGGAATTTTCCACAAGTTCCCGACTGCCGATCGCACGCATTTGGGGTTATAAATATCTGCGCAATTCCCGCCGTATAAAACAATTCCGTCAGCTTTAAACGCAACCGCAGATCGAATAATCGTTCCTAAATTGCCCATATCTTTTATATTTTCAAGTAAAATTACTTTTTTAAAATCCTTAAATTCGGCGCAATCGGTTTGCTTTTGAAAAGCCGTTGCAACAGCAACAGGGGCAGAATCGGTTGAAGAAAGTTTTTTCAAAACTGCGGGAGTTGTTTCAATGAGCTTTTCCTCGATAAATTTAAATTCATCAAGATGTGATTTATCAACAAATACATATTCAAGTTTTATGCTAAAATCGTGCGCCTCTTTTATTGCTTTGTAGCCTTCAAGTAAGAATTTTGCGCTTTCGCTGCGATATTTTTTTTGCAGTAATTTTGTACATTTTTTTACAAGTTCATTATTTACGCTGTTGATTCCCAATTATTTAACCTCAAATTCTTTCAGCCATTCTTTTTCCTGTTCGGTCAAAGAATTAAAATTAATAAGTTTCTTTTCATAATTCATTTTTACAAAAGAATGAATCCCGCCATCTGAATAGTAGCAAGAGTTTTCAAGTCTGACCCCGAATGCGCCCTGTTTGTATAACCCCGGTTCAATTGAAAAACATTCGCCTTGCAGGAGCGGAACTTTTGCAAAATCGTTTGCGCTCAAATTCGGCGGATATTCGTGAACATTAACGCCTATTCCGTGCCCTAACCCGTGATTAAAAACAAAACCCTCGGTATCATTTGCGGCAAAAAATTCTCTTATGAAATTGTCAATTTCGAATCCCGTAACGGGTCTGCGTGTGTGGACTTTGCAATAGTTATACGCATTTAAAAATGCTCGCAAAACAAGCGTATAAATCTTTTTCTGCAATTCATTCGGCTGGCCTTTTACAAAAACTCTTGTAATATCTGTTGCAAGTCCGCCCTCAAAATATGCGCCGCAATCAATCAAAACAAGCGAACCGTCTTTTAATATTTCGTTTTTTGAACATTTCGAATAATGCGCAAGTGCGGCATTTTCATCTTTGGCAACAATTGAGGCAAAAGATAATCCGATAGCGCCCTGATTTTTAAATTCCTGTTCAAGTCTTTGTGAAATGTCATATTCAGAAATGTTATCGTTATTTTCGATAAATTCTCTTATCGCTCTTACGGCATTATCAGTTCTTTTAAATGCGGATTTCAGATGATTGATTTCCGCTTCGTTTTTCTGCGCTTTCATTTGTTTTACGGGGCTTGATTTAAGATCAACCGCTTTGCCTTTTAACAAATTATAATCGTAAGCATTTATGGTATTTTTATCCGTGTATACCTTATGGTGAAGATGTTTTAAAAATTCTTCAAGTTGCGGCAATTTATCTTGTGTAAACAAAACCGAACTGTCTTTCATAATTATGGCTTTAGCCTTTATTTTAGCACTATATGGCTGCGACACAAAATCTCTCATATTAAAAAGATATGAAACTCCGTCTAAATCCGTAATATACAATGCTTCATCTGCGCTCATATTGTTCGTGATTTCGGCAATTTTTTGCTGCGCAGATTTTCCCGTGTATTCAATCGGAATTTCAACATTTTTCTCTTGATGAATCTGAACACCGATATCAAACGGGTCGTTATCAAAGAATTTGAGCTTTCTGAATTGCGCAAGTTTTTCTATTTTACTTTGAGAATTTTTCTTAGAAAATACGCCGAGAGTTTCGTTTTCGGGAATTTTTTTCAAAAGCTCATCAATATATTGCTGTCCTGTTTGAAGTTTGACAACGGTAACTTTGCTGTGATCAACCTCTTGGTCTGCCTGAATGTGATATCTCCCGTCAACAAACAGATAAATCGTTTCGGGTGCGACAAGCGCTTCTCCCGCTGAACCTGAAAATCCCGTTAATTTGTATCTGGAATTTTGCTCTAAAGTATTGTATTCAACAAGAAATTCATTTGTCGAATTAACAAGCAAATAATTTATATCGTTCTTTTTTAAAAATTCTCTAATATCCATTTCTTTCCTAACCTTTTTTATATTATAGCATTTAATTCCATTTTCTTGACGTATGTAAAATTCTCAAGATGTAAATAATATCATCTCTAACCTGATAAGGCACAATGTAAGGGTATTGGGGGATAATTAATTCTCTTGTGTGTAAAACCCTGCCCGATTTTCCAAGTGCCGGATTTTGTTTTAACTTTTCAATGCAGGTCAATATGTGTTTAACTACTATTTGTGCTGCCAAAAAATTATCACAGCAGATATATTTTTTTATGGCTCTCAAGTCCTCTTGTGCAGGAACGGTAAAAACGATATTCATTAAATACCCCATTCATGTTTGATGTCTTCGTATGATACAACCTGCCCGTTGTCAACGGATTTTATCCCGTCTTGAATAGCTTGTATCTGCCATGCTTCTAATTCAAGATATTTCTCAATGGCGTCTTGCGCAAGAAAAGCTTTTGTTCTTCCGGTTGCATTGGCCAACTGTTGCAAACGTTCTTTTGTGCCTTTTGGTAATCTTAGCGAAAATTGTTCTGCCATAAAATAAACTCCTTGTATTATATTTAATTACATTGTAACACATTGTAATACAAAATTTAATCGTTATATTAAGAGATATTAATTTATATGAAAAAACGGGATAAGCGAAGTTGCTTATCCCGTATAATTTTGAGTTTTTTATGTCGCAAAATTTACTTTTTGTCTGTCAATTTAATCAAATGCCAGCCGAATTGTGTTTCAACAGGCTCTGATACATCGCCCACTTCCATTGAAAAACATGCATCTTCAAACGGCTTAACCATCATTCCTTTACCGAAGAATCCCAAGTCGCCGCCGTTTTGTCCTGACGGGCACAATGATTTTTCTTTTGCAACTTCTGCAAAATCAGCTTTCCCCGATACGATTTCATCATACAAATCTTTTGCTTCCTGCTCTGTTTTTACCAAAATATGGCTTGCTCTTACTTCTGTCATTTTCTAACTCCTTTGTTTTTATATTTTATAGTTTACATTATAAATTTTCTTAGTGCCCTAGTGCCTTAGTATCCTAGTATCTTTATTATACAACAAATAAAAAGGCTTGCCTTGCAACAATACAAGCCAAGCCGGAAGTTATAAAACATGAAAAATTTTTTGAATAAAGCGTAAGTCCAAAACATTTTATACCAAGCCCGAAAAGAAAATAAATCTTATCGTAACCCCGAAAAAGTGCCCGGATGCATTGAACTTACATATATATAATAAACCCTTATCGTACTATAATACACCATTCTAAAGGATAGATTGTCATTATTCGCAAGAAGTATTTTGCAATAATCCTTTAGTATTAATGGGCATGCTGCATTATAAAAGTATTAAAATTACGGCTCCCGCAATCATAATAAGCGAGCCGAAAAATTTTTTAAGAATGTGTGTTTCGTTAAAATATTTCCACCCGAATATTACGCTTAAAAGAGCCGATAATTGGAATAGCGCAAGTCCGTAGCTTACCTGAATATGAGAGAATACAAAATTTGTGCTGTATTGCATAAGCCCCATAAGTAAAATTATCATAACAAATTTTTTCAATGCGGATTTATTCGGAGTTCGGATTTTTTTATCGGTACAAAATACAATGAGTCCCGTAAATACCATGCCAAAAAAGCTCCAAAGTATTAGCGAAGTCATAACGTCGCTTCTTATAATAACTTCTTTTATAAAAACGGCTTCAATTCCCGTAAAAATTAAAGCATAGATTCTGTAGCGAATATCGGCTCGTTTTAAAAGCCTGAAACTGAACCCTTCTTCCTGTGTGTCAAATACAAAGTAGCTCCCCGTAATTATTAAAAATATCGCAAATATTCCGTAAATTGAGGGAATTTCTTTTAACATAAATATGCCGATAATCATTGCAACTACTGACTTGTAAGCATTTATAGGCCCGAGAACCGACAGTTCCCCTTTTTCAAGCGCTTTTACAAGGTAGAAATTCCCCAGAGCCCCGAACATTCCGCCGCATATAGCAAATAAATATACCCCTAAACCTAACGAAATAAAAGGGACCTTAATTGCCCACGGTAAAAGCAAAACTGTTATCCCGAAATACATTACAAGGTTTATAAAAGACGGGTTATACCCGACTGAAGTCAATTGCTTTTGATATACGTTAGATAATGAATTTGATATAATTCTGACTGCTACCATAAAAAATGTAATCATAATAAATTTTTAACACGCATAAATCAAAAACGCAATTTGGTTAAATCGAATTTTATGCTAGAATTTAACTATGATAAGAAGAATTACTTTGCAGGATAAAGATTTTTATATAAATTGCGTAAAAAATTTTTATGGTTCTGATGCCGTGTTGCATTCTATACCCGATGATTTTATCCAAAAAACATTTGATGAATTGATGCACTCTGATACTTACGCTATTTGTTATATCTTTGAAAAAGAAAATAAAAAAGCGGGCTATGCACTCCTTGCAAAAACTTTTTCGCAGGAAGCAGGCGGAGAGGTCTTGTGGATAGATGAAATTTATGTTTTGCCCGAATACAGAAATCAGGGGCTTGGCAGCGAATTTTTTAAATTTTTAAAGGAAAAATCAAACGCCGCAAGGCTTCGTTTAGAATTTTGCCCCGATAATACGAGAGCAATTGAAGTTTATAAAAACCAAGGATTCAAACCTTTAAATTATGGTCAGATGTATTACGGGAAATAGTTTTTTAAACTAAAATATTTCCCTATATGATGTTATAAGTGAAAGTATTGCTGAAATTGCTATGATTGTATAAATAAATCTGGCAGCAATGGTCATCTGTCCGAATACAAGTGCAACCAAATCTATATCCATAAGCCCGACAAGTCCCCAATTCAGCGCACCGATTAAAACCAGAATATAGGAAATAATTTGTAGCGTTCTCATAATTTTTCCTCCTATTTAAATCTATTATTAGGGTATTTGTAAAATTTTACATTACCTCAAAAGATTAAACCATTATATTTGCAATTTCGGTATGTCTTTTGTATGATATAAGCATATTTGGGGATATTATGACAGTAATTAATGAAAATTTTACGGTACATACAAAAGGAAATACCGACATTATTGATTTGACACCGCAAATCAGAAATGTCGTATACAGTCATGAATTGCAAAACGCAATGATATATGTATATGCGCAGGGCAGTACGGTTTCTGTTACAAATATTGAATTTGAACCCGGGCTGCTTGTTGATTTTCCTGAAGTTATGGAAAAATTGGTTCCCTCAAATCAGGAATATCACCACGATTCAATGTGGCATGACGGAAACGGTTATGCGCACATCAGAGCATCTATTGTCGGAAATTCAACTTATGTACCTTTAATTGACGGCTTAATTCAACTCGGGCAATGGCAGCAAATTGTTCTTGTCGATTTTGACAACAAAGCAAGAGCAAGAAAAATTAACGTTCAAATTATTTATTAATTCTTCCTGCTTTGCTTTAGTGAACAAAATCCTGCTTTATTATTATCCCTGTTTAGGTTCAATCCCGATGTAAGGATAAGCTTTTACGTGATTATTCTCATATTCAAGCAATTCGTTTAATTTGTTTATAAAATCTTCAGCTTGTTTTATTACGGGTGAATTTTCGGGCAGCTGTAATTTTTGCAGCAAGTCATATTCAACCTGAATTGTTCTCAAAGGCTGTTGAAGTAAATCAATGTTGTCTTGAATTACATGTCTCAGGCTTGAAGATGCAAGATCAACATGCGAACCCAGTTGAATCGTCTTTGACAGTTGCGGGTTTTCTTTCATTTCTTTTATTGCATCATCTATTGCCGCATTAAAGATGTCTTTAGATGCTCTGAAATTCGTTTTGTTGATTTTTGCAATAACTCTTTGCCTGTAATCTTCTACGATTTGTTCGGCATTAGGATCATTGTCGAAGTTTCCGAGTTTCTTAAATTCATCTTGAGCAAATTTAACCTGTGCGTTTGTGCTTTTTAAAATGCTCTGGATTCTGTCAAAGCATTTGTATGCTTCTTTTAAAGAATTATCTTTAGTGAGCATATCGCAAACTCTTTCGGATAAACCTAATTGATTTAAGAATAATGCAGCCGTTTCAAGATTTTTCTCTGCAAGCATGGGACTTAAAATGATACGAAGTCCATCGTCAGAATCCATAGGAACTACCGTGCCGTTTTTCAATTCAATAGTTGAAGATTTGAAAGCGTTTCTTACGGCATTCAAGTTACCTTCGCTTGCGCAGTCCATAAGCAGGGTTTGCAATTCCTGCATATCAGCCATATATAAAAGGCTTGAAAGGTTATCTTTGTAGCTTGATCGCAATTCATTAAGTTCTTCTTTAGCTTTTTCCTTGTTGTTGCCTGCTGTTGTAACGCCCGGAGTTCTTGCATCTTTTGCGCATAAAAGCAAATATTCTTTTAACAGATGCTCCGGAGTTTCAAGCAATCTGTGTTTGTAGAACAGTTCTTTGAATTGATTATAATATTCATCAGAAAGTTTCAAGTTTTCATTAAGTTTTTCTGATATTTGCTGTGATAATTCAGAACTGTTTTCGCTCATTGTGGAATTAAATTCTTCACGGGCTTTCATTGCTTTTGAACGTGCAGAAATCCATTTGTTGAGCAATTCAAATGCTCTTGACTGATATTTCGGTTCAAAAATATTCATTACATAAGTCTTTTTGAACACGTCGATATTTTCTAATGCGATATCGGCCGCTTCGCTCATTGTTTTGTTATCTGCCGTTGTTTCAAACATTTTGAAAGTATCGTACAATGAATTAATAAGCTGCGAATACTGTGCAGTTGATTTCGTTCCCGATTGGAACATTTCCTGCGCCTGTTCAACTTGATCTTTGAATGTTTCATCGTTTTTGTTCAGGGCAAGAACATTATCAAGTGTTGAAACGATTTTTTCATACTGTCCTTGGGTTAAATCTTTATTCTTATCAAGTGTATCGGTGTATTTTTTCAACTCGGTAATTTTATTTAAAGATTTTTCCTGATTTTTGTATGCGTAAACATAAGACATGTAATTGTCTATTTTGTCATAGAAAGTGTTTAAAGAAGATTCAAGTGATTCTTCCGATGATATTTGAACCATCGGATATGCAGGGAATACAAAGTATTTTCTGAACATTTCATCTTTGTATTTATCAAAAGCTTTTTTGGTTTCCAAAGATGAAAGGCTGTAGTAGAAATCGCTGTATAAGTCGTCAAATGATCTCTTGCCGCCTACATAAGTTCCCGAACTTAAATTTCTTGAATATTTTTTCAAGTCAAAGTAAGGACGGACTTTGCTTTCCTGAATATCTTTATAATATGATTCTGAGAATATTGTATTTATGAATGAATTTTTGATAGAGCTGTTGCCGCTTCTAATCATTTTTACGATATCATAACCGTTTAATTTGTTGATACCCATATCTTCGTCGGTTACAGTTGATGAGTATTTCTTATTAAATTCTTCGGTTGTCATGTTTCTTAATTTTGATAAAATTTCGGCAAATTCTTCGTCTGTTTCGGGTGCAAATTCTCTGTCAATCCAAGCGGCAAGATGCCCGTTACGTCCGCTTGAGAAGTATGCTTTGACGTCATTTGCGCTAACTTTGAAGTTAGAATTTAAGATAGATTTAACTTTGTCTGCCGTTTGTTTAATTTGATCATCTGTTAATTTTGAACCGTATTTCGCTTTAAGGCTTTGAGCAAATTGTTCGGTCATCAAATCTGTCGTATGAGAAATACTTCCGTCAAATTTGCCGTCTTGCGGTTTTTTCATTGAATTTGCAATTTTTACCATCTGTTCGTATTTCATGCCTAAACCGTTTTCGGATGATAATTTTTGCAATGCGGCATATACGGCTCTCCTTGATTTTTCGGTGCCGTATCTCATGACTTCGTCATTTTTGCCTAAAACGTAGTCAAAATTGTCTTTTGCAGATTTTCTCAACTGTTCCTGCAAATATTTGATATCTTTTTGAGATTTTACTTCCATGTGATATACGTCGATATTGGGAATATTATCGTACGATTTGATAATCGCAACTTTTTCGCACATCAAACGAAGTTTATCGTTTTTGGGAAGTTTGTCATATTTTTCTTTAGAGTCAATACCTCTGTTAAATGAACTGTTATCGCCTTGAATTTGTTTCAAAAATTCTTTGTATTTTGATCTTGAAGCGTTTCCTGCCGTTTCAATTCGTTTGAATGCGGCATTAATTTCATCTCTGCTCATATTTTGGGCATATTTGCTCAATTCATCAACGTATCCTGATGAGGGCAGAAGAATATTTTGTTTTATGCTTTTAGCAGTTGTCATTGCGCTAGGTGAAACACCTTGCAAAATGAAATCTCTGAGCAATTGGAATGTATATTCTTCATCGCTTCCGGGTGCTAATTTTCTGTACATCTTTGACGGAATGCCGTGAGGTACGGATTTGCCGCTTCTGTCAATTAAGTTTTCGGCTAATTTACCGTTTTGATACATTTCATTTGTAATGTATCCTAATTGACCGCCGTATTCGTTTGAATAGTCGGTTCTTGTTAATCCGTATTTATCTTTCCATACGTTTTCGTGCTCTGCAGCGCCCCATGTGTTGTCGTGGAATATTGCATCTTTGACTACACTTGTATCTTGAAGTGTCAAAGTTACGGGCTTAACGTCTGCTACATACTGTGCGTGCATTGCGGCTTCGGTATCTGAAACCGATGACATTGAAGAACCCGAATACGGAGAATTTTTAATTTTTTCAACGCCTCTGCGGGTGTTGCTTTCTTTGTAATACGGACGGTCTGTCATGTGTTCGAAAATTTTAACGGCTTGGTTCTCCATAAGTCCGCTGTCATTTTCTTTTGTCCAATATTCACCTTTTTGAACGCCGATTTCTCTGCTCAATTCTTCAAGAGGTTCTTTCAATTCTTTGTAAATGTCGTTTAAATCTCTTGAAGATGCACTATACCATGAATTGATATGAGCACGGTATTTATTTAACGCTTCTTTTTCAAAAGGCGTAAAAGTTGTTAAATATTTGGGCATATCTTTAAATAAAACCTTTGAACCGTCGTCTGCATTTCTGTTTTTGTAGAATGCATCAAATTTTCTTTGTAAGGTTCTTAATTCTTTGTCCGTTGCGATTTCGCCCGAATTTTCAAGTTTCTTTAAAACCGCATATTTGGGATCTGCCGAATTTAATAATGATCCGTCTTTTCCGTAAATTTGAACGCTATCTTGCAATGTTTTAATAATCATAGACATGTTATTAAAACTTTTTGCAATTACTGCGTATAAATTATTTGTGATTCCAAGGTCTGCATTTGCGCTTGCACCGTTCATAACATTAAACCCGGCAATATAATCTGCGCTTTGGTATTCGTTAATTAAACCGAATGCATTATCAAAAACCCCTTTCATATCCATAAGGTTTGATTTATGACCGCATTTATTCATTATGTCGAAATATTCTTGGTCGGTGCATTTTTCATCTTCAAGTTTGTCGATATATTTTTGCAGAATTTCTGATACGGCTTTTCTTTCGGGTTTTACTTTAAGTACGGATGCCGTATTTTGAATAATTTCTTTGTCTTTTGTTTGGTCTATTTCATCTTTAACCGCTTTTAATCGGGTAGATAAAAATGTTTTTCTGTCGCCTGCCAATAACGATCTGTAAATATCATCAGCAAATGTTGTCATCATCATATTGACAGAATCTGCATATTCATCAAGTACACCTGCAAGAACCTTATCCGATTGTGAATTAAATTTAAGATCGGGATTATGGTCTTGGATTTCAGATGCAAAGTTTTTATATAATTGTTCTTTTAATTCGGGATTGATTTTGCCCGAACGAATACTTTCGCTCAATTTGTGCAAATTGTCGATAAGGTATGTTTCATTATCGGGGATATTATATTTTATCATTTGATGATAAAGATTTTCGGGGATATCCAGAGAAAATTCGTTCTGAGTTCTATAGGCTGCAGCAGCATCAAACAGTTGTTTGTTGAGCATATATTTGCCCGCAGGTGTTTGGGTGTGTGTTTTATTGCTGTTTTGAATATCTTCTGCCAAATCAAGCAATTCGGCAACCTTATCGTTCAATACTTTAGAATTTTTATTTTCGGGAAGTATTGCATTTAAATAGTTTTTAATTTTTTCTTGTTTAACATCGTCTTCTTCATTGGGAATGAAAGCAAATTCTCTTTTTGAGGAATCCATTTTTGCTATATCATCAGAAAAATTTACGCTTAAAGATGTTAAATCGTTTGAAATTACACGAACTTCATCAGCAGAAAGAGTCGGAGCAATTTGGCTTATCAAACCGTGCAAAACTCTTTTATCGCTTTGAATGCGTTTAATTCTTTCCGCATCATCGGAATTTTTTCTCAATGCAAAGTATTTCTTTACAACGTTATTTCTTTTGCATGCAGCTGCCGCATCTTTGGATTTTTTGCATGCTCTGTAGTAATCTTGATATTTTTCGGTTTGTTCGTCAATATCTTTATGAATATGAGAATCGGCAAATGTTCCGTAATGCTCTTTGTCAAATGTTGAATAAGAGCCCAATACATCATTGAATGCGCCTGATGTATCTGCGGCATTCATCCAGTTCATGACGGATGCATCTACGATTCTGTAACCTTTTTCTAATGCGTAATCATAATCAATATATGCCTTGGGTATAGGGATTTTTTTATGCTGACCGAGCTGAGAACGGTCATAAACCTGCATATAATCGCTGTCATCCAATTCTGATAAAACCATATCAACATAGTTTGCTTTATCTTCATAAGCTAAAGCTTTACGGCAAACTGAAATTGCCGCACACATACCATGCTGTCTTTGGTTGATAATTTTGATATTGGGAATTTTTGATTCGGGTGTATTGATAACGATATCGTTTACGATTTCTGATAATACCTGAGTCTTTTTATCGCTTAATTGAGGATTGATTTTATAATCATCACTCATTAAATAGTTCAATCTTTTAAGAATGTATAACTTTTGAGCAGTCGGAACTTCAGATGATACAATGAAGTAATCCAAATTCCTTTTAAGATTTTTCATGTTGGGGTTTTTAATTTTCTGCAAAGCTTCTACATCGACAGATGAAAGCAATTGGCCTCTTTGAGCCATTATTTGCTGTTCTTCGGGAGTAATTTCCCTTTTTTCTTTCAACACTTTGTCAATTTTGCCTGCCAAACGTTCCTGAACGGATTTATCAGACAAATTGTAAGATTTCAATGCAGCCTGATTTAATTTGGCACGCCAATCATTGTAAGATTTTTTGCCGTCCAAATCGATGTTTGTTCCGTAGCGCAATTTCTCGGACACATCAAGTAAGAAATTGATGTTATCTTCGCCTTTCACTTTGGAAAGTTCATCAATTGCGTTCGAAATTCTGCGCTGATTCGGTAAATTCAAATCATAAGCATTGTCTTTTTTTAATTGCTCGACAGCGTTTCTGTCCTGTCTAACCCCTGTAAAACTTGCGTAGTTATTAATTCTATAAATTTTCATGCTTGCTTTAAAACATCAAAAAATATTTTTTGCGTATTTTTACTAAAACATTAAGAAAAAATTTACAAATCAAAAATTTGTCGATTTTACTGCTATAATGTCGTAGTAAAAAATAATATAAGAAAAAGGATTTAGAAATGAGCAAACAGGAAGTAATACAATATCAGCCGCAAGGCACATGCTGTAGAGCAATGCAAATAGTAGTAGAGGACGGCAAAATTGTTGATGCCGATTTCATGGGCGGTTGTAACGGCAATTTAAAAGGCATAAAAAGCTTGATAAAAGGTATGGAAATTGATGATGTCATAGAACGCTTGAACGGTATTCAATGCGGCGGAAAAACAACAAGCTGTCCCGATCAACTGGCATGCTGTTTGAAACAGTATAAAGAAAGCAAAACAGCAGTTGCAAACTAAATTTCCAATTGCTGTCAGCGTTTAATCTTTTAAATCATCTATTCGCAAGGTAAATCTTTGTGGTGGAAATGTTTTACGCCTTTTACGTAATCATCAACAACCTGTCCGTTGCCAATCAATTTATACTTATAAATTGTCAGCCCTTCGAGCCCGACAGGTCCTCTTGCGTGGGTTTTGTTTGTTGAAATTCCGACTTCTGCTCCGAATCCGTAGCGGAAACCGTCGGCAAATCTTGTTGAAGCGTTCCAATAAACGCCTGATGAATCTACTTCATTCATAAATTTTTCGGCGTTATTGTTATCCTGCGTGATAATGCAATCTGTGTGCCCTGAGCCGTATGTATTTATGTGTTTTATCGCTTCATCAATATTTTCAACATATTTAACAGCAAGAATTTTATCCCCGTATTCGATATCCCAGCCTTCGGGCTTGAATACAAGTTTGATTTCCGACAATTGCAAAGATGCAAGAAGTTCGTCAATTTTAGGGAAATCTTTGTGTATTAAAAGTGTTTCAACCGAATTGCAAGCGCTCGGGTATTGTGTTTTGGCATCGGTTATAATTCTTATTGCGGTATCTAAATCAGCGCTTTTATCTACAAAAATATGACAAATTCCGCTTGCGTGCCCGAGAACTGGAATTTTTGTATTTTCTTTTATGTATTGAACAAGTTTGTTGCTGCCTCTGGGGATAATAAGGTTGATATATTTGTCGCATTGCAGCATTTGAGAAATATCATCATGTGAAAATACCTGCTGTATGACATTTTTAGGAAATCCGTCAACACTATCCAGCGCATTTGTCATTATTTCCATAATTTTTTTATTTGTATTTATTGCTTCTTTCCCGCCTTTTAAAATTACGGCATTAGAAGATTTAATGGCAAGTGAAGAAATCTGGGAAATAACGTCAGGTCGTGCCTCAAAAATAATCCCCAATACCCCGATGGGACAAGAAATTTTTTCTAATACTAAGCCTTTATCAAGCTCCCTTTTTAGCATAACTTTTCCTATCGGATCATCAAGAGATGCAACATCACGAACTCCTTGAATCATATCCCTCATTTTGGGGATATCAAGTTTTAGTCTGTGATAAGCCGATTGCGATAATTCTCCGTCTTGTACAAGCAGCTGTGCATTTTCTAAATCCTGCTTATTTGCCTCAAATATTTCATCTGTGTGCTTTTCAAGATTATCCGCAATACTTTTTAAAGCTTTGTTTTTTGTTTCGGTATCAAGTTTTGCGGCTTCAAGCGAAGCTTTTTTTGCGTTTTTTGCAATATCAATAAATTCCATGTTTGCTTACCCTATTTTGTCGGAATGATTACAGAATTGTAATATTATCCCTTGTAATAATTGCATCGTAATTTTTAAATCCGAGGATATCAGCTATGTTATCCGAGTGGCTGCCTAGAATTTTTTTGCATGAGTCCGAATTATAGTTAACAATTCCCCTTGCAAATTCGCAGCCCTGCTCATCAAGGATAGATACGACATCTCCTTTGCCAAACGTGTTTTTAATTTTAACAACTCCGATAGGCAAAAGGCTTTTATCCTGAGAAATTAACGCTTTTTTAGCGCCGTCATTTACGACAATTTTTCCCGTAATATTTGTTGCATAGCCTATCCAGCGCTTTTTGTCGGACAAATTCTTATCAGACGGTAAAAACATTGTACCCAAATCTTCACCGTCAAAAATTCTTTTAATAACATAAGGTATTTTGCCGTTTGCAATGAGGACTTTTCCGCCGAAACGGGTAACAAGTTTGGCTGCTTGCAATTTTGTAGCCATTCCTCCTCTGCCGCCGTCGGATGCGCCCGAAGCAAGAGCCATAATATTGTCATCAACTTTTTTTACGGATTTAATCAGTTTTGCATCAGGATTAGTCTTAGGGTTATCATCATATAATCCGTCAATATCTGATAAGATAATCAACAGCCCCGCATCAAGTTCACTTGCAACAAGTGCAGACAATTTATCGTTATCGGAAAAGCAAACCTGCATATCCTCTTTGACATATCTTAGTGCAACATCCAATGTCGATACGGTATCATTCTGGTTTATAATCGGAATTACACCGAGTTCAAGCAATTTGTTAAATGTTGTTCTTATGCTTAAATATTTCTGGCGAATTGAAAAATCATCTTCGGTTAAAAGAATCTGTGCAGCGGTTAAACCGTACGCATCAAAACCGTTTTCATAGATAGACATCAATTTGCCCTGTCCTATTGCTGCGCATGCCTGTTTAAGAGCCGTCCCTGAAGTATCTTCAAGCCCCAAACGCTTTTTGCCCAGACTTACTGCGCCGGAAGTTACGACAATGACTTCTTTTCCTGATTTTACAAGGCGGGCTATATCTTCAATAAAAGTATAAACCCTCGGCAAAGAAATATACCCGTCGTCGTTTCTGAGCACATTTGTTCCGAATTTTACGACAATTCTCTTTGCTTTAATAAATTCCGTTCTTTTCATAAGACCAATATTACCTTCTTACAACATAAAAAATATAATTCTAGATTCTGTCAAATCCCGTATATTTTCTAAGAACTTCAGGAATTATGATTGTTCCGTCCTCTAACTGGAAGTTTTCTACGATTGCTGCAAATGTTCTGCCGACGGCAAGACCCGATCCGTTAATAGTGTGTACAAATCTTGTTTTGCCCGTTGCTTTTTCTTTATAACGAATATTTGCTCTGCGAGCCTGATAATCGCCATAATTCGAACAGCTTGAAATTTCTTTGTAATCGTTGTATGACGGAAGCCAAACTTCTAAATCCCAGCATTTGTTTGCGCTGAAACCGATATCAGCCGTGCATAATGAAACCCTTCTATAAGGAAGTCCCAAAAGTTGAAGCATTCTTTCGCCGTCCTCGGTTAATTTTTCGTGCTCCTGTTTTGAAGTTTCGGGAGTGGTGTATTTAACCATTTCTACTTTATTGAATTGGTGAACTCTGATTAAACCTCTGGTGTCTTTCCCTGCCGAACCTGCTTCACGTCTGAAACAAGGTGTATAAGCCGTCATATATTTAGGCAAATCATCTTCAGATAAAATTTCGTTTGAATAAATATTTGTAACGGGAACTTCTGCTGTCGGAATTAAGTATAAATCTTCGTTTTCGCATTTATACATATCTTCTTTAAATTTCGGTAATTGTCCTGTTCCTGTCATTGTTGCCGCATTTGCCATAAAGGGAGGTAATATTTCTTCATAGCCCTGATTTTGTGTATGTTCATCAAGGAAGAAGTTGATAATGGCTCTTTCAAGTTTTGCTCCTTTACCTCTATAAAGCACAAATCTTGATTGAGAAAGTTTTACGCCTCTTTCAAAATCAACAAGCCCTTTAGCTTCGCACAAATCCCAATGCGCAAGGGGTTTGAAATCGAATTTTGTAGGCTCACCCCATGTTGATACAACTACGTTATCATCTTCCGATTTTCCGATGGGTGTTGTTTCATCGGGAATGTTGGGGATATGAAGAAGAACATCTCTTTGCTTTGCATCAAGTTCGTTTTGTTTTTCTTCAAGTTCCTTTATTTCAACTGCAAGATATCTGATTTCTTCTTGCAATTTGTTGGTATTTTCGCCGTTTTTCTTCATCATTCCGACTTTTTGAGATTCGGATTTCCTTTTTGCACGAAGTTCATCTGCTTTTGTCTGAATTTTTCTTCTTTCTTCATCTATTTGCAAAACCTCGTCAATTGACCATTGCGGATTTCTTCTTTTTAAAAGTTCGTTTATTTTTTCAGGATTTTCCCTTATTAATTTAATATCAAGCATTTTTCCCTCTTTAATTTCTTCCTTATTGCATTATAATAATAATTTAAATATAACTCATAATCAAGGCAAATAATAGCAAAAATATTTTTTATGTGCGTTATATGTTATTGTAGTCATAAAACAAGGAGTAAATTCATGCAGGTAAGTGCTATAAATAATCAATGTACAAAGCCGCAACAATCTTTTACCGGTATTTGTAACGGTTCGGGCGCAGAAGATGTTTTAAGAAGGGTTTTAAAGCCGCAAGATTGGCTTGATTTCAGCAAGATTATAGAAAAACAAAAAGATAATCCTGTTGACGTTATACTTTTCGGACACGGGAAAAACAGATTAGAAGGCAGAATCGTTTATACAACAAACAATCCTCTCGGGTATAAAATGAAAGACTATACACAACTTCCGTTTATCGAAACGCCGATGAAATTTATCAATAAGCTTTGCCAAAAAGCTGATGCTATGTATGAAAAGATTAAATCTATACCTGATGTAAATATTGATGACATCATAAAATCAATGAAAAGTTAATAAAAAAGATTTTATGTTAAAGCGGGCTCCTTTTAATAAGTGTCCGCTTTTTTTAGTTAAATAAATGTTCGACCCTGCTTTTCAAAGAATCCGTAATTTCGGGATAATCAAGTGTAACGGGGGTTGGTACTGAGTTTTGTGCCGCATCTAAAAATGCTTTAGAATTGTGCGGCATCTGTTTATCAAAAAAATATTTTGAATATGCGCAGTCTTTTCTTGCAGGCACTATCAAGCCTGTTTCCGAAAATCTTTGAGAACTTTCTTTTGATGACAGATACATAATAAGTTTTAGAGCAGCTTTTTTATGTTTTGAATTTTTTGAGATTGCCCAACCTGATGAATCCATAAAGACTTTGCTTTTTGTGCTTTTATTTGCGGACGGAAATTGCACAATATCCCAGTCAAATTTTGCTTCTTGTCTGTATTTTGGTACAAGCCAACGTCCTGATACCTGCATTGCGATTTTCCCCTGCAAAAACATTTGAGCTGATGTAGCGCTTGCGATTTCGCTTTTTGAGGGTGCTGCGTGGTATTTTTTTCTTAAATTTGCATAAAATTGTAGTCCTTTTTTATTCGGTATTTTGTTTAGGACATCTTTTTTAAAGTAATTTAGGGTATCTTCTTTGCTCCAACCACCGTATGCCAGCAGGTACGGTAAATATAAAAGCGGCAATTCGTCAAATGATATTCCGTAGATTTGATTTTGCGGGTGTGAAATTCTGACCGCTTTATTTAGTAAATCGTTTAAATCCCAGTTATTTTGCGGATAAGGTACGCCGTATTTTTTGAATAAATATTTGTTATAAAAAACTACAGTATTTGAAACATCTCTTGGTATAGCGTACAATATCCCATGCCAACTAAGTGATTTTAAAGATTGCGGGAAATATTTATCAGACTCAAAATCCTCAGAATACGGGGTCAAATCTTCAAGCATACCTGCATTTGCAAATACGGGCAAATTTAAATTATTTATGAATACAACGTCAGGCGGAGTGTTTGAGGCAAACAGAAGATGAAGTTTTTGAAAATAATTTTGCGGAATATACATAAAATCGACTTTTATTCCATTATTTTTATTTTCAAAGTCTTTTATAATCGGTTTAAGAATGTTTACTTCTGATTCTGAACCCCATGATGCAAATTGAATATGCTCAAAATTATCCGATTTGCGGGACAATGTCCCCAAAATCAAAGCTCCCAATCCTATAATTAAACATGTGTATACAATTATTTTTTTTAACATTTTATCGGTTTAATGCGATTAAATTTCAAGCAGGGTTCCCATCTTGCTGTCGGAAACATCTACCAGACATTTGAATCCGCCCATTTTTACAATATAAACATTCCCGTAATCACGTCTTACCTGCAAAGGTTTATTTACTACTTTATCAAATTTCTTTAATACCGAAATATTTTCGCCGACCTTGCCGATGATTGCCGAAATTCCGTCAAGCTCAATCGCTAAGATACTTTTTTCGCCGTCGATATTATATTTTGATTTAACGGAAATATTATTGCTTAATTCTGACTTTTGAGAAGAATGTTTGAAAGAAGATCTTTTTCCTGCCATCGGATTGGTAATACCCATCATGTTGCGGCTCTGTTTCGGAACAAGAGATGAAATTTGTTCAACATCAGATGCGCTGCTTGAGTTTTCTGAATCAAGAATATCTAAATATTCATTCAATGATGACATTTTATACTGTTCTTTTTTCTTACTCATATTTGACTCCTCTTGGTTCGGATTAAGGTATTTTCTGCCTGTTCTGACCAAATCTGAAATGTTAAAGCCAGAGTAAGCAACATTTCTATGGCTCATTGACAATGCAGACGGTTTCAATTTAACGAATTGACCTTCTTTTAAAGGCTCGCTGTGTTTATGGCTTGTCTTAAATACCTGTTCACGGTTTGTTTCATTCAAATTAATATGCTTTGCAAAAGATTTCAATTTCAAACCGGACATAGATTGTGTGATTGCATCATCTTCTGATTGAACTTCTTTTGAAACAGTCTTGGGAGGTTTAACGTCAGGTGTTTGAGAAAGGGCATGCTCCATTTGAGCAACTCTTTTATTCAAATCATCGGGAACAATTACACCTTTAGAGCTGTTTAAGCCTGCGACATAAGATACGTCGGTTTCGGGCTTATTTTTTACTTCATCATTTTGTTTTTCAGAATAGAGTTTGTATTTCTCTTGCCAGCTTAAATTATCATCATTTGCGATTTTGTTATAATAATCGTTATTGTTTGCGCTTTGGTTAGAATTGTAATTGGCTAAATATTCTTTCAATTTGTTGGAATTTTTGCCCGCAGCACGTGCAATTAAGTTAAAGAACCAGCCCAGAACAAACAGACCGACAACGGACAATGCGCCCGCAATAGGGATAAACGGTATTCCTTTGGATTCTGTTTTAACTTTTACTTTGTTATTTTGTGTAGTTTTAATATTTTTTGTATTTTTTGCAGAAGTATTTGCTTTTTTAGCTGTTTTGTCTGTTGTTGCCGCATTATTATTTACCTGCTTAGAAATATTATTTGCGAGATCTGCTACAGGTGCGGGAATTACAGGTTTTTGCACATCAGGTTTCGAGGTAGTATTTTGTGCAATTTTAACCTTATTAACAGGTTGTTCTTTTACCCGTTTTACGGGTGTTTTTAGTGTGTTTTGATTAATAATCGGGGTATGTTTTGCAACTGTATTTAATATATTGTTTTTATTTATATTATTATTTTTAGTTTGAGAAGCTGCTTGTTGCGGTTTTTTAGCTGCTGTTACATTAGAATTGGCAGCTTTTACGTTATTTTTATTCGCAACGGGAGTTTGGCGAATAGCAGGAGCAGACGTCTTTTTGAAATTTTCCATTTTCCTATTCGGATCATATTTGCTGTTTTGAGCAATTAAAGACTTATATTCCTGCTGAGCTTTTGTTAGAGGAGCCGTCTTTTTAGAGTAGGTATGAATTTTAACAGGTTTTGTCGTGCTGAATGTAACTTTTGTATAGCCGCCTATGCCGTCATCAACGTTTTTAATTTTTACATCGGTTATATAATCTTTTACTCCGCCCAATGACGGAACAACAGATTGATTTCCCGCAACATTCGGTAACAATACAACATAAGTGTTGCCCGATTTTCTTGTAACAACGGTATTATTTGAAGATGATCCCGTTGTGTAGAATGTTACGTCAACCGTATCGTCAGATGCAGCCTTTTTTAAATCCATACGAAGCAAATCACTCGAGCTTGCCAATACTGAATTTCCGACAATCAAGACAGTCGAAAGAGCGGCTACTGTTATAATTTTTTTATTTATCATATTCCCTGCTATATAATTTTAGAAACTACACTATATTAAATATAATAGACCAGAATAAAAAATTTTGCTACTTTGTTAATATTTGGTAAATTTATGTTACAATAATCCTATGAAAAGCGGTTTTGTAACAATAATAGGGCGCCCGAATGTCGGGAAATCTACCCTTTTAAATAAAATTCTCGGACAAAAAATTGTAATTGCAACGGATAAAGCGCAAACTACAAGAAAAAGAATTAAAGGAATTTTAACCGACAGTCATGGTCAGATTGTTTTTGTAGATACTCCGGGGGTTCATAAACCTTTAAACAAGCTAGGTGAATTTTTGCTCGATGAAGCTAAAATAGCTTTGCCTGATGCGGATTTGATACTTTTTCTGGTTGACGGCTCGACAAGTGCGGGAAAAGGCGATAAATGGATTGCAAGAAATCTTTTAAAAACAAATATCCCCGTGATAATTGTCATGAACAAAGTTGATAAAATCAAAAAGCACGAGATTGTGGAAGAAAACCTTTTGAGTTACAAAACCATGTTTGATAAAAATCTGCCTGTTGTTAAAATATCTGCCAAAACGGGCAGAAATATTGATACGTTATTAAATAATATTTATAAAAAACTTCCTGAGGGCGACATTTTATATCCGGAAGATGTTGTAACGGACGAAACCATGCGTGATGTTGCGGAAGAAATTATAAGGGAAAAAATTCTTTTAAATACATCTGATGAAATTCCTCACTCGGTTGCCGTAAAGATTGATAAATATTCAGAACTTGAAGATATAGATAAAATTTATGCAACAATTTATTGCGAAACCAAAAGCCAAAAAGGCATACTGATAGGCAAAGGCGGACAATTGTTGAAAAAAATCGGCACCGAAGCAAGACTGGATTTAGAAAAAATCATAGAGAAAAAAGTATTCCTCGGACTTGAAGTTAAAGTCGAAAAAGATTGGCGTAAAAAAGATAATATACTCAAAAGTTTCGGGTATAAAGAAGAAAACTAAACTAAAACGAAACTTATCTTTTTATTAGAACGGTTTAGTTTGGTTTAATTTTGCTCTTAAATCTCTAAATCTTGCGATATCTTCCTGTGTTTTGCCCGAATCTCTAAATACAGCCTGAGTTGTCGGGTGAACCATCAAAACATAATCCATGTGGATTTCTAAGAAATTGTATCTTCTCGGGGATTTATTGCCTGTGCGAGGATAAATCTCGGCATTTGTTACAGCCAAAAATCTGCGTTCTCTGTCATTTAACAAGTCTGTTAATTCACGGTTGGTATTTGTGTATTTTGAAACATGCACAACCCCTTTAATATCGTGATCCGCAGTTAAAATTGTAACCTCTATGGGTACCGTATCATTATTTTTAGCCATAATTATATCCTCTTTTTCTTATAGAATTATATTACATTTTTAATTTGTTGTCCAGTTATTCATATAAAATCAAAAGATTTACTTGCCGGAAATTTTCTTGCGGAATTTGCCTCCGTAAACTTCGTGCACATCAACAACCGAAACGAACGCCTTTGAATCGATTTCCTGTACAATATCAAGCATTTTGGGAAGTTCAAGCCTTGATATTACGCAATATATTAAATCTTTATCTTCTCCCGAATATCCACCGACTCCTTGCAAATACGTTACGCTTATATCAAGCCTTTCAATAAGCTGTTCGCCTATAACGGAAGCTTCGTCGCTTATTACACGAACTGATTTTGAACTGTTAAACCCTTCCATTACGCTGTCAATAACACGGGACACAATGAAATATGTCAAAACTGAATACATTGCGCTGCCCCAGCTAAATACCAATCCTGCCGCAACGTATATAAATATATTTATGATAAGGATAAATTCTCCGACGGAAAATCCGAATTTTCTTGAAATTATTAATGACAAAATTTCTGTTCCGTCTAATGATGCTTCGTTTTTTAATATAGTTCCGACTCCTGCCCCCAGAATTATACCGCCGAAAACGGTGGCTAAAAGCAGATCAGAAGTTACATGAACTGCGTGAAAATAATTGGTCGAAATCGCAAGTATTACGTTGCCGTAAGCCGTTAATACAACAAAACGTGTTCCCATTTTCTTCCACGCAAGCAAAATAAACGGCAGGTTTAAAAGCATAATCAAAAGTCCGAGATTTATTCCCGACACCTTGCTCAAAATCATAGAAACACCGATTACTCCGCCGTCAATAATATTGTTTGGCGACAGAAATGATGCAAGAGCAAAACCTGCAATTACAGCTCCGAAAGTTACAAAAAATAATTTCCTTAAAAATTTGAGTACGAGCTTGCTTTTCATAAATTTATTATAGCAAAAATCGCTTTGATAAACAACGGTTAAGAAATTACAGATAAAAAGAAAGCCTCATCAGATTTGATAAGACTTATAAATATACATTTACCCCACAAGTATATTATCATAATAAAAATCTGTTGTCAAGCCATATATGACTAATTATTAAAAAATTGACACAAAACAAAAAGACTCAGACAAATGTCTGAGCCTTTTTTAGATTTTATATTGTCTTAAAATTATTCGATAATTTTGTCAACAACACCGGCACCAACTGTTCTGCCGCCTTCTCTGATTGCAAATCTCATACCTTCTTCGATTGCAACCGGAGTAATCAATGTAACGTCCATTACAACGTTATCACCGGGCATTACCATTTGACCGTCGAATTTGATTTCACCTGTAACGTCTGTTGTTCTGATGTAGAACTGAGGTCTGTAACCCGGGAAGAACGGAGTATGGCGTCCGCCTTCTTCTTTAGTCAAGACGTAAACGTTAGCCGTGAAGTGTGTATGCGGGTGAATTGAACCCGGTTTGCACAATACCTGACCTCTTTGAACTTCAGTTTTATCAACACCTCTTAACAAAGCACCGATGTTATCACCTGCTTCACCTTCATCAAGAGATTTTCTGAACATTTCAAGACCTGTAACAGTTGTTTTCTTAGTTTCGCCTAAACCAACGATTTCAACTTCATCACCAACTTTTACAACACCTCTTTCAACACGGCCTGTAGCAACAGTACCACGACCTGTGATTGAGAAGATGTCTTCAATAGGCATCAAGAACGGTTTGTCCAAATCTCTGACAGGTGTAGGAATGTATTCATCTACTGCATCCATCAATTCCCAGATTTTATCAACCCATTTATCTTCGCCTCTTTGGATTTTCGGGTTCTTTTGAACTGCTTCTAAAGCTTTCAAAGCTGAACCTCTGATGAACGGAATGTTGTCGCCGTCGAATTCATAAGAAGTTAACAATTCTCTAACTTCCATTTCAACCAAGTCTAACAATTCTTCATCGTCAACCATATCGCATTTATTTAAGAATACTACCATGCTGGGAACACCAACCTGTTTAGCTAACAAGATGTGTTCACGAGTCTGAGGCATAGCACCATCAGTTGCTGCTACAACAAGGATAGCGCCGTCCATTTGAGCAGCACCTGTAATCATGTTTTTAACATAGTCTGCGTGTCCCGGGCAATCAACGTGTGCATAGTGTCTTTTATCTGTTTCATATTCTACGTGAGCTGTAGCAATCGTAATACCTCTAGCTCTTTCTTCAGGAGCAGCATCGATTTCATCAAATTTCTTAGCATCTGCTTTACCTGCTGCTGCCAAAACACCTGTAATAGCAGCGGTTAATGTTGTTTTACCGTGGTCAACGTGGCCGATTGTACCAATGTTAACATGCGGTTTCGTACGTTCATAATGTTCACGTGCCATGAGATTAATCTCCTTTTCTTTTTAGTCTACATATATATCCTACTATAACTTAGTATTCAATAACACTCTTTTATTTTATGTGTTCATAAAATTTTGTCAAGGACATGTAACAATTTACTTTGACTTACCCCTTTGAAAAAGTTTATTGTAAAGTTATGTAACAATTTATTTGCTTTATGTCAATTCGGCCATTAAAGAATACTTTATATATATAAGAGATGAATTCACATGGAGGAATTGATTATGGGCTATGGAAAAGTCGATGCTATATCAGGAAAATCAAAAAGCAACAGTGTAGCAAACTTTAGAAATTATTTTGCTGAAGCGGCTCGTGCGTTAAAATCAACTAAAAAACCGTTATTTGATTTTAATAATCCTTTAATGCAAGCTTCTGCAGGTACTCCTAATATGGGCGGAGCATTCGGAATTAACGTTCATCAAAAATAATTTCTGATATTGCGGTGAAAATACATTTATTATAGAATAATCCTTGAATTTAATTTTCAAGGATTATTTTATGTTATTAACCATAGATATCGGAAATACAAATATTACCCTCGGGCTGTTTGAACATAACAAATACGTAAATGAATGCAGGCTCGCATCGGATAGAGATTTAAGCAAAGGCGAATACAAAGTGCTTTTGCAAACTATTTTTAAAGGTTATAAAATTGATGGATGCATAATCGGTTCGGTAGTAGAAGAACTTAACGAAAAATTTTTCAATGCAGTAAAAGAAGTTTTTTCTCTAACACCTTTAATGGTTAATGATAAAATTAAAAGCGGTGTAAAAATTGTAGCAGATAAACCTGAAGAAGTCGGAGCAGATCGAATTGCAAATGTAGCTACTGCCGCTAAAAAGTATGATAGCGCCGTAATTGTTGTTGATTTCGGGACAGCAACGACATTTGATATTATCAATTCAAAAAAAGAATTTTGCGGCGGTATAATCATGCCGGGGCTCAAAACTCAATTAAAAAGTCTTTATTCCTCAACTTCAAAACTCCCCAAAATTGAAGTTGCCATATCGCCTTGTGCATTGGCGTGCAACACAAAAGATGCAATTTTAGCAGGTGTAATAAGAGGCTGTGCATGTGCTGTTGACGGATTGGTTGAACAATGTGAAAAAGAGCTTGGCGAAAAAGCCGTTTTGATTGCAACAGGCGGATACAGCGGATTGATTGCTACATATTTAAAACATGATTTTAAAGAAATTAACCCGATATTAACGCTTGAGGGGTTAAATGAAATTTACCGTTTAAATGTAAATCAGCATGCAAACGTATAATTGTTTCTTTATTAATTAATATTAGAGCAGGTTATGTTAAGCATTTGTGTGCTTAGAATGTTTTTATGGTACAATGTTTTAAAAAGTTACAGTTATAAAAGGGGATATTAAATAATGTCAAAGTATAAATTGCAGGCTACAACCGCCCAAAATTCGTTCAAATACGGCTGGCTGTTAAAAAGGATTTTCCCTTATATAAAGCCTTATTGGTTCAGGATTTTGCTCGGGTTTATTGTTGCCATACCGTTAGGCTTGTTAGATGGTGTTACGGCGTTTGCGCTTAAACCTTATATGGATTACGTAATCGGCGGAAAGGCTTTTATAATCAATTGGCATGGAATACATTTGTCATTTTCAAGTATTCAGATGGCATTTATTATTGCGTTCGGTGTAATTCTTTTTGCTGCTGTTCAAGGTGTTTTGAGATATTTAAACGGATATCTTTCAACTTGGACTTCTCAAAGAATTACAAACGATGTAAAATTTGACCTTTTCGACAGGTTAATTCACATGCACCCGCAATTTTTTGATGACAATTCATCAGGTATCATAATTTCAAGATATATGTCAGACCCCGCAACCGCATCAACGGGTATTGTCGATAATATTAAAACCATTACGACAAGTTTGTTCGGGGCTTTGGGTTTGATAGCCGTAATGTTATACAGTTCTTGGGAACTTGCAATAATCGGCGTTTTGGTATTGTGCGTGGCATTTTTGCCTGTCGCATTAATAAGAAAAAGAATTAAATCCGCATCAAACAAAAATATGGTTATCGGCGGTAATATTACGACAAACATAAATGAAACCTATAACGGCAACAAAGTTATGGCGGCTTATGAATTGCAGGACAGACAGAATAAATATTTCAGAGATCAAACTTGGCAGTCATTTAACGTTAATATGTCATTATACAAAAGAGCAGGTTGGATGTCGCCTTTGATGTATTTAATCGCATCTTTCGGAATTGCGATTGTATTGGGCGTCGGTACATACCTTATCAATTCGGGGCACATGACGGCAGGTTCTTTTGCATCATTTGTTACTTCATTGTTATTATTGTATAAACCCGTAAAAACTTTGGGCAACACTTTAACAGGCATTCAAACGATATTTGTTGCTATGGGCAGGGTATTTGAACTGTTTGATTTAGAACCTCAAATTAAAGATTGCGAAAATCCGATTGAATTGAAAGGCTTGAATAAAGATGTTGTATTTAAAGATGTATGCTTTGAATACGTTCCGAATCAGCCAATATTAAAAAATATCAATCTTACGGTACCTAAAAATGAGACTCTTGCAATCGTAGGTAATTCGGGCGGCGGGAAGTCTACTTTGGTAAATCTTATCCCGAGATTTTACGATATTACGTCAGGATCATTGATGATTGATGATATTGATGTAAGAAAATATTCGATAAAATCTTTAAGACATAATATTTCTATGGTATTTCAGGATAATTTCCTGTATTCGGGTACAATCAGAGAAAATATTATGATGGGTAATCCCGATGCAACAGAAGAAGAACTTGCAGATTCAATAAAATATGCGCATTTGCAGGATTTAATTTCCGAATTGCCGCAAGGTCTTGAAACGTTGCTCGGCGAAAGAGGAATGACGTTATCCGGAGGTCAAAGACAAAGGGTTGCAATAGCAAGAGCAATGCTTAGAAATGCACCGATTGTAATTTTGGACGAAGCAACTTCGGCTCTTGATAATGAATCGGAAGCAGTTGTTCAAAAAGCTATGGATAACCTTATGAAAAACAGAACGGTATTTATCATTGCTCACAGATTGTCAACAATTAAAAATGCCGACAGAATTGCTGTCATAAATGAGGGAGAACTTGTTGAACTCGGTACGCATGATGAATTGATGAGTATAGAACACGGTCATTATAAACATTTATATGAAATGCAATTCAGACAGCAGGAAGAAGAGGAGGCTTTAAATGCATAAAAAATTCTTATCGGCAATTTTATTAATGGGACTGATATTTTTTACGGGCTGTACAAATGTTCAAACAGCAACCAAATCAAATCTTATCGGGATGCCTAATCCGTGGACTGATTGCGGGAAAGATTTTGAATGCGCTCAAAAAGCATCTTCTGTTACTTTTCCCGTTGCAAATATTTCCGTAAGGGCAATGGACGGAATGGTAGAGGTCTTTTACCCGATAGATGCCAAAAGAACGCTGATATTAAGAAAAACCAATAAAGAAATCGAAAATATGAGCGGAGTTTATACAAAATATCCCGTAAATAAAAAGATTAAACTTGATAACGATGTTGCTTTCAAAATCAGAGGAACTAAAGACTTGATTTACGTTGCAGATTTCTCTGCCGAAAGCGGATATTATTCTTTCTATTGTGAAAACGGCTTTACAAAAAATGAGCTTGAAAGATTTTATAATATCTTAGCAGAATTTGAAAGTTCCCGAATATAGTATGACATTATTTGTACAATCGATTTATTGATGATATAATCGACTTGCATAATAATATTTCAAAAGGAGTTAAAACAAATGAGTTTGCTACTGGCTGAACAATTTGAAGCTAACGAACAATACGAAGAAGCTTATAACGAATATAAAAAAGAATACGAGTCAGATCCTGACAATATGGGGGTATTGGAAAGACTCGGACATTTGTCGCTGATATTGGATAAGCCTGAAGAAGCAGCGAAATATTATAACGAAATTTTAAAAAGAGATGTAACTAATCCGCTTGCTTATGAGCAGCTTATGACGATTTATGAAGATTCTGATCCGTATAAGTTCTACGTATACCGCGGGAATAAAAATTCAATCGAGGGCAAACTTGATTTTGCAATAAGCGATTTTAAAAAGGCTTTATCTCTGGCATCTGAAGGCGCACAGGCAGCAATGACAAGATTTACTCTTGCAAACCTGTATAAACAGGCAGGGCAGAGAATGAAAGCGATTGATGAATTTAACGTATTGATTGACGGTGAAGACGTGCATGAAGAAATGTTTTTGCAGCTTGCGGATATGTATTTGCAGGATGAGGCATATTCAAGCGCAATTGATACCCTGTTAAGAGCAAAACAAAAAGGCTTTGATGACGACAAGATTAATGAAGGACTTGCCGCTATATATTTAAAAAGCGGAGATCCTAAAAAGGCAATGGAATATACAAAAGATGAACTTTTGAAAATCCAATGTATGCTTGAAATCGGACAAATTGATGAAGCTTATGATAAGTTGAATAATTTGAGCGATGATTTAAAACAAAATCCGAGATATTACACCCTGATGGCGCAGTACTATTATTCTTCAAAGAAGTTTGATGAGGCTTTCAAATGCGTTGAAGAGTATGATAAACTTGTCCCTAATTCCCCGTTGACTTATCAGATGCGTGCATTGATTTGCGATGAAAAAGGTGATGAATACAATGCACATGTAAATTGGGGCAGATATAATATTTTAAGAAAAAATTATGATATCGCTATTAATGAATATTTAAATGCGGTTCAAATGAAAGATGATGATATAAATTTACTCTTTGAACTTGCATCATTGCTTGAAGATAATAAAGAAGTAGATCACGCAAGCGAATATTATGTGAAAATTATTAAAAAAGATCCTAATAATAAAGAAGCATTGAGAAAACTTGCCGCATACAGAGAAAGTATCGGCGATTACCAAGGACAGGTCGATTATCTTCAAAGACTGGCTGAACTTGACGGGAATAATGTCGAAGTGCTTAAAAGCCTTGGCAGAGCTTATGAAAAGACAAAAGCTGTTTCAAAAGCCATTGAGGTTTATCAACATTACCTTGAAATCGTAAAAGATCCGTCTGAATATAAAATTATAAAAGATAAATTGGACAAATTAGAAAATAATACTTCAGCAGAAGAATCGGAAGGCTTGCTTGATAAAATTATGAGATTTTTCGGTAAATAAACGAGCATTTAATCGGGCTTGTTATTTATCGGGAGTAAATTCAAAAATCTCTTGAGTATTGCGTTGGAGTACGTTGCATATTTTATTTAAGGTATTAAAATCTATACCTTTGGTTTTGTCGTGGTAAATTTTATTGAGAGCATTTTGACTAATTCCCGTCAATTTTGATAATTCTGAAACTCTCATCCTTTGTTCGCCTAAAATGGTCGATAATCTGTTTTTAATCATCTTTTCATTTTATCAATATATTTTTATAATATTGATTAATACATCTAAACATGTTATTAATTCATGCATAGATGTATAAATCGGTTATATAAATTAATAAAAGGGTAAATGAATGAAACAAATCGACTGCATGAAATGGCTGGATGGTGAACGCAAATCAAAAATCGGCGCTTTCACTCTGTCAGAATTACTTATAGCACTCGGCGTAATAGCAATACTGACTGCAATATCCATGCCTATTATTCACAATTTATTGCCTGATCAAAATGTTGTTATGGCAAAGAGAGCATTTTATACAACAGAAACAATAATAAGTGATTTA
>ONOE01000010.1 GCA_900319365.1 uncultured bacterium | reverse complement strand
AGCTTTATGCTCATATACAAATACTTTCCTTTCCCTTTTTTCCTATTGATTTTCCAACGACTTTTATTAGTCGTTTTTTTTTGACTTGTTTTTTGAAATTAAATAAAATCTACGGGTAATAATATATGGTTACTTTTGTATTTGCACCGATTTTTGCATGACCGCCTTTAATAAAGTTTGTCAATGAGCCTGTCGGCCATAAAGGTGTTAAGACCCATTTAAGCGGATAAACAAGCAAACTCAAATCATGTCCGTATTTTTCATAATAAAAAGTTAATTTATTCGGGCTTATTCCGGGAATCATAAAATCTCCCAGTACAACACTTGCGGGAATACCATTCATTCCGTTATCAATAACCGTTTCAACTCTTGATTTTACGACGGTTCCTTGTTTAGCTATCATTTTACCGTTGTATTTTGCATCTTGAGATACCACAAATTTTATAATCTGTCCCTCATACAAATCCTGTTCCGATTTTACGGGTGTAGAAATCGTCATATAGATAGGGACAGCATTGGATACATTTAAACTGCCGTTAATATTTTCAAGAGGCTTTTGAATATTTTTGCCTTTCAAAAATTCTTCTACGATAAAATCTTCATTAACCGCACACGCAGGAAGTGCCATCGTAAATATAGCCAATAATGCTATTATAATTTTATTCATAATCAAGCTCCTCGGTTGAATGAGATTTGAGTTTTTGTTCAAGCAATTTTCTGTTTGCCTCAGATTCTGTCAAAAATTGCTGATAATAAGTATTTTCATAATATTTATTATTCAAAAGATAGTAAGGATATTTTGAAAATATATATTCATAAAGCACGGCAAGTCTTTTTGAAGTTGAGTTTTTAGAAGAGATTGCAGAATATTTTTTCTGCGGATCGACTTTTTGAATAAGAACAATTAGCGCTACAGGGTCATAACCTGCTTTTACCATATAGTCAGCTGCTATTTTGTCAGCTACAATCTGATATTTTTTCGGAGCTGCCTTAATTTGCAATGTTCTTAAACGCCCCAAAAACACCCCGTCATAAGATCGGACAACAAGTGCAATGTTTCGTGCAAGAAACGCTGCCAGTTCTTCATCCGTACCGAAATTTTTATATGCCCCCGAATAAACCGTGATTTTCCTTGAAACAAGCATCTTTGTTGAAGATAACTTTGCGGACTTTTCACTCGGGTCATAAACAAAAGTAACGGTATTTGTTATTCTGTTGCTCTTTAAAATTCTTGTACCGACTTTTTGTATGCGATTTTGAATTGAAGCATCAGCCGTCGATTGCTCGGCAAATAGCGTTCCACACGCAAAAAAGCAAACAAATCCCGCAAAAATTAATGTCAAAAACGACTTTTTCATATTTACTCTGCTTCCCATATTCCTAAAGTTTTAGTTTAGTATATAGTAATTTACGAAAAAGAAAATGTCAATATTTTGATTTTAAATTGAACATGACTAGGCTTTATAATATTTTGTCGCAAGATTTGCAAATTCTACAACTTTTCTTTTCCACAAAGGCGCTGAAGCCTTGCTGCGGGTATAAGGAAATGCGATAGAATCGGCAGATTTATGACCTTTGCCGTAATTTGTACTAATCGTTTTTGCTATAGCCTGAATACTTTGAGATACTGATGTAAATTTACGCCCGAGCAACCCGCCGACATCATGTTTATCTTTTGCACGAACGGAAGTTCCACCGCCCGATTCGAACATCGCAATGCCGAGTAAAAATCTCGGATCTACACCGTTTGCTTTTGCGGCATCAATAAAATCTTTTGCCCTACCTCGCAATACACTTGATTTTGGTGTCATTTTATCAATTACACCCTCAAAAGCTTCAACCGACCAATTATAATTTGTGCGCACATCAGATGATAATTTCATCGGTACAGGTCTGCTTATAACAGGTTTTGCAACCCTTGTACTGACAGGTTTACTTGTTATGGGCGGCAGTTTTTCCTGCTTAAAATCAGGTAATTTTTGACTTTTATCGGTATTAGTTTTAGATGTTTTATCTCCTGTTGCTTGAGACTGATTATCCGAATTGGCTTGAATAGTAAAAAAGGATTCATTTGTCGGTTTCATTATATAATTTATAGTGCCGTCTTTGTTATAAACTTTACCCTCAAATTGAAAGGTATCGCCTTTTACGGTACTTTTAACCTTGTTAAATATGCTTACTTCGCCAAGCATACTTTGCAATTTGCCGTCGCCATTTTTATCACACATTGTAGCGATTGTTTTATCAATACCTTTTAAACTGCTTATAGGAATATCGTTTTGCATGGTAATCAACCTTTCAATATTTCTGACGGCAAATATGAAATATTCTTTAATAAAAAATTGATAAAATTTGCACCTTTATGGTAATATTTTTGAAAAAGGTCTTATATAAAGGCGTAAGGGGGTATGATTTGCTTATTCACGCAATTAACAATTTTAAACATTACAATGGTAACACTCCTGCAAAAGCACCTGAAGCCATGCGAATAAAACCCTCATTAAACGAACTTCAAACAGATACGGTATCGTTTAGCTCAAAACCAAGACTAACAAGAGCGCAGCTTGAGCAGATTTCGGATTTAAGAGTATTCAATCACCATATATATGAATTTAAAAAAGGGATAAGAAATCTTATTTTAACAACCGAAAAATCCAAATATCTTGATACCATTAAAAATCGCTTAAACGAAGAAAAGATTGATTATTTTATAGGGGAACATAAAAATAAACACCTTATAAATGTGTATTTTGGCAAGAAACAATGTATTGAAGTTGTAAAAACATTTGATAAAGATTTAAGTAAACTGTCGCCTGAACAGGACTTTATTCTGGGGACAATGCTCGGGTATGACAATGCGGCTCAATGCGAAAGATACCTGCAATTTAAACATAAACAAGGGAAATAAAATTTATACAAAAAGCTTGTCCCACAATTCTTCAAGTCGTTTGGCTATATTATAAGCCAATAATGGAGGAACTGCATTACCAATCAGCTTATATGCGCTGCTTGCACTTAATTTATATCGTCCTGTTTTTTCGGCAGCCTGTACAAATAAATAATCATCGGGGAATGTTTGGAAACGTGCGCATTCTCTTACCGTAAGCCGCCTTTCTTCAAGTCCTTGGCTTAACTCATTTGTATGCTTTCCTCCATGCATTCGAGATAATCTTCTATATTCAATATTTCCATGGTGCTCGGCACGAATGGTCGGGGCAAGACCTTTTAAATTAATTTCGGTTTGTCCCTGAGAATGTGGGCAATATTTAGCCTTTGAATAGCTCATCTGAGCCAAATCTTTTGTTTCATCTTGCGGCTCATTTAAATCTCTTATAACTTCCGAAGTAGTAACATACGGCTTGAGCTTTGAAGTATCTTGTAATACACTTAATTGCATTGATTTATCAGACACATCATAATGTGTTTTAACGGGATACGGGTCATATTTTTTGGAAATTACGCTTTGGCTGAGCGCAGATAAGGCATCACTTTTTAAATATTTCTTGTTAAAACCGATAAAAATAACACGTTCCCTTTTTTGCGGCACCCAATAATCCCTTGCAAATAATACACGTGCCGGAACAACCAAATAACCCTTATCAATATTTCTATAGTCATTTTCAATTATTTGTTTTACATCACCGAAAGATACAAGACCTTTGACATTTTCGGCAATAAATGCTTTAGGCTTGGTAATTTCTATTACCTCTTTCATCCACAAATACAACATTCCTCTTGTTTCAGTAGTCGGAACATCATAATCCTTTTTCCCGTTATGACTTCTTTCTGAATTAAAGCCCTTTCTTTTCCCTGCCACGCTGAAATCTTGACAAGGGAACCCGCCTGTAACAATATCGACATTTTGAGGAAATTTATATTTTCCGTTCTTATATGCTTTTACCAAATCAACAATGCTTTCCAAATGAAAGATATTTTTATATCCGAATTTTTTAAAATAAGATGTCTAAGCCGTTTTAGCAATATCCATAATATCATTTGCAAAAACTATATTAAAATTTGTCGGTTGTAACTTTACAAATTGTCCGTTTCGTTCTTTTATCCAGTCAGGGTGGATTTTTTCATTTACACAAGAAACAGGAACATTAAAATCTCCCTCAAAACCTAAATCCATACCTCCGCAACCGCTAAAAAGAGAAAGAACATTTTTCTTATCAGTTTTATGTTTGCAATCCGTAGTCATACCCATACCGTTATTATACACAGAAAATCAAAACTTGCGAAGTTTATGCTAAAATTGTTAAGAGATAAGGGGAGAAAAGCAGCTTGGCTGATGTATATCCGCATTTACGAGAGTTAGGAGTTGCATTTTATTTTTATTGTAAAAAAGATTTAAAAGACATAAATCCTTCATATTTTTATAATACGTGCACAAATAATATAAAAATACCTCACAATTTAACCATATCAATGATTGCAAAAGATAGTACCAATTTCTCGGATAGAGAAATGCAAACGATTAAAAATGCATTCAAATTGGCAAAAGCAATTAGCGATAACTTTAAGATTCAAAAAGAACCTGAAATTATATGGGTCGGATGCGATACGCAATCTGATTAACCGATAGATTTGATTATTGATAACTATAAATTTTCCTTAAAAGAAGAAAGTTTTATACTGGAAAATATGGGGCTATACAAATTATTAAACATACTTTTAAACACAAATACTTATAATTCGGGAATGCATGTTTTTAAAGAATTTGCAAATACCGAATTTGAAAACTGGTTTCATATAACTTGTAATTGCCTGCTAAAAGACGGACCAACAACCTTTAATAAAGTTCGGACAAATAAATACAATGTAACGGGCAAGCTTTTTAATAATTCTATGATGCTAAATTATAATTCCTCAGAAATTGTAGAATTTGATGACATCAGTCATTTACAATACGAAGAATTTGCAAAGCGCACAAACAGTCATTTAAGAGAATATGTATTTAGCAAATGGATAAAAGCAGCGGTTGAAAATGATGAAAACTATATACAATCCAAAAAGCTTTGTGCAATAACGGCGGGTCAAAATTTATTAAAATCGGTTAAACCCTGCGAAAAAACTTCCCCACAATCTCTACTGCGATTTTTCAGAATAATTGATGAGGAATATTATTATGCAAAAACGACCAACAACTCCTTAGCAATTTATAAAGTCCCGCCAGCTCAGGAAGCAAGTAAACATATTGTTATAAATAATATATCTTTTGAAGTTCCGAAATCTCAATTGAATTTTTATACGGAAATTCTAAACATTAAAAATGGGAACAAAATAGTATTTAGAAACGAACTTCGATATTCACACGGTCAATTTAACGGAACCCCCGAAGCGAAATGTTATATAGATAAGAAATTCCAAGATTTATCAATTATGTACGAAAGACTTGTATAAAATTTGTCTTGCTTCATTAACCATAAATGCGAAAGTCGCATTCTCTACGCTATCAAACAATATGTAAAGTAACACTTAGTTTTAGAATTTGTAACAGATAGATTGAGTATTTGATTAATTATTTTTATGCGGAGAATACTCCATGTAATATTCTTCTTCGTCTATTTTGGTAAATTTGACATATCTATTGCCATATCTGTCTAAATCAGCAAGAGTTACTGGAGCACCTAGAGGAACTCCAAGTTTATTCCTAAAATATTCTCCTAATTCACTGTTATTGTTAGGGGTATGAATTGCTTTATTCCCATCTTGAGCAACTACACAAATAAACGGAAAACCATCTTCTGTCAATACAGAAAATTGTTCACCTCTTGGCGGGAAAAAGTCTGCACGTCCAATTTCACTAGGTATGGGAATATATGCTTGATTATGTTCTCGACCTGCTCTTTGTCCCCAGTTCAGACCGCTACGAGCTTGAACCTTATTATCTCTTTCAGAAAATAACGGCAATTCAACGCTTGCTATTTCATTATTTTTATTAAATTCTTCTCGTAATTCTCCTTGTTGAGCATTAAGTTTTTTTAATTTTAGTGGCTCTATTGCCATATTATTTGCTTCATCACAAGTACAATACAAAGAATTATCAATTTTTGAATTGTAGTAATCATATGCCTCTATAGGATTACATATACAGGCTAATTCATCTTGGGGTCGTTTAAATCCTGTTAATGTATAATTCGCAGAAGAAAGAAAAGCTTTAACAGGTTCATCATTTTTTAACCATGTATATAATTTGGTATGAACTGGAAATGAATTTGAATTAATATAAGAACATTCAAATAACCCATTTCTTTCATTCATTAATTTTATAAAATTTTCATGATGGAATTTAGATATACCGTTTGGAGTCATGCCAATTATAAGCTTAATTTTTGTATCTTCAATTTCAAAAGAACTTTTAACTGTTTCTAAATGATGTGCAACCATTGAAGGTGTTGCAAAACCCGATATAACACATAATGTATCATATGTCTTTGAAGGTTTTATTAATATTTCATTAAACAAGTTTTCTTTAAGTATTATCGACTCCACTACAGATTTGCCTCCATTGATTCATATTCATTTCCTGCAATACTATTCAATAATGCCTCAAAAATAATTTTTATGCCTTTCGGTGGAACAGCCATACCTATTTGTTTTCTAACACTTTCTTTCGTCCCGGTAAAGACATAGTCATCTGTAAAAGTTTGCAATCGAGCCCGCTCTCTATTTGTTAATGCTCTATTTTCCTTATAATGATATACATGAGTACCGCCTCCGCCGCTACCCGTAATTGTATATGAGGGCTCATCTGCCTTTAAACGTTTATAAATTTGGCTTATTTTTGCACCCTTTACATTTAATCGCAATTCTGGAGGTAAATTTGCAGTAAAGGCATTCTCGCCTTCTTTTATATATTTTAGCCGTTCTACTACAATTTTTGATTGAACTGGCGGCTCATTATTAGTCGCATTCGGAGGAATATTGCTCAATGCTGTTTTAACTGAATTATCTATATTAGAATACGGTTTTGTAGCAGGGATTTTGTAGACAATATTAATGTCATTTCTTATACCTACAATAATAACTCTATGACGTTTTTGAGGTATTCCATAATTTTCAAAGCAGTATAAATTTGGATACAAAGTATAGCCTGCGTTTTCAAAAGCATTTAAAATCTTTTTAAAAGCTTTGCCATCATTAGCATTTCTTAATCCGCTGACATTTTCTGCAACAAAGTATTTAGGATTAAAAGTATTTAAAGCTTTTACACAATATTCATACAATCTGCCATATACTCCATGCAAGCCTTTTTGTTCACCAACAGTACTAAAATCATTACAAGGAAAACCAAAAGTCAAACAATCTATTTCTCCATATTTTAATAATTTTTTGAAATCTAATTTTCGGATATCCTCACATATAATACCCTTAGGATGTAAATTTTGCTGGTATGTATTACAAGAGTCTTCATCATAATCTGTAGCCCAAACATGCTCTATTTCAACATTAGGGACTTTTGCAAGTGATGCACCTAATCCTATTCCACCAGGACCGCAGAATAACTCCCCTAATTTTATAGTCAAAATTTTATTTTTGACCTCTTTTTTATCCCTTTCAATACAATTTAACATTCTATTCCTCTTTAATAAAATAGCATAAAAGTAAAAGAAAAAGCAAGAATTTTACATTTTATAACTATACTTAATTTTTATATTATACTTCAGTCATGGATAATTTAACTAAAATACAGCACCATAAAAACATGTTTTTTATAAAGTGTTTCGATACAAAATTTGAATTACTTGTACGCAAAACGTTATGGGATAATGAGAATAGATATAAAAATAACGTAAAAAATCTTTCTGCTAAACCCGATGTTAGAAATGTATTGGAAGTTTTATTAAAAATAATAACGATTTGCAAATTGAAAAATTTAATAAGAATATAATGTACTCAAATATTATAGATGCTTTAACATACTTTTTAAAATCTCAAATAAAGGTTGCTTTATCTTAAAACACAAAACAACTCTCTGCCTTACTCATATTGGCATAATAAGGTTAAAAAAGCAATAATACAACAATATAAAATAGAAAATAGTGATACAATGGATAATAAACAAAAAATAATCAATAAGTATACTGTTGATAATATAAGAAACATAATAGCCTCTCTGAGAAAGGTTCTATTAGCAACAAGGGGACATTGGGAGTTTATATTTAAATAAAGTTCAACAAAAATGCACAATACAAAAAGGAAAGTAAATATGTGTAAAATTAATTTTGAAGAAATAGAGGAATCAATAAGGGAAACAAGTTTTGAAGATATATATAATGAATATCCTACATTCTTCGGTTCAAAAAACAATGTAGCTCATTCTGCATTCTTAAATTGGAGATTTGATCCTCATGATATAATAGAAGTCCAATTTTTTAATATGGCTGAAAGTTATTTTGAAACAGCAATTTTTCTCTTAAAAGAGTGCATAAAAGATTCATATAGTAAAAAAGCTGATATATGGATTTTTCCAATTCTATTTAATATTATACATGGTATTGAAATATATTTAAAAGGCTTTAGTTCACTTTATACAAAATATAAAAATTTAACAAAATTAAATGAGGAAAATAAATATAAAATTGAGAAAAATCATGACATAAAACAACTTTGCCAAACAGTGATTGCAAAAATAAAAGATGCGAGCCCCAAGACGAAGACAATAAATACCTTTTAAAAAATATGAATTTTATTTTAAAATTTATAGAAATAATTTACGCAAAAACTGATTACATGACATTTTGTAGGTACCCCTTAAATACAGAAATGAAAAAACAATTTTATGTATCATACAACAATATTAAAATAGATTTGTTTTCTTTTTATGTTTGGGTATGTAAAGTGTATATTGTCTTTTCAGATATTAGTGCTATCTATGATAAGTATTGTGAGGTAAAAAATTTTATAAATTAAAATTTTTCAAATTTTCTGCAAATAAAATGCAAATCAAATGAAAAAATTTCCATGTCGAAAATTCTCAAATTGATTGTTAAAAAATTTTTCTTCCGACTTTGAAATTTTAAAATGATGTTTCCCGAAAATATCAAACTGGTTGTTATTCTCAAACTTTTGTGAAATATAATAATATTAAAATTCTTGGGATTGCCGCTTTGAGATATAAAACATGCACTTTCAATTAGTTTGATATTTTTAATTTCACGAACTTGGAACATCGAAAAGTATTACTAACATTGGCTTTGCAGAAATAATATCAAACTGGTTGTAAATATTGAAATATCTGTGAAAATATACAATAAAAAAGACAAGAACAAAAGTCCTTGTCTTTTTTATGCGCTTGACGCGATTCGAACGCGTGACCTATCCCTTAAAAGGGGAGTGCTCTACCTGCTGAGCTACAAGCGCATATTACGCTATTCATATAATTCGGTTTCTTCCGTGTAAGTTCATACTATCAAGAACATTTTTTATTGTCAAGCAAAAATGTGAATATAACAGATTAATTATTATACTCACATTTTATTCCCCGTTCATATTGTTATATCTATATTTCAATATACTTCCTTGCACAATCAAGCATTGCATTGACTAAAGCAAGATTCGATTGAATATTCATACCGTTTGTTTCAAGCACCTGTTTCATTCTGTCCTCCCACAAATTGAAAATATCATTTTTTGACAACCCCAAAGTCTGCCCTATCATTTGCAATTCCTTAAAATCAATCGGCAAAGGATAAGCCCCCCGCAGCATGTCTACAATATAAACCCTCTTTTTCCTCGGGAACGATTTTAAAAAATTAACCGTGCTTATTTTTTTCTTTTTTAAAAGTCCCTTTATCATCGCAACGGAATCATCTTCCAAAATCGGCTCTTGCGGGATTTTATACTCCTCAAATTCTTCGGGTTTTATATCCATGACCGTTGCTATTCGCTCTAACGTTGAACTTCTTGTCGAAAACGGAATACTTTCATCTATCAAATTGTACACATAAGACAATGTAACCCCTATCATTTGCGCAAAATCTTTCTTATGCAATGAATTTTTCTTTAAAAATTTTAAAACCTTTTGCGAACTTTTTTCTTTAACTGTTTTGTTTTTCATAAATTTAACCTCATTTGTACCCTAATTTATTTGCTATTTATTAAATTTTTAAGCTTAAAGTTTCTATATCATTATGGTAATATTTATTTGAGTTAAAATAATAAAAAGGGATAAAATCATGAAATTAGTCGCCGGATTAGGCAATATCGGAGAGAAATACAGATGGACAAGGCACAATGCCGGCTTTATGGTTGCCGACAAATGGGCTATAAATAACGATGTGCAATTTAAGGAAAATAAAAAGCTGCATTGCTATATTACGAAATTCCCGAAAGGATTAAATGACATCATTTTGATAAAGCCGACCACATATATGAATTTGTCGGGCGATGCGGTGTCTGCCGTTATGAGCTATTACAAAATTGATGTTAAAGATATTTTAATAGTTTACGATGATTTATCATTAGAACTGGACAGAATACGTTTTCGTCCATCAGGATCAGACGGCGGGCACAACGGGATTAAATCAATAATAAAAAGCCTCGGCTCATCAGAATTTGCAAGGCTCAAAATAGGTATCGGTCCCCAGCCGCCCATACCTGCCGAAGATTTTGTTTTGCAAAACTTTTACAAATATCAGCTTGATAAATTGAAACCTGTTTTAAAAACCGCTGTAGAAGGAATTGAATATTACCTTGAAAACGGCATGGAAAAAGCGCAAAACATGTATAATTAAAATCATTTACAATCTTTAATTTTACTGATAAAATTAAAAAATAAAAAGGGTACAAAATGAAAATTGAAACTAAAAATCTTGTAAAAATATACGGGCACAGACGAGTTGTAAACGATATTTCTTTTGAAATAAATAAAGGCGAAGTCGTCGGGCTTTTGGGACCTAACGGAGCAGGAAAAACGACAACATTCTATATGGTTGTCGGACTTGTAAAACCTAATAAAGGCGAAGTTTTATTAGACGGCAAAGATATTACCAAGATGCCTATGCACCTGAGAGCAAGAGCAGGTATCGGATATCTTCCGCAGGAAGCATCAAGTTTCAGAAGTTTATCTGTTGAAGATAACATCAAACTCGTTTTACAGATGAACGATAAATTATCAGAAGATGAGAAGAAACAAAAACTTGAAGATTTGCTTGATGAATTTGGGGTAAAAAAATTAAGAAAAGAAGCCGCTATATCATTATCGGGCGGTGAACGAAGAAGGGTCGAACTTGCAAGAGCACTTGCCGCAAGTCCTGATTTCATTCTGCTTGATGAACCGTTTACGGGTATTGACCCTATCGCAATCGGTGAAATTAAAGAAAATATCAGAACGCTGTCTGTTGACAAAGGTTTGGGGGTTTTAATTACCGACCACAACCCGAAAGCAACCTTATCAATTACCGACAGAGCTTACGTTATCTTTGACGGAAAAATTAAAATTCAAGGCAGAAGTATTGATGTCGCAAATGATCCTGTTGCCAAAAAGCATTATCTGGGTGAGGACTTCAAGCTGTAATGAATATTAAAATTCCTAAAATAAGCATATATGACAGATACGTATTTAAGCAGGTCGCATTTGCAACAATCGGTGCAGTCCTGTTATTTACGATTGTATGGATTGCCCCCGAGATTCTTTTAAATACGATTAAAAGAGCGTTGGCAGGAGAATACGGCTTTAAAACGGCAATTTTACTTCTGTATTACGAACTGCCAAAAGTTCTTGATAAAGCAATCCCTGTAGGGTTATTGCTCGGAACATTGTTCACTTTCGACAGATTGAGTAAAGATTCCGAAATGACAATATTTAGAGCAACGGGTATGTCGTTTCAAAGAATTATTGTTCCCGTTGTCATATTTGCAATGTTTTTCTCCTCGTTTTGCTTTTTGTTGAAAGACAGAGGTACACCTTTTGCAGAGAACAAATTAAGAGCAATAAGAGGGGATTTTGTTGCGGCGCAGTATATTTATACCCAAAAAGATAAATCGGGGCATCCTTTGCTTGCTGTTGTTGTTTCAAGAGGGGTAAAAAGAAATATTGAAAACGTTATAGTTCTTGATTTTTCCAATCAGGTTTATCAGGATGTTCATGAATTATCTACGATTTACTATGCTAAAAACGGCACGGCAAATGACGATAAATGGACATTGAATGACGTTACGAGATATAAAATTTCAAATGACGGGATTTATATTGATATTGACCATATTGACCATTTGAATATTTTGGACAATCACTCGGCGCATAATGCTTACATGCTGATGAAATATTCTGTTGTTAAAGAAAGGGATATTTCGACTCCAAAATTAAAGAAATATTTAAAACTTTTAAAATATGAAAATCTTGATGAAGAATACAATTATATGCTCAACAAGTATTTGCAGAGATTTTTAACACCGTTAGTCTGTATTTTACTTGCAATTCTTGGTTGTTTGCTTGGGTTCAGCAGACCCAGAGAACAGAGAGTTTGGGGCTTTACCGTAGGTATCGGGTGTGTATTCCTTTACTATATAACTCTGCCGTTTTTCGATTTACTTGCAGAAAAAGGAATTTTATCTCCGTATATTACGGCAATCGTTCCGACTTTGGGCTTTATCGGAGCCATTTACGGATTTTATAAATTAAAGGATTTATAATATGAAATTTTTGAAACTGTTTTTAATTTTTACACTCATCATGTGTTTTACTCCCGCATTTGCTGAAGATATTGAGATTTCACACAATGACGGAATATATCATATTGTTCTAAAAGGCGAAAAAATCAAAAAGAAAATTAAATTCGTATCAAGCGACGATTTAATAACAAATAAAGAGGCGCACGAAAAAGCCAAAGACAGATTGACTATAAATGCGGGATTTTTTGATCCGAAAAACGCTCAAACGATTTCATACATCGTAACAGACAGAATGACCGTTGCGGATCCTATTTTTAACAAATCTCTTTACACAAATTCGTTTATTCGCAAAAATATGAATAAAATTCTAAATCGAAGCGAATTTCGTGTAATGCAATGCGGCAACAAGTTTCAATATGAAATATCCCCGCACAAAGCAGCAATACCTTTTGAATGCACAATCATAACTTCCTCTCAGGGAGGTCCTTTGGTGTATCCCGAATTAAAACTTGAAGAAGAAGGATTTATCGCAAAAAATACTCAAGGACAAATTATAAGAGAATCCGCATCGGTTCTGCATAAAACTTCCAGAACAATTATAGGTTTAAAAGGCACGGACGAATGCCACATTTTAATAATAACAGACGAACACCCGATGGATATGTATGAAGTTTCAGATTTGTGCAAAGAATTGGGACTGGACAGAGCAATGGCATTTGACGGCGGCAGTTCGACTTCAATGAATTATAAAAAAGAAATTGAAGTTACCTCCTTAAAAGGCGACGGAGCAGGACGTGCGGTTAAATCATTCATGCTGGTTTATTGATTATAATAATTGTTTATATAAATCAATTTGTTTTTGGGTTAACTTTGACGGCAAAACGATTTTCACTCTTGCGTTTAAGTTTCCGTATCCGCCTGTTTTTTTCGGCAAGCCGAGATTTTTAAGTCTGAGCATTTTGCCTGATGAAGTCATTGCAGGGATTTGGATTGAAATATCACCGTGCAAAGTTTTAATTTCTTTTTTGCAGCCTAAAACAGCTTCGGGCGGAGTAACTTCAACATCTTTTGTCAAATCGCTGTCTTTGATTTCATATTCGGAATCTTTAGGGTGAACAATCAAATACATATCGCCTTTTTGACCGTATGCATCAGTTTTACCCTCACCTTTTAAACGAACTTTCTGACCGTCTTTTATACCCTTAGGCAGACGAACTTTTATGGATTTATTTTCATTTAAAATCCCCGTTCCTCCACAATGCGAGCAATAGCCGCTGCCGTTACAATACGGGCATTTTTCCATCACATTGTAATGAACATTAATCGGAGCATCACTAAATAAATCCTTAGCCGTTACGTTAAGATTTAAAGTTATGTCTAAATCCTGACTTTTAGATGCTGCGGAACTTCTTCTTGTTGTTCTTGCGCCTGTTGCACCTGTTTGATCTGCGCCCATCGAACCGAAATCAAATCCTCCGAAATTACGTGCGCCTGAGCTTCTTCTTGAAGTTCTGCGGCTTGTTGTACCTGCTCCGCCCATCATATCGCCAAACAGAGAGCTGAAGAAATCGGAAAATCCTCCCATTCCGCCCATATCTCCGCTTGAGAACCGGAACTGCTGATATCCTCCGCCATTTGGATTAAATCCGAAATTTTCAAATCCGGGAGGCGGAGTATAATCAGCCCCGCTTTGCCAGTTTGAACCCAAACTGTCATATCTTTCTCTTTTAGCTTTATCTCCTAAAACTTCGTAAGCTTCATTTATTTCTTTGAATTTTGCTTCGGCATCTTTTGTTTTATTTACATCGGGGTGATACTTTCTTGCAAGTTTACGGTATGCGGATTTGATTTCCGCCTCCGTTGCACCTCTTTTTACTCCCAATATTTCATAGTAATCTTTGTATTTCATAATTTTATAATCTCCTACAATATATGATAATACATGATTTGTATTTATTGCGATTTTTTAATGATTTCTTAACGATGTAACTTCAAAACAATGACTTTTTTAAAAATTATAAATCAAGCAAATTTTTTTTCTTTGCTTCAAATTCTTCTTCGGTTATGATGCCTTGATCTTTGAGTTGAGCGAGCTCTTTAATTTCTTGTGCCGTGGTTGGTTTATCTTCAAGTTTGATTGCGGGTTTATCAATAAATGCCCAGATGAAAGATGCAATCCAACCGACAACCGTTGCACCGGTTATAAGGTTTAAAATCAATATTGCAATTCTATGAGGATGATTTCTTATAAACGCAATAATTGACGGTAAAAAATACATTGCCATACAGGTTAAAAATATGATAGATACCCCTAAACTTATTAGTAATAAAAATAATGCATCACTTAACATAACAAATACCTCCTTACAAATTAATATTATTCTACACTTAATATATTACAAACATATACTTAAATATAATTATTACCGTTTGTAAAATTATTCAACCGAATTAGTTAAAAAGTATTATATTTTTTAGTCATTTGTGGTATATGTATTTTATACATAATTGATTTATATTAAAGTATATATTTCAGAAGAATGGAGGCAATTAATGGCAACAGGACAATTTGTTTTTATGTTACACTCCCACTTACCTTTCTACAGAAAAGCAGGTATGTGGCCTTTCGGGGAAGAAAATCTGTATGAATGCATGGCAGAAACTTATGTTCCTTTGGTAAATGCAATCTCGGATTTATATTACGAAGAAGGCATTAAAGCAAAACTGACCGTAGGTATTACCCCTATTCTTGCAGAACAATTGAATGATGAATATTTGCAAAACGGTTTCGTTAAATATTTGGATAATAAAATTGAAAGCGTTTCAAAGGATTTGGAAAGATATCCCGATCCTAAAGTTCCTTATTCACAGCATTTGAAATATCTTGCTAAATATTATTTCGATTGGTATTCAAATATTAAAGATTCTTTTGTAAATAAATATCATAAAGATTTAATTTCAGCTTTTAAGAATTTGCAAGACCTCGGTTGTATTGAAATTACAACTTCAGGCGCAACTCACGGTTTTTCACCGTTACTTGCAACGGATAACAACTTAAATGCACAATTTAAAGTAGGTTCCGATACTACTAAAAAATTATTCGGCAAAAAAGCAAAAGGGGCTTGGCTGCCTGAATGTGCATACCGTCAAGGTTACGAATTTGTAGGCAAAGACGGGAAAAAACATTGGCGTCCCGCAATTGAAGTTACTCTCCAAAATAACGATATTGAATACTTTTTTACAGAATCTCACGTAATAGAAGGCGGAAATTCTATCGGTTGCAGACGTGTAGTCGGAATTTACGGTAATATTGAATACATTCCGTTACCTGACAGAGAACCGACAGGATATGATACATATTCTGCATATTGGTTGCCTGATGCACAGGTTGCAGTTATGGGAAGAAACGACAGAGCAGGCTATCAGGTATGGTCAGCAGCTGACGGATACCCCGGCGACGGATGCTATAGAGAATTTCATAAAAAAGATGATAAATCAGGTATGAATTACTGGAGAATTACTTCTCCTAAAACCGATTTGGGCGACAAAATGCTCTATGACCCGGTATTAGCTTTAAATCAGGTTAATTCAAATTCCGATCACTATACAACATTGATTTATCATTTGTTAAACGATTACAAACAATCTCACAACGGCAAAGAAGGGCTTGTTATGGTATCATTTGATACGGAACTTTTCGGACATTGGTGGTTTGAGGGTATTGAATTTATCAAACAGGTTATCAGAAAATTAAACAACTTCTTGCCTCAAGTTGAAAGAATGACGGCAGGTGAATATTTACACGCTCATCCTCCGACGGAAGCTATCCAAATCCCCGAATCATCATGGGGACAAGGCGGACATTTCTATGTTTGGAACAACCATTTGACTGAATGGATGTGGCCGATTATTCACTCTTGTGAAAAACGTATTACAGAAATTGCCGACAGATATCCGACAATTCCCGATAACAAATTGTTGCATAGAGCATTGAACCAACTTGCAAGAGAAAATCTGTTATTGCAAAGTTCTGATTGGCCTTTCCTTATCACAACATGGCAGGCTAAAGATTATGCAACGGACAGATTCAGAGAACACGTTGACAGATTTGAACAAATTGCCGATATGATTGATGCTAATAATATTGACGATGCAAAATTAAAACAAATCGAAAGCATTGATAACTGCTTTGCAGATATTGATTACAGAGTGTATATGTCGATTGAAGAAGGAGTAATTCCTCAGCAATCGAAGAAATTAGCGCCGTTATATACGGACTAAAGCCTGATAAGAAACAAGTAATATTTATTAAGTTCAAAATTTTGTAAATCACTTATGAACTTATACACCTATAAACTTTAAAAATAATTTTTACAATTCATTTTATATTACAGAGCCTTGAAAATATTATTCAGGGCTTTTTATTTGAAAAAAGTTTTATGTTATAACAACAAAAAAGGAGGTTTGTATGAACGTATTAATTATTAACGGAAGTCCGCACCTTAAAGGAAATACTTCCATCGCAATAAACGAACTAGTAAAAACATTTGACAAAAACGGAGTCGAAACAGAAGTCGTAAACGTCGGTCCAAAAGATATAAGAGGCTGTATTGCATGTTACAAATGCGCAGAAACGGGCAAATGTGTATTTAACGATTTGGTAAACGAAACAGCTCCCAAATTTGAAAAAGCCGACGGTTTAATAATTGCCACCCCTGTTTATTATGCATGCGCAAACGCCACGTTAGTCGCTTTTGTCCAAAGATTATTTTTCAGCACACATTTTGATAAAACAATGAAAGTCGGCGCAAGCGTAGTTGTATCAAGGAGAGGCGGCTGCAGCGCAACATTTGATGAATTGAACAAATTCTTTACAATCTCGAATATGCCTATCGCTTCAAGCCAATATTGGAACAGCGTTCACGGCAGAAAACAAGGCGAAGCATCTCAAGATGCCGAAGGCTTGCAAACAATGAGAACTCTTGCAAACAATATGTCTTTCTTAATGAAAAGTATAGCGTTAGGGAAAGAAAAATTCGGTTTGCCCGAAAAAGAAGAATGGATTGCAACGAATTTTATAAGATAAAGAATTTTATGAAGCATACAAAAACGCCACAAACATTAATTGTTATGCGGCGTTTTATTTATTAACAAAATCCAGTTATGCCTTTGCTTGAGCTGTTTTGGCAGGTTGATTTTTTTGATTTTTGTTGCCTTTGCCGAAAATTAAGTCCATAACGGGGTGAAGTATAATCTGAGAAAGAACGGGAGCACAGCCTGCAAGAATAAATACGGTGGAAACAATTGCGCTCAATTCTTTCAGACCTTTACCGAAACGATAATCTTTATTCGTATGTAAAAGTTCTCCCAATTTTGCTTCTAAAGCTTTTTTCGACTCTTTATCGGGAGCCTTACCAATTTTATATTGGAAAGCATTGTATAAATCAATCTTACGTTTATTTTCAGGATCCTTGCCTGCTTGCCATTTGCTCATTTTATCGTAAACGAATTTTTTAATGGGGTTAATAAAACCTAAATACAACCCCAAGCAAAATGACTGGTATAAAAATTCTTTTGTTGCAGCATATTTTTTAGATTGAGGGTTAGCATTTTTATCATGATAGATGAACAACGGTCTGCCTGTTGCTTTCAAGGTTGTTTCAACCGCAATGGCACAAACCGTGTTTTGCGCAAACGCTGCAGCTTTCGGATTTGATAAAATTCTTTGAATTGTATTTAATTTTGGTTGAATAGGAGCTACGTTCATCTTACACCTTCATTCCCGAATTTAAATATAATGATGACTTCGGATAAGTATTTAACTGTGCCATATTGATTTTAGGAGTGCCGACAGATTTCAATGCGCCTGCAAACGAACCGAACTCCTGTTTTTGAGGAACCAAATCAGCTACATGAACAGGCTGCGAAGTTGAAGCATTCGGATCATAATTCGGCATCAACTTTTTCATAATCGGCGGCATAAATTTGTTACAAAAATGAGGAACAAAATAACCGGCCGCACTACATATACCAAGTAATGATAAAACAGACTTTGTATTTTTGTATTGCAGCGTTCCTTTTTTAGCTAACAAACCCGTTAAACTTTCTGCAACCCAACCTGCAACAAATGTTGTCGGAACTCCGATGAACTCTGTCATAAGTTCTCTCAATGCTGCATATTTTCTTGCATCAGGTCTTTCTTTTTTATCGGTTATGGTTAATGAAGGACGGACAATTCCTTTGCCTGTTGCAATAGCCATTACGGTAAAAATCGGCTTGTTATTTTCGCCTAACTTGTTACAAATTTTTTGGATAAATGTTTGTTTTTTCTCTGCGGTTGCTTCCGCTATCTTTGTTGTATTTTGGATAAATGTCATAATCAGTACGCATTCTTTATATTAATTGTACTTTTTACACTTGCATTATATTACTTTGCGAAAAAAAATCAAGTGGGTTGTTAAGAAATATAAAAGGATTACAGCATGATATCAGCTTGTAATCCTTTTATAGCGTATGTTTTTACAATTGTTATAAAATTATTAATTTAAATGTTCTTTAAAGAAACTGTCTAATTTGTCAAACGGAATAATATCAACTCTGTCATATAAATCGGTATGGCCGACGCCGTTTACATAATAAATTTCTTTAGGTTCGGCTGCACGATTGTACGCATCTTCCGAAAATTCTTTTGAATGAGCCCAATCACCCGTTATAAATAACATAGCTCTCGGGGAAATTGACTCAATATCTTCAAACGGATAGAAATTCAAAAATTTTGCATAAGATGTCAAAGTCGGATGAGTGGAGGTTTTATCTCCGCATGCCCCTCTTTGGGTGCGGTAAAAATCGTAAAACTCTCTTTGAATTGAATCTGTATCCTCTTTCAATTCATCGACCGTTCCGCCTGTTAATTCATGAGTTCTATTGCCGAACTCTTCGGTTCTTTTTTGAGAAATCTCATCAATTAAAGCTTTTCTTTGGTCTAATGATAAAGAGTTGTTCAAACCATGTCTTGCGGCATTGCCCATATTGTACATGCTGACCGTTGCAATTGCCTTGATACGTGAATCGATTTTTGCAGCGCTTATTGCAAAACTGCCGCTTCCGCAAATGCCGATTACACCGATTTTGTTTTTATCAACATATTTTAAAGAGCTCAAATAGTCAACCGCAGCGCTGAAATCTTCCGAATAAACATCGGGCAAAACACTGTTTCTGGGTTTGCCTGCGCTTTCACCCCAGAAGCTCAAATCTATTGCAAGGGTAACAAATCCTTTTTCAGCCATTTTTTGAGCATACAAACTTGCGCTTTGTTCTTTAACGGCACCCATCGGATGACCGACAACGATTGCGGGTAAAACTGCATCTGCTGCCATTGTTTTGGGAGTATACAAATTCCCGACGACTTTCATATTGTAAATGTTTTTAAATGATACTTTTTTGTGATTTACCAAATCGCTTTGATAAAAATTATTTGCCCCACGGGACATATCGGGTTTGTAATTCTCATCAGGAATGAATGCGTTTTCTTTATCATCTGACGTCGCCCATACGCTGAGCCCGAAACTTGCACCGAGTGCAATAATTAAACCTGCCAATAATTTAAACATAACATTTATTTCTCCTTTTTTTTGATAATAAACTTACCTGATTTTATTATATCAATTTATTTTAAAGTTGTAAATAAAAATGACAATTATAAACCGTTTGCATTAAAAAATACGACAAACTTTCGGTCTGTCGTATTTTTCTTTGTATATAGAACGAGGTAAATTATCCGAGAATTTCTTTCAAATCCTGTTCGGGAGTCGTAGTAGGTGCAATGTTGAAATTCTTAACCAAAATATCAAGAACATTGGGCGATACAAATGCAGGGAGACTCGGTCCGAGTTTGATATTTTTTATACCAAGGTATAACAGGGTTAAAAGAATACAAACAGCCTTTTGTTCATACCACGAAAGGACAATTGAAAGAGGAAGCTCATTAACGGTGCAATTAAATGCCTTTGAAAGTTCGACTGCAACTTTTATGGCTGAGTACGCATCATTGCATTGTCCCATATCAAGTAATCTCGGGATTCCGCCGATATTACCCAAATCCATATCGTTAAATCTGTATTTGCCGCATGCGCAGGTCAAAACAAGAGCATCCGCAGGTGTTTGTTTTACAAATTCCGTGTAATAGTTTCTTCCCGGTTTTGCACCATCACATCCACCGACTAAGAATATATGCTTTAAAGCTCCCGATTTGACGGCATCAATAACTTTATCCGCTACGCCTAAAACCGTGTGATGTCCGAATCCTACCGTTAATGTTTCGCCGCCGTTAATTCCGGGCATTTTCTTATCTTCACTATATCCGCCAAGTTCAAGTGCCTTATTTATGACAGGAGAAAAATCTTTATTGCCGTTTTCATCTTCTTTTATATAAAAGCACTCGGGATAATGAACAACGGCCGTTGTAAATACTCTGTCTTTATAAGACGGTTTAACGGGCATTAAGCAGTTTGTTGTATACAAAATTGCAGCGGGAACATTGTCAAACTCTTTTTGCTGATTTTGCCATGCTGTACCGAAATTACCTTTCAACTGAGGGTATTTTTTTAGTTCGGGATAAGCATGAGCAGGAAGCATTTCGCCATGTGTATAAATATTTACACCCTTATCTTTTGTTTGTTCCAACAACATTTTCAAATCATGCAAATCGTGTCCCGTTACTATGATAAACGGACCTTTTTCAATATTTTTCGTAACCTGAGTAGGTTCGGGATTGCCGTATGATTCTGTATTTGCTTTATCCAACATTTCCATACATTTCAAATTTACTTCCCCTGTTTTTAAAACAAGTTTTAATAAATCATCGGCAGATAAATCTTTTGATAACGAACTTAAAGCTTCGTAGAAGAAATTGTTAACTTCTTCATTCTTATAACCAAGCGCCCAAGCATGATGAGCATAAGCTGCCATACCTTTTATGCCGAACAAAATTAAAGATTTCAAACTTCTGATATCTTCATTTGCGCCCCAAATATTATTCATATCGTATTTAGGATTTTTTATCATAGTTTTTAATGCATCATTATCAAAATTAGCATTCGTAATTGTTGTAAATAATCCGTCTATAATAAATTTTGTAGTTTCATCATTGGGTTTGTTAACAGATGCAATCTCAATTAATGAACTTATAACATCATCTTGTAAATGAGCGGTATCTTCTTTTTTCCCGCATACTCCGCAAACCGTGCAGCCTTGACCTTTGGCGGTTTGTTCACATTGAAAACAAAACATTGACATATCGTTTCTCCTTTAAACTGTACATTGTTATTAAAAACGAAATAAAAGAAATAGTATGTTGTAAATCCAACAAAATTTAAATATTCATAAAAAAATACCGAATCGGCTAATATTAATAAATATCAAGCTTCTTCGGTATTCATAATATAAAGAAAATGTATGAATAACTATTTGTTAAAGCCGACAGGCTTTCTTTGATTGTTTTTATTTGCAAATGCATCAATTGCTTTGTTGAAATCATCTTCCGTTATTTGAAGTTTTTCAATATCTTCATTTGCAAAAGTTCCGTTTTCCATTTTTTCGTAAATTCCTGCTCTTTCAAATGCATTTTCATTCGCAGCATTTACGATATGAGCAATATCGGCACCCGTAGCCCTCTTTTTGAGCAATTTTTCAGAAATTGCAGCTTTGTTTAAATCAGGCGCAAGAGTTTTGTTTTTCGTGTGAATATCAAGAATTTGAGAAACAGCCTTAACATTGTCCGGAGCTTTTACTTCAATATGCTTACCGAAACGTCCCGAACGTGTAATCGCTTCATCAAGAGCTTTTTGGTTGTTTGTCGCAGCTACGACATAAATATCATCGCCGTTTTTCTCTACATCGCTCATCAATGTCAACAACTGGTTAACGACCTTATCACCGTAAACATCAATACTGCCACGTTTCTTGGCTACCGCATCAAATTCATCTATAAATATGATTGCAGGCTGATTTTTGCGGGCATTATCAAATAATTTACGCCAGTTCTTTTCAGATTCTCCGACCCACATAGATTCCATTTCAAGTCCGTTTAATTTGATAAAACTTGCATTTGATTCGTTAGCAAGAGCTTGGGCTATCAAAGTTTTACCCGTTCCCGGAGGCCCGTATAAAATGAACCCGTGGTTAGGTATTGAATTTTTGTATGCTTCAGGATATTTAATCGGATACAAAATTCCTTTTTTAAGATCTTTAATTACACTATCCTGACCGCCAATATCTGCAAAAGTAATCGGTTTGTATTTGGTTTTTTGAGCGGAAGTTAAAGATGTTAAAGTTTTTGTATTAGCTCTTTCTACAGCATTTTGAACATCTTTTTGGACTTCGTGAGTTTTATCGATAACCTTTGCAAAAATATGCCTGCTTACGGAAATATCAGCATCGGGGTGATCTTTAATTTTTATGTGCCTGTCGCCCAATTTTACAACGTCGCCGTTTACAACATAAGCGCTTTCACCTGTTTTAATAAAACCATGCTTGCCCCTGAAGTAATTTACGTAAATGTTTGCTTCATTAGGGTTAAATACTTCAAGCGATCCGTCGGGAGTTCTTGCAAATGCTGCAACTCCGTCAAGTCCGTCCTCGGGAACCAAAAACAATCTTTTAATTACGTGCCCGATATTTTTAACATTGTTTCTCAGGGCTTTTTGCGCAGTTTTTAAATCTTTTGCCGCTACAATCATATCCCCTGAAATTGACAAATTGAACAAATCCGCCAACCTGTCATCTAACGGGAACTTCTTTACAATAGATAGCGGAGAATAAACCCCTGTAAAATTCACAGCCTTTAAATCGGGTCTTGAAACCACCGGTATCATTCCCATATTATTTTGAGCTGCAGGAACCTGTCCTAAAATGTTGTTCTTTCTGTTGTTTGAATAAGTGTTGCTTGTACGATAATAACTTTGTATAGCTGATATTCTCAATAGATACACCCCCTTTTTAATTAACCTACTACACAAGTAGCATTTTGTCAATTAAAGAGGTTTCTGATTTATGTATTTTAAGATGACAAAGTTTTAAGATTTTACACAAAAAGACTCAAAAAACGGCGTTACGAAAAGTAAAAAATTAGAATTATGATAATTAATCCATATTTTTAGAAAATTATTTTGAATAAATTGTCAAAAATACACTAATTTTAATTTGCATTTACATTTCTTCACAATCATTTTGCAACTGACACTAAAGCTTCATACCAAACCTTGTATAAATCGTCAAAACGGTAGCGTGCATTGGCAGGACTTGTGGAGGGTAATTTAAAACATTGATAAGAGTTTAACAGATTCGGGAAATATTTTTTAAATGAAGAGTACGATTTATTTCCGTTTAAGCAAATTGTTTTAATATTGGGGTATTTTTTAAGCAAGCGCCCAATGTCATTCGGTGTTTCATTTTGAATATCAGAATCCAAACTGCCCGGTCTTTGGCAAGATTCAATTACATCCCACAGGGCGATATGATTTTGAAGAAGAGTTTTTAATTTTTGAGGGTAAGAAAGTGCGGTGAGATTTTCACAGGAGCAAAACTTTGCCATGATTTTCCAAAAACGATTTTGAGGGTGCGCATAATATTGCTGTTCGCTTAGCGATTTCACCCCGGGCATTGACCCGAGAATTAAAATTTTTGAATTATTATCTGCATTAGGCAAGAAACTTTTACATTCATTCATCAAGTAATTTTAGCATAAACAAACATATTGCGAATTTTTATGGTATCATACTTAAACAAGTTAATAGAAATATGTTTTCTAAGGTTCCGCATTAGTTTTAATGGACCGGTCTGAGAGAAAACAGGGAGTATAAGTTTTTATGCGCCCTCACGGAAGGATAAAAGCCTGGGAGAATAAGTTTTTCCCGAAGCTTTTTTGTTTTATATAAGGCAAGAGAAAGGATTAAATTATGTCTTGGATTTATTTAATAATTGCATGAATTTTTGAAATCAGTTGGCCGTAGGGTTGAAACTTTCAAACGGATTTACGAATCCAATCAGCCCAACAGTTACGGTAATAGGAATGATTGCATGCTACTATTTTCTTGCGTTGTCGTTAAAAGAAATCCCGCTTGGCACGGCATACGCAATTTGGACGGGGATAGGTACAACGGGAACGGTAATCCTCGGGATATTATTATTTAAAGAGCCGATAAGTTTTGTAAAATTTTTGTGCATTGGAATGATACTTTGCGGCATCACAGGACTAAAACTCCTAAGTGCATAAAAAATATAACATAATAATCGGCTAGGCTTTGAATATGTTGACAAATTCTAAAAATATGCTATAATAAGAATATACAGGGTTTGAGATGAAATCTAAAGTCGTAAAAATTAAACAAGCCGATCAAGAATATGACACATTAACAACAGAACAAAAACAACTGTTAGATGATGATTATTCTCTTATTGAAAATGAGGGACTTGAAAGAGTTCTAACTAAAAAAATTGAAAAAGATATGTATGAAATCAAAACTTCAAATTTAAGATCATTATACACATATCGTGATGGTGCTTTAATTATTGTTGTAACAATATTTATAAAAACTAAAACACCTGAATGGGGAAAAAAAGCAGCAAGAAAACGTATCAAAAATTTATAGGAGGTCATTATGGCAGATAAAAATTTAATTTATATCAAAGACAAAGAAGGATATGTTAAAGGAATATATCCTGAAGAAATGAAACCGGAATACACTCAAATAACCCATGAAGAATGTGAAGAGGAAAGCGGTGAAAAATTCTATAAAGAAACATATGGCAGAGGTGGCGCAAGAAAAGGAGCGGGGAGGAAACCTAAAAACGGAGTTGTATTAAAATTCCAAGTAAGAGTTTCCGAAAAAGAAAAAGAATTTTTAAATTATGCAAGAAAAAATCATCTTGATTATGACAGCCTAATGCAAGGATAGAAAGTATTTAATAAACTAATTATTTCCTCGTTATAAATAACGAGGAAATTCTTTAGACATAACAAATAAAAATTATCTATAACTTTTGGAGTTTTAAATCTGAAAATTTTACAGAATTAGGATATTATAAAATTTCTAATATATTTATGGACCAACACTAAATCATCATGAGTTAAATTATTTAACATTGAAATAATATCTGATTTCAAATCCTCATAATCCTGCAAATAATAAAATTCAAACAGATTTTTGGGTTCTACATTCAATGCGTTTGACAATCTTTCAAGTAAATCTGCAGAATGGAAATTTTTTCCATTTTCTATACAACTAATATGCTTATCATCTATATGCACCATTTCTGCAAGTTGAGCTTGGGTCAAATTCCGTTTTTTACGATATTCTTTGATTTTTCTACCAAATAAAATTTTTATATTGTTCATCATAAACCTTATTTTTTTAATACGAAATTTAACGAACGGAATAAACCATAAATAAAGTAAATTTTCGACAATAAATTACTTTATTTATATAGTTATACTATATTTTACGTAATTATTTGCATTAAATGTACCTTATTTACGGAGATTTAAGATATGAGATTTTTATTGAGCAGAATTTTTAAGAATTTTCCATATATTAATAGTTTATGGTTATCATATTTGGGAAAATCCGATTTTGATTTCTATTCTAAACATTGCAAAAATTATAAAATAGTTCCTTTCGGAAATTATTGTCTGCCAAGAGTAATAACAACGATTAACAGATTTAAACCAACAAGAAAATATGGAGAAGAATCATACCCTTTTGATTTATGTTTTTCTAATTTCAGTCTGAATGTGGAATTGTTATCAACAAATTTTAACAATTTTTTTGATGACATTACTTTTGATAAAGAAAAGAATTATTGGATAAATAATAAAACAGGTATGATATTTAATCATGATTCATTAACCCAAAAAGAATTTGTAAAACGTTACAAAAATAGAATTAAGAACTTATATAAAGTTTTAGATAATCAATCAATTCACATATACTTTATTGTCGCGACGTTTGAGATTATTTCGGTTGAAGATGTAGACCTTTTTATAAAAGTAATAAATAGATATAGGACAAATGAAACATTTGACTTAATAATAATTAATCAAACAAACAAGTTTCAAGCATATAACAACAAGAATGTTTATAGCATTAATCTAAAACATGATAAATCATTTAAGAAAATCAATAAAATTGGTGATTGGGTTGGGGAATTGAAAAAAATGAAAACTTTTGATGCAAGATACTTTAATCATAAAATAATATCAAAATTATCAAAAATTATAAAACAATAAACGATTAAACGCACTAAAAAAGAGCCATTTAAGGCTCTTTTTTCAAAATGGTGGAGGATAGGGGACTCGAACTCCTGACCCTCTGCGTGCAAAGCAGATGCTCTACCAACTGAGCTAATCCCCCGGATTTTATCCGAGACAAGCAATTCAAAAAACTGCCTGTAAAATTATTCTACATGAAAAATATTTTTTGTAAAGAGGTTATTTTAAATTTTTTTGAAAAGCAGGACAAATGATTAAATAAAAAATGTTCAGACAAAAGAAAAGTGCGGGCTCTAAAGTCTTAAAGTCCGCACTATCTTAGTTATTTATCAAATATCAACTATGCTCTTTTCAAAGATTCTTGATAGATATTTCTTACAAGTTCTCTTGAATTTCCGCTCGGTCCGATATCAATTAAACCGCCCAATGACGGGGTTGTGAAGACCAAATCGGTCAATTTATCGATATCATTTTGAGTAAATCCTGCATCTTCCAATTTTTCGGGAACATCAACGGATTTTAACCAAGCATAAACGCCATCTGCAGCGTTTTTAGCTTCTGATGCCTCGCCTTTCAATCCCGGAACCAACGGAGCCAAGATATCAGCCAATGTTGCGGCTCTATCTTTATAAATTGTATTGATTACTGCAGGAAGAAGTATTGCAAGACCAAAGCCATGAGCAAGTTCAGGTTTAACGGCACTCAGAGGGTGTTCAAGAGCATGCGTATAGTGAAGCATACCGTTATCAAATCCGACACCGCCCATCATCGCAGCATAAGCCAAGAAGTATCTTGCTTCCAAATCTTCAGGGTTTGCAATTGCTTTCGGCAAATATTTTGCAACAAGTTCAATAACCTGTTTTGCAATTGAAATAGAATACGGAGATGCAACGGTCGAAGTTGCAGCTTCAATTACGTGGTTAACGGCATCAATTGATACATATCGTGTTTGTTTCGGTGATAATTTAGTCATCAATTGAGGATCATCAATTGCAAATCTCGGATAAATGCAATCATAAGCAATTGCAGGTTTGAAATTCTTTTCAAGATTTGTAACAACGGCAAATCTGTTTGTTTCAGAACCCGTACCGTGTGTAAGGTTAATCGCAACAACGGGAGCTGCTTTTTCAGGTGTAAATCTGAATTCAAAAATATCTTCTGCCGTTTTATCGGGATATTTTAACAATATTGCAACAGATTTACCTGCATCTGTCGGAGAACCGCCGCCGATTGTGATAACAGCTTTTGCACCAAAATCTCTTGCCATTTTTGCGGCATCATTTACGTGATGAGTATTGGGGTTTGGTGTAACCTGATCAAAATTAATATAACCGATTCCGTTATCTTTTAATGCCTTTTCTACAACATCCCATGCCCCTGTTGATTTGTAAGCATGATGACCTGACATTACGATAACTTTATCAACGCCTTCACCTTTTAAAGTTTTTGCAATATCATTAATCTTTTGAATTGCGCCAACTCCAAGATAAACCGTGGTTCTTGTACGAATTTCTTTAACTTCGTTGATATTAATATCTTTTTCCCACATGATAAACTCTCCTTTCATATAATCTACACCACTAACTACACGGATATTATATTATACAAGAAGAAATTTTCAAAGAAAAATAACAATTTATTAATAAATTGAATATTGAGTTCCGGATTGAAACTTGCTGATTTCCTGTAAATAATGAGCCAAGGCTTGATAACCGTTATAAATTTCATTTGAAATGACAGCATAGCTGCTTGTTTCAAGATATTTCAATTCGTTAACTCTGATTTGCAAAATATTATCAGAATCCTGTCTTAACTGTTCATCGCCAGATAAAGACCATTTTTGAAGCAACGTCAATTCATCATACATTTGCTGCATAGTTGTGTATTCCAAAAGATTGAAATCATATTTCCTCAATAATTCTTTTTCGGCATTGGAAATTTTGTTGTGATTTACCTGAAATTTGAAAATCTTTTTTATGACCATATAGTTATCCGCAATTCTTTTATGAGAAAGGGGAACTTTATTTTTCGCAAGTAAAGCCGCATAAGAACGAGATGTAAAAATATCATTATCCGTTGAAAAAGAGCTTTTTGAAGTTAAATCTAAATCAGATGAATTGTTAATCATTGTTTCTAACATTTACCCTCCACACTACGATAATAAAATATCCATGAAATTTTGTCATGGTATTTTGTCAATTTATTTACATTTGTTAAAAATTAAAAATTCTAATCATTCAAAAAACAAGCGCAGAAATGATTTTGATTTATTTCAACAAGTTCGGGAACTGACATTGAGCACTTATCAAAGCAATAATTGCATCTGGGGTGGAAACGACATCCGCTGATATTTTGAGACAGTGTCGGTGGCTGTCCTTTTATGGATTCAAGTGTTTGATTTTTTAAGCTCGGAATAGAATTTAACAAAGCTTTTGAATACGGGTGATTAGGATGATTGAAAAATTCTCCTGACGGCGCACTTTCTACTATTCTTCCCGCATACATCACAGAAACCTGCTGAGAGTTTTCACTCACAAGCGCCAAATCATGAGTTATTAATAATATGGAAGTTTTATTATTTATGCGAATGTCATTTAACAGTTTCATAATTTGCGCCTGAATTGTAACATCAAGTGCGGTTGTAGGTTCATCAGCTATGAGGATTTTAGCGTTGCATGCTAAAGCCATGGCAATAATTGCACGCTGTTTCATTCCGCCCGATAATTCATGCGGATAATTGTTTAATCTTGATTTAGCATCGGGAATTTGTACGGCATCAAAGGCTTTTATTGCTTCTTGCAAAGCCTCTTTACCGTTAAGATGCCTGTGCAATTTTATTACTTCTAAAAGTTGGTCGCCAACTGTATACAAAGGATTTAAAGATGTCATGGGATCCTGCGGAATTAAAGCAATCTGAGCACCTCTTATTTTTTCCATTTCTTTTTGCGGTTTTGATAAAAGATTTTCACCATCAAAAAGAATTTTGCCCGATGTAATTGAAGCACTTTTGGGAATAAGGTTTAAAATACTCAACGCCGTCATGGATTTGCCGCAACCCGATTCTCCGACGAGAGCATGAGTTTCGCCTTCTTCAAGTGCCAAAGAAACATCAAACAAAGCCTGCCTGAAACCGTTTTCGGTATTAAATCCGAGATTTAAATTTTCTATTTGCAAAATCGACATCGTATATTTATTATATATTTTTCGAAAATCTAAGTAAATAGTTTTAATGTCTGATATAAAGCCTAAATTATAAAAAATTTTCAAATTGTGAAGAATTGTAAACCAATAAAAACGGATCATAGTAATAGTTTTCGAAATTACTATTAAATTTTTAGCAATTCAAAAGAGCGAAAAAACTTTATATATGAGTAGGTAGAAAAAATTTTAATGGAAGGTAGGTTTTTATGGTTGGTATCACAAGATTAGGCGCAGCAGCAATTGGCGGCGGAGCAGTAGGTGCAGCAAGTTACACGGCAGCAAATGCAAAAACAAGAAAAGGCGAACATTTCGCAAATAATATGGGAACAGCAGCAACTTTAGGTTTAATCGGAGCAACTCCTTATGTTGTTTCAAAAGCGGTAAAAGCAAACAAAAGATCGACCGTAAGAATTGCTCAAAAAACAGGCGAGCACATAACTAAAGTCGTAAAATATATTGCAAATAAAGCTCCGATTGTTGCAAAAAAAATTAAAGCAACAAAATTAGGTAAAAAAACTTTTGAAATCGCAGGGAAATGGGGCAATAAATTAGTCGACTATATAACCAAGAATCCTAAACTCAGAAATCGTACAATAAAAACATTATTATTAACTGCAGATGCAGGTAACAATATTGCTAAATCTTCATATTATAAAAGAGGTAAAGCAGGCTTAATCGTAGGCGGAGCAGTATTGTTAGCAGGTGCGGCAATCCATGCATTGAGAGATCATGACAAAAAATCAGGCGCTATTGACCAAAAATACAAAGATATGAAAGTATTTAGCGAAATCATCTAGTCAGAAATTAAATAGCAAAATATTTCAAAAAAAAATAAGGTACATCAATTTGTACCTTATTTTTTATTAATATACGCATGATGAAATTTTATGTTTGGGGTATTATATTGACAGCATTAGTAGAGAAAAAGGATAGAAAAAATGTTAAGCGGAAATGAAATAAGAAAATTATATTTAGATTACTTTCACGATAAATATCAGCACACCATAGTAAAAAGTTCAAGTCTTGTGCCTGACAATCCGACGGTTTTATTAACAACAGCCGGAATGTTACAGTTTTTACCGATATTTTTAGGAATTCAGGATTGTCCTTATAATCCTCCGAGAGCAACTTCGTGTCAGAAATGCGCAAGAGCAGGCGGAAAAGATTCAGATATTGAAAATGTCGGCAGAACTCCCCGCCACCATACGTTTTTCGAAATGCTAGGGAACTTCTCTTTTGGCGACTACTACAAAAAAGAAGTTATCCCTTGGGCATGGGAATTTGTAACGGAAGTTTTGAAACTTGATAAAGACAGATTATGGATAACCGTTTTTGAAACGGATGACGAAGCATACGATTTATGGCGCAGCGTCGGAGTCCCTGCAGAAAGAATTAAAAGAAAAGGCAAAAAAGACAACTTCTGGGGACCTCCCGGAGCTTCAGGATCTTGCGGACCGTGTTCCGAAATTCATTATGACTTAGGTAAAGAATACTCTTGCGGCAGACCCGATTGCGGAATTGATACCTGCGAATGCGACAGATGGGTAGAAATCTGGAACCTTGTATTTACGGAACTTTATCAAGATGAAGAAGGCAACCAATCTCCTTTAGGCAAGAAAAACGTTGATACGGGTATGGGGTTAGAACGTATAGCAATGGTTTGCCAAGGGGTTGCATCCACATTTGAAACGGATTTATTAAAGCCCATTATGGACAAAGTATCCGAAATGTGCGGAGTGCCTTATAAAAAATCAGAAAAAACTGATGTATCTTTAAGAATTATCACAGACCACGCAAGATGCGTTACCTTCTTGATTTCTGACGGTGTAATCCCCGGAAACGAAGGACGAAGTTACGTATTGAGAATGATTTTAAGACGTGCTTTAAGACATGGCAAAATCTTAGGTATGGAACTGCCGTTCTTATACAAATTGGTTGACGTTATAGTTGACAATTACGGCGAAGCATACCCCGAACTTGTTCAAAATAAAGAAAAAATCATCAAAACAATTAAAGCCGAAGAAGAAAGATTTGATAAAACACTTGATAGAGGCTACAAATTACTTGATGAATTTATCGATAACAAAAAAGATATCGACGGAGTCAGCGCATTCACGCTTTATGATACATTCGGATTTCCTTTGGAATTAACAAGAGAAATTGCATCAGAACACGGCTTAAAAGTTGACGAAGAAGGCTACAAAGCTGCGATGCAGGAACAAAAAGACAGAGCAAAAGCTGCAGCCGCTAAAATTTCGGTTACGGGCGGAATGAAATATGCCAAAATCGAAAAAGAAGTCGGTTCAACCAAATTCCTCGGATATGAAGAAAACGAATGTGATGATGCTAAAATTCTTGCAGCCGTAGACGGCGAGGGAGAAGGATATGTGGATATAATCCTTGATAAAACGCCATTTTATGCCGAATGTGGCGGACAGATAGGTGATAGCGGGATTTTAGAAAATGATCACTTCAAAGCAGAAGTTTTGACGACATTCAAAGTTAATGAACTTTATGCTCACAGATGCCAAATTTTAGAGGGCGAAGTTACAATAGGCGACAGAGTAAAAGCCGCTATTGACGTCCCCAAAAGAGAAGAAATCAGAGTTCACCACACATCAGCTCACCTGTTGCAGGCAGCTTTAGTCAAGGTTTTGGGTTCTGAAGTAAAACAGGCAGGTTCTTATGTCGATGAAGAAAGAATGAGATTTGACTTTACTTTCTCAAGAGCAATGACACCTGAAGAAATTAAAAAGACCGAAGACCTTATGAACAAATGGATAGGCGAAGGATACAAAGTCCAAACTCAAGTGATGGATATTGAACAAGCCAAACTGACAGGCGCAACGGCGTTGTTTGGCGAAAAATACGGCGATAAAGTTCGGATTGTTTCAATCATTAAAGGTGATGATTGCATATCAAAAGAATTTTGCGCAGGTACTCACGCAAGAAACTTAATCGATTTAAGATTGGTTAAAATTGTTTCTGAAAGCGCAATTGCTGCGGGTACAAGAAGAATTGAACTCGTTGCTTCAAAAGCCGCAATTAAATACGTAAATGCAAAAGTTGAAGTAACAGATGAATTATCTTCAAAATTCAAAGCTCATTACGATGAAATTCTTGATCGTATTGATAAGATTGAAGAAGAAAATAAACACGACCGCAAAGAAATCGAAAAATTGCAGGAAGAAAATACAAGAGCAAGATTTGCTCCGTTTGTTGAAAGAGCGCAAGATCTTGACGGCGGCAAACTCTTTATCTCAAGAGTCAAAGAATTGACCCCTGTCGGTTTAAAAATCGGTATAGAATTTTTATCACACAGACTTGGTAAAGAATATGTAGTAATTCTTGCCGGCGACAGAACGGTTGCGGCTAAAGTTTCTGACAGCTTTGTTAAAAAAGGCATAAATGCGGGGAAAATCGTCGGAGAAATCGCTCGTGCAACGGGTGCAAACGGCGGAGGACGTCCGAACTTTGCTCAAGGCGGAGTAAAAGATGCTTCAAAACTTGAAGAAATCCTTGCAAAAGTCGAAACAGATGTTAAATCTGCAATTTAAGATAAAAACAAAAAGACAAAATAAAAAAGACCTTAAAATATTTAAGGTCTTTTTTATGCTTTATATTTGAATTTCATTCATCAATTAACATGCTGGCACCGATTACGCCTGCGCTGTTGCCTAATAGAGCGGGAACAACTTCAACCGCTTCCCCTGCAATGACCATTGCACGGTTTTTAATTGTTCTTCTTATCGGGTCCAGAATAAGTTCGCCGCATTCTGCAACTCCGCCGCCTACAATGATTTTTTCAGGGTTTAAGAGATTTACAACACTTGTTAAACCGATTCCTATATATTCACCGATTATTTCAAAAATTCTTTTTGCAACGGGGTCATTTGCCTCTGCTGCTTTTGCAACAAGGTAGGGAGTAATTTCACCGTCAACCCCTGCAAGCTCTCTGAATTTTGTTGATTTCCCGCCTTTTATATAATCTTGCGCCATTGCAACGATTGCGGGACCTGATGCGTAAGCTTCAAGACAACCTGTATCGCCGCATCCGCAAATTGCACCGTCTTTTGCTTTCAATTTAATATGACCGATTTCACCTGCTGCGTTTGATGCTCCTCTTACAAGCTTTCCGTTTATTACAAGCCCCGAACCGATACCGGTTCCGATTGTAATACATACAAAATTCTCACATCCTTTACCTGCACCGAAATTTAATTCACCCAGTGTAGCACATCTTACATCATTATCAATTCTTGTATGAATACCAAATTCATCTTCAATCATTTTTGCGATGGGAACATTTACCCACCCCGGGATATTGGGGGCAAGTTTTACAATGCCTTTTTTATAATCAACCTGTCCGGGGAAATCAAATCCGATTGCCTCAATTGTTTTTTCATCGGTTCTTGTTTCTTTCATCAAATCTCTTATTGATTGTTTGATATTATTTACCGTATATTCATAACCCATTTTTGCATAAGTCGGTACGCTGTTTGAATAAATAATTTTACCTTTTTCATCTACAAGCGCAATTTTTACATTCGTTCCGCCGACATCTATTCCTATTCTTTTACCCATGATTTTCCCCTTATTTAAATATTTATTTAACTCTATGACTAAATTTTAAAACAAATATAAGAATTTGCCTAATAAGATTTTCAAAAAAAATATACCCCTCTGAATGCTGATTAAATTCTGAGAGAGGTATATTTAAAAATTTGCACGAATACTAATAATTATTTTTTCTTCTTTCAAAATAGCTTTGAGGATGTTTGCAAACAGGGCAAACTTCGGGAGCTTTTCTGCCTATTACAATATGCCCGCAATTTGAGCATTCCCAAACCGTGTCGCCGTCTGATGAAAATACCAATCCATCTTTGAGATTTCGAATAAGTTTGCGATATCTGTCCTCGTGTTCTTTTTCAATATCAGCCACTTTTTCAAACAAAAATGCAATATCTTCAAACCCTTCTTCTCTTGCGGTTTTTGCAAATTCGGGGTACATGTGAGTCCATTCGTAATTTTCACCGCCGGATGCAGCTTCAAGGTTATCTTCAGTTGAACCTATACCGTTTAAAAGTTTGAACCAGATTTTTGCATGCTCTTTTTCATTGTTTGCAGTTTCCTCAAATATTTTTCCTATCTGTACATATCCGTCTTTTTTAGCTTTTGATGCAAAATATGTATATTTGTTTCTTGCCTGAGATTCTCCTGCAAATGCCGCAAGCAAATTTTGCTCTGTTTTTGTTCCTTTTAAATTAGCCATAATGTTTTCTCCTTTCATTTCGATTGCAATTTAACCTTATTATTTAAAAAATCCCGTTTTTACGATATTTTTGTTAAACTTTCGCTCTAACCTGTCTAAACATCCAGCAAGTTTTTTCTTCTTTTCTTCTTTTTCATTATCAATATAGAGTGAAAGCTGCTCTGTTCCCTGTTCGCCGATTTTTGACAAAACTACCCCGACAGCCCTGTATAAAATATTCGGATTGTATATTTCTTTAAGCTGATTTATTGCCGTTTTGGAAATTTCAAGTTCAAAATCAGACGGAGAAGATAAATCTTTCTTTGTATAAAAGACTCTAAAATCTTTAGTTCTTAATATTACACCGACCTGCAAACATTTGGTGTCGTAGCGTCTTAATTTTGCACAGGATGCGTGAATGTGCATATTCAATTCGTTTTTAATAAAATTAAAATCAGATGTAAAAATTCCGAACGCCCTTGTATTTTGAATTGATTTAGGGGTTGACATCTCATTAGATACGGGGGAAGTCATTTCACCGAGCAACTCATGGCGCATTTCAATACCGTTTATACCTATCTGTTTATCAAGCCATTCATCGGACTTTTCGACAAGTTCAAGTGCCGTAAATATACCGTTCTTCTTCATTTTTGTCGTTAATTTTCTGCCCATTCCCCATATTTCTTCAATTCGGGTATTTTTTAATTCTTCTTTTAAATCCTGCTCTTTTATTTGATAAACATGACTTTCTACATTTTTTGCTTTATCCGAAGCTAATTTTGCCAGAGTTTTTGAAGTTGAAACACCGATTGAAACAGGGATATCAACTTCATCAAGCACAATTTGGCGCAAATACTGCGCCAGTTCGTAGTAATTACGTTTATAATATTTTTCAAGTCCCGTCAAATCCACAAACGCCTCATCTATAGAATATATCTGGACATAAGGGCTGGAATTTTTCAAAACCGACATAACCATATTAGAAACCTGCGCATAATAAGTGTGATCGGCAATCGGATAAACTGCTTTTAAATGTTCTTTTTTGCACATAAAATAAGGTTCGCCCATTCGTGCCCCCGCAAGCTTTGCCTCTTTAGAACGGGAAACAACACAACCGTCTTTATTAGACAGAACGCATACCGCTTTATTTTTTAACTCGGGGTGCCTTTTCTGCTCACACGATACAAAAAACGAATCACAATCAACTAAAGCTATAACTTTTTGTTTATGCATAGTAACAGTATAATATAATATAAAATTTCGATCAAGGTACAATTCTACTTTGTAAATAATAATTAAATTTTACGCAAAAAATATCTTGATGTTTTTTTACACATAGTGTATCATTAAAATTAACAAAAGGTAAGAAAGCATGAATGACAATTATATAATTCCGAAGAAATCAAACTTTGAAACATTTTCAATATCAGATGTTGATATAAATCTTCCCGATTTAAAAAATATCAGAGAATCAAAAGCAACCGCAATCGCAAAATGGCTTGTAGCATATATTGAATGCGGATTAAAGCAAGGCAAAATCAAAGTTAACAACCTGTTGCCCTCAAAAGCAAGTTTTGCATACCTGCTTGGCGTAAGTATAGGAACTATGCAAAATGCGTTCAGATATATTGAAGATTTAGGATATGTCGAATCAAAACAATGCATCGGAACAATTGTCAGAGATTATACAAAACCCGCAGCATCTTTAAGAAAGCTCAAATCAAAAAGAGATTTAGCATCTGACATCATAAAGAAATATATAAAATCAAGCGGATTTAAACCCGGAATGAGCTTGACCTCAACAAGGGCCGTTGCGGCAATAATCGGCTACACGACAAATACGACAAGACTTGCGCTTGATTACCTTGTAGGGCTAGGAATATTAGAGCACAAATACAAAAATTCAAACGAATACGGATGGATTTTAAAAACTCTTGATTTTGAAACGGATTCATCTAACGATGAAAAATCCGTAACCTTGGTTGAAATGGTTGCAAAAGACATAGAAAAATATATTACGGACAATATGAAAATCGGGCAAAAACTTCCCGCACACTCGGTTCTTGCAAAAGAATTAAAAACAAGTTCAAAAACAGTGCATGATGCCTTGAAAATCCTTATTGATAAAGGCTTGCTTCTGCCAAGGAGAGGAAGATACGGAACAACCGTAATAAAAATGCCCGAAGATAACTCCATGCCTGCAAAACCCGAAATGTCAATTTTCGCACCCGCAAAGGATACGGCTTTTTATCACTATGAAAAGACTCAAAACACTATCAAAAAAATGATTGCTAACGATTATGATATCGGTGAAAAACTTCCCTCCATCAAAGAATTGTCAAAACAGCTTGATCTTAGCCCTAACACCATAAGAAAAGCTTTTCACAATCTTGCACAGGAAGGGTATCTTGTATTTTCAAGAGGTCGTTACGGCGGAACATTTGTCATAGATATCCCCGATATTGAAACACCTCAAGCATTCAAATGGCTTGCAGTTAACCCGCAATACGTTAAAGAAGAAATCAAAAATTAATCAATATTTACGGGCTCTCTCATAATGTTATCTATCGCTTCTTTTGCGGTAAATACAAGAGTTTCCGGGACATTATCAATGACGGTAAACTGTCTTAAAACATCTACAGTACGCTTGAATGCTCGTACTATATCGCCTTCGCCCGTATCTTGCAAAGAGCCCGTTATGGTATCCCACTCGGCACCCTCTACCCAAAGTTCTATCATTGAACTGAAATAAGGATTTATATATGCGGGATCTTCAATATCAAGGTTAGATTGGACTTTTTCCAGCTTACGTTTAATATTTCTGATTTTGTTTAAAGTTTTTCTTACGGGCTCTGAGAACGGTACATAAGGGATTTCCATTCTCAAATCTTCTGTTGTAACGGCACAAACTACCCCTGCAAGTTGAGAAGGCGTTAATGCATCAAGTACACCCGAGAATATAATTTCTGCCAGATACAATTCGTTTTCTGCACGAATTTGAGAAATTGTTTTGCCCTTATCTGTCGGATAATTATTCACGATATAACCGTAATCTTCCAGTACGGCCTTATGTGATAAGAATTTGTTCCAATAAATATCTTTTTGCTTTTCTATCTCTTTTTTCAGATTCTTGATTTTGTTTTCAAGTCTTGCGGTTACTTCAATATTTTTAGAATGTTTTTTATATGATTTACACGTATCGCAAGGATAACTTTTCATTTTATGCAAATCGTTTTTATTGCGTTCGCCAAACTCGATTACTTCTGGCGAAAGCGGTCTGTGTTTTGATTTTTCCTGACGTAAAATCTTTTTATAAGTTTGTCTGTCCTGAACATAACGAAATCTCAATTTGTCATATTCTCTCATCTTTTCATCGCTGAATTTTGACGGACAAATAAATTCACGTTCTTTGATTTCTCCCTCATATTGTTTAATTTGATCTAAAATAGGCTTTAATCTGTAATCAGATGAATAATATCCGAAACTTTTTAAAATAAGTTCTTTTGATTCTTCAAGGTCAAATCTTTGAAGCAGGTTTAATACCATTGAATAACTCGGAGAGAATTTACTTTCAAGCGGATTCGGCTTGCTTAATACGAGTTGTGCGACTTCGTCGGGACTTTGGAATGAAGTTCCGACGACTACGACATATCCGACTTCGTCCATTCCCCTTCTTCCCGCTCTGCCTGACATTTGCAAAAATTCGTTAGCCGTAAGCATTCTGTGCCCCGAGTCGGTCTTTTTACTTACAGCACTTATTACGGCAGTTCTTGCAGGCATATTTATACCCGCAGCAAGAGTTTCTGTCGCAAATACAACTTTAATAAGCCCCTGTTGAAAAAGCTTTTCAACCAAACTTTTCCACGCAGGTAACAGCCCCGCATGATGAGAGGCAACCCCTTGAATTAAATAATCTATATTTTTGTTTCCGTAAAGGTGAGGATTTTCCGCTATAAATTCATCAATAAACTGACGTATTTTTTTACGTTCCTCTTTTGTATTTAATTCAAGCCCCGAGCATTTTTCCATTTGCTCATCACATTTTTTACGAGAAAACGTAAAATAAATCGCAGGCAACATATCATTATGGCTGAGATTTGAAATTATTTGCTTAACATAAGATTTTTTATTTCTTTTTCTTCCTCCTCTGACCCACATAGGTTTTTCGGGACGAATTTTATTGTTTAACTGTCCTGACGGCGTTAATAGCGGTAAAAGCTTTAGCGGCTGCGAAGAATCGAAATAATAAAACTTCAAAGGAACAGGACGAAAATCCGTATTAATCAAAGTTGTTTTTGAGTGGACTGTATTTATCCAATCCGTAAGTTCCTGACCGTTTGCAACGGTAGCAGACAGAGCAATAAATTGAATATTTGTAGGGCAGTAGATTATACTTTCTTCCCAAACCGTTCCTCTTTGTTCGTCATTCATATAGTGAACTTCATCTAATACGACATAGCGAACATTTTTCAAATTGTCAGCAACAGCACCGAAATTTGTGCCATAAAGCATATTACGAAAGACTTCGGTTGTCATAATTACGATTTGAGCATCACGATTTATGGAGGTGTCGCCCGTTAACAAACCGACTTTGTCATTTCCGTACTGCTCGCTAAAATCATAGAATTTCTGGTTTGACAAAGCTTTTAAAGGGGTAGTATAGAAAATTCGCACCCCCTCACGCAAAGCATTATTTATTGCGTGCTGCGCAATTACGGTTTTACCCGCACCCGTCGGAGCACAAACAACAACACTTTGCCCCTCATCAATGACCCTGCATGCATCTTTTTGAAAATCGTCTAACTCAAATGGAAATTCACTCATTACTTTTATTCCTTATATCGCTATTCTTATCTTTACACTATATCATAATTCCTTGTCGTGGGGGGAATTGTAAATATCCGAAACATAAAAATATTGAATAATGCATAAAATAATGATATAATAAGTGTTATATTTCATAATACAAATCGTTCCAATCAGGATTATTATTTTCTATTAATTCAATTTTTGTTTTTCTGTTACCTGCTTTCAACTGCTTTTCTCTTGTAATTGCAGACATTATATTATTACAAACTTCAAAATAGCCTAATTTATCAACTCCATATTTTGAAGTAAACCCTTCAGCGACTTTATTTTTATGCGTCCAAACTCTTTTTACAAGGTTTGATGTTACACCAACATAGAGAGTGCCATTCTTTTTGTTAAACAGTATGTAAATATAATATTGTTTATCTTGCATTATGGTTGATATTACAAGCCGGATTGCGAGAAATTCAATCCTTTGAATTTCTCGCAAAGACAAAATTAGAATTTTTTATTGTGCATTTCGCATTATTACACATTTATTTTTTCAGCACTTTTACATTTTTCATTATGATATATGAAGTTTTCTTTTAATATCTTCTATTATTTTATCAAGTTGCGTAGTCAGGGATTCATAATCTCCATCATTATCAACAACGTAATCCCAATTTTTTATATTATCTAATCCTGTTTCCGTTATATCACTTTCGCCGACAAGTTTGCCTCTTTGCATTCTTGTATTTCGAGAGGCATTTACTCTAATAGTAATCGCTCCCGCATTTTTAAATATTTCATATTCATGAGGAACTCTTACATCTGTTATCATAAGATTTCCGTCCTGTTTCAAGATTTTTTTCAACCAGTAATCGGCATAAATTGCTCTGCCTTTATTACCGAGTTCAATTAGCCCCGCACGATACAAAGGCTTATTTGCTTCAATTTGGTCGTAAGTAAGACCGTTTTCCCTGCCGTAAGTTAATTTTATAATATCACCGATTGCGCAACGCCTGAAATCAGGTAAGAACTTTAGCATATAAGTTGCTGCCGTATCTTTACCCGAATACTGTTTGCCCGAAAATATTATAATCTTATCAACCATTACTATCCTTTTTTTACACTATATCATATTCCCCGCAATTATGGAAAAACATCCTTTTCACCTTAACATTTTTTAGTATTTATTTGCAATTGTACTATGTTAGTAATAGTATGATGAAACGAGTATATAAGAGATTAAAATGGAATAGGTTATGGCATTAAATTTTCAAAATTTGGTTTTTAATTTACAAAAATTCTGGGCTGATTACGGATGTATAATTTCACAGCCCTATGACATAGAAAAAGGTGCATCTACAATGAACCCTGCTACTTTTTTGAGGGTTCTTGGACCTGAACCGTGGTCAACGGCAATGATTGAACCCTGCCGTCGTCCGACAGATGCAAGATACGGAGAAAACCCGAACAGATTGGGACATTATTTCCAATTTCAGGTTATATTAAAACCCTCTCCGGATAATTCTCAAGAACTTTATTTAAAAAGTCTTGAAGCTATGGGAATTGATTTGAACGAACACGATGTTCGTTTTGTTGAAGATAACTGGGAGTCTCCGACATTAGGCGCTGCAGGTGTAGGCTGGGAAGTGTGGCTTGACGGTATGGAAGTAACCCAGTTCACATATTTCCAACAGGTCGGCGGTTTGGAAATCAAACCCGTCGCACTTGAATTAACCTATGGTTTGGAAAGAATTGCAATGTATCTTCAAAATAAAGAATCCGTATTTGACATTATGTGGAATGATAAATTGACCTACGGCGAAATTTATCACCAAAACGAAGTCGAACAATCGGTTTACAATTTTGAAGTTTCAAATTCTGATGATTTATTCAAATGTTTTGATATTTATCAAAAGGAAGTTGAAAATTGTTTAGAGCATAAACTTGTTCTTCCCGCTTATGATTATGTTTTGAAATGTTCACATACTTTCAACCTGCTTGATGCAAGAGGGGTTATAAGTAAGGACGAAAGAAACAACTTTATAGGCAGAGTAAGAACAATGGCATCAGGAGTCGCAAAACTCTATGTAGAACAAAGAGAAAAAATGGGATTCCCGCTTTGTAATAAAGATACTATGGCACTAAGGCACTAGGATACTATGAGCTTTTGTTGAGATCAGCAGGTCGGCATTGCCATGCGGACAATCAACAAACTCAGGCTCTAGCCTGACAGATAAAAATAAATGAGGATTAAACCCTCACCCGAATTTCTGACTTTCGCCATTTTGGCTCAAGCTGAAATTCATCCCTCTACCTCTGGGAGAGGGATAATAAAAAGAATGCAGGTCAGGCAATAGCCTGACAAATAAAATGTAGGTCGGGATTGCTTCCCGACATAAAAAAAAGTAGGTCAGGCTTCAGCCTGACAAGTAAAAGGAGAAAGATGGCTGAAAAATTTAACAGAGCAACATTTACCCGCAATTTTTTGAAAAATATTACAAAAATCAAATCACCTGACGAAATGATTGCGGAAGCAAAAGCATGCGGATTAGAAAAAACTCTCGGCGTTTGGGATTTAATTATTCTCGGAGTCGGCGTAATTATCGGTTCGGGGATATTTGCAATTGTCGGGATTGCGGCAGCGGGGAGTGTTGACGGTTCATCAGTCGGAGCCGGGCCCGCACTTGTCGTATCAATGATAATTGCGGTTATTGCATGTATTTTTTCAGCGCTTTGCTATTCCGAATTTGCGGCTATGATACCCGTTTCGGGCGGAGCTTATAACTATACCTACGCAACTTTAGGCGAATTTATGGCATGGATGGTCGGATGGGTTTCAATTTTAGGCTACGGCATCGGATTTATCGCAGTATCTTGCGCATGGTCAAATTATTTTGTCCAATTTATGGCAGGATTTGACAAAGTGCTGCCTCAATGGCTTGCACATCCTCCCGTATGGCTTACAAATGATGTATTTTCGGCAGGAAAAATTGTAGCAGCAAATCCCGATGTATTTATACCGAAAATATTCGGAGTTCCGATTTGCATAAATCTTCCCGCTATTATAATCGTTATTTTAATGACAATGGTTCTTGTAAAAGGAACAAAAGAATCGGCAAAGATGACGGGAATAATGGTTTTTGTAAAACTTGCGGTTATTGCGTTGTTCGTACTTGTCGGGGCATTCTATGTTCAACCGTCTAATTGGACACCATTTGCACCGCACGGATTTGAAGGAATAATTGCGGGCGCATTTTTGATATTCTTTGCATATATCGGATTTGACGCATTAGCAACATCCGCAGAAGAATGCAAAAATCCGCAAAGAGATTTACCCATAGGTATTATAGGGTCTTTACTCATAACAACACTTGTATATATTCTTGTTGCACTTGTTTTAACAGGTATGCAGGATACTTCAGGTGCGGTTCCCGCAGGATTTGTGAAAGCTCCTTTGGTATTTTGTATGAATGCTGTTCACCAAAACTGGGTTGCAGGATTGATTTCAATCGGTTCTTTAGCTGGTTTAACTTCCGTTCTGCTTGTAATGGAAATGGCTGTTACAAGAATTTTATATTCAATGAGCAGAGATCATTTTGTATCTAAAAGATTTCAGAAATTGCACCCGAAGTACCATACTCCCGCTCTTTTAACATGGACTGTGGGACTTATTGCAATAATCGGTATTTTGACATTAAATCTTGATATTGCGACAGAATTATGCAATTACGGGGTATTCACATCATTCATTATTGTTTGTGCTGCGGTATTGATTTTAAGACATACCGATCCTGATAGAGAAAGACCGTTCAAAGTTCCGTTTTCTCCGTGGGTACCGTTACTCGGAATATTAACTTGCGGAGGTTTAATGGTATATAAATCAATGCAATCTTCAAGCTCGGCTTTATTATATCCCGTATGGCTCGGTTTGGGCGCAATAATATATCTGTTCTACGGCTTTGTAAGAAACAGAGATAACGAAAATAAAATTCATAAAGAAATAGTTCAGGGATTTTTAAAAGAAGAAAACGAAAGTAAATAAATCAAATGAATTCTCAAGAAATCAGTCGAAATATATTCAAAAAAAGAAGTATTGATGAATTAATTCAGACGGGTAAAAAGTCTGAATTAAAAAAGACGTTGAATGTTTTTGACTTAATAGTTATAGGAATAGGCGCAGTTGTCGGAACGGGAATTTTTGCAATAATCGGCGCTGCAATTACGGGGAACGCAGAAACTCCGGGGGCAGGTCATGCAATTATTATTTCAATTATTCTGGCAGCATTAGCATGCGTTGTTCCTGCGCTTTGCTATTCGGAAATCGCATCAATGATACCCGTTGCGGGAAGTGCTTATGCATACACCTATGCTACAATGGGTGAATTTATGGCATGGATGGTCGGATGGATTTTGATGCTTGAATACGCTATCGGAAATATCACGGTTGCAAGCGCATGGTCAGGATATTTTATGCAGTTTATGAAAGGCTTTAAGGCACATTTGCCTGCTTTTATATTAAATATTCCGCTGTGGCTCAAATATGATTACCGCACAATATATTCAATGTGCGAAAAATACGGTTGGAACATTCATGACAAAATTCCGTATTTGTTTGACAAAATTCCTATCGCAATCAATATGCCCGCAGCAATAATCGTTTTAATTCTTACACTTTTACTTATAAGAGGAGTAAAAGAATCGACAAGAGCCGCAAGCATAATGGTTGGGGTAAATATGTTTATCATATTGTCATTCATTGTTTTTGGGGCTTTTTATGTTAAACCCGAAAATTGGACTCCGTTTTTACCTGCCGTACACCCGATTGCAGGCATTTTGATGGGAACATTTACGATATTTTTTGCTTATGTCGGAGTTGATGCGATATCAACCGCAGCAGAAGAAACCGAAAAACCTCAAAGAGATTTACCGATTGCCATTCTCGGGACTTTGGGTTTTTGCACGATTCTATATATTTGCGTAGCGCTTGTATTAACAGGGATTGTACCGATTGATAAAATTAATATAACGGCACCTCTACCGCATGCAATAAGCTATCTTCATGTAGGAAGAATTTCAAATATCTTTGCGGGAATGATATCAGTCGGGGCTTTATGTGCTCTCACAACGGTTCTTCTTGTTTACCAGTTGGGAACAACAAGAATTTTATATGCAATAAGCCGTGACAGATTTTTACCTCGCTCTTGGAGAATGATTCACCGCAAGTTCAGAACACCTTATGTAATGACATGGATTTCGGGTATTGTTGTTATCATTTGCGGCTTGTTTATGGATTTGAAAATATCGGCAGACCTTTGCAATTACGGAACATTTACATCTTTTGTAATCATTTGCCTGTGCGTTTTGATTTTGAGAAAAACAGCACCCGACAAAGAAAGACCGTTTAAAGTTCCTTTTTGCCCGTGGTTGCCTATTGCAGGGATTTTAATATGCCTTGTATTGATATTCTTCTCGCTAAAGACACTAAAAACATCTTCAAGCTATTTCATCATCTGGATGCTTTTAGGGTTGTTAATTTATGCTCTGTACGGGTACAGACAAAAACGTAAAGCAGAAAGAAAAAGACTTCAATAATAAAGGGAAAAAAATATTAATAAAAAAGACTCAAGGCGATTAAACCTTGAGTCTTTTTTATAGTATCAAAAAACTATTTTACTAATTCTTTGAATTTTTTACCTGCTGAAAATGCTGGAACAGTTTTAGCAGCGATTTTGATTTCTTTACCTGTTTGAGGGTTTCTGCCTGTTCTTGCAGCTCTTTTGCGAGCTTCGAAAGTACCGAAACCGACTAAAGTAACTTTACCGCCTTTTTTAACTGTTTTTTCAATAGTTTCAATAGTAGCAGCTAAAACGTTAGCAGCATCTTTTTTAGAAACTTTTGCTGATTTAGAGATTTCAGCAACTAATTCTTCTTTGTTCATAACAAATCTCCTTTCTTAACTAAACATAATAATTATACCAACAGATAGAAAACATGCAATATATTACGAAATCTACACATTTGGCAGATGTCGGGAATTTGGGATTAAAAATGTGCAAAATTTTAAGGGAAAATTTCATATAAAATATTGCTTAAAAAAAACTTTTGTATTATTATCAATTTATGAAAATTAAATAGGTTTGCGGAAGTAGCTCAGTGGTAGAGTACCTGCCTTCCAAGCAGGCTGTCGCGAGTTCGAATCTCGTCTTCCGCTCCATTTTTTTAAGAGCCGCTAAAGGCTCTTTTCTAGTATAGAAAGACAGAGATGAGAGCTCTTTTTTCAAGTTCGGCGACGCCCGAGCAGAGGCTTGAGCTATCGACGATAATGTCGTGCTGTCTGCAGGACTTATGAGCCGATGTGAAAGAAATATAGGGTACGTTAGCATGAAGTGAACCCGGCAGTTCTAATTGTCTGGCTAAAACCTGACCTGCTTTTATTGCTCTGCGTGAATCCATTCTTCATCTTGTTTATAGATTTTTTCTACATCTTCGGGACGGTCGGTCCCGAGCATGTCATTTGATACTTCCCCGCCTGCCTGTTTGCGAACATACGCAAGCCAACGGTATGATGGGCGCAAGCCTTTAAGATCTTTAGGATTAATGTGTAAATTCGTACCCGCAACGACAGGTTCAAGTTTATCAGATTCAAAAATTGAAGTCAGATCAGTTATTTCCCAAACCCCGTTACACTTTTCACAACGGTAAATTAAGCGCATGTATGAAGTCCAAATGGCATCTTCGCCGTTAACTTTTATCCAATGAATGCCATCTGTCGGCAATTCAACATAAGCTCTGTCCCCTGCCTGATGAACAACAGACGGTAAACCTCGATTTAGAATAACTTCATTAGAAGAAGATTCTGCACGATTTTTCTGCGCCGCACCCGTTTTTAAGTAATCCGCAGCAGATCCCGAAGTCCAACTTGTGGTAACGGTTGCATCTTCCCGGTAACAATTTGTCGGTTCTTGTTGAAGCTTGGGAACCTTTGATAAACGTTCCCATAATACAAGTTGAGTTAAAGCCTCATAATCAGTCATTGTACTTTTAACCTGTTGCTGCTGTATATTGGCAGTTTTATCAGCAGAAACAGCTTGTGCTGTCCAGGCAAGAGGCAGCACAAGACCTGACACCAAGCATTTTTTGATATTACTTTTTTCATCTGTTCTTCCCTATAAATAATTTGATCATTTAATTATAATAATTTGTCATAAACAAGGCTTTTATGGCTTTGAGTAAATAATTAATATAAATACTTTTATAAAAGCCCTGATACCACAAAAGATATCAGGGCTTATTTCAACTAAAAAAAACGTTTATAACCGCAACAACCTCTAACGCCGAATATCAAAATCGAACAAATCTGCATCGGAATTTAATAAAATAAATTAACTGTTTTTAAATTATGTTATTAAATATTATACAATAGTATAATATTATATTTAAAATTTTGTTGATTAAATACACACATCTTACAAATTTTAAGCCCGTATTTGTATATATTAAATGTTAAAAATATTACATTTTATACAACATTTAATTATTTTTGTATATGTTCATGATAACATTTAAATACATAAGGGCATATTCAGATACATATTATTATGCACAATATATATTGAACCCTACAGAAGGACGAAATATATGTAGAATAATAGCAAGCGAGAAAGAGCATTGAGAAAAACAACATTTTTTATGAAAAATATAGAACAAAAGACAATTCAAAACAGAATACAAGGAGTGTGCCTGTAATGCCTGAATTATCCGTAATCATTCCCGTATATAATACCGATAAATACTTAGAAAAAAGTCTGGATTCTTTGACTTCTCAAAC
>ONOE01000004.1 GCA_900319365.1 uncultured bacterium | reverse complement strand
TTATCGCCTCGCATTAAACGGCAACGCCTCCAATTAGTAAAAATATTCATTTTTACATAATTGTCGGTCTGACACTTCGTGTCTGCCTCTGCTCGGCTCGCCGTCTGCGTAAGACATTAATAATAGAATACTTACTTTTGTTAGATATTGATTTCATGAGCCGGATTGCTTCGTCGCCAAGTCCTCTTGGCTCCTCGCAATGACATGACTTGCAAAAATTTACTGTAATTTTGTATATAGTTACTTTAAATTATATAATATCCTTTAAAAGCAGAAAAAATATGCTATAATAAACTTGTTATTGAAGTTTAAAATTAAGGAGAGAATATGAGCAATTACGAAATGAATTTGTCCATGGACGAGTTAAAAAAGAGAACAAACAAAGACTATCTTGTAACAAAAAAGTTTTTAAAAGCTGATGCACCCGAGTATTTGGCTCTTGCGCAGGGCGATAAAACAGCGCTAAAACATCTTGTAAAAGCTGCCGATATTTTAGAAAAAATCAATATGCAAATTGACTGCAAACACAATTTGCCGTTTAAAAAATATCTTGAAGAAGAAATTAAAAAAGGCAACGAACAGGCAAAATTAACAAAGATTTTGTTTGATGCTCAAAAAGGCGTAAATGCTATAGACTCAATGACTACACCCATTCACCTGATTAAAAGTGTAGGAACGAAATTAGGCAAAGGCTTGTACCCCGAAGATTTGTCTAAAGAGGAATTTCACAGCGTATTAATCAGAATGCTCAAAGAAGGCAAGGACGAAGATGTTAAAAATATCCTGACCCAGCGTTCAATGGTTGTACGTGATGGCGATGAACTTAAAGGCATTGACTACATCGACTATTTCAAAGATGATTTTGCACATATTGCAGATGAATTAGAAATTGCGGCGCAAACTTCAACCAATGCCGATTTTAACGAATATCTGCATTTGCAGGCAAAAGCATTGAGAAAAGCAGATCCTATGCTTGATGCTTACGCTGATAAAAAATGGGCAACCTTGCAGGATACACCGCTTGAATTTACTATCACAAGAGAAAATTACGAAGATGAAATGACAGGCACAATTATTGAAAACGAAGAATTGTCCAAAATGTTAAAAGAACACAGAATAACTCCTATTCCTAAAGATTTCTTAGGCGGTAGAGTAGGGATTATTAATAAAGAAGGCACACAAGCCCTTATGGCAATAAAAAAATACTTGCCGACACTTGCCGATAATATGCCTTACAAAGACGAATACGAACAAACAATCAACTCCGAAGCCGATGCAAAACAAACCATGGTTGATGTTGATATGGTTATGGCATCAGGTGATGTCGGCGCATATCGGGGCGGTATTACATTAGCCGAAAACCTGCCAAACTCCGATAAATTATCCCTGACAATCGGCGGCGGCAGAAGAAATGTTTACCACAGACAAATTCGTTTCATTAGTGATAAATCAAAACTCGAAAAACGCTTAAATGAAATTTTAGACAAAGAGCAGCACAAATATTATCACGACGAAGCAGATCATTGGTTCACGATAGGTCATGAAAATGCACATTCGCTCGGACCAAAAGACGGCAGCGAAAAGTTAGGTAAATACAGAAATATTATTGAAGAAAACAAAGCCGACATGGGCTCTTTAGCTTTTGTAGATTTGCTGACAAAAATCGGTATGTATACCCCCGAGCAAAGAGATGAAATTATCGTAACAGCCGTTGTTGATATGTTTGCAAAATCAAAACCGACAATGAGTCAGGCACACAGAGTTCGTACGGTTATGCAAAACAAATATCTCTTTGATAGAGGGGCTTATGAACTTACAAAAGACGGGAAAATTCATGTAAATATCGACAAGGTAGTTCCCGCAGCAAACGAAATGTTAAAAAAAATTATCAGAATACAAATTGACGGCGATTATGACAAAGCCGAAAAATACGTAAGCGATAATTTCGTTTGGACTCCCGAAATGGAATTGATTGCTAAAAAACTTCAAAAAGTAAATAAAACACTTAACGGAACTCTTGAAACAGAGCTTGCGGATAAATTACTTAAAGAAGCTTAAATCTTAAAAATTATATAAAGAACATGTAGAACGCCGAAAATCTTTATTTAAAGATTTTCGGCGTTCTATTATATTTAAAATTAACTTTTATATTCTAGTTATTTCTATTGGCAACTTTTGCAAGCAGGTTTAATATTTCGATATATAACCATACAATTGTTACCATCAAAGAAAAACCGCCGTACCATTCCATATATTTAGGTTCTTGTCCCGAATATCTGTTGATAAAATCAAAATCGATAACAAGATTTAATGCGGCAATAAGGCAAACAACCACACTAAAGCCGATTCCTACAGGTGAACTTGTAAATATATAAGGAATTGTTGTATGGAACAATGCAAGAATTAATTGCAGGATATAAATTCCCGCAACGCTAAATGTTGCAATAAATAATACTTTCCAAAAAGTTTCGGTTGCTCTCAACACTTTTGAAGAATATAGCGCATACACACCAAATACCGCAAACATTGTTCCTAAAACAGCCTGAGAAACAATCCCCGGAAATTCGACATTAAATACTGCAGAAATTCCGCCTAAAAATAAACCCTCAAGCATTGCATATATGGGCGTTGTAAACGCAAGTGCATTATTTTTCGGTGCAAAGCAAATTATCATTGCCATAATAAAACCGCCAAACGCACCGACCGTGGCAAGCAAGCTTGCCTTGTCGGCAAATCCGCCATATACCAAATACCATGAATATGCTGCCGTCATGCAAAGTAAAACACCTAAAAATAATGTTTTAAGCAATGTTCCGCTTGCACTCATCGGTTTGTCAAGATTTAATGACTCGTAATTTCTTTCGGAGTTAAAAACTTCCTCCCTCAATACAGGATTTGACATAAAGACCTCCTTTAATATAAATATCCGTATATCAATTCGTATTATAACACAGTATATTATATTTAACAATCCGAACCAAAAGCGCTAAGGAAGCTAAAATTCCTGCTTATACATTTCGTCATCCCAATATTCGAGTTCTAACTTGCCGATAATAACGGTATCGCCGTTTTGTATCCCCGCTTTTTTCAGTTCGTCCATAATACCCATAGCTTTCATGGTATTTTGAAGTCTTATAACCTGCTCGGTAACTCTGGGGTTAATAACCTGAGATATACGTATAATTTTGCCACCCGTAACGTCATATACATCTTTGGCTAATTTATGAACTTCCCAATAACTGTCATCATTATCGGTTGCGGCTAAATCTTCTTCCACGACGTATTCCGTTTCGGGTTTGGGAATTGTATTTACTTTATCTTCAATCTCGTTTTTCAAATCCTCAACCCCTGCACCAGTTACGGCAGAAATCGGATAAATCTTTTCAACTCCCGCATTTTTAAATTCATTTTTTAATTCTTCAAGTCTTTCGGGGGTAATCGCATCAATTTTATTCAATGCGGTAATTTGATAAAGCTTTGAAATTTTTTGCGAATATTTTGAGAGTTCATTATTTATAATTTTATAATTATTTAAAGGATTTTCGGCGGTAGAATCAACTATGTGCACCAAAAATCTGCATCTTTCCACATGCCTTAAAAAGTCATGCCCTAAACCTACTCCATCTCCCGCACCCTCAATCAATCCGGGGATATCGGCGATGACGTAACCGTCGCCGTTATGTTTTTTTACAACACCCAAATTCGGAATAATCGTAGTGAAAGGATAATCCGCAATTTTAGGTTTGGCAGATGATACCCTGCTTATAAAAGTTGATTTGCCTGCATTGGGCATTCCTAAAAGTCCGACGTCGGCAATTAATTTCAATTCAAGTTCCAAATTTCGCTCGATTCCCGGTTCTCCGGGTTCGCAGTATTGAGGCGCACGATTTTGAGGGGTGCAAAAATGAATATTTCCTCTGCCGCCTCTGCCGCCTTTTGCTACAAGAATTTTTTGCCCGTCATCGGTTAAATCAGCAATAATATTGCCCGTTTTCAAATCTCTTACAACAGTTCCCGACGGAACTTTTATAAATAAATCTTTTGCACTTTTCCCATGCATACTTTTTTTCATTCCGCTCTCGCCGTTTTCTGCTTTGAATACGGTTTTATAAGTAAAATCCATCAAGGTCGATTTGCCTGCATCGGCAACCAGATAAACGCTTCCGCCATTTCCGCCGTCGCCGCCTGCCGGACCGCCTTTGTCGACAAATTTTTCACGGCGCCATGCAACAATTCCATTGCCGCCTTTGCCCGAAACTATTCTGATTTTTACTTTGTCCATAAATTGCATAACAGGAAAATAATACTATAAATATGTTTTACGCTCAAGTATTTACATTGTCGGCATAGCAATGCCGATCTACATCTACTTGGCAGGGTGATTCTTCGCTTCGTTCAGAATAACAGCATTTCTTATTTTCTGATAAAGTTTTTCGTTATTTAAAGGAAATGCGCCGACATTATTTAAAAATTTGTACTCGCTAAATTCTTTTGGCATATCTTCCCACAATCTCAAAATATTTATTTTATGCTCGTTTAAATTTTGCGCAAAGCTGCCGATTTCAGGGCAAAACGGATAACAATAAGGAACGGAGTTTTTCAATTCGGGCAGTTTGATTAAATTGTATTTATCAAAAATCTGAGAATATTTTTTATACAAATTTCGCCGCAAATTTTTATCTTCTTCAAAATCAACATTTGCCATCTGTTTTTCAACAACAGGAGATATAAGTTTTATACTTTCGCTGTTTAAACGCAATTCATTACTTTTAAATTTTTCATAATCGCTATTTATGCAGGCAGGCTGCAAAACTAAATCATCAGACTTCAAATTTGATATATCAACATTTTTATTCATATATAAATACGCACCGTTTTGAACATTAAAAAATTTGCGCAAAGAGTTAAAAGAGGCTATGCCATAAGGTTTTGAATAAAAACTCTGGGTATTATCAACAATCAAATTCGGATAAATTTCGGCAAGTTTTTGACAATTATCATCAAATAATCCGAAATAATTTATATAAAGTATAAAATCATTTTTATTGAAATTTTGTACGGGCAAAAAGTTTTCATCAATATGATAAAATTTAACCCTGCAATTTTCTTTTCTTGCGGCTTTATACAAAACATTGCACGAATAATACGGAATAAAAATTTCTTTTATTCCGTATGTTCGCATAATGATTTCAAGGCAACTTCTGCCTAAATTAAGTTTCAGCATTACTTGTTATACGCTTCAAAAAATGCTCTTAAAAGTTCTTGACCTTTAATCATAGTCTTGTAATCAACGTATTCTCTTGCCGAATGCATATTGCAAACCGTTGCAAGACCTAAAAGGTAAGGAGAGAATTTTTCGCCTTTTGCATTTGTTTTATTTGCATAGATGTGAGTTTCGGCACCCGCATGGAATGATGAAATTTCAGGAGTAATTCCTAATTTTTTAGCAACATCTGCAAATAAATCAGGAATATAATCGTCATCATTTTTTTCAAACATAGGCATTTTTACGGTGAACGTAATATCTGCATGCGCAACGCCATCATGCTCTTTATTAAATTCATCAACAATACCTTGCATTTTAGCAATAAGTTCATCTTCTTTTTGTTTATTTGAACTTCTTATTGAATAAGTCGCATGGGCATCCGTATTTATAACATTTGTTACTTTAAGGTCGCCTGATTCAATTCCGCCGATATTATTTGAAGTGATAACCTGCCCGTTTTCTTCATAATAAACGCCCTGCGGAAGTCTTGAAACTAAATCCGCAATAAGTTTTGCAGCATTGGCTCTTGTAGGATCACCTATATCGTTGCCCGAATGCCCGCCTTTGGGAGCTTTTAATTTTAAATCAACCATTACATAGCTTGCTCCTGCAACAAGACATTGACCCAATGCATCACTATCCAATACAAGAACATATTTTGATTGAAGCCTGTTGAAATCGGTATTTTTAATTCCGCTCATTGAATCTTCTTCATCTCTTGTAAAATGAATTTCCAATCCGCCATGAGAAAGGTCTTTTCTTTTATTTAAATAATTCGCAAAATACAGAGCATTTGCAACGCCTGCTTTATCATCAGCCCCTAATGTTCTGCCTTTTGCCCTGATTAAATCTCCGTCTAAATAAGGAACAACCGGAGAATCATCTCCGATTACATCAACATGAGATGACAGTAATATGGGCTGCTTTGTTTTATCCGTAGCGGGAACGGTTATATAAATATTTTTAAAATCATCCTGTTCACAATGCAAACCGTTTTTTTTGCAATAATCACAAATCCAATCAAGGACTTTTTCTTCATGATGAGAAGGAGATGTTACCTGAGCCAGATTACAAAACAAATCGACTAAATCATTTTCTTTTCTTAATTCGTTTATATCCATAATTACACTCCATATAAATAATATAACTACATTTTTATAATACTCTTTTTAAGTACATTTTGCAATTTTATTTGACAATAGCAAAATTATTTTTTATGTATTTTACAAAATATATGCAAGTCAATTCTATAAACAATACATCATTTACAGGTATTCCGATATCGGAAATCAAAGTTAAAGGCAAAAATTCTATCTACAAACTTTATGACATTTCCCCAAAAGACAGCCCGTTTTTAAACAGAATGTATGATTCTATTAATCTTAAAAAAAATTACCCCGGGTTGAGTGAAAAAGAATATTTCCTTTGGCAGGGACTTTTAAAAACAGGGGTTGAAAATGCAGCAAACTCGGATAAAAAAGTTTTGCTTGAAACCTACGATAATGTACCATGCGGAATATTAAATTACATAGCAGGTTCTAAAAGATATAATTTAAGCTACATAGTAACATTTCCGACAAAGCCGAAAGAAAAAGTTCCATGCGCAGGGCAAATATTGTTTAATGAATTGTTCAAACGCTTTATTCCTGACAGCGCAAACTTTATAGAATTACAAGCAATGCGGGAGGCTCCGTTCAGCCCCGTTACAAAATATTTGCGGCTCGGTTTTAAAATGCACGGCGGAGATTCTATATCAGAAGAAATGAGTATCGGCAAAGACGGCGCAGCAGCAGCTCTTGCAAAACAAAAAGAATTTTTAACTTCAAAAGTATTATCAAACCAACCGGATGAAGATTTTGATAAAACACTTCATTTAATAGATGAACTTGCCTGAATTTCTTTACAAAATTCGCCTTAAATTTTCTGTCATTTTATCTAAAATTTCAAGAGTGCGAGAATTTGGCTGTATTAGTAATTCGTTGATATTCTTTTCAAAATCTGCAGGCAAAATTTTGCAATTAGTGCAGCAATATTTTAACAATCTCTTTTCACCGGAGTGCAGCATTTCATTAAGAGCAAAAATCACATCAAAATAACTTGCCAGAAATGCGGCAATTCTATGATTAACACTTACCGAATCATTTCTTTTAATCGCTTTTTCAATTTGTTCGTAATACGAGGCAAACGGCTTATCTTTCATAAGCATCATATTTCTTTTGATTATATTTTGTTTTAACTTTTGCGGATATGGTGTTTGAATACTTCTTTGCAAATTAAAAAGCCAATTATCCGTATCAAAAATTATTTTAAAATTATTTAAAGTATATAAAAAAGCCGTCGTATAACCGTTTGAGGGGTAAAATTTAAACCACACGTTATTAATACAATCCTCAAACCAATTTATATCCCAGTACATAACATCAGCCACAACGCCCGATTTATCGACATAAAATTCATCTCCCGAGCCGAAATACTCTCCGCCCGTTTCATATTTTGAAGAATATTTCTTAACAAGCCGTTCCCTTTCAGACTCGGTAATATCAGACTCTACAAAAACATAAATATCAATATCGGAAATTTTATCAAATGTTTTTGCACTAAAAGATCCGCCAAGCGCTATAGCTTTGACTTCTGTAAAATTTTTAAATTCATCTAAAAGTCGGTTAAATGTACTATCCATAAAATTTATAATACTTTTTTAACCCATTCTTTTAAATATTCAACATCCGGAGCACCGTTTAAAATGCCGCCCTCTACGATTTGGACAGATGCATCAACACTTGCTTTTAAATCTTCAACGGTCTTGCCGAATCTGCTGCCGCCCGAAGTTGCAAAAAGAATAATCTTTTTATTTGAGAAATCATGCTGTTCAAGAAAAGTATTAATAATTGTCGGTGCAACATACCACCAGATAGGAAATCCCAAAAAGATTACGTCATATTTATCAACCGAAAAATCATCTTCGACGATTTCGGGACGAGAGCTTTTATCTTTCATTTCAACCGTACTTCTTGCGTTTTTATCCATCCAGTTTAAATCCGCATCCGTATAAGGAACAACAGATTTAATTTCATAAATATCAGCATCAGCTGCTTTTGCCAAGTTTTGCGCAACTTCTTTTGTCGTTCCAGTAGCCGAAAAATATGCAACTAAAATTTTACTCATAATATTTTACTCCTATAAAAAACCTTAATAACGCAAAATTATACTAACATATTTTGTTAATATTGTAAATTATCCCGACAGGATTAATCGCAAAAAATATTATTTACATGTTTTCGTTGTGGTATAATATAATTTGATTATAAGGACTAATCAATTATGAAAATTTTACCCCACGTAAATAAATACACGGTTGCAAGAGCAGCCGTAATAACAAGACGCACAGGCAGACGAATAATAAGAGAAGCCGAAAGAGTACAAATCGAACACAATTCGGCAGCAGATAAACTTATGTCTGTAGTAATGTTTGCAAGTTCATTTGCGCCTAAATTCAATGCAAGAGTAGATGAATACCTCGCATTACAGAAAAACATTGCACCCGTTGTACGAACGGCGGTTCGCAAAAAGAGTACAAAACTTAAACATTCCAAAACAAAAGTTTTGCCGACTCCCTATTTGCCCAAAACTCCCGATAAAGTAAAAATTATGGCAAAAGGACAACCCGCAAATGTTCCCGAATTAAATATGAAATTTAATGATTTGCTGCTTGATAACGAGAAAAATAAAAATCCGTTAAATAATAAAGCTCCCGTATTTATAAGATCGGCAAAAAAACATGGCGTAAACCCTGAAGTGCTTATGGCTATTGCAATGCACGAGTCAGCAAGAGGAACTTCCGATGCGGCAAAATCTAAACATAACATTGGCGGAATAATGAATGCAAAACACAAATTGAAAATCTTTTCAAATGTAAATTTGTGTATTGACCAGATGGCAGAAACCCTTGCAATTCACCACAGAGAAAGCAAAATAAATACCATAAAAGAACTTGCTTATGCAGGCAAATATTGCAGCAAAGATGAAGCTTCCGAATGGGTTAAAGGCGTAATGTATTATTTAAACGAACTGCAAAGTTAAAATAATAATTAAAAATTTTCCACTAAAAAAGAGTTCTTTTAAAAGAACTCTTTTTTTCAAAGCATCGTATTTAGTTTTGAATACTATTTGTTATTTGCCTCCGCTGCTTGAACCTCCGTATGTAAATTCACTTTTAATATTATTTTGCAATAATTTTTGCCATGAGCTTTCATAGTTTGTAACTTCATTTAACTGTGTTTCAAGACCCTCTTTTTGAGCTTCCAACTCTGACTCCCAAGCAGTTAAGCTTGCCATCTCAAACTCGTGATCATTTTGCAGTTGAACAAGAACTTCAGTATACTCATCTGTTCCGTATCCGATTTCGGGGTCATAATATAATTGCTGCAATTTTTCGTTATATGCCATTTGAGAAGTTGAAGATTTTCTTGTCGCCGACAATTGCTGCATTTGAATATTTGATAATTGAGCACTTATGCGGCTTTTTTGTGATGTAAAGAATAACAATTTTTCTTGTAAATTTGCTACTGACATGGCTCTCACCTCGTTTTGTTTTTAATCTCTCTTACACTTATAAAGTATTTTAAAAACCCCTGATTTCACATGTTTCAGATTTCGTTACATTTGTTAACATTCACTCAATAAGTTTTGCGAAATTTTTTTTGCCAATATAAAACCGTCCGTGTTATTCAAAAATTGTTACACGAACGGTTTTAATAAATATAATAATTTTTTAATTAATATTGATTTGCTCTTACCGTAAAGTTAAATTTTATGGTTATGCTGTCTTTTGGAAATGACAGGGGCAGTGGAGGAAGTGGAGATGCTTTTCTTAATGCAGTCAAAGCAGAATCATCAACTTCTTTGTTGCCTGAAGATTTAAAAACTTTTTCATCTTTTACGTAGCCGTTTTTTAATATTGTAAATTCAAGAATTGTTTCGGAATCTTTATTTACGGAAGGCGGCTGCCATTTGCCGCTGATTTGTTTATGCATTTCGTCCATATACGGCTGAAATGCTTCATTTGCGCTGCCTGAAGAATTTATGCCCTGACCCCGTTCTTGAGATGTCGGAGCTTTAGCTGCACCTTTTAATTCATAAGCATGTCCGCCAAAAACTATGAAAAGTGTTGTTATCACAAAAAGTGCGGCGATGAAAATTAAAAAAGTTTTTGTAACTTTGTTCATACCTTTTTTAGGTTTATTTTCCATAATCAATTCTCCTTTTATTCAAATAGTTCCGCTATAGATTTTTTATAGTCGGGTCTTGCAATACCTTTTTCCGTAATGATACCTGTAATAAGTTCGTGCGGTGTAACGTCAAATCCCGGGTTGATAATATTTACACCCTCGGGGCAGATTCTTTTGCCGTTGATGACGGTTACTTCTTCGTGATTTCTTTCTTCAATAACAATTTCATCGCCCGATTTGATTGAGGTATCTATTGTTGACAACGGTGCAGCTACATAGAACGGTATGTTGTGGTATTTAGCCGCAATCGCTACCGTGTAAGTTCCGATTTTATTTGCTGCATCGCCGTTTGCGGCTATTCTGTCCGCACCGACAACAACCATATCAATCATTCCTTTTTTCATAAAGTAAGAGCACATTCCGTCAGTAATCAGGGTTACGGGGATTCCGTCCATTACAAGTTCAAGGGTGGTAATTCTTGCACCCTGCTGTCTGGGTCTTGTTTCATCGGCAAAAACATGTATGGTCGGATCGTTTGCATAAGCGCTTCTTACAACCCCCAATGCCGTGCCATAGCCTACCGTTGCAAGAGCTCCCGCATTGCAATGAGTTAAAATGGCTGCGCCTTTAGGAACTACGGTTGCTCCGTTATCGCCGATTTTTTTATTGATTTCAATATCTTCAAGCTCAAGTTTTTTAGCGTTTTCACAGAGCTTTTTGATTAAATCTTCTTTGTTGCTTTTGCAATCTTTGATGATTTCTTTTTGCTTTTCAACAGCCCAGTATAAATTTACGGCTGTTGGACGGGAAGTTACAAGATAATCGGACTTTTTAATAAGTTCTTCTTTAAATTTTTCAAAAGTCAGGTCCTGTTTTGCAAGCTCCTGCGCATATAAAACAACCCCGTCTGCGCCTGCAATACCGATAGCGGGTGCGCCCCTTACTATCATTGTTTTAATTGCATCATACATTTGCTGACCCGTTGTAATATTTACGTATTCGAATTTGTCGGGGAATTTTGTTTGATCAACCATTTTGGTATAAGTGTTTTCCCATTCGATTGTTTTTATTTTTGATTTAAATTCTGCCATTTTTCTTCACCATTTATATCCTTTGCGTGTTTTCTTTCATACATATCACGTACAAAATTCAATCCGTAGTATGTAAGTAATCCCGAAAATGCATTTGTAACGGCACCTAAAACGCTTACGAATAAAATTACTATAATCAATAACCACACGGGGGAATTTACAATCATTGATGATAAAACGTAATTCGTCGTAAATTTAAAAATTACAAACAACAATGCCGTAACTATGCAATATCCTAAAGAAAAAGTTACATTCGTAAAAAATCCTATGCTTGAACCCATAATTATGCTGTCTTTTATGGAGGTTAAATCGGCTTTCCCGGCCATTATAAGCAATAATATAACAATCGGTGCGGCAAGTATGAGCATTGCCGTCAGCGCAATTCCTCCAACATAAGGAATCGGTGCAACAGAGCCGAGAATTAATCCGAGTATTAAACTCAATACGGCAAGATTTTTTAAAATAACTTTATTCATAGTTTTATATTAACATTTAAGATAAAAAAACTCAATTTTGTTATATTAGCTTTATTTATTCGGATTTCTTGTGTAAGAAATTGCAATGGCTATAGAGTCTACGGTATCGTCAAGTTTAGGCAATGTATCCGTATCAAGAGCAATTTTAACCATCTGCTCGACTTCTTTTTTTGTTGCCCTGCCATATCCCGTAAGAATTTGCTTGACTTCAATCGGGGTGTATTCATATACGGGAATATTAAATTCTTCAAGAGCAAGCAGAATTACTCCTCTTGCATGTGCAACAGGCATTACTGTTGTATAATTCCTGAAGAAAAACAGCTTTTCGATTGCACAAATGTCAGGTTGATATTGCTGAATTATTGTGCGCATATCTTCATGAATTTCTTTTAATCTTGCGCCCTCTTTTTCATTTTTTGTTGTTTGGATTGAGCCTGAATGTTCCAAACTTATATTTTTGCCGTCATAATCCAAAATGCAATATCCGACTATTGCCATTCCGGGATCTATTCCTAATATTTTCATAGCTTTATTATATAAAAAAACTATGATAAATAAAATCTTTTTACATTAAAAATAAAAACGGCTTCTGTCAGAATATGGCAGAAACCGAATACGTACGCTGTAATTTTTTTATTAAACGATTTAATCTTCATTTGATTTCGTTTCTATCGGAACAGTTATAATCAAATTGTTATCTTTAACCGTTTTTTTCATTTTTGATAAATTTACGTTATCCCCAAAAGCATAGCTTTGCTGAAAATTTGAAATATGTTCTTCATGCTCTGATTTATTAACAGATTTTGCCGAAATGTCAAGAGTATTTTTATCCGTATTTATAACTACGTTATCGGGGTTATTATCAAACGGTTTAAGATTAATAATTATGTCATACATGTTATCTTTTTGAATAGCGTGAATAATTCCCGTTCCGTTTTGAATAAATTTTTCGTCGGCTTTTAGCAATCTGTCGATATCACGAAATTCTTCCTGCATATATTGCTCATTTCTGAATATAAAATCTGAGGGTTGAAACGGATCATAAAAGGATTTCATGTGCCAATCAATTACCGCATACGCAGCACAAAATGAACCCAAAAATACCGCCAAGCCTAAAAATAAATATTTCCAAAACGGATGAAGTGCACATTTACATTCTTTTTTAGTTTCATTTGTTTCCATTTCCTGTTGTTCCATAACAAGCTCCTTTCTTTCAACTCATATTATAATCACAAATATTACCTATGTATGAATATCTTAAAACTTTATTAATTATTTACATTGAACAATTGTATAAATAATAATAATTATGTTAAAATCAAATGTAATAAAAAATATATTCAAGGGAGATTACAAAATGACGGAAGCAACAGCACAAAGTGTAAAATTTGATCCGGGGTATGCACAGCATACAACGATTTTATCCATAAGCTTAGATTTTATTTATCAAAGAATTAATTCATATAAAAATTTCGGTCAGAAAAAAGCACAGTTTAGAATAAATTATCCTAAAATTGTAAAAATGACCGAAAATAATGTCGGATTTTGTTTGGGAAGTATTTTGTGGGCTGTTTATATAAAATCTTTAGGCGATTTAAAAATCGAGGGCAATCCGTGTTTAGGTGATACTTTCACAAAAGAAGATACGGTAGGCGAAATTGATTATTCAATCAATTATTTTACTCAATTGAAAAAAGATGCCAAATATTATATGACCCAAAATTATGATATCAATCCGCTTTATATAAAAATTTTGGAATTATACAAAGAATTTTTACTTTTGAATGAAAATTTTGTAAACACTAAGACAACAAACGATGTCAAACTTCCGCCTGAATTAAAAACACCGTCTGCAAGTGATTTAAAAACCATTCATGAAAAAATTGAAGAAGTGATAAAATCAGGCAATCTTATTGATTTGACAGAAGTTTTGAATTTGGTTTATGAAGAAAAATAATGACTGATTTAAAAACAAAAATATATCAAATGTTTATTCTCGGAACCGTGGGCGGGAATTATAAAAAAGCCCTCCAATGCGGTCTTGGCGGGATAATATTTTTTACGCAGGATATACAAAGCGAAAATCAATTTAAAAAACTTGTAAAAGAAATTAAATCAGAGAGTCTTATTTCGCCTTTTTTATCAATTGACCAAGAAGGCGGCAGGGTAGAGCGCACAGAACATATACACAACGGCAAAAAATATTTATCGGCAAAATTCGCTTATGAAAAAGGAACGGATTTTTTGCAAAAGCAAACACAAGAAATTGCGAATGAATTAAAAAGTTACGGAATAAATCTGAATTTTGCTCCATGTATTGATACAAATACGAATCCCGCAAATCCGATAATAGCCGAAAGAGCTTTTTCTTCAAATCCTGAAGATGTGATAAAAGGCGAAAAAATTGTATCTGAGGTATATAAAAGCAATGGTATTATCCCTTGCGTAAAACATTACCCCGGGCATGGAGATGCGGATTCTGACAGTCATAAGACTTTGCCCGAGATAAATTTGTCAATGTCAGAGATGGAAAAATACCACATAAAGCCGTTTAAAGCTGCCGTTCAAAACGGAGCAGATATGGTTATGGTGGCGCACTTGTGGTGCAAATGTTTTGATAAAGACAGACTGCCCGCATCATTAAGTGAAAATGCTTTATCATATTTAAGGAATAACCTCGGGTATAACGGCGTTATAATTTCTGATGATATGATTATGAAAGGGGTTGCAGAGTTTGGCAAAACAAATGCCTGCATAAAAGGAATAAAAGCAGGGCTGAATATGTTTATCTTCCGCAACAGCGATGACGAAATTATTGATTCAATTGAACAAATTTATGAACTTGCGCAAAGTGATAAAGATTTAGAAGATAAAATAAATAAATCTTTTGACAAAATCATTAATTTAAAGAAAAAGTACGGAATAATTTCTTAAAATCTGCGAACATAATAATTAGAGTCGTTCTTTAGCGAAAGTCTGATTTTGGATAAATCGGAATCGTCAAAATCGTGAGTTAAAATTTTTGCGGTTTTTTCTCTTATTGTGTATTCGTTTATTTTTGCAGATTTTGAAAGAATTGTTTTCAATTCGCTTATATTTATTTTGTCCCAAAATACGTAAATTGTTTCAAGGCACCAGTATAATTTAAACGCTTCTTTATTTACTTTGTATTTGCCGTCTTTGAAATCAAATTTTTCAACGATATCTAAAAGATCAAGTGTCATTTGAGCAAGATTTTTGCAAAATACTTCGCAGAAATCTTTGTCCTCTCTGAGATTTGAAACGGCGCTTATAATATTTCTGCAAATGTTTCCGTTAATATCCGTAATTGCATCAAGAAATACCTGATAATTTTTTGATGCGTTAAAAAGGTGGCGCAAATTTTCATCTTTCATAAATTCTTTGAGGCGCATAGATACGACTTCCCTTATTTTGCCGTCTTGTCCCGTCAAATTGTTTAAAAGGGTTTGCGCATCTTGTTCGGATTTTATTGTATCAAGTTTTAATGCGGCGATTTGTTTTTGCGGAATATTGCCGTCTTTTAGCATTTCAATTAATTCTCCATGAGAAAAGTCTTTTTCGCAAAGCAATAGTGCGTTTTTAAAATTTTCTTCCGTATTTTGATAATAAGTGTTATTCAAATCTAAAACCTTTAAAACTTCCTATATAAATATAACATAAAGTATGATGTTTTTTCAGCCTGAAATCATATAAATATATGATAGATAAGACATTAAAAGTTATTATAATATAATTAGGAGATTGCACTATGGGAAATTTCGTATTGTGGCTAGAGGAATTATTTTTAGGTAAAGAAACCGATACTACAAAAATCGGCTTGTCGGAATTTAAGAAAAAACAAACTTCCGTAATCAATGCGGCAAAAAGAAAATCCATTTTTGTAAAGCGCAAACCTCAAGAACTCAGATTATCCGAATTGATGCGCAACGGAAGTTCAAAAACTCTACAGGCATAAATTCTTTTCTGTTTGAGAGAAAAATTCTTTGTAAACATCAGGTTTATACATTCTGAAAATCTTAACGGGAGCAGCTTTAACAAAAGAATATCCGTCCGCATTTTGTAAAACCCGTTCAATAGGAACAAATCTTACCATGGTTTTGTTTGTATCAACCTGTTCAATTAATACATTAACATCTGCGATAACGGTTTTTTCTTTCATCTCGGTTGCAATTCTTTTTGTCGGACTGTACATTGATGCAGCCGTTGCTCCGTAAGAAAAAGCCGTATATGCACTTGCCGCAAGTAAAACCGCTGACCACCCCGCAATACGCTTTTTGCTTGTGTATTTAGCTTTGAAAGTCTTTTTTGCTCTGATTAAACCTAAATCTTGGTCATAATCTTCGATTGTATAATCGCTGTCATACAATGTCGTCAAAACGGCATTCAAAACCTTTTGGGTGTCGCCCGTATCGTAATAAGCGGTTTGCATATTGTGTAATATCTCGGGTGAGATTTTAGATGCCTGCGCAATATTACAATTTATGGCTGCGAATATTAAAATTAAAAATGTTATAATAAATTTTTTCATTATTCGTCTGCTTCTTTTGAATGTTTGGCTTGCTTTTTGGCTTCTTTTTGAGCTTTGATTTCTTCGGCTTTTTGAGCCTTTGCAGCCTCTTTAGCTACTGCTTTGTCCTGTTTAGTCTGTTCTTTTTGGTTTATTTTTTGTTCTTTTTGTGCCTGTTTTGCAGCTTTGGCATCTTCTTTCTGCTTTATCATCTGTTCTTTTTTAGCCTGTTCAACTTCAAGTTTCGCCTGCTTTTCCTGTTCTTTTATTTGTTTTAAAAGGCTGTCGATATCTGAATTGCTTTCTTCTTCCGATTGAACGGAAGTTTTTTTGCCTTTTTTATTTTCAAAGTTTTGTTGAATTTGTGCAGGTGTCATTTGCGGTTGCTCTTTTGAGGGCTGCGTTACTTCTTTTTCTGCTTTAACATTGGCTTTAGCCTTGGGCGGTTCAATGTTTTGTGTTTGTTCGGGAACCGGTTTAATATTTTCTTTTTCTTTTGGTGTATTTTTAACTTCCTGTTTATCTTCGGTTTTTGTATTTGTTTGTTGAACGGTTTCTTCTTGTGCCGTTTCAGGAATTGCGTTTTTTTCGTCAATCTGTGGATTTCTGAGTGCAGGGGTGTTGTTAATTTGAACTTCGCTTTGAGAATCTTTTGTTTCTTGAGGTTCTGCTGTTTTTGTTTCGGGTTCGGCGGGTTCTGTAATAACAATGGGCGGTTTTTTGTTTACTTTTTGCGCAATGCCTTTTTGCAGTTCGATTGCTTTATTGAGTTTTTCATAGAAATCCGCATAAAATTCAGCTTCGGAAACATCATCAATAAATTGTGCATTTCCGTATTCGTTTAAAAGTTTTCGCTTAAAATTGATTCTTACACGAATGTCTTTTCCGTAATCCGTTACGTTGGCTGTTGCTTCTAATGTGGCAACTTTTACGCCGTTATAATTAAGTCTTGATTTTGAAAGCCCGAATTCTTCTGAAATATCCACATTGTTGTCGCTCAGTTCAAAATCTTTAACTCCGTAGATAAATCCCAACAGAGAATTTACGTTATAAACAATGTATCCGTCATCTTGCAAAACATTAAGTATAGATTTCATAACAACAAGTCTGTCTTGGGCATTGTATGTTCTTGTTTGAATTTGTCTTTTTTCAAGCTGCGACATCGGGGTTATGAGTTCCTCACTCTGTCTTTTTGCGGCAAATGTCGGTAATGCACAGCACATCAATAATAAAACCGTTAATATCTTTTTCATATTCTTAAATCCTTTTTAATAAATATCTTGATAAAAATATTATACCAGAATTTTTTATTATACAAAAATATATTAGTAACTATATACAAAATTACAGTAAATTTTTGCAAGTTATGCCTTTGCGAGCACGCAAAAGCCCGCAGCGAACAACTTGCCCGAGAGAAAGCAAATCCAATAAGTCAAATTTTGCTATGGCGGTAATTCTTATTGTACGGTAACGTTGTATAAAATCACTTAAAAAATATTATTTCATCCTCATTTTCATTCCGAAAGAAACCAATTTATTAATAAGTTTTTGCGGCAAAAGCGACAAAATTTGCGCAAATTTTGCATCGGTTCCTACGGTATAGGAGGGTTTGGGGTGATTTGAACGGTCGATTTTTTTAATTGCGTTAACGACTTTTTGAACGGGAAGTCCCTTTTTCGTATTTTTTAACGCATTATCTTTTATATAATTAAGTTCTTTTTCGTAATCGGTGCAATCTTCGAGGTACTTGAAATTTGCCTCGACAGATTTTCCCCAGATGGGTGTTGATATTACCCCGGGTTTTACCGAAATAACTTTTATCTTTTTATGATTTTCTATGGCAAAAGCGTTGAAAAATATGTCAAGTGCACGTTTAGAGGCACAGTAAGGGCTGATAAACGGAAACAGCCCGAAACTTGCCATAGAACTTATATTAATAATTTTGGAATTTTCCAAAACATCAATAAGATTTTGGCAAAATTCAATATGTGAAAAAGTATTTATTTCAAATTGTTCTTTAAGTCTGTCGACGCCTATTTTTTCAATAGGACCTGCCGCAACGCCTCCCGCAGCATTAATCAGGGTATCAACATGATCAGTTTGCGCCTTTATAAAATCTGCGGCTTCTTTTACGGAATTGTCGTTGCGCATATCGATATAAAAATATTTAATATTGTTTTTTACATCTTGCGGTAATTTGCGCCTGCTTCTATATCCCGCAAAAACGGTATTTGTTTCATCCTGCGAGAAATATTCAACAAGAGCCTTGCCTATACCCGATGTTGAACCTGTAATTACATAAACCTTTTTCATACAAATATTTTATAAATTAAAAGGTTATTTTTCAAGTTTTTAACAACCGAATAATTTTTTTCTGTTTTGTTCCATATTAATGGCAATTCCAAACTCGAAATTTTTGAAATTTCGGATAAAATTTCTATCGGTTTTGGGTGCCATTCCGAATTTGTATCTTAAATTTTGAAAACAAACATAAATTTCAGGCATAATATACTCTCCTTATAAAACTTCATCTTGTCAACTTCATTTATATAAAGTTTTTTTGTGGGGTTAAATTTTAAAAATCTCAGAAATTTTAACAATTTGTAATATAACAGGTTAAAAGCCTTTTAAATAAAAGAGAAATATTAAATTTTGCATATTAAATATTTTAATAGGATTGATTTATAAATTTTTATTGTATAATAGAAACAGCAAAGCGATACTAAAAAACAAATATTGCGATGTTGCACATTTTACTGAATATAGGTTCAAAAGTTGTATAACTTAAATATCGGGATGTAGCACTCTGCCGACGAAAAATGATACTTAATCATTTTTCGGAGAGGGGTAGCGCACACGACAAAACGAAAGTTTTGTTGGTGCTATAATAAAATAAACATATCGGGATGTAGCGCAGCTTGGTAGCGCACTTCGTTCGGGACGAAGGGGTCGCAAGTTCAAATCTTGTCATCCCGATTTTTTTAGGAATTATTTTTATAAGGTTTACCGAAATATATGGAAAATAACATTGAAAAGATATATAAACTATCCGAAGAATTTGACGGCATTGATGACCGTTCGAGAGCAGAAAGTATTGAAAAAGAGTTAAAAGAACTTTTGAAGCCTTATAAAAAGGGCTCTGTCGGGCTTGCTCAGATTGATCCTATAGCAGGCGATATTGAATATAACGCAAAAAAGGTTATAAAATATATTAAACATTCTCAAAATGTCGGGCTTGATATGGTTGTTTTCCCCGAATTGATTTTGATGGGTTATCCTATAGAAGATACAATTGACAGGCACCCTATTATTGTTGAAGATAACGTTAAGTGGCTAAAAGAAGTCGCAAAAATATGTACGGATATTACGGCGCTTGTCGGTTTTGTAGAGCCCAGAAGATATGACCGTTTAACGGGTAAAAAGTATTATAATTCGGTTGCGGTGTTAAATAATGGCAAAATTCAATCGATAGTCAGAAAATCTTTGCTTCCGACGTATTCTGAATTTAACGATTACAGATATATTGAACCGTCGCCCGTTGTAGGAGCTCAAAGCGGTGAAACGCTCGGACAGTTTGATGAAGATAAAATTGAAGATTGCTCAAAATTAAATGTCGTAAACGGAGTTAAATACGGAATTACGATTTGCGAGGATTGTTGGAATGACAGCGACTTTTTCAATGATAAAACATTGTATTCGGTTGATCCGATAGAAGAACTCTCAAAAGAGCATCCTGATGTATTTATCAATTGTTCTGCATCTCCTACGAGGGCAAAAAAAGAACAATTGAAACATAATATGTTTTCTTTTATAGCAAAAAAATATTCTACCCCGATTGTTTATGTAAATCAGGTCGGTGCAATTGATAACAGCTCATTTGATGGTTCAAGCAGGGTTTTTGATAAAGACGGAAAACTTTTGGCAAGAGCAAAATCTTTCAGAGAACAATTTTTGATAGTAAACCCTCTAATGGGTTTAGGCAAAATTTATCCGCTTACAAACGGTTTGGAAAAGACTTTAACTGAAAACAAAGTTTATACTCTTGAGTATGAGCCTGATTTGGAAAGAACTTATAAAACGGTCATTCAGGGGATAAAAGATTATTTTAAGAAGACGGGCTTTAAAAGAGCGGTTATCGGGCTGTCAGGCGGATTGGATTCTTCTGTTTGTGCAGTTCTTCTTGCCGATGCACTCGGAGCTGAAAATGTTTTCGGAATCAGCATGCCGTCTAAAATAACTTCAACGGAAAGCAAAAGCGATGCTGAAGTTTTGGCGCAAAATTTAGGGATAAACTTTGCAACAGCCCCCATATCGCAGATGTTTGAAACGACCAATAATTGTTTGCAAAAACTTTTTAAAGAGGTTGAAAAAAAATGGGACGGCAGATATAAAAAATCTTTCACTCCCGATAACATTCAGGCAAGATCCCGTGCAATGTTTTTATGGGGCATAAGTAACGAATTTGGTTCTACTTTGCCGATTGCAACATCTGATAAATCCGAACTTTATATGGGATATGCAACGATAAACGGCGATATGTCAGGCGGATTTGCGCCTATTGCGGATATCCCCAAAACTAAATTGTTTGCGCTTGCCCGCTGGATGAATGAAAACAGAAAAGTCAAAAATGCAATGCCGCAAAGTATTATCGACAAAAAACCCGGAGCAGAACTTGCAATTGATCCCAAAACGGGCAAACCGTTGGTAGCAGAAGATGCTCTTATGCCTTATGAATTTCTTGATGAAGTTATTTGGCGTATTGAAAATAAAAAAGAACATTATTATGATATGTTAAATTCGGAATTTTTGTATGAGAAAAAACATAAAGTTTCGCAGGAACAGAAAATTCAATGGCTGGATAAGTTCTACAAACGAATGGCTGCAGCATTATACAAATGGTCTATTCTGCCTCCGTCAGTAATAGTTGATTCCCGTTCAATCAACAAATACGATTACAAACAGCCGATTACATCTTCAAGAATAAACTATAAAGGCATATCTTGCGAAGAAATCGATGAAAAAATCAACGATTGGCAAAATTAAACTTTTAAGCACATATTAAGTTTTGTAAACAAAATTGAACGAATTTAGCAATTTTTCACTTTGAGAATACTTTATATAAATATATAAAGCTCTCTCTTCTTATTTAAACGGATAGGCCTTGGTAAAATACTCAAGGTCTTTTTTTTGTCTAAATAATTAGAAATATTATGTTGAACTGCTTGTTATTTAATGTTAAAATATGCGTAAAATCGGAGAGAATAGGACGTGCAAAGAAATTTTTTAGGTAAATTCCTTGAAAAAATATCGAATTTCCCTACATGGTTAAAGGAAATTATTTATGTAAATTTATCAAAAGAGGTTCACCCCGAAAGTGAACTGGCATACACTTTTGCAACTTATAAACCTGCATTGACCGACAAAGGCAAATGCGAACTGGCAAACAGATATTCGGGATTTGATGAAAATATTTACAACATATTTGACTATTGCGACAAGAAGGTCAGTATATCTGAAATTGCAATAAATACCTATATGTCTATGGAAGAAATCGCAAATTATTTTCTTTTCGGCGTAGATGAAGGGTTTATTCAGCTTCCTGATAATTCTCAGATTTTAAACATTGCGGGATTTCTTGCAGGGAAATATCGTACGGGAGAATTTTTTATGCAGGACGGTGTTATTTCCGAACAGCAGCTTGATGATGCCGTTTTAAATTATGAACACAGAGCTAAAAAACATAATAAAAAATTCGGGCAATCGCTTGTTGAATTGGGGTTTATTTCTCAAAAGCAACTTGATACAATTCTTGCCATAAAAGATGAAGCTAAAAAAAGATTTATACTTGACCACAATGAAGTTCCCAAAATAGTTGAAGCAAAAGATTATGAAAAGCAGATAGAAGATTTGAAACGTGAGAATCTCGAATTGCGCAACAAAATCAAAAAACTTCTTTCAAACAGATAAAACTTAGGATTAGGAAAATGGAAAATATTGAAAATATAAAAAATACTTTAAAAAAAACGGTTCACTCTGAACCCGAAAAATTGTTGATTTATTTAAGGGACGGATTGCCCGAACAGGAACATTTCGGCTATGTTGTAAGATGCAATAAAACCGATGCAACAGAAAAAATCGGCGATGACAAAAATCAGCCTTTTTTCTTGAGATCTTGCGCAAAACCTTTGCAGGCTGCATTGATTATTGATTATGGTCTTGATAAAGAATTTGACTTAACATCTGAAGAAATTGCAATTTGCTGCGCATCTCATGCAGGCGAAAAGGTTCATACCGAAATTGTAAAAGGTCTTTTGAAGAAATTTGATCTTGATGAAAGAGATTTGAAATGCGGTGCTCATGAACCTATTTCTAAAACCGCTCAAAATGAACTTTTATTAAACGGGCAAAAGGCAACTGCTGTTCATAACAATTGTTCGGGTAAACATACCATGATGCTCGGGCTTTGCAAATTGAAAGGCTGGAATCTTGAAAATTATGATGAATTGACTCACCCCTTGCAGCAGGCAATTAAAAATAAAATTTATGAACTTTGCGAGCTCAAAAAATCTTATCCGATTACAAAAGATGGCTGCGGAGTTCCGATATGCTCTATGCCTTTAGAAAATATGGTTAAGGGTTATTTGAATTTGTTCTGCAACCCGAAATATTCAAAAATAAAAGATGCATTTTTGAATAATCCTTATATTATCGGCGGGGAAAACAGAACTGATACAAAAATAATAGAAAACAGCAAAAATTTGGTTGCAAAAGTCGGTGCAGGCGGGCTTATAATAGTTGTAAACGTTGAAACCGAAGAAGGATTTGCACTAAAGATTTGTGATGCCAATATGGAAGCAAGAGAATTTGTCGCAATAGATTTGATAAATAACCTCCATTGGGGAAATATCAAACGAAACAGCGAAATTAAAACAAACCATGGTGATATCGTCGGAAACATTATAAGCTTGATATAACACACATAAGGTTAAAAAGTTCATAACTATTAAATAACGAATAGATAACGATGAAAGATGTTCAAAATACTCAAGATAACAGAAACGTAGATATTCAAAAGGTCGGAATTAAAAATATTGACCTGCCTTTGATTATTCAGCGTAAAGATAAACATGACCTTGTTGTTTCGGGACAAGCAAGAGCGGCTGTTTCTTTGCCTAAAAATTACAAAGGTACTCACATGAGCCGATTTGTTGAGGTTTTGAACGAATGGCGCACTAAAAATCTTTTGGGCGTTGATATTAAAGGCTGTCTTGAAAAAATTATCAAAAAGCTCCATGCTCAAAGCGGAGAACTTGAATTTAATTTTAAATATTTTATCGATAAGCCCGCTCCCGTTACAAAATTAAAAGCGCCTGTTTGTTATGATTGTTCGTTTGAGGGGTATATAGATAAAGACAATAATTATAAATTTTTCCTAGGAGCAAAAGTCCCGGTAACAACGCTTTGCCCTTGTTCAAAAGAAATTTCAAAATACGGTGCGCACAATCAAAGAGCCATAATAAGCGTCAAGGTTTCTTATGATGAAACCGAGCATATCTGGCTTGAAGATTTAATCCAAATGATAGAATCCTGCGCCTCCAGTCCTTTGTATACTCTTTTGAAACGTCAGGACGAAAAATACGTAACAGAGCACGCTTATGAAAACCCCAGATTTGTTGAAGATGTTTTAAGAGAAGTTGTCGTAAAACTTCGTGAAAACAAGATTATCAACGAATTTGAAGTAAACTGTGAAGCGTATGAGAGCATTCACAACCATTCTGCGTGGGCATATCAAAAAGAAGTTATCAGGTAAACAAACTCTTTTAAATATTACCAGCCCTCACGGGTTGAAATTTGTTTGCCGTTAATATCATACATTTTGTCTTTGTACCATACTCCCAAAAATTCTTTGTCGGGGTTGTACATATATTGAATGTCATTTGAAACAAAGTAGATAGCACTTCTTAAATTGCCTTTTCTATCATACTGCATTGAATAGTACGGAAAATTCGGATAATTGTCTGAAGTTATATCTACATAATATAATTTACCGTAAGCCGTGTAATAAAGTGAATTGTGGAAATTGTTTTTGAATTGAATCGCATAAATTACAAGGGTATCTTTTTTGTAGTAGAAAGGATTATATTTTGCATCTTCATCTTCAGTTACCCCGTTATTTGCAAGCATATAATGATGTTTGTATTCTGTATCTTTTTTGTATTTATTAAATTCTCGGTTAAATTCTTCTTTTGATAAATAAATATTAGAATTATTATCAAAAATTATATTTTTAAATTTATCAGCTTGCTGTGTTCTGATATTTACGGGTATTTCAAGCCAATCAAAAGCAATTTCGGGATGAATTGCATCTTCGTTATCGTATTCTTTTTGGGTAAGAACGGGAGGTTTTTCTTCAACCGTGATATCTTCAAATGCATAAGCGCATGATGCACATGCAAAAATTAAAAGCATTGTAATAAATAATTTTTTCATACTTCTTTCACTCCTATAGCTTGTTATTTAAAACTTTATATGCAACCCTTAATTTTAGAGAAAATAAATTATCTTCCGCTTGAAATAAATTGTTCTCATCAACCGCATAATCTGCGGGTTTTATTATTCCGTTTATTTCAAAACCTTTGAAATTGTTGTTTTCATCCCTTCTTGATTTTGTCGAAACAGCATAAACAAAAGCTGCCATATCATCTTTATCAATTAAGTCATCGCCTGTTTCTTCTCCGTGGCGGGAAAGTTTTTTAAATGCATTACCAAGCATAACTTTGACTTTGTTTATGTATTCTGGTTTATTTTCTATATCATAATGTCCGAATCTGTATTTGAACATGTATCTTTCATATTCGGGATAAGATATTTTCCCGCTGAAATTGCCCACCTGCCTTGCAATAAAAAGCAGATATGACTGCGCAAGTTCCATTATGCTTTCTTTAAAGGTTTTATCAAGTTTTTCCAAATCTTCGGGAGTTTTGTCGGGTTTTGAAGCAAGAGTTCTCCATGACTTTGAAACAACATCAAAATCCTGTGCTTTCGGATTGGTAATACCCGATTGAACAACCATATCGTTTATGGTCAATGCAAATGCTTCGCCAAGTTCCGAATTACCCATGGGCAATTCTTTTAATATAGAAGTTCTTGAGCCTCCGAAGTTTTGCATAAATAAATTATCCTATGTCCCAACGTCCGCAGGTGCCTCCCCAACGAGCGATGATATTACCTTTTACATCTTTTATTTTATCAACATGCTGAACTTCGTCAACTCCCTCAACAATTGTAATAACTTCGCAATTGTTTGAACATCCGTTGCATGCGCATGTTATGGATGAAAAATGCATATCGGCAACATCCCAGCCTTTGAATTTGGTCTTGGAGTTAGTGTATTGGTGATCTTCCATTGCAAGCATAGCAGCACCGATTGCACCCATTGTCTGGTGATGTTCCGGAACAACAACTTTTTCATTTAAAGCTTCTTCAAAAGCTTTTACCATACCCGTGTTGCTTGCAACACCGCCCTGGAATGAAAATACAGGTAATAATTCTTTACCTAACGCAAGGTTGCTTAAATAGTTTCTTACTAATGCCTGACAAAGTCCGTATAACAAATCTTCTACAGGGTAGCCCAACTGCTGTTTGTGAATTAAGTCGCTTTCTGCAAATACTCCGCATCTTCCTGCAATTCTTGCGGGGTTTTCTGATTTTAATGCGGTAGCACCAAATTCTTCAATGGGAACACCGAGTCTTTGAGCCTGATGGTCTAAGAATGAACCCGTACCTGCTGCGCAAACCGTGTTCATAGCAAAATCGGTAACGATACCATCTCGCAGGATAATGATTTTACTGTCTTGTCCTCCGATTTCAAGAATTGTTTGAACTCCGGGAACAATTACGCTTGCTGCAACGGCATGTGCCGTGATTTCATTTTTAACAATATCAGCGCCGACCAATGAACCTGCAAGCGCTCTGCCTGAACCTGTTGTTCCGACACCCATAACTTCATAATCGGTTATACGTTTTTCATAAAGTTTGCGCATACCGTTTTGAACGGCTGCAACAGGTGTTCCTGCCGTTTTTAACATTACGCTGTCTACATATTTCCCTGTTTCATCTATAAGTGCTAATTTTGTGGTAACAGAACCAACATCTATCCCTAAGTATACTTTTAAACTCATTTTTTCTTCCTTTTTGACACCAAAATAACATCTGATGTTATACCAAACAAATTTTGCTTTCTGTATAACATTACAATAATAGCATGAAAAAAAAATGTAAACAGTTTTTAAAAGATAATTATTAATTTATAGCATTATGTCGGTTTTATTCAGTTCACCGACGTATTTAACCGACGGGCTTTGCGACATTTCGTCAAACACGCCCGATAATAATTTTTCCATATTAATCAGTTTAAAATTCGATGCCAGAAAGTAAATTTTATCAAAGTTGGTCAATTCCATACTGCCGTTTAAATTCATTTGCATATTTTCATATCCTCTTAAAAAAAATAAAATGTATATTTATACAATTAATAATCCCAAAATTATTCAAAAATAACATTAAATTCAAAATATTTTTTGTTTTGTTCTTATCAAATCGCCAAATCTTACGTTTTATGATATAATTTCGCTATGAAAAAGTTATTATTGATTGTTATAGCAATTATGCTGGGAGTGGGCTTTGTCAGCTCCGATACTTATGCTGCGCCTATTACATCGGGCAGTTACAGGCATGAACAAAATAAAATCGCAAGAGGGGAAGTTAAACAGATTAAAAAACTCTTTGAACTTCATTCGGCTTTTGCAAATAAACATGACATTGCAGGCTTAAAAGGTTTGTATGACGATAATTACATAAATAGTGACGGATTTGATAAAAAATCATATTTTAAAACCGTTGAAGAAACATGGGAAGAATGCAAAGATTTAATTTATGCAACTCATATTCTTTCAATTACTTTAAACGGTAATTATGCCGATGTAAGCGTCGAAGAAAGAGCTCTGGGGACAACGTTTGACAAAGTTGATTCTCTTGCCGTTGCAGGTGAAATTCATGCCGTTTCGACAAGTATCTATCATTTGGTAAGGAAAAACGGCAAATGGCTCATAAGCGGTGAAACAATGCAATCTGATAAATCTTATCTTTTGTACGGAGATGCAAGATTTATGAATATTGATTTAAGTGCTCCGAATCAGGTAGCTGCGGGTGAAACTTATACTATCACGGTTAGCGCCGATGCTGATGAAGATACCGTAATAATCGGTTCAATTGAGCATGACCCTGTTACTTATCCTTCGGTTACTCCGAATGCACCGTTAAGAACAATGCCGAGCTCAAATGTTTTGGAGCGTTTTATAAAGGCAAATAATGACAATATTAATGAATATGCCGTTGCATCTCTTGCTATTTCAAAATCTCAAACGGATAAATTTGATAATTTCAGAGTGTATATGGCAGGACTTGCATGCATTATGCAAAGAGTAAACGTTGTGCCCAAAAACAATTTTATAAAATATGAGGATGAGAAAAAATGAAAAATTCCGTAGCTAAATATTTTTGCCTTATAGGAAGCTTTATATTCTGGTTGTTTTTGGCGTTGTTTTCATCAAAGTTGATTGTGGATAACGTAACTTCCGGGCATCATTATTCAAATGCGGTGTTCAGCCTCACATATTTAAAAAACAGCGGGGCTGCATTCAGTTTGTTGGAAAACGCAAGAGAATTTTTTATAATTGTTGCGGTTGCATTTACGACATTGCTTTTTGTATATGTCCATAATAATAAGTCGATACATTTGTTTTCTGTTTCATTTATTGCGCTTTTGAGTGCGGGAATTATGGCGAACTGCCATGAAAGAATAGTTCTGGGGTATGTCAGAGATTATATTCATTTGAATTTTATAAATTTCCCCGTATTTAATGTAGCGGATGTATTCATCATGGTCGGAGTAATTGCGCTGATTGTGATACTGCTTGTATACAGGAAATAGAAATTATGTTACTTGTAATTGATGAAAATTCAGCAGATACCAGATTGGATGTTTTTTTGTCTGAGCTTTATGACGGAATTTCACGTTCAAAAATTCAAAGTGCCATAAAATCAGGCAAAGTTACCGTAAACGGCGAAGTCAAAAAACCGTCGTATACTTTAAAGCTTGATGATAAGGTTGAATTTGAAAACCTTGTGGAAGATAAAGTTATTGAAATCAAGCCGCAGAATATTCCGCTTGAAATAGTTTGGGAAGATGAAAACATGGCGGTTGTAAACAAGCCGTCAGGCATGCTTACCCACCCGACTTTTATTGAAACGGAAAACACGCTTGTGAATGCTCTGTTATACAAATATGGCGACAATTTATCGGATACAAACGGCGCTTTCCGCAGAGGGATTGTTCATCGCCTTGACAGAAACACATCAGGGCTTTTAATGATACCTAAAAATAACAAAACCCATGAATATCTTGCGAATTTGATTAAAGACCATAAAATTACAAAAAAATACCATGCCGTATTGAAAGGTTTTTATCCGTATGAAAATGATGTTATCTCAGAACCCATCGGCAGAAATAATTTAAACCCGAAAAAAATGGCGGTGCGATCTGACGGAAAACCCGCCGTTACAAAATTGAAAGTTCTTGAACATTTCGGAACGGAAGCAACTTATGTCGAAGTAGAACTTATAACGGGAAGAACTCATCAAATAAGAGTTCACACTTCATACAGACATCATCCTGTTTATAATGATACTTTGTACGGTGCGGGTGAGGGAAAAGTTAAAACGCAAGAGCAGGTTTTGCAATCTTTTTATTTGAAGTTTACAAAACCGTTTTCTTCACAGATAATAGAACTTGAGATTCCGCCTGACGAAAAATTGTCAAAGGTGTTAAAATATTATAGAAACAGGAGAGTTTAGAATATGAAAAAATTGTTTTTTTTCTTGAGCATAGTTGTTTTATGTGCCGTTGCTTACATAATTTTGATAAATACAAATGCATCATTTGATATAAATTTAATAAAAGGAAGTGCATATACGACAGATTTTTCTAAAAATGTTGCGCTACCTTTGTATACGCTTATAATTTTATGTGCGGGATTATTTTCCGGAGCAGGAATTATCTCATTATTTCTCGGCGTTCAGCAGGATAAAATAAAAGCTTACAAAAGAGAACTTGAAAAAACTTCTATAAGCGGAGAGGCAAACGCATCAAAGGCCGACATTCTTGAAGCGAAAATAAAAACCCTTGAAAAAGCTTTTTCTTCAGTTGTTGATGAAAGAACAAAAATGGAAGTTCAAATAAAAGAACTTAATGCGGAAATTGAAAATTTGAATAAACAAAAATAAGTAAAGGAAGTTTTTCACAATTTTCGAAACATGCGAAAATTCTTGGCATGTCAAACAACGGGTTGATTAAAAATTAAAAACAATAAAATTTTTGTCGACTTTTAGGATTTTTTAAGCTACTATAATTTATGTTATGGCTATATACACGATTTTAATTTTAATTGCAATTTTGGTTATTATTTCCATATTTGATGTATTTTTCTTATACGGATTGATTTCTACGTTTGTATTTATCGTTTTATTACCGTTTTATTTTATAGTTCGTGTATTAAACAGGAAGTTCCTTTTCGGGTGGAAAGAGAAATTAGGATTTTTCAAAGCACCTGATTTGGGGGATAAAGTCATAATGTACCATGGCGTTTCGGTAGGTGAAGTCATAGCGCTTGAAAATCTTATCAAAAAGACCAAAGAAGTCTTCCCGGATTACAAGGTTGTTGTTACGACAGGTACAAAAACAGGACAGGAAATTGCACATAAAAAATATGATAATGTTGCGGATTTTATAACTTATTTCCCGTTTGACATTACGTATTGCGTTAATGCATTTTTAAATAAAGTCAAACCGACCGTTGTTTTGATTGCGGAAACGGAATTGTGGCCCGTATTTTCAACTTCTTGCAAGAAAAAGGGCATATATTTATATTGCATAAACGGCAGAATGTCTGATTCTACATTTGCAATATATAAAAAATTCAGATTTTTCTTCAAATATGTTTTGGAAAAATATACAAAAATCCTTACCCAGAGCGAAATTGATAAAGACAAACTTCTTGCAATCGGGGCGCCTAAAGAACGAACTTATGTAATGAAGAATTTAAAATTTGATGTTAAACCCGTAAATGAAACGGTAGATTTGGGACAGGACGGCTACAGGGTAATTATTGCGGGTTCTACCCATAAGGGTGAAGATGAAATAATTCTGCCTATTTTTAAAGAAAAGCATCAAAGATATTCGGATATAAAACTTCTTCTTGTTCCACGTCATATTCAAAGAATCCCCAATATTGAAGAAATTTTGAAAAAAGACGGATTGAAATACGGTTTTCGTTCAAAAGGAGATACGTTCAAAGATTATGATGTAATAATTCTTGATACGATGGGCGAATTGAGCAAAATGTATAAGATGTGCTATTTTGCATTTATCGGCGGAAGTTTTAACAAAACGGGCGGTCATAATCCGCTTGAAGCAACGGTTTATTCAAAGCCGACGATAACAGGTCCATCTATTCATAATTTCAGAGATATATACTGGCTGCTTGCACATTCAAATGCAGGTAAAATTGTTAAAAATCCGAAAGAACTATCTGATTATATGGAAAAATTATTGTCCGATAAAGATTTTTATAATCAGGCATGCAAAGATTGCGAAACTATTTTCCACGACCAACAAGGCGCTTTGGATGTCGTTATTAATGAATTAAAGCAGATATTGAAATAGCATGGCATTTTGAACGGCTATTATGTGTTATTAAATTAATTTGATTTTTCTTTGCAATATGTGTTACATTATATATAATTGTTGTTTTCTCTTTACAACAGTTGTGGGCTAATATAGTAAAAAAGATAGGAGCGGGAATGGCTGAAGTAAATTCTCGTAAAGTCGACACTAAGAGGCTGGATTCTATTATCGAAGCTTGCGGCGGAGATAAATCTCACCTGATAGCGATTTTACAAAAGGTTCAGGAAGAATATAAATACTTACCTGAAAATGCATTAATTTATATTGGTACAAAAATAGAGGGGCTCTCCCCTGCAACGGTTTACGGCGTTGCAACGTTTTATTCTCAATTTTCACTTGATCCTAAAGGCAAATTTGAGGTTAAAGTATGTGATGGAACGGCATGTCATGTCAGAGGTTCAATGCCTGTATTGAATGCGATTAAGGCTCATTTGAAACTTGAGGACGGTAAAATGACTACTTCCGACGGATTGTTTTCTGTTGAAACGGTAAGCTGCCTCGGAGCTTGCGGACTTGCGCCCGTTTGTGTCATAAACGGAAAAGTCTATCCGCAGATGACTTCCGATGCCGTAAAAATAGTATTAGATACTCTTTTAGCAAAGGAAAGAGGTTAAGCAATGGTCGAATTAAATATTGATATTAAAAATGAGCAGCAAAAAGCTCGGGACGAAATAAAAAAACAGGGATTCAGAGTTCTTGTTTGTGCGGGCACAGGGTGCGTTGCAAACGGCTCTTTGCAAATTATTGACAAATTCAGAGAGTTGGGCGCAGATGTTTCTGTCATGACGGATTACGATAAAATCACAATCGTTCCGACAGGATGCCACGGTTTTTGCGAACAGGGAGTTCTCGTGAATTTTCCCGATTTGGATTTAACTTATGTAAAAGTCAGATTAAAAGATGTTGAAGAAATTTATGATGCTCTCAAAAATCATAAAATAGTTGAAAGACTTTTGTATACTGATCCTCATACGGGTGAAAAGATACACAAAAGCGAAGATATTAATTTCTATGCAAAACAAACCAGAACGGCGCTTGCAAATTGCGGTGAAATGAATGCCGAATGCATTGATGAGGCTATTGCAAAACGCGGTTATGAAGCTTTATCAAATGTTTTAAAACAAAATGATCCGAACGCCGTAATTGAAGAAATTACAAAATCAGGCTTAAGAGGCAGAGGCGGCGGAGGTTTCCCGACAGGTTTAAAATGGAAATTTACGGCTGCCAACAGAGGCGGAAAATCTTACGTCGTTTGTAACGGCGATGAGGGCGACCCCGGAGCATTTATGGACAGGTCCGTAATGGAAGGAGATCCGCATAAACTCTTAGAAGGTATTGCAATTGCAGCATTTGCAATCGGTGCTGATGAAGCTTATATCTACGTTCGTGCGGAATATCCGCTTGCAATTAAACGTTTAAAAATCGCTATTAATCAGGCGGAAGAAAGAGGTTTCTTAGGCGACCATATTATGGGCTCGGATTTTAATTTAAAAATTCATATAAAAGAGGGCGCAGGTGCATTTGTTTGCGGTGAAGAAACCGCTTTGATGGCATCAATCGAGGGCGAACGAGGTATGCCCCGTCCGAAACCTCCTTATCCTGCAAATAAAGGGCTGTTTGGCAGACCGACATTGATTAACAATGTCGAAACTCTTGCAAATGTTCCCGTTATTATGCTCAAAGGGGCAGATTGGTTCAGTTCTATGGGAACGGAAAAATCTAAAGGTACAAAAACTTTTGCTCTGACAGGTGAAGTTAATAATACGGGGTTAATCGAAATTCCCATGGGAACAACGCTAAGAGAAATCGTTTTTGATATCGGCGGCGGAATCCGCAACGGTAAGAAATTCAAAGCCGTTCAAATCGGCGGACCCTCAGGCGGCTGTTTGACAGAAGAACATCTTGATATCCCAATGGATTACGATAACCTTATACAAGCAGGCGCAATGATAGGTTCGGGCGGTCTTGTTGTTATGGCAGAAGATACCTGCATTGTTGAAGTTGCAAGATTTTTCATGAACTTTACTCAAAACGAATCTTGCGGCAAATGTGTACCTTGCAGAGAAGGTACAAAAAATATGTTAAAAATCCTCAAAAAGATTGTAGGAGGCAAAGCTACCATGAAAGATTTGGATTTGCTTGAAGAAATTGCTCATACAATCAAAGACGGATCTTTGTGCGGCTTGGGTAAAACAGCACCTAATCCCGTACTTTCAACATTAAAATATTTCAGAGATGAATATATTGCACACATTAAAGAGCACAAATGCCCTGCGGGTGTTTGTGCGGCAATGAAAAAAGTCGTCATTGTCGAAGAACTTTGCAAAGGGTGCACAAAATGTGCAAGAAATTGTCCGGTCGATGCAATTTCAGGTGAACTCAAAAAACCTCATCATATTGATCAATCAAAATGTATTAAATGTGAGGCATGCTTAAAAGGATGTCCGTTTAAGGCAATTGTTCTTGAATAAAGGGTAAACGTATAAAGGGCTGCTCTTTAATTTAAAGAGTTACCCGCCCGAATGAAATAAGGAAAAATAATTATGACAGAAGATAAAAAAACATTATTTATAGAAGACAAAGAAGTTGAGTTCACGAATGAACCGAATTTGCTTGAAGTGATTCGAAAAGCAGGCATGAATGTTCCGACATTCTGTTATCGTCCCGATTTAACATCGTTTGGGGCTTGCAGAATGTGTGTTGTGGAGGTTGTATACCCAAACGGCAGGAGAGTAATAAATTCTTCATGCACAATGCCTCCCGAAAAAGACATCAAGGTCTATCTGAATACCTCAAGAGTAAGAAGAATAAGAAAAACAGTTTTAGAGCTTTTACTTGCAAACCATGACAAAAAATGCTTAACATGCGAAAAATCCGAGGATTGTGAACTCCAAAGATATGCAAAAGAATATAATATAATAAATATCCGCTTCCCCGATAAGGATTTAAAAGACTATGTTCCGGCAGATGACAGCAGTCCGTCCTTTGTCAGGGATATGAATAAATGTATTCTTTGCGGTGCATGTGTAAGGGCTTGCAGCGAATTTCAGGGACAAGCCGTTTTAGGTTTCGCAAACAGAGGTTCAAAGACAAGAGTACAGCCGATGGGCGGACGTCCCATTGAAGAAGTTGACTGTATAAATTGCGGTCAATGTGTTGCTGTTTGTCCGACGGGAGCTTTAACAATCCGAAATGAAACCGACAAAGTTTGGGATGAAATAAATAATCCCGAAAAAGTTACGGCTGTTCAAATGGCGCCGTCTGTTCGTGTAGCGTTGGGCGAAATGTTCGGACTTCCGTCAGGTGAAAATACAATCGGACTAATCAATGCGGCATTAAGACGTTTGGGTTTTGATTACGTATTTGATACAAACTTCTCTGCCGATTTAACAATCACGGAGGAGGCAACCGAATTTTTAGACAGATTAAAAACTGGTGAAAACCTGCCGTTATTTACTTCGTGCTGTCCTGCATGGGTTAAATATCTTGAAATGGAACATCCTGATATGCTCAAGCATTTGTCTACGTGCAAATCACCAATGAGCATGATGTCAGCTGTCCTTTCTAATCTGATGCCTAAAAATTTCAATGTTCCGAGAGAAAAATTGACGGTTGTTGCAATTATGCCTTGCACAGCTAAAAAATACGAGGGAAAGCGTGAACAGCTTGTTACAAACGGTCATCCCGATACTGATATCGTGCTGACAACAAAAGAACTCGGTGCGATGATTAAATCAGCGGGAATTGATTTTAAGGCATTGGCGCCTGAAGATCATGATTCTCCGTTTGGCGAATATTCGGGCGCAGGAACGATTTTCGGAGCATCAGGCGGAGTTGCCGAAGCTGCAGTCAGAACGGCATACTATTATGCCACGGGTGAGGAGCTCCAAGATGTTGATATAAAACAAATCAGAGGCACCACAAATCGTTCAAAATCCGTTGAACTCGATATTAAAGGAACAAAAGTCAAAGTCAGAGTTGTTTCTACAATGGTTGAAGCCGAAAAAGCAATAAATGAAATCAAAAACGGAACGGCAGATTTTCAACTGTTGGAAGCTATGGCATGCCCCGGTGGGTGTATCAATGGCGGCGGACAGCCAAACAGTTTTGATGATTCTTCAATCAAGTCAAAACGTGCGCAAGGGTTGTATAAAGAAGATGAAGAATTGCCGATAAGAAAATCCCATCTTAACCCGTCTATCCAAAAACTTTATAATGAAGTTCTTGAACATCCGGGCTCACACAAAGCGCACGAAATGCTGCATACAACGTACAAAGATAAATTTGCGGGTTCTTATAAAGATCTGTAAATTTTAGAATAAACAAAAAAATAAAAGCGACATTCTGATTTTTTTTAGAGTGTCGTTTTTTTATTTTTTAAATACGAAACATTTCATAAGCATATATGATATCATTGCGTTTGGCAGAACAATAAGAGCGTAATTTATGTACATATTGTTCAGAGAAAACATTGTAAATATTTTCAATTCCAAAACCGTTACAAAATACATAAATCCGTATACTACGAAAAACTTAAATACCAGATTGTTATCGCTGTTTTTAAAAACTATACCGCCTGTTGTTTTGAAGTTAAACAAAATTCCGAGAATCTGCGCAAGCAAGGTTGCTATTGCGTAATGAAGTTTTATAAAAATAAAAAACGAGAATATAGAATACGCAAAAACCGTGTTTATAAATCCTACAAACAAGAATTTCACAAATTGCCAGCTCAAATGATATTTTTCACAGATATCTTTCAGCAGATTTTTGGAATTTTGAAATATATTTTTAACAGCCCGAATATTCATCAAATTCCCCTTTTTACGGAACTGACGGGTATGAATTTATCTTATACCCGTTTTGAATTTCTTTTAATAAAAGCTGTTGGTTTTGAAGGTTTTGTTTCAAATTATCAATAAGATTTGTTATCGTCTTTTCGGGAACATTAAATTCCATAAGCTTTTCGTCATTAAATGAAGAATAAATTTTTGTCTTATTCCAAACTTTTAAAACTGCTTTTTTGTCATTCTTTTTAATGTCGGGATTTTTTGACATAGCATAAGAACTTGCCATATCAAAAAGCGCACTCTTTTCATTTGTCGAGGTTTTTGTCCAGATTTTCGGTGCTATATAGAATTTGTATTCGTTTTTAGTTAATTCAATTTTATCAAATTTTGTCTGCGCATTTTGAGCTTGAACTTCAATATAGAAATCTTCGGTTTTGCTCAAAAATTGAGGATGAGTTTTTGAATACGAACTGATTAATGCCGTGAATGAATAAGCTGCAACAATGCTCATTATGCATGCAACAATCGGGATAGCGACAAGCCAGATAACAGATTGTTTTCTTTGTTCAAAGTGGAACAGGTCAATATTTTTATCTTCTTTTTTCTCATAAGCCCATTCGTTCCCTTTCATTCCGCAAATCAACGCAAACGGGAAAAATCCTGTTGTGAAAAATAAAGGCAAAGCCCATAATGTTTTGTAGCTTCTGTTAAATAATCCCCAGAACCATGTTGCTATAAATGCGCCCCAGTTAAATCTTGCAACTTCGTTTTTGGGTTTTGCTCCGCTTACTGTGCCTTGCATCATCATTAACGATAAAATTATACCGATTCCCAAACATTTTACGATTAAGAATACTATATTAGATGAAACAGATGCGACTACTCCGACAAGTAAAATAATAAATGTGCACAAAGAATATGAAAATACTTTGTCTTGTCTTTCTTCTCCAAAAACATCTCGAACTCTTTTAATAATTGAGGGCATATATAAAAATGTGCACAAAAGTGCCGTTAATGCTTCAATTACATACCACCATTCGGGCATTACGGCTTCCGTATAAAGTTTTTTTAATAAATCCGTATTTAAAAATAAAATTATTAAAAGCGGTGTAACCACAAATGCCTGTTTCAATGTTTCAACAAGCAGAATATTTACCATGAAATTTCTTCTGTTGATTGTTCCGTGGAAATCAAACAGGTTGTTATTTTCTTCAAAATTATCCATTATTATGCCCTCATAAGTAATAATCCGCATTTATCCTATCACAGATTTTAAGATTTTAAAAGTTCTTGCCTAAGAATACATTTTGAACTAAAATAATGTAGAAATGTTGGGCAGGTATGCCACTATAAAAAGACGCTAAGATGTAAAGTCGATAAGACGATAGATCCAAAAACAGGAAAATATCTGTAAAATTTGATATGAACTTAACAACTTAAAGTCTTAACGTCCTAACGACAATAAGCGAAGCGGGTGTGATGTTTCGCACTGCAAGAAGTTAAATAATAAAAGGACGTATAAAAATGGCAGTTGAAAGACAAAGAGTAAAAGAACAGGATCCTAAAATAAGACGTACAAATTTTGAGGCGGTTGAAAGCAATTTCACCCCCGAACAGGCAAAACTTGAAGCATCACGTTGTTTGCATTGCAAAAATCCAAGATGTGTAAAAGGCTGCCCTGTTAATATCAAAATTCCCGATTTTATTGCAGCATTGAAAGAAGATAAATTGGAAGAAGCAGGTAAAATCATTCGTCAAACAAGTATGTTGCCCTCTGTTTGCGGCAGAGTTTGCCCGCAGGAAAGACAATGCGAGGGACAATGTATTTTAGAGCTTAAAGGTGAACCTGTTTCAATCGGTGCGTTGGAAAGATATGTCGGCGATAATACAAAAGCGGATGAACCCGAAATCACCCCCAGCGGCAAAAAAGTTGCTATTGTGGGTTCAGGGTGCGCAGGTATGACGGCTGCTGCCGATTTAAGAAAAGCAGGGCATGAAGTCGTTGTATTTGAAGCTTTGCACAAATTGGGCGGCGTTTTGAGATACGGCATTCCTCCTTTCAGACTTCCCAGAACTTTCTTAGACAGAGAAATTGCAAACCTTGAAAAAATGGGTGTAAAATTCAGAAAGAATGTCGTTATCGGCAAATCTTTGACCTTAAAAGAATTGAAAAACGACGGATTTGATGCCGTATTCATATGCTCTGGTGCAGGGTTCCCTAAGATGTTAAATATCAAAGGCGAAAATTTAAACGGCGTATATTCCGCTAACGAATTTTTAACAAGAGTAAACCTTATGGGTGCAGGCAGAAGTGATGTTCCGACACCTATCAGAATCGGTGAAAAGGCTGCAATTATAGGCGGCGGAAACGTTGCGATGGATGCGGCAAGAACGGCTGTCAGATTAGGCTTTAAAGAAGTTTCAATCATGTATAGAAGAACCGAAAAAGAACTTCCCGCACGTAAAGAAGAAATCCGCCACGCTAAAGAGGAAGGCATTGTATTTAAGTTCTTGCATTCTCCTGTTGAAATCTTAGAAAAAGACGGATATGTCGATGGTATGAAGTTTGAAAAAATGGTTCTCGGTGAACCCGATGAATCAGGTCGTCGCAGACCTGTCGGTACGGGCGAATATATAACAGAAGATGTTGATACAGTAATTGTTGCTTTAGGTACAAACCCGAACCCGATAATCCAAAGTTCTGCCAAATCTGACGGAATAGATATTGAAACTGACAGAAAAGGTTATATCGTTGTTGATGAGGATTCAAGAGCAACAAATATTCCTTGCATATATGCAGGCGGGGACGTTGCACCCGTAGGATCCTCAACCGCTATTAACGCTATGGGCGCAGGCAAAAAAGCCGCAAAAGCAATTAACGAACTGCTTGCAAAATAGGAAATAAATCCCTCGCCCCTTGCGGGTTTATGAATATATCGTCATTCTGAGGCTTTAGCCGAAGAATCTCGAAGTTAAACAGATTTATGTCATGCTGAACTCGTTTCAGCATCTTATAACCGTACAAATTTTATTCCAACACGAAATTTATAATTGAACTTTTCTTATAACTTTTGCGGGAACGCCTGCAACGATTGTATTTTCAGGTACATCATGTGTAACAACCGCATTTGCACCGATTATTGCACCGTCGCCAATTGTAATTCCCTGCAATATCGTTGCGTTTGAACCGACCCAAACATTATTTCCGATTTTTATGGGTTTCGGTATTATATTTTGCCTGTGTTCGGGGCGCTCATCGTGGTTTAAAGTTGCAAGTGTTACATCATGCCCGATTAAAACTCCGTCGCCTATTGTAATTCCGCCCTGATCCTGAAATTTGCAGCATGCATTTATAAAAACGTTTTTGCCGACTTTAATATTTTTCCCGCAATCGGTATGGAACGGAGGGAAAAGCCTGAATGAGGGGTCAATCTTTTGAGCTGTTAGTTTTGAAAACAACTCTACAATTTCTTCGGGGGTATGATATTTGTTATTAATTTCCATTGTGATTTTTAGCGCCTGCTGACTGAGTTCGTTTAAAACGAGTAACATTTCGCCTTCAATAAGTTTGCCTGACTTCATTACTTTTCTAAAATTTTCTATATCAATATTTTTCATAATGGTTTTATTATATTATAAAATTATTTTTTAATCTTGCCCCTTAACTTAAATTGCTATACAATAATTTGTGTATTATGCGCAAAATCAGAATTTTTATAATATTTTTTATATTAACCCTTGTTTGCGGAAATATTGCATATTCCTATGATCTGGATACTTCCGTAGATACTGTGATTGAAAAAAAATACAATTCAAATAAACTTAATGAAGATATGAGCAAGATGCAGCCCGTGCAGACAAAAACGGTTTCATCATCATCTTCGGGTTCAAAAACTGCGCCGAAATCTACCCCCGTTTTTGATAATTCGACTCCGAATATTTCAAAAAATAATCCTAAAATTACGACAAAAGTCGTTCGCAATAGCGGGATAAAAATTCCGTCAGGTACGACATTTAAGGTTCGGTCAAACGCATCGGTTTCTAATTGGACAAAAATTAATAACTATTTGACTTTTACAACGGTTGCACCCGTTTATAAAACCTATATAACAATTCCCGTAGGAACTGTTTTCAAAGGATATATTACCGCAACAAGAGCTCCTCAAATTACGGGTAACGGTGCGCTGCTTGAAATTACCGTAAAAAGTATGACTTTAAACGGGAAAACAATTCCTGTTGAGGGTAAAATTATAAAGGCAAATTCAAAACTTGTATTTTTCAATAATATCAAAGGGCAAAGGCAATATCTTGCAGGGGTTGACAGGAAAATTAATCAGGGCGTAAATTTCTATAAAAAAGCCAGAAATATATCATCAAAAATGTCGTCCAATCCTGTAGGAACAATTTTATCCATCATTCCTACCGTTACGGGGTGGGCGGGGTCTGCCGTTTGTACTTTGACTTCTCCTGTTACGGGATTGGTTCAAAAAGGCAAAAATGTTTCGCTACCGTCAGGAACAATGTATGAAATTAAATTAACTCAAGATGCTTATATAAATTAAGTAACTATATACAAAAGTACATCAAATTTTTGCACATCATGTCTTTGCGAGCACGCAAAATTTTAATTGTCGGGATGGCAATTCCGACCTGCTTATATAAATTGATAAATTTCTAGATATTTGCACCGTTATCTTTGGAAATTTTTTCGGATAATTTTTTTGAAACTTCATGTTCTTTTTCGTAAGTTAATGAAAAATCTATCGCTTCGTTTTCCCTCGAAATTGCCTCCTGCAGGTTAACAATCTGTTCAAGGTTCAAGCCTGAGGTGTCTAATTTTGTAGAATTTTTATAATATTTTTTTAGTAAATTTTGAGTCTTTTCTTCAAAACCTTTCAATCCTGATTTTTTAGAAAACCATTTGTAAAAATTGTATAAAACGGTGTATTTTTCCGGCTTATTTTTGCCGAAAACGAACATATCTTCAGAGTGAAATTTTGCCCCGTTCATTGTTAAAACTGACAGATAAAGTCCTTCTATGCCGTCTTTTTCGGGGATAAATCCTTCTTCTTCTCCAAAATATTTGAGCAAATTTTTAGCTCCCGCAATATAGTAAACGTGTGTATTTTTTTGTTTTACATAATTTAAAAGTTTTTCAGAATCGCATTGAACCTGATTGACTATTGTTTCAACGTTTGTTCTGACTTTATTTATAAGCTCTTTTGATTTTGAATTAAGTTCGACATTAGCACCGTCTGAAACAATGGTTTTTGAAAGGTCATCGCTTACGTTTGTTTGCGAATAAATTTTTCTGGCTTTTCTTAATCTGCGCTGTCTTTCATATAAAGAAAGTATTCTTCTGATTTTTTTTATGATATTCATAAGTAAATTATATGTGCATTTGTATGATTTTTCGTCATATAAATATATGAAAAGGCTTTTAAAATGATAATTTTTGTAACAAGTTATTTGGTTCGGAAATTATAAGTGCTTCCGATTATATTGTTATGATATAATTCTTATATGTTTAAAGGGAGATTAATATGTTAGATTTTTTATTCGCAAAAAAAGAAAAAGAAACTGCATCAGACAAGGAATTGAACAGAATTTACGAAATTCTGAAAAAAGCTTATCCGCCTGATGTTATTCCTGAAATAAGGAAAAAATATCTTGAAATGCATATTCAAAAATACGGATATCTGACATATTCTTTTGCGCATGCGCAGGAAGAATTGACTAACGAAGAAGTTCTTTATGCTCTTGAACAAAAATGGATTCAAAACGGAATTTTTAAAGACGGAAAATTTTCGTTTAAAAATAATCAAATAAGTGTTCTTGCAAGAAACCATCAAAAAAATTCCGATTGGATAAAAAAAGAAGGGCATGACATTAAATTAATCAACCTTGCAGCTCTAGGCAACGGAAACAAATCCGATGAACCGGGGAAATTCTTTGATTGGTTGAAACAGTTATTAATCCTGCCGAGCGGCAATTTGGAAAATAATATTTACGCTACGACAATATATTTGATTCCTTTCCACCCCAGAGAATTCGGGTGCGCTTATTTACCTAAAAGTAATGAGGTAAGCGAAGCTTTAAATGATGAATATATTGAAGAAATTACGGGTATGAATGTAAAACAACAGCTGCAAACATTTATTGAAATGGCTCAGCTTGCAGGGCATCCCGTTATTTATGATGTTTTGCCTCAAACGGGCAGATTTTCAAAATTTGTACTTGCAAACCCTAACGTTGCAAGGTGGTATGATGTTGTAAAACTTCAAAAACAACTTGAGGAAAAAGTCAACGAAACAGCGGAATTGTTGTCTAAAGATAACGATGAAGATGATATCAAAATTATCAAAGAGGTTTATGTTCAAAGAATAAAAGGTAATCATGGAGAATTAAGTCCTGCATATCAAGACCTTTATGATAAATTCGAATCCGTAATGATTGAACATAAAAAGAAATTTTCTAATACTATGCTTGAAAAAAATAATCAATCTTCAATCCATAAAAGAGTAAGAGATTTGGTTGCTAAGGTTCACGGATTTAAAAACAAAAAGAAGCCGGAAGAAAAGGATATTACCAAGCAGATAGATGCCATAAAATTGCTTATCGAACAAGGTTTGTGGCCTGCTCCGGGCGGTGCATGGTGCAGCGCAGGTGTTCCCGTATTTGACGGAATGAGCGAATGCGGCGGATACCCGTTATTTAAACATTTTGATTTTAAGGGAGAAGATGTTACCCCTCTTGCAAATCTTGATTGCCAGACTCCGTATTATTTTGTAAATTTAGAAAACGGCAAATATAACGAAAACGTCATAGATTTGTTTATAAAAAGTCTTGAAACGCTTCAAAATGATTTCAATTTTGACGGCTTCAGGGTTGATCACGTCGATCATATCGTAGATGAGGTGTCAGAGCAAAACGGCAGACCCATCAGCTACAGGGCTCCGAGATATGTTTTAAATAAAATAAATACCACAATGAAGAAAAAAATCCCGTATTTTGCAACTTTAGCAGAATATATGCTGTGGGATAATTATTTGAAAGAATATCACGAAGATATGAAGTTTGATGTTTTGTGGGGAAATGATATTATTTCTCAGTTTGACAAAACTCCCGAAAAAATTGTTGAAGATAACCAGAATTTGGCAAACTATAATACAAAATTCAAAAACGGCAGTATGCTTTCTATTTTGAAAACTTATAACAATCAGGACGGAGAATTTCACGTAATAGATCAGTATCCCGCACAATTGGGCGAAACGGGCGCATTATACAAATGGGCAAAATATAAATTGCTTCCCGGAGGAAAATATGCACAGCGTCCCGTTATGTATGCAGACGGCGATGAAAGTTTTACCCGGGGCGGACTTGAACATACCATAGGTGAAGAAGTCGCAATGAGCCGTAATGATGATGAGGATTTCTACAGAAAATTTGACGGCATAGACAGATTAGTTAAAAATAATGCGATAATTTCAGGCGGTGAATCTCAAATTATCCTTGAAGATGAGGACGGATACTGTGCATGGTTAATTACAAGAGAACCTTTAAATACGGCTTATCTTATTGTTTCAAACTACAAATATCCGACTGAAAAAGTTTTGAAGATGTCGCCTGACGGAGTCGAATACAAAGAATTTACCCAAAATTATGCGATATTTGACAAAGATATATTTATTCCCGGCGATTATGATTTGAAATATGAATATGTTTTGAATGAAAAAGATTACGAAAAACAGGAATTTGAAAATTCGGAAACTATTCATTTCGAGAAACTTGAACCCGGAGAATTTAGAATATTTGAACTTGAAAGAAAATAATGAGTAATATAATTAAAAGTATATTGAAAAATATATTTTCGGTTACTAATGCCGATGCAAGCCATAAGTTAATCAGGCTTTGCGGTATACGCTTTCGTATATTAAAGCCCGGTAATAAAAAAAGAATAAAAATAAATTACAAAAAATACAAAGATATCACTCAAATTCCTCCCGCAACGGGCTTTTTGAGAGATTATCAACTTGCATTGCTTGAAATTTTAAAAGAGTTTGACAGAATTTGTACAAATCATAATCTTCGCTACTGGTTGAGCGGCGGAACTTTGCTCGGTGCAAAAAGACACAAAGGATTTATTCCGTGGGATGATGATGTAGATGTGGATATGATTAGAGAAGATTATGAAAAGGTAAAAGTAACTTTCAATGCTTGCACAACTAACCCTGATTTGTACTGCGAATTGTGGAGAGATGAAAATGCCCCCGCAACTTGCATTTTGAAAATTCATCACAAAAAAATCAAGCAGGCGTTTATTGATATTTTCCCGCACGATTTTTATTATACAAAATTACTCGGCAAGGAGAAAAAAAGAGTAAATAAAAAAATCCGCAGAATAAGAAAGTGGCTCAGTTTAAATCCTTTCAGGATAAAAGATACGGATAAATTATTAAAGAAACTCAAACACCTTACACTTGATGTTATTAATGAAAAAATTGAAGTAGATGAAAGAATCCAACCGTCAATTCATTGGGGGATAGATTTCCCTCATCGCTGGAGTAATTGGATTTACGATTATTCTCAAATATTCCCGCTCAAAAAAATCGAGTTTGAGGGACAAATGTTTAATTGTCCCGCCGATACTGATTTTATGCTGAGAAATATTTACGGCGATTATATGAAGTTTCCTAAAAGCATCTGTCCGCATCATACGGATGAAAACAGTTTTACCGATGCTGAAAAAGCCGAAATTCACAAATTGATATCTAATAAACAAAAATAGGTGCATATTTGATTTCGGGCAAATTTTGACGGAGTTTTATTTTTTTGATAAAATTATCTCACAAGAGGGATTATGAAAAATATTAAAAGTAAAATGAGTTTTTTGTATGCGGAGGACGAAAATGCCTAAACTTCGTCCATGGGAATATTTGTTTTCTTTGACCAATTCGGGAACGGATAAATTGATTATGTTCCTTGGTATCCCCATAAGAATTGACAGATCCGGTTATTACAGAAAATTCTGTGCACAATTGCCGATTGATGAAAATAAAATTGTAGTAGATAATTTCAACGGCGGAAGTTATGGCTGCAACCCGAAATATGTAGTTGAAGAACTGTTAAAACGTAACAAAAATTACGATATCGTATGGCTTGTAAAAAGTGTAAAAAATGCGCAGGAACTTAACGTTTTCCCTCCGCAGGTTCGTTTGGTCGGTTACGGTACAAAGCAGGGATTGAAAGAACTGGCAAGCGCAAAATTATGGATTGATAATCAAAGGAAGAATTATTTCATAAAAAAAGGTTTAAGAAAAAAAGAGGGGCAGTATTTTATTCAAACATGGCACGGATCTCTCGGGATAAAAAGGCTTGATGCCGATGTCGATGCGTTCACAAATGAATTTAAACAAGAATGGGTAGAACGGGCAAAGTTTGATTCTTCAATGTGGGATTATCTTTTAACAAACAGCGAATTTGAAAACAAAATTTTCCGTCATGCTCTTTGGTTTAATAACGAAATAAAGCAATTCGGACACCCCAGAAACGATATTTTCTTCAAAGATACAAAAGCCGTAACGGACAAAGTTAAAAAATATTATGATATAGATGAAGATAAAAAAATTTTATTGTATGTGCCGTCATTTAGAGATGACAATGACATTGAATGCTACAAGCTTGATTATGACAGGATTTTAAAAACTCTTGAAGATAAAATCGGCGGGAAATGGGTTTGTATTACAAGACTTCACCCCAGAGCAAAGAAGTTTGATTCTGATATTATCCCGGAAAATAATCCGCATATTATTGACGGAACTTTTTATCCTGATATCCAAGAGCTGCTTGCAGCCGCAAATTGCGCAATAACGGATTATTCAAGCTGTATATTTGATTTTATGCTTTCATATAAACCCGGATTTATTTTTGCGACTGATATTGAAAAATTTAATACCGATCGTGGATTTTATTATCCGCTGGAGGACACTCCTTTCCCCATTGCATCGGATAATGATACATTGATAAAAAATATAGAAAATTTTGATATTGACAAGTATAATAAAGAAACCGCAGAATTTATAAAAAATAAGGGCTGCATAGAAGATGGGCATGCGGCGCAAAGAACGGCAGATTTAGTAGAGGAAATTATGCAAAAAGATACTAAGGCACTAGGGCACTAAGATACTAAGAACTTTAGCACTACGGGCAAATTTGAATATTCTAAAATGTGTGTAAGCACCAAAAATTCTTAGAGCCTTAGTGTCTCAGTATCCTAGTATCTGTCTGAGAGTTAATAAATTACAATATAGAGGTATAAAAAATGAATATAGCTATAATTTTTGCAGGTGGGACGGGTCAAAGACTCAAAAGCGGCCAAGATTCCCTGCCTAAACAATTTTTAAAAATCCACAATAAGCCTATTATTGTCCATACTCTTGATATTTTTCAACAGCATCCGCTGATTGATAAAATTTATATTGCAATCCATCCCGACTATTATGATTATATGCAGGAACTTGTTCAGCATTATTACATTACAAAAACAGCGGGTATTGTTGCAGGCGGTGCAACGGGACAGGATTCCATTTATAACGCTTTAAAACTGGCGCAAAGCCAGAACCCCGATGATTCGCTTGTGTTGATTCATGACGGTGTCAGACCTAATGTTGCACCTGAAGTCATTGATGCAAATATCAAATGCGCAAAAGAACATGGCAATGCGGTTACGGCAACTCCTTGCTATGAAACAATTTTAATTAGCGAAAACGGTATTAACCCCAAACAGGTTCCCTATAGAAAAAATACCTACAAAGCGCAGGCGCCTCAGACTTTCAAGCTCTGCGAAATCGTAAAAGCTCATGAAAAAACTCGCAAAACTAATCCCAAATATGAAAATATCGTGGATTCATGCACATTGTTTAAGAGCTTGCATAAACAAACATATATGGTAAACGGCAATCAGGGTAATATTAAAATTACAACGATTGAAGATTTGTATATTTTAAGGGCTTTAATAAGATTCAGAGAAGATTTGGAAGCTCTCGGAATTGATTCAAAGGAATAGAAAATGACGGTACTTGATGAAGATATCAAAAGTGTAATAGAAGAATTTGATTTTTCGGTTTTTGATAATAAAAGTGTTTTGATTACGGGCGCAACGGGTTTGATAGGAAAACTCTGTACAAAGTGTTTCCTAAATGCTCCTTATAATATAAAAGTTCTTGCGCTTGTAAGAAACAGGCAAAAATCCGAGCAAATTTTTGGAGAAAATAAAAATTTAAAATTTATTGTGCAGGATATTAATTCTCCGATTAGTGCAAAAGAAAAGGTTGATTATATAATCCATACGGCTAGTGTTACTTCTTCGGGCGATTTTATAAATAAACCCGTTGAAACAATTCAAACCGCAATAAACGGCACAAAAAACGTTTTGGAATTTGCGAAAAATCAAAAAATCTCAGGCATGGTTTATCTTTCATCACTTGAAGTTTACGGTGCTCAGGATAAAGAAGATGTCAAAGAAAATGATTACGGATATATTGATATTTTAAATCCCCGCTCAAGTTATTCGGAAAGTAAAAAAGTTGTCGAAACAATGTGCATTTCTTATGGTACGGAATATAAAATCCCCGTGAAAATTGCAAGACTTTCTCAAACTTTCGGAGCAGGGGTTTTAAAAAATGATACAAGAGTTTTTGCGCAATTTGCAAAAAGCGTTATAAATAAAGAAAATATTATTTTGCACACAAAAGGTGAAACTAAGCGTAATTATTGTTATACCTCTGATGCTGTTTGCGGGATTTTGACGGTTTTAACAAAAGGTGAAAATAACAACGCATATAACGTTGCCAATAAAAATACATATATTTCAATTGCTGATATGGCGCATTTGCTTGAAAATGACAGTACAAAAGTTGTTTATGAAATTGATAACAAAAATCGAGGCTACAATCCGACGGTTAAAATTTGTTTAAATACTCAAAAGCTTGAAAAACTCGGATGGAGCGCAAAAATCGATTTACCCGAAATGTTTGAACGTACAATAAAATCGCTGCAGGAATTGAACTGATGACAAAGATTAAAAATATAGAGTTTTTGAGAACTTTTTTGATTATTGCCATTGTTTTTCATCACATGTTTATTAATAGAAGCTGGTGCTTGTGTCAAATTGTGCCAAACAACGCCTTTTATGCTTTTATGAAATCTCATATTGCATTTTCTTATAATGCTGTTGAAGGATTTTTTATAATTGCGGGATTTTTGCTTGTTTGGACATTCAAAAACTCATTAAGCGTAAAGAATTTTATTATCAAAAAATATATAAGATTATCGCCCGTTATAATTTTCAGTTTGATAATTTGTTTAATCGGCACGATACTCGGGGCGTTTCATTTTAATATTATTGCGAACTTATTAACGGCGCTTTTGTTAAATCAATTTGTGGCAGATATTGCAATCGGGCAAAACCCGATTTTGTGGTTTACGTCGGTTTTATTTGCGGCATTGTTGATTTATTTTTGTATTTTAAAATTCGCACCGAAAGATTTTCAAAAACCGTTGATAACTTTTTTATTTATTATGAGTTATGCGCTGTTAGAAATTTTGCAGCATGGCGGATTTAACAAGCCTTTAAAAAATTATGATTTCATTTTGAATATCGGATTTTTAAGAGGCATGGGCGGAATAGGTCTTGGCTGCCTTATAGGAGAGTTTTTCAAATCAAGGCAGGATAAATTTAATTCTTTTGAACCTCCCGCAGCACAAGAAATTATGCTGACCGTTCTGGAAGCCGTTACGCTCGGGGTAGTTGTATGGTGGTTATGTTTTCCTCATATAAAATATAATAATATACTTTTTGTATTTTGGTTTACGATTTTATTCGGGCTGTTTATAATAAAAAAAGGTTATATCTCAAAACTTTTGGATAAAGATATATGGGTATTTTTAGGGAAGTACCAGTATTCAATGTATGTTGTGCATTATGTCATAATTAAAATTTTCGGAATCGTATTGTGGCAAAAAAATTTAGTTTGGGTGCTTTATCATCCTGTTTTACCTGTTATAATCATGTTATTAACAATTATGACGGTAACGGCTTTTTCATATCATTGCGTCGAAAAGCCCTGTGCTGAGTATTTAAAAGAGAAATTTATAAAATGAAGAATATATTTCAAAAAATAAAAGCAAAATTAGACGAGAGATTTGCAGATAATGAAAATTATCATTGCTTATCCGTTATTTTGCCATATTTTAAACCGTATTTATTCAGAACATTTCTTGCTTTAGGACTTGCAATTCCGATAGGTGCGCTTGATGCCGTTATTGCGCTTGCGCTGAAACCTTATATGGATATTGTAATGATGAAAAAGCAGATGGGTGCTGCGTGGTATCTGCCTGTTTTGATTGTTCTTTTTACGACGGTTCAGGGAACTTTAAACTATCTGGCAAGTTATATGAATGACTGGGTCGGCGGAAAAGTTACAAGCGATTTGAAAATAAGTTTGTATTCAAAATTGATGCGCCAGACCCCCGGATTTTTCAATAAACAAACGTCAGGCAAAATCATAAAAGCATATAATAATGATGCCGAAAAATCTTGCAGCGGGTTACTGACAAATATGAAAACATGCATTTCAAGATTGTTTTCATCCATATCCCTTGTTGGTGTGTTATTTTACAACTCATGGGAACTTGCAATTATTGCGGTAATAGTTTTGACGTGCGCAATGATTCCGTTAATGAAAATTAAATCCGCAATCAAAAGTATATACAATCGTTCCGAAGGTGAAAATGCAAAAGTTATAACCACATACAATGAAGCTTTTGCAGGTAATAAAGTTATATCAGGGTATAACCTTTATGATTTAAAGCAAAAACAATTTAAAAAACTTGTCGATATAGTTTTCGGATTGAGGTTAAAAATTACCCAGCATGTGGCATGGTTATCTCCTTTGATGCATATAATTGTTTCAATAGGTATAGCGCTTGTAATTTGGCTTGGCAGTTCGCTTATCGCAAGCGGCAGAATGAGTGCGGGGCAGTTTGTGTCATTTATTACTGCGTTAATTATGCTCTATACTCCGATTAAAGGGCTTGGCAATAATGCTAAAAATATTGCAACCTGTATGTGTGCAATGGAGCGTGTTGTGTCAAAACTTGAAAAGAAACCTGGAATTGCAGATGCTCCCGATGCTGTTGATTTCCCTGATTTCAAAGACAAAATTGAATTTAAAAATATAAAATTTTCTTATGTAAAAGGTAAGCGTGTATTAAACGGTATAAGCCTTGTTGTAAATAAAGGCGAAACTGTTGCTTTTGTCGGAAATTCGGGCGGCGGAAAAACTACTTTAGTCAATCTTTTACCGAGGTTTTATAATGTTAAGAATGGCGACCTGACTTTTGACGGAATCTCCGTTAACAAAATAAAAGTCGATTCTTTGAGAAAAAATATTGCGGTTGTTTTTCAGGATAATTTCTTGTTTGACGGAACGATAAGAGATAATATAATGTTGGGCAACCTTAACGCAACGGATGATGAATTAAAACTTGCCATCGAAGCATCTTATCTTGAAGATTTTATTAAAACATTGCCTAAAGGTATAGATACCCCGATAGGTGAATGCGGAATGCTTTTATCGGGCGGTCAAAAACAAAGAATTGGGATTGCAAGAGCATTTTTAAAGAATGCGCCCATTCTGGTTCTTGATGAAGCAACGTCTGCATTAGACAATGAATCGGAACATATCGTTCAACAGGCAATAGATAATTTAATGAAAGACAGAACTGTTTTTGTAATCGCTCACAGGCTTTCAACCATTCAAAATGCCGATAAAATTTGTGTTATAAATAACGGATACTTAACAGAAGAAGGAACGCATGAACAACTCTTGCAAATTCCTGACGGTCAGTACAAAAAATTGTATGATATGCAATTTGCTTAAAATCATATAAATATGGGGTTTACTTTTGAAAAAATAACATTAAGATGTTGGTATGAAACAGTTGTTTGGAATTTTCATAACTCTACTTGTTATTTGTTCTTTTATTTGCGGAATAAATTGCAAACTTGCGCCTGCATTTGCAGCAGACGGCGACATGTGGGACAATTTTAATACCGACATTCAAGCTCCCAAAGATTCAAAATTTGTCAGCGATGATGAATTTGAACAGGCTATAAAAAAGAAGAACAAAAGAATTGATAAATGGAAAAATATCCTGCTTGATAGAGGCGGAAAACCTCGTGGCGAGGTCCGTTATCAATCCAATGAAACCGAAGAAATAAGTAAAAATGAAGGCGAAGATGCATCATTGCCTATCCTTTCGACTCCCGCAGAAATTAAAATCGGCGATGGTGTAATTCCTGTCGGACATTATCAGGTTAAAGGCGAGAAAAAAGACGGAAATGTTATTTTGAGTCTTTATCAGGCAGGTGAATTAATTGCCCGTATACCCGCAGTTGAAACAAATGATGATTATGATAAAGAAGAAATATTATTTGCAGGCTGGCAGCCTGAAAATGATAAAAGTATAAAAATTATTTACGGTTCTCTTGATTTCAATGCCTATGCAATCGTTGATTTGCAGCAATAATTTATATTTTTCATATTAAAATAATATAAAGTTTTCTTAAAATCCCATGTTTTGTAATATAATTAACTTTATACAGGGGACAATAACAGAGAGGATTTTATATTATGATAGACAAAACCGCAATAATTGATCCGACGGCGCAAATCGCAGATGATGCAATAATCGGACCTTATGTAACCATAGGTAAAAACGTAAAAATCGGCAGCGGGACAAGGGTAATTTCAAATGCTCATATTGAATATGCCGAAATCGGTAAAAATTGTACAATTTCACCGTTTGCAACAATCGGAACAGAACCGCAGGATTTGGGTTATAAAGGGGAAGAAACAAAAGTCGTAATCGGCGACGGCACCATAATCAAAGAAAACGTAACCGTTCACAGAGCTGCTGCATGCGGAGATTATGCAACAAGAATCGGTAACAAATGCTTACTTATGGTCGGTTCTCATGTTGCTCATAACTGCGTTTTGGAAGATGAAGTTATTTTGGCAAACCTTGTAACTTTAGGCGGGCATGTTCATGTTGAATTTGGCGCATTCGTCGGAGGCATGAGCGTATTCCACCAGAATATAAGAATCGGTACAATGTCTATCGTAAGCGGTTTTTCTGCTTCAAGACAGGATATCTTGCCATACTCTAAAGGCGACGGCAGACCTCCCGTTCCCGTTTCAATTAACGTTGTTGCTTTGAAACGCCGCAGGGTTGATTTGGAAACACGTACACATATTCACGAAGCTTTCAAATTGTTGATTTCTCCCGAATACAATACAACTCAGGCAATTGAAAAAATTAAGGCAGAAATCCCGACAAACAAATATATTGAAAAGATGATTGATTTTGTCCAAACTTCAAAAAGAGGTGTTCTGTTAAAAAATCATAAATCAGGTCATCATACTTTAGAAAGCAAAGACTAAAAATAAAATAAAAATCTTTAAACAAAAACGTCTGAAGCCGTTAATTAGCATTGGTTTTAGACGTTTTTTGTAATATCTGCTTGACATTCATGATATAATTAATATTATGAGAATTAAAAAAACGGTGTGCATATTATTAATTGCAGCATTTACACTAACCGGAGATATAGCAAATGCCATTGAGGAAACTCATTCCCACGGCTCGGAAGAAGAAGATTTGATACTAAACCATGTCGTAAAAATTCAAGACGGTTCGGTATTAAATATTATTGATTGTGTTGCTTATGCATTTCAAAACAGCCCAAAAATCAGACGGCAAAAATATAATCTTGATGTTGCAAAAAGCAATTTAGGTGTTGCAAAGTCCGCATATTTCCCTGTAATAGGTGCGGGTGTCGGATTTAATTATCAAAGAAATTCCGACAGTATTTATTATGATAAACGCTATAGAGATTTGCCCGTTGTCGGAGTCAGCGTAAATAAGCTCGTGTGGGATTTTGGCAGAACGACTGCTAATATTAAAATGGAAGAATTTTACAAAATCGGTGCCGAATATGAATTTATGGACAGCCTTTGCAATACTTTGTTTGATATTAAGGCGAAATACTACAGTTTATTAAAAGCAAAAGCGCTTTTAAATGTTGCCAAAAATAATATGGAAATAAATAAAAATTTTGTCGAACTTGCCAAGAAGAAAAATAACAAAGCCGATTTAACAACCGCTCAATTGAATTACAGCGAATCAAAAATTAAATATATTGAGGCCGAAAACACCGTAAACAATGCGAGATTTGATTTAAGCAACGCAATGTATATTGAATCCCAGCCGAATTATGATATAGAAAACACCCCGACATTTACTTATAACGATGATTACGCATACGGCAAACCTGCTTATGTAGAAACAAAGCCGTTTGAACCTTATGCCTATCCGTTTAAAACGGAAGATGCACTTGATATTGCGTATAAAAATAGCCCTGATTTACAGGTTTTAATCAGTACAAAAAATGCAATGGAACAGGCATTAAAATACATTCAAAGAAGTTATATGCCGTCTTTAAATGCAGGTGTCGGATATAATTATAACAATACGAATTTTACTCATAATAACGGCTTATCCGTCGGGGTAAATCTTCAATCTTCGACCAATTTAATGGAATTGAAACATTCTATTAAAGGTGCACAGGCTCAATTAAATCTTGCGGATAATGAAATAGATTTGTTCAAAAGAGATTTGTATTATGAAGTCAGACGGGCTTTTAATAACGTTGACAGGGCAAAAAAGCAGGTTCCGACAGCTAAAACGGAAGTTGAACAATCGCTTGAAAATCTTACGACGGTTGAGAATAAATATAAATCGAACGAGCTTGATTATGTGGCGCTCCAAGATGCAAGAAAAGATTATATAAGAGCTTTGGACAGCTATATTGAAAGCGTTTATAACTATAATATTGCGTTGATTCAGGTTGAAATGGCAATGCATTATCATCTTATTGATATTCACCACAAATCAGAACACGCAATGCACTATCACTCGGCAGAACTGATTGAACACTTGAATAAAGCTCTTGAATGCAATCAAAAAGAAGTTAATAAAAATAATAAAAAGAAAAGAAAGTAAATAGTTCAACAGACGATTCTTCGGTTTTAAGCCTCTGAAAGACAATTTTGTGTGAATTAAAAGTAGCTCGGCATTGCTCTTTGGCAAGTATGCCCAACTTACGACCTATGATTTCGAGGAGAGGTATTGTATTTGCTTGGCTTTATACCCCGCCCCTGCAATTCTACCTTTCGCAATTAGCTCAAGGTGAATTGCATCCCCGCCCTCAAGGGGTGGGGATTAATCTTTTGTAGTAAGTAGGGTACGCTTGCACTTCGCACCATTTAATTCGCATGACAAGGCGATTCTTCGGACTTCGTCCGCAGAATGACATGATTTTATATAGGTTTTCATCTATTCTTCTGTTTGGACTTTGGGCTGTTCTTTGTGTTTAATAAGTAAAATTTTAGTAATTCTTGCTCCGTCGATTTCAAGAACTCTAAAAGTAAAGCAACCGTAATCAACCTTATCGCCGACTTTTGCTATTCTTTCAAGCTGTTTAACTACAAGTCCCGCAATGGTATCAACATCTTCAACATCTAAGCTGTCCTCGGGCATATCAAAGAATTTCGCAAGTTCATCAAGCCTCATTGTTCCGTTTGCTTCATAAACATTCGGTCTGATTTCTTTTATGTCTCTTTCTTCGTCTGTATCAAATTCATCTTGAACATCACCAAAGATTTCTTCCAAAACATCTTCCAATGTGATAATTCCTGATGTTCCGCCAAATTCATCAACAACAACAGCCATTTGAACTCTTTGCTTTTTAAACATTACAAGAAGTTTATCAAGTGTGATGGTTTCGGGTACAAACGGAATTTTTCTCTGAATTTTAGATATAGGGCAGGTTTCGTGTTTGAGTGATAAAACAAACAAATCTTTAACGTGAACCATACCCGTAATATGATCCATATCTTCATCATAGACAGGGTATCTTGTATATTGATTTTCTGATGCAACTTTATTTAATTCGTCTAACGGCATATTAAGCGGAACACAAATCATATCGGTTCTGGGGGTCATAACTTCATGTGCCGTCAAGTCAGAGAATTGCAAAACGTTATGGAACATATCTTTTTCGGTTTCGTTCAAAACGCCTTCGTCATAACTGCTGTCAACGTACATATCCAAATCGTCAACCGTGTGAACGGTTTTTAATGACGGGTTGATAGGGATATGTAAAATTCTCAAAATTCCGTTGCAAGATGCATTTAATAAGCATACAAACGGTTTTGAAATTGTCATAAATGCGTGCATTGGTTTTGCAATATGCAACGCCATTTCTTCGGGATATTGAAGTGAAATGCATTTAGGAACCTGTTCACCGATTAAAACATGCAAAAATGTGATTACCAAAAATGCAATTACAGCTGTTACGATTTGCGCAATATAAGCGCTGCCTGATGGTACATTTTTTAATAACGGTTCAAGAATTTTTTCAACCGTAGGTGATCCGAACCAACCTATACCGATACTTGCAATAGTAACACCGACCTGAACGGCTGCAATAAATACGTTTACATCATCCAATGCTTTTAGTGCAAGTTTTGCATTCACATCGCCGTCTTTATTAAGCTGCTCGATTTTCTCTTTTCTTGCTCTGACTATTGAAAATTCGGCTGAAACAAAAAATGCATTAACTAACAAAAGTAAAAATACTATAACGCAATTTATAACAATAGAACTACCTGATCCGTCCATATCTCTTTCTTTTAATCCTTTTGGTCTTAATTATAATATTTACACGGTAAAAAATCAAGTTTTCGGCTCGTTTAATATTGACGATTATCGTCAATCTATTTTATAATAACAGTAAATAAAATATTGGAGCAGGTATATGGGAAATGAGATAAAATGCCCGAAATGCGGAGAAGTTTTTAAACTTGAAGATTCGGGGTATGCGGCAATCGTAAAACAGGTCAGAGATAAAGAGTTTTCAAAAGAAATAGAAACCCGCAAACAGCAATTTGAAACAGATAAAGAAAATGCTCTGACTCTTGCAAAACTTGAACTTGAAAAAGACTATGACAAAAAATTAAACGATAAAGAAAACGAAATTTCTAAATTAAAATCCGAAATTTCTGCAAATAAAATTGAGAAAGATGCCGCAATTTCTGAAACCGAGGCAAAGAAAAATCAGGAAATCGCCGATTTAAAAAATAAACTTTCATCTTTTGATAAAGATAAAGAGCTTGAAATTGCAAAACTTAAAAGCGAAATGAATGAAAAACTTTCTCAAAAAGAAAATGATATAAACAATTTGAAAAATGAGCAGGCTTTATCGGAAAAAGAATATTTGTTAAAAGAACAATCCGTAAAAGACAGATATGAAACGGAATTAAGATTTAAAGATGAAGAAATTGAGCGCTATAAGGATTTTAAAACCCGTTTGTCAACCAAAATGCTTGGTGAAAGCCTTGAACAGCATTGCGAAATTTCGTTTAATCAGCTTCGTGCAACGGGTTTTCAGAATGCGTATTTTGAAAAAGATAATGATGCCAGAACAGGCAGCAAGGGTGATTATATCTACAGAGATTACGATTCTGACGGAAATGAACTTATTTCGATAATGTTTGAAATGAAAAACGAATCCGATACAACTTCAACCAAGAAAAAAAATGCGGACTTCTTGAAAGAGCTTGATAAAGACCGCAGAGAAAAGAAATGCGAATATGCGGTTCTGGTTTCAATGCTTGAACCCGAAAGCGAGCTCTATAACGGCGGAATAGTCGATGTTTCGCATTATTATGAAAAGATGTATGTTATTCGTCCGCAATTTTTTATCCCGATAATTACGATTTTGAGAAATGCCGCACTAAATTCTATGGAGTATAGAAAAGAACTTGCGCTTGTAAAAGCTCAAAATGTTGATGTTTCAAATTTTGAAGCTGCTATGAATGATTTTAAAGATAAATTTTCTAAAAATTACGAGCTTGCAAGCAGAAAATTTAAAACAGCTATTGAGGAAATTGATAAAACGATTGATCATCTTCAAAAAACAAAAGAGGCATTGTTATCTTCAGAAAACAATTTGCGCCTTGCAAATAATAAAGCAGAAGATTTGACCATAAAAAAATTAACCAGAAATAATCCTACAATGCAAGAAAAATTTGCAAAGCTCAAATCTGATTCGGATAAGAAATAAGCTTGAACAAATCTTTGAAATTGACATTGCACCTTGTTAAATGTAGTATAGTTATAGTTTTAGCTTTAAAAATATTATTTAACGGGAGAGGAATATGCCGATTATACAATCAATATTAATGGGATTAGTGCAGGGACTTAGTGAATTTTTACCGATTTCAAGTTCTGCCCATCTTGTTTTTACGTCTAATTTTTATAAGGTATTTAAAAATATCCCTATAACAGAGCAATCAAGTCAGGAAGTATTTTTTGATATTATGCTGCATTTGGGTACTTTGATAGCGGTTGTAATATTTTTCAGAAAAGATATTTGGGAAATTTGCAAGGCTATGTATTTTGCAATCGTTAAAAAAGATTGGACAGATCATAAGGCAAAATCAGGCTTGTATATAATTTTAGGTACGATAATTACAATTGCTCTTGCGTTGCCGTTTAACGGTTTTGCGGAACATCTTGTATTCCATCCCGCATTGGTTGGCGGATTGCTTGTTATAACGGGCGGTGTTTTATTCTTTAGTGAATATTTATCCAAAAAGAAAGATCAAAGAAATGAAAATATAGACTGGAAACAATCTGTTATGATTGGTCTTGCTCAAGGTGTTGCTGTTCTTCCGGGGTTTTCACGTTCGGGGTGGACAATTGCAACGGGTTTATTTTGCGGATTAACAAGACCTGCTGCGGCAAGATATTCGTTTTTGTTAAGTATCCCCATAATATTGGGAGCTTCAATGGTTTATCCTTTGATTAAAATCGATGCATCAGAAATCGTTCAATATGATTGGGGATCAATTATTATCGGCACAATAGTTTCTGCAATAGTGGGTTATTTATGCATAAAATATTTTATGAAATTTATTTCAAAATTCTCATTAAATATTTTCGGCTGGTATTGTGTTTTGATGGGTCTTTTCACCATGGTATTTTTCAATATTTTTAAGTAAAAAATATTATTAAAAATTGTAAATTTCACACAATAAAATAACAAAATTTTTTTTTGAGGGGCATTCTAATAATAGTAAGCGGAGTTGACATGATTTTACCGGTAGGCAAAAGTATACAGAATTATTCATTCAGGGCGGCTAATCAAGATGATAAAAAAGCTGTCGAAACTAAAAAAGCGGTTAATGATAAAGGCATGCCCGATAATGACGTTTTAATGAATAATAACCTTTCAACGAGAGCAAGAATAGGCATGGATAAATTGGTTAAAGCGTTTACCGTTTATCCGGCAAGAGGAATGACAGGGAGCATCAACTCTGATTTTTATGAATTTTTGACAATGGGTACCGTGCCATATATTGTAGGAAGTTTGACATTGATGTCAATTTTTAACTCCGCAGCAAAACATTTTCCTGCATTTGATCAGTCTTCCGCTTACAAGTTGGGCAACAAAATGGCATTAGGGGTTGTAATGTACGCTCTTGCAAAATCCCTTTCAAAATCTCTGGTCAACATTCCCGTAAAATATGCAACGGGTGTTGATACTCAACTTCCTTATATGAAAGTTAATCATCAACTTCCCGTAAGCGAAGATGATACCGATTTAACAAGCTATGAATACCACAAAGTCGGCGAAAGTGTTGAATTTACCCGTTGGGATTTATTATACGGAGATCCTAACGATAAAAAAGATTTAAATAAAAGATACGATAAAATCGCAAAGAAAAATGGTCTTGGCACGGATTTAAATGATTCCGATCAGGAAGTTAAGCCTATTTATAAAGAAGTTCTTGTGAAATCAGGTCTTGCAAGAAGTATTTCTTCTTATCTGTGGGCAGCAGTCGGAGTTGCTTTGGCGTTCCAAAAACCTTGGGAAGATTATTTCCATGTTGCAACCGCAAAATTCTGGAAACCTAAAGACTTTGGTCATTCATTGAAAATTTTGGGTCAAAGTTTTGTAAGAAGTGCAAAAGAATTGTGGACTCCCAAAAATCCCGCAAATAAATTTGAAAAATACGTCGGTAAAGGCGTTGTCGTTGTAGCTACTTTATCTACCATACTCGGGGTTTTGAATACTTTGCATATTACCAAAAAGCCGTCGAAAGTTTCTGATAAAGACGTTATGGATAAAAATAAAGAAAGTGTGGTTGGATAATGAGAACTAATTTAATTCAATCATACATTCAAAATAACCAAAACATGCAGCAGTACAGAGCTGATAATGCAAAGAAAAATTTCGACGTAAATAAAGAATTATCAAACAGAACTTTTATCAAACCTTTGCCAAGCAACGGTCATCTTGTAAGAAATTCTTTATTTGATATGCCGTCTGAATTTTTCAAAGACGTTAAATACGTTGCGAAAGCTTTCACTCATTCGCTTAAAGGAAATGCAAACGACCATGAACTCGGAACGTTAAATGATTTGGGTATGAAATTAGGCGGAATTTCGATTGCAACTTATTTATTCTCAAGAAAATCAGCTCCGGTTGCAAAAGTTATGGAATTTGTAGGCTTGGCATCATTCTTTGCCGCAATGGACATTTGGCCTAAATTGGCACTGCAGCTTCCTGCGTATTTAATCCACGGATTTAATATAAGACAAAATTACAGGGATAATTACGGAACGAAAAAACCTGTATTCCAAGATCACCAATTCATACCTTGGGATTTGTATTCTGACGAAGAAATAAACAAAATCGGCGACAGAATGCGTGTTCCTAAAGATATGAAAAATCGTCGTGATTTCATTCAGGAAAAAATGAGAAAAATTGCACTCCAAAATAATACAATGTGGATGCTTACTTCAGGTTTTGCAACTCCTATTATGAGTGCTTTGATTTGCAATGCTTTGGAAAAACCTATTTCAAAATATCAAGACAGTATGGTTAATAAAAAAGCCGACAAACTTTTAAATAACTTCAATACAGAAATTGAAAAAATGGATTTCTCTCAAAAATCGGGTAAGTTAAATTCAATTTTAGAAAATAATGTCGGTAAAAATGTAACGGATGAATTGTATGAACAAATCGCAAAAGTTTTAACGGGCGGATTGGATGCAATCACGGCAAAAGCTGTAAGACGTGATTTGAAAAACATTTTAATCCCCGAGGGTTCTGACATTACGGCTAAAACATTTGATGATTTATCTGATTTTGCTTCAAAATCATTAAAGGGTTTATCTGAAAACGACCTTAAAGCTATTGTCCCGAGCGGTGCTGAAATTATTGAAAAACTCCCGAATAACAGCAAAGAAACTCTTAGAAATTCGGAATCATTGCACAACGTAAAAGATTTTTCAAACTATGTAAAAGCATTTACAGATGCAATTGAAGATAAAATAAATAAATTCGCTCAAGAAAATCCCGATAGCAAAAAAGTCGCAAAAATCAGATTTGCGGTAGATGAAATGCTTGAAGATATGAGCGGTGCCGGGGTTTCAAAATTAGGCAAGATTCTTGGGAAAACTCAATCGACCGTTTTAGATGCGGGCAAAGCAAATGATTTAAAAGAAGTTAATAAGATTTTGGATAAATTCAATGCCAGAGAAACCATTTTGAATAAGTATGCATATCTTAAAGCTGCACAAGCTCCCGAAACTTCTCTTGCAAATACCTGGAACCAAATTATGTCTGACGATATGATTAAGGCTCTCGGAATTACAAGTAAAGATATAAAAAGAACAAGAATGGATTCAAATCTTGTAAATGAAATGATTCGCAACAAATTGGAAGATATCGTTGCCGATGATACGAAATACAATGCTTTAATGGATAAAATCATTGAAAAATTAAATTCATTGGAAGAAAGAACCCAATTTGCTGATTACAAAAAATATGATGCGGCTGAAACCGATCCTTATAAAACACTTGTTGATACTACATTTAACGAAGCATCAGACGGATTAAGAAACCGCAAAATGAAATATACCGTTCAAAGATTAACGGGTTATGATGTTGCTGGTGATGTTCATACTCTTAAAGATTTACAGTTATCTTATGTAAAAGACAGAGTATTGGGCGTAAAAACATCATTCTATCGTTTATTAAATACTTTGGATTTCTTCAAACGTCAGCATGACGGCGAGCATCTTGATTCTCTTGGCGGATATAAATTCTTTAAAGGCAAAGATTTTATTAAAGAAACCAAATTCACAAGAGAAATGCAGGAAGAAATGGTTGAGATGTGCAAACAACTCTTGATGGGCGGCAGATCTTCAGATTATGCTGTTAAATTCTTCTTCTTGAGAGATCCGAACCTCAACCCGAGTTTTGACCCGTCAAAAAATCCCAACGTTGCGGCAGACAGACAGAGGATGACTGATTTTTCAAGTGTTGCGGGTGTTACTCCTAAAGATTATAAATATTTAGGCAAAACAACTGCGCAGGAATTGGCAGACAATCCTCACGACAGAATTTTCTATGATGCCGCAATGAGATTGATGTATGGCGATCCTTTAAGCGAAAAAACGAATGCAAAAATTTCAAATTCAATGTTTAAGAGCAATTTCGAAACATACAGACAAGAATTATTGAGCTACCTTGGCGGGGATGAATACTTCGTTAAGAAAAACCACAAGGTAAACGGTAAGAAAGTTACATCAACAACAGAATTCAGATTTAATTTGCTCGGCAGCGCCGTTGATGATATGTTCTCAAAATTCTTATCAACCAAATACAACAGTAAAAAATGGCTCAACATGTTTGGCGGATTCGGAGCCGTATTACTCGGCATAACCGTAATATCACAGTTCTTTATGGGTCATATAAATTCAGATAAAGTACCAAAGGAGAATAAATAATGATTTTAGGAATTTCTTCAAATTTATTAATAAGAAAATTAAATTCTCCCAACGTTCAAAATAACGGTGCGGTTACTGTTCCGTCATTTACCCAAAATCAACCCGCATCAACGAATTTGCTTGAGCAATATTTGAATGCACAGGCTGTAATGAATGCTCCGATTGTTAATAAAGCCGTTGCGGTTGATAATAATGTTCAGCCAAGCCAACCTTATAAAAACGATTTAAGAACTTTATTTAATACCAACCGTGCAAAAATTCTTGCTATTATGCCAAGAGCATTTACTGCGGTTGATAAAAACGGAAATGATTATATAGACGGTAATGAACAAAAAGGAACTTTGCTCGGTGCCGTATCAAGATTGGATGAAATTAAGGCAGAGGGATTTAATACCCTGCACGTACTTCCTATCAACCCACCCGGGAAAAATAATGCAATGGGTACTGCAGGATCGGTTTATTCACCAGAGGATTTATTAAAAATAGATCCCGTGTTAATTGATAAAAACGACCCCAGATCAGACAGAGAACAGTTAAAAGCTTTTGTTGATGAATGCCACAAAAGAGGCTTGAGGGTTATGATTGATATGCCGAGCTGCGCATCTTATGACCTGTATTTGGAAAAACCCGAATTGATGGCTATAGAAAACGGAATTGCAAAAACTCCGGGCGGCTGGGAAGATATCAGAATGTTTCAACCTTGGGATGATGAAGGCAAAAGAACTTTAAATCCTAAATTGTTGGAATATCACAGGCAATTTGTAGATATGCTTATTGATGCCGGTGTTGACGGTATCAGAGCAGATGTTGCAAGAACAAAACCAGTTGAATTTTGGGACATCTTAATCCCATATTCAAGAAAAAGAGATCCTCAATTTGCATGGCTTGCAGAATCTTATACCTATGAAGATGCATCTCCTCAAGCGAACATGCCTTATGACAGACCTGAAGATTCTTTAAGAGCAGGTTTTGACTCATATTACGGTCAATATCACATTTTCTATGAATGGCCTACGGCATCTGATTTGCATAAATATGTAATTGATAATTTGAATATGTCATACAGATTAGACAAAGGCAAATCATTAATCGGTTCATTCGCAACTCATGACGATGTTTCGCCTATGTATCACGGCGGTAAAGTTTATTGTGATTTAACTTCAGGTTTGCAGGCTACTTTACCTATGATGAACCCCTACATTGTAGACGGTTTCCAATCGGGTGATAAATATTTATACAAATATGACGGTCAATATAACCCCGTATCTGATACCGATTCAAATATAATGAAAGTTCACAAGGGTAAACTTGATATCTTCAATTACACAAGAAGACCGGGCGGTGATAAGCCGCAAATCGGACAATTTATGACAGAATGCTTTAAATTCAGAGATAAATATTCCGATATCATAACAAGAGGTTCATATATCGTTCTTGATAAAGAAAAAGATAAAAGAGATCAAATAATAGCGTTCGCACGTCATAAAAACGGTAAAACTCTTTTAGTTCTTGCAAATAAAGATGTTAACAGACCTGTTGCCGGAAAAGTTATTGTTCCGACTTTAAAGGCTGATCAAAAATTAAACAATTTGCTTCCCAAATACGGTGAAGATTCGAAATTCCAGGTTAATGACGGAAGTATTTCTGTTGATTTAGGACCCGGAAGAATCCATGTATTTGAAATTGATACCCCGAATATAGAAATGTATTCTAATCAGGTTTATAAACAAAAATAATTCGATTTATGTAATATAAAAAATACCCCTCTATCTTTGAGAGAGAGGGGATGTGTAAAAATCTATTTATCGCTTATGTAACCGTTAATAGCAGAGTATGCCGCAACATAAGGCGACGAAAGGTAGATAAAACCTTTTGTATTACCCATTCTGCCAATGAAGTTTCTGTTTTGGGTCGAGAGGCAAACTTCGCCGTCTGCCAAAATCCCTGCGTGAATACCTACGCACGGTCCGCATCCCGGGGGTAAAATTGTTGCATTGGCATCTAAAAATGTTTCAAACAGCCCTTCTTGCAGCGCTTGTTTGTAAACCGTTTTTGATGCGGGACAAATAAGCATTCTTACTCCATCGTGAACTTTTTTGCCTTTTAAAATTTTTGCAACGGTACGCATATCTTCAATTCTGCCGTTTGTGCAAGTTCCGACATAAACCTGATTAACTTTTACGTCGTTCAAATCTTTTGCAAGTTTTGTATTATCAACCGTGTGCGGGCATGATACGGTATGCTCGATTTGTGCTGCATCTATTTCAATTACTCTTTCATAAACCGCATCACTATCAGGCTCCATAATTTTGAATTTATCTTCACGCCCTTTTTCTTTTAAGTATGCTTTAGTCTTTTCGTCAGTTTTAAACAAACCGCATTTTGCACCTGCTTCTACTGCCATATTTGCGATGGTAAATCTTTCTGACATCGGCATATTGTCTATTGTATCACCGTGAAATTCAAGAGCTTTGTATGTAGCACCGTCTGCCCCGATCATTCCGATAAGGTGCAAAATCAAATCTTTCGCACAAATTCCTTCTTTGAATTTGCCGTTTACGACAACTTTAAATGTTTGAGGAACTTTTAACCATGTTTTACCTAACGCCATACCGACTGCGATATCTGTTGAGCCCATACCTGTTGCAAAAGCTCCCAAAGCTCCTGAAGTGCAAGTGTGAGAATCCGCTCCGATTAAGACTTCTCCGGGGTTAACAAAGCTCTCAACAAGTCTTTGATGGCAAACACCCGAGCCTACTTCTGATAATACCGCCCCGTAATCTCTTGCAAAATCCCTCAAAACGGTATGCATGTTTGATAATTCTTTTCTGGGGCTTGGCGATGCATGGTCTATAAAAAGAATTGTTCTTTTAGGGTTAAACAATTTGTCTTTGCCGAGTTTTTTAAATTCTTCAACTGTCAAAGGTCCCGTTCCGTCTTGAACCGCACATACATCAACATTTGTTATAACAAGTTCTCCTGCTCTGACATTGTGGTTGGCATGAGAAGATATAATTTTTTCTACTAAAGTCTGCCCCATAATTTCCCGCCTATATTCTGTACACTAAATAAATTTTATCACAAATAAAAAAGTGATTACCATAAAAATGAGATTAAAAAAATAGAAAAATAAAAGTCCCATAACAGGAGGATTTTGTTACCTGCCGATCTCCTGCAGGTGGGTGAGCGCCCTGAGTAATCCGTTTCCCGCCGGAGATAAGTAAATATCTGCGGGTCTACTTCAATCTCAAAATCGGAGTCAACTCTCCCTATTTATGTAAATGTAGGAACAAAATTAACACCTGTATGGAACTTTTAATATTCTATCATATATTTTTAACTTTGGCAATTGTGCGCTAAAGCTATTTAATTTTTCTTTAAGAAATCAGGTACATCGAGATTTAACTTCGGAAATTCGAATGCCGGAGTTGAAGAACCTGATGTTGTTGAAGTTGTTGTTGTGCTGCCTGTCAAAGGAGTTTTATCCTTGAAATAATCCGCAGCAGACATTCTTGAAGTCTTTTCAGCAAATCCTGTTGCAATAACCGTAATTTGGATTTCATTTTGCATTGCATCATTAAACGATGTACCGATAATTACATCTGCATCATCTTTTACAACGTTGTTGATAACATTAGCCGCATCGTTAAATTCGTATAATGTCATACTTTGAGGACTTCCCGTAATATTTACGATAATTCCGCTTGCACCGTCAATTGATGATTCTAACAATTGAGAGTTAATAGCCATTTCAGCAGCTTTAACAGCTCTGCCTTCGCCTGAAGCTCTGCCTATACCCATCAAAGCCGTACCTGAATTTTTAACGACTTTCTTAACATCTGCAAAGTCGATATTTATCATACCGGGGATTGTGATAATGTCTGAAAGACCTTGAATACCTCTGTATAATACTTCATCGGTTACACAGAATGCTTCTCTTACGCCGATTTGTCTTTCAACAACCTGCAATAACTTATCGTTAGGAACAACCAGAATGGCATCAACGTATTTTTTCAACTTTTCTATGCCGTCTTCTGCCTGTTTCATTCTCTTATTGCCTTCCCAGAAGAAAGGTTTTGTAACGAAAGCAATGGTCAAAATTCCCAAATCCTGAGCGATTTGAGCAACCACCGGAGCAGCTCCCGTACCTGTTCCGCCGCCCATACCTGCTGTAATAAACAACATATCCGTATTATCAAGAGCTTTGGTAATTTGATCCTTTGTTTCTAAAGCTGCTTTTTCTCCTGTCGCAGGATCTGCGCCGCAACCAAGACCGCCTGTAGTTTCAGCACCTAATTGAAGTTTATTCGGAACACTGCTGCAGCTTAAATCCTGCAAGTCAGTATTCATTAACCAAAATTCAACCCCCGCAAGTTTGGCTTGCATCATTCTGTTTACGGCATTCCCGCCGCCGCCGCCAACACCTATAACTTTAATTTTTGTCGGGTTTATATTCGGTTTATTGTTAGAACTTTCGTAATTCGATATAATATTTTCCATTGTACCTCCTGCGTAATTTCAATTAATTACATTATATACTAAAATTAATAAATATTACATTTGTAAATTTTTTTCATAATATATCTTAATCAAAAATGCACGAATACAACGGACAATGCGGATAAATTTAATAATTTAGGCAACAACATCTAATTTATTGCCGACATTTTTATTTTTTACGGCTTGTGCCTGCATTTTAATCTGCTGTGCCGAATTAGCAACTTTAAAATCCTGACCCGACGGATCAGACGGTGCCATTGCCGCATTTATAACAGTGTTTGCATGATCAATGGTTTTTTGCGGATTGTTTTTATCTAAAACAGGCATTTGAATGGGAACATGTCCTGATACGGGAATCCCGTTTGCATCTTTTTCAATTGATATAGCGCCTGCATATTGACCGCCTGCGGCTTTGTGTGCAACTTCATGCTGATAAATATGATTGTAATTTTTTGCAATTAATTCTTGTTTTGACAGTCCGTTATTATTATACATAATACACACACACCTTTTTAAAATTTCAACTTACTATTAATGTAGCAAAGTGAATAACTTTTGTCAATCATAATATACCAAAAAATAAGCGAAAAATTTGTTAATTTTTGGTTAAATTTAAATAATAAATAAAGAAACAACAGGGTATATAAGCCCTGTTGTTTTGGTTTGTTTAATCAATATCAGATAATTTACTTACCTGCTAATTGGCTTTGAACTTCTTGTGCGAAGTTGTCTTGTCTTTTTTCAAGGCCTTCACCCAATTGATATCTTGTGAAAGCTAAGATTTTTAACTTGCCTTCAATAAGTTGTGCAACTGTTTGAGAAGGATCTTTAACAAAGTTTTGGTCTAAAAGACATCTTTCAGCCATCAATTTGTGAATACGTCCTGCAACAATTTTACCTCTGATTGCTTCAGGTTTTTTAAGCAAATCTTCTTTGCCCATTTCGATTCTTGTTTCTTCATCGATAACCGCTTGAGGAATTTCATCTTCTGAAATGTATTGAGGAGCGCAAGATGCTATGTGCAAGCATAAATCGTTTGTCAAAACGTCGTCTTTTTTATCTGTTTGTAATAAAACGCCGATTTTGCCGTTGTGAATATATGTTGCAACGTTGCCGTCGTATCTTACAAATCTTCTTACGGTAATTTTTTCACCGATTGATGCGATTTTTTCTTTCAAAGCATCAGCGATAACTTTGCCGCATTCTTTGCAGTTGATTGCAAGTAATGCATCAACATCAGCGGGTTTGTCAACTTCAACATGCTTTGCAAGACCTGAGGCCAATGCTTTAAATTCCTCGTTTTTAGCTACGAAGTCTGTTTCGCAGTTTACTTCAATCATAGCACCGCCGTTTTCATCAACGTAAGATTCAATACGACCTTCGGCTGCAATTCTGCCCATTTTCTTTTCAGCAGATGCAATACCTTTTTGGCGCAAAATTTCAGTTGCTTTTTCCATATCTCCGTCAGCTTCAACAAGTGCTTTTTTAGCATTCATCATACCTGCGCCTGTTTTGTCACGGAGTTCTTTTACCATTTGTGCCGTAATATTCATTTTTTTAATTCTCCTTATTTATTTTGGAGTTCATAAGTTTATAGGTTTATAAGTCCATAAGTTTGTTTCAGCGCTTACACGCATTTTAGAAATTTCTAAAGACTTGATGATAACTTATAAACTTATTACCTTATAAACTTATAAACTTTTAACTATGCTTTTGCTTCTTCTTTTGTTTCTTCAGCCTTTACTTCTTCAGCGCTTACGCCTGCATCTTCAGCCGAGATTTTTTGAAGTTTTTTAGCTTCGTTAGCTTTGTTTTCTCTCAATTGTTTGCCTTCTAATACTGCATCTGCAAGTTTTGAAGTAATCAATTGGATTGAACGAATAGCATCATCGTTGCCCGGGATAATTTTATCGATTCCGTCAGGATTTGCATCAGTATCAGCTAAGCAGATAACGGGGATACCTAATTTGTTTGCTTCTTTAATAGCGATATCTTCTTTTTCCTGATCGATAATGAAGATTAATTCAGGCAATCCTCTCATTTCTTTAATACCGCCCAAAGTCTTAGACAATTTTGCAACTTGTCTGTTGATTTGAGCAACTTCTTTTTTGGGAAGTTTTTCGGTATAGCCGTTTTCAATAAATTCTTCTAATTCTTTTAATTTATTTACTCTGCCTCTGATGGTTTCAAAGTTAGTAAGCATGCCGCCTAACCAACGTCTGTTGATGAAGTAAGCACCGCATCTTTTTGCTTCGGTTTCAACTACTTCGGCAGCTTGTTTTTTTGTACCTACAAAAAGAATATTCTTTCCTTTTGCTGCGTAATCTCTAACCATTTCGTATGCTTCATCAAGCAATACAGAGGTTTTTCTTAAATCAATAACATAAATCCCGTTTCTTGCACCGTAGATATACGGTTTCATTTTGGGGTTCCATCTTTGTGTTTGGTGTCCGAAATGTACACCTGATTCCAAAAGTTCAATCATAGAAGCTGTTGGCATCTTTTTTCTCCTTTTTTGTTTAAAATGTATTGTACTACGGGAAACACCGCTCCATCAAAAATTTATATTTCTGACTAGGGCAAAACCTATCAAGCAAGTGTAACCACTAATAATATACTATAAACATGACTTAATGCAAATGGACTTGTTATAAAAGTTCATAAGTTTATAAACCGGCTTGCAAAAAAGTTTTTTTTGAGTTTTAATAAGTTTGCTCACGTCCTCAATAGTTTTGAGTATTTTGCGGAGTCATTAACCGCAGCAAGATGAAAGGTAAAATAAAATGGCAAATATTAAATCTGCTAAAAAAAGAGTGTTAATTGCAGAAGCAAACAGGCAAAAGAACGTAGCTTGGAAATCTTCAATTAAAACAGCCGTTAAAAAAGTTTTAGAATTGGCTCAAGGCGAAGATAAAGAAGCTTTAAATTCAGCATTGTCTAAAGTTTATCAATTATGCGATAAAGCTGTTGTTAAAGGTATTTTGCACAAAAATACCGCTGCAAGAAAGAAATCAAGATTAACACTTGCCGTTAAAAAACTTGCTAAGTAGATATCTTTTAGAAAGGTATTGAAAAACAAGTCAATTTAAAAAATTAAAAGAGGCGCTTAAATATTTTTTAAGCGCCTCTCTTTTATGCTGAATAAAAAGCCTGTTGACAAAATTTATCAACAGGCTTTTTAAAAAGTATATTTTATTTAAAAACTTAAACAGCAGCAACTTTCATTGTTTTTTCAATAATTTCGTTAAAACTGTCAGCTTTTAATGATGCGCCGCCGATTAAAGCTCCGTCTATATCTGACATAGACATTTGTTCTTCAATCGTTGCGGGTTTAACAGAACCGCCGTATAAAATTCTGATTGAATCTGCAGCACTTTGACCTGCAACATCGGCAACGGTTTTTCTAATCATTTTGATTGTTCTGTTTGCTTCTTGAGCATCGCATGATTTTCCTGTTCCGATAGCCCAGATAGGTTCATAAGCGATAACTGATTTTGCAACATCTTCTGATGAAATATCTTTTAAAGCTGCTCTTATTTGAGATGCAAGCCAAGTATCGGTTACACCGGATTCTCTTTGTTCTAAAGTTTCACCGCAGCAGATAATCGGGATTAAACCGTTTGCTAAAATTGCTTTTGCTTTTTTGTTAATCATTTCATCTGTTTCAGAGAAATATTGTCTTCTTTCGGAATGACCGATGATAACATAAGAGCAACCTGCATCTTTTAACATTTCAACGGAAACTTCGCCTGTATAAGCGCCTGATTTTTCCCAATGGCAATTTTGACCTGCGATTGATAATTTGTTGCCACCGCAGCCGCAATCACAAGGAATTGCGTGAACCTGATTTAATGAAGTAAATACAGGTGCGATAATAACCGTAGGCAATTGAGTTGCAGTATAATTTGATACAAATGAACTTATGCCGTCAAATAAAGCTTTAGCATCGCTTTGCAAAAGGTTCATTTTCCAGTTTCCTGCAATAATAGGTTTTCTTGACATAATAACACTCCTTCTTTTTACCTTTTTATACAAGGTCATTTTATATTAAACAAAAAATTTATACAATAAATTTTCATAATATTGCATATCTTTTGAAAATATTGTATAATTAATAAAAATCGGAGGATTAATATGTTTGGTTATAGAGGTTATAATAAAAGACGTGCATTCACTCTTGCCGAAGTTCTTATCACGTTGGGAATTATCGGCACGGTTGCTGCTATGACTATCCCTACACTTATGATGAACTATCAAAGGAATGTATGGGAAGCAAAACTTAAAAAAGTTTACGGTATCGCTACAAACGGTTGTGAACGTATGCTTGTAGAAGAAAATGTTTCAAGCGTAAACGAAACATCTGTATATGAATCAATCAGCGATGATACGTTGAAAAAATATTTCAAATTGATGAAAGAGGGTAAAGAAGTTTCGGGTAAAGGCTATTCAATGCAGCTTCCCGATAGTGCTGTTTTATACATTTCAACAACAGATGACGGCTTTAAATTTATTACCGACGTAAACGGAACCGAAACAAGACCGAATATGGCGGGCAAAGATTTGTTTGAATTTAGTCTTGATAAAGATTGCTCTTATGTTACGGATATTGGAGATTCTGCTACAAATGAGGCTAAATGTTTTAAAGCTACCGCCGAAAATGATTGGAAAATTCCTAACAGCTGCGGTTCGGCTGCAAATGGAGGCTAAAAATGACTTTAAAAAAAGGCTTTACGCTGTTTGAGGTTTTGTGTGCTCTTGCAGTCGTAGGGTTGATAAGCGTACTTGTAATACCCATATTATTTAATACAGTCGGAAATAAAGTTTACGGAACACAGTTGAAAAAGACCTGTTCTTTGATTACCGATGCCGTTCAATCCATTATTACCGATGAAAGATCCAACGATACGATTACTACGGATTTTAGTGAAGAAGCAACCGATACCGAAAGAGGTTTTTATTACACTTCGGCGGGAGTTAAAACATCTAACGAAAAACAAGGCGCTCAATATTTTTTGAATAATTATTTCAGGCATTCAAAAGTTAACTGCGGTACGGGCGGAACAAAAGCCTGTGTCGGAGAAAAATACAGAACTCCTAAAAAAGTTAATTTGGGTACAATTCCGTCAAAATTCTATTGCATAAAAACGAACAATGATGCTGCTATCTGTATGTATTATGATCCGACAGCAAAAGTTACCGAAGTCATAGTCGATGCAAACGGCGCAAAAAGTCCTAACATAACAGGTGTTGATACTTTTGTTATGTATATTACGAATGACGGTTTTTTAAAAGATTTGGATGACGAAACTTCACATTGCAATATGCACAGGGAAAAAGGCAAAACAGTAGTAGATTATGCGGCAGGCTGCTTTACAAAAACCGTAAACAACGGCTGGAAAATCTCCAATGATTGATATAAATGTTAACAGTTTTTGTGTCGGGGGCTTTACATTTATTTAAAAACATGTTATAATTTACATATAAGTTTGAATTTTTGTTTTGAATTGATTTATACTGAGAGGAATTTTATTTAGTATTTTTGAAATATTAGAATTTTTATTTTTTAATTAAGAGGCTTTTATTATGTATGTAAACAAATGCATTAAGTGCGGTCGTGAGTTTGAAACTAAGAATCCCAAAAGAGTTATTTGTCCCGATTGTTTGTATCCTGATAAGAAAATGATGATTGATAGTCCGGAGGGCGAAAATAAACCTGCGCAATCTTCCGAACAGCAGCATTCTTCTACGGGAAATTATTCAACAGGGAGTGCTCCTCAATTCTACAGCAGTTATTCTGCCGGCGGAGATGACGAGAGACCCCGTCCGCCAAGACAGTATAACAACTATAATAACAATAACCAAGGTTATTACAGACCCCGTCAGAATAATTACAACAACCGTCAGGGCGGTTATCAAAGAGATAACAGACAAGGCGGATACAACAGGGATAATCGTCAGGGCGGTTACAACAATAACAGATCTTATAACAACAATCGAACTCAAGGCGGTTACAATAATAACAGACCTTATAACAATAACAGAACACAAGGCGGCTACAATAACAGACGTCCTCAAAACAACAGATTTAATAACAGACGTCCGAATAACAGGAACAAAGCTCCTAAGCCGTTGTTAGTCAGCAAAGAGCAGCTTGAACAAATTGAATTGCTCTATAAATTAATGTTGCCGCTGCCTAACCCTGATGCTCATGAAGTAATCGGTGAAAAAATAGGTTTGGAGCCGCGAAAAGTATTTTTCGGTATTAATTTAATCAGACAAAAGATGATGTTGCCGAAGTTGCCGTACCCGAAACGTAAATTGGCAATTACTCCGGATCAGTTAAATGCTATTAAAACTCTTTATGAACCGTTGTTGCCGCTGCCTCCGATAGGTTGCCATAAAATTATTGCGGCTCAATTGAAAATGGATGAATGGAGGGTTCACGTCGGTATCGGTTTAGTCAGAAAACAAATGGGACTTGACAGATGGAACCAAGACAGACCTGATGCTCCCGAAGAATTTAAAAAGCAAAAAGCTGAAAAAGATGCTCAAAAAGCTGCAGAGTCAAAAGCGGAAGAAAAACCGTCGCCGCAGCCTGCTGAAACAGATGATGCAAAAGCTGCTGAGGCTCCGACAGAAGAACCTAAAAAGAAAAGAGGAAGACCTAAAAAGTCTGAGTCAGAAGCTTAGTTATGAGTAAATATGTTTCTGTCGGCAAGATTTTAAATTTTCATGGAATTAAAGGCGAAGCAAAAGTCGGTTTTTCTAAAAATCGACAGGATTTTTTCATGTCTTTGGAAAAGGTCTTTATAAAAGACGACAACCGATATAATGAATTTGAAATTTCTTCCGTCAGACCAAATAAAAACTTTCTTATTGTGAAATTCAAAGGCATTAATTCTATTAATGATATTATCCCGTTAAAGGGTCAAATACTTTTTGTGGAAGAATCTACAATAAGGGACAATCTTGATGAAGATGAGTTTTTAATCGATGAACTTGTCGGGATGGGTGTTATTAATAAAGAAACCGGTGAAAGCCTCGGGTTTGTCATTGGGGTTTCAAATAACGGAGCAACGGATTTGCTCTCCGTTAAAACCCATACAAAGCATATTTGCCTTATACCTTTTGTAAAAGCAATTGTTCCTGATGTGGATATTAAGAATAAAAAAATATACATAAATAATATTGAGGGCTTGTTGGAATGATTTTTGATGTATTGACACTTTTCCCTGATATTATTGAAGATTATTGCGAATACAGCATTATGAAACGTGCAAAAGATGCGGGCGTTTTTGAATTGCATACGGTAAACCCGAGAGATTTTACGCTCGATAAGCATAAAAAGGTCGATGATACTCCATACGGCGGCGGAGCGGGGATGGTTCTTGCGCCTCAGCCTTATGTCGATGCGTATGAAAGCATAGAAAAGAAAGAAAAATCCGTTACGGTAATGCTTTCTCCGCAGGGTGAACCGCTTGATGAAACTCTTGTGTGTGATTTGGCAAAAAATGAACAAATCATTATGCTTTGCGGGCATTATGAAGGGTTTGACGAAAGAATAAGAGATATAATAAAGCCCAAAGAAATTTCAATCGGAGATTTTGTTTTAACGGGCGGGGAATTGCCTGCATTGTGCCTGATTGATGCCGTGAGCAGAAAATTAGACGGAACTTTGGGGAAAATAGAATCTGCGCAGGAAGATAGTTTTTCCAACGGACTTCTTGAATATCCGCAGTACACAAAACCTCGTGAATACAGAGGGCTTAAAGTTCCTGATGTATTGCTAAACGGCAATCATAAAGAGATTGCGCAGTTTCGTTTGCAGCAGCAAATAACAAGAACCAAATTACGCCGTTTTGATTTGTATGAAGAATACATCAGAAATAACGGTTTGAAATTTGATTAGGCAATATATTTAAAAGTTTTAGTCTTTTGTTTCGTTTATTTTGTCTAAGAATTTTTTAAGCGCAATTTTTACATGCGCATAAGTTAACCCGCCCTGCATATACGCTACATAAGGCGGTCTTAACGGGCCATCTGCCGATAATTCGATTGTAGAACCTTCGATAAATGTTCCGCCTGCCATAATAATTTTATCTTCATAACCGGGAACATATTCGGGAATTGGTGTAACGTAAGAATTTACGGGCGACAAGGATTGAATTGTTCTGCAAAATTGTTCTAACAATACTGCTTTGCCAAAAGTTATATTTTGAATAATATCGGTTCTTTTTTCGTCATATTTGGGGAGTGAATTGTATCCGATTTCGTCAAATATTTTTGCAGCCAAAACTGCGCCTTTAACCGCATCCGATACAACCGACGGAGCCATAAATAAACCCTGAAAAATCAGTCTGTGCTGATTAAACATCGCACCGCCTTCATCTCCTATCCCCGGAGCTGTCAAGCGATTTGCGGCTCTGTTTACATAAATTTCTTTTCCTGCAATATATCCGCCTGCTTCTACTATTCCGCCGCCGGGGTTTTTGATTAATGAACCGCCGATTAAATCTGCGCCGACTTCCAACGGTTCTTTTTCTTCCACAAATTCTCCGTAGCAGTTATCTACAAAGCAAATGCAGTTCGGATTTTTTGATTTTACGATTTTGCAAATTTTTTCTATAACATCTATTGTTAAAGATTTCCTTGTTGAATAGCCTTTTGACCTTTGGATTAAGACCATTGTGGTAGAATCGTCTACTTTATTTTTTATCCCCTCAAAATCAATTTCGGAATTATTTATAAGAGGAACTTCGTCATACAAAACTCCGTTACCGATTAGGGAAGAATTTTTTGTTTCTTCATCACCCATTGTTCCGATAACTTCCTGCATTGTGTCATAAGGAGTTCCCGCAACGGATAACAGTTTGTCGCCGTGCTTTAAATTTCCGAAAAGAGCACAGGCAAGAGTGTGTGTGCCCGATACAAAATGAATACGCACGATTGCTTTTTCTGCTTTAAACACTTGAGCAAATACTTTATCAAGAACAAATCTGCCCAAATCGTCGTGTCCGTACCCCGAAACCGTATAAAAATGTTCGGGTGCAACTTTGTTATCGCAAAACGCCTGCAAAACTTTTTCCTGATTGTAATCTCTTATTTCGTCTATTATTTCAAACTGTTTTGAAATGGCTTTTTCTGCCTGTTTAATAATTTCTTTGCTATTCATATTCATACCTCTCTTTTATAATATATGATAAGCATACTGATTTGGCAAAACAAATTCTTATTTTTTTTTGAGTGCTTATATTGCAAAGACTTATCAATATATGTTATACTGTACCTATGCATCATTTAAATTAAAGGAGTCGGGTATGAAACATTTGTGGCTGTATATTATTTCTATAATGGCATCTCTGGGCGGATTGCTCTCGGGGTATGATACGGGGGTAATATCAGGCGCATTGTTATATATAAATGAATCGTGGAATTTAACCGATACATTGCAGGGGCTTGTTGTCAGTGCCGTTTTAATAGGTGCAGTTATCGGGGCTGCTACAAACGGAATACTTGCTGATGTTTTCGGACGTAAAAAAATCATTATGTCGACGGCTGTTATATTTATATTGGGCTCTGTAATGTGCGCTTTTGCACCGAATGTTATAGTTTTAATTGTATCAAGAGTCTTTGTAGGACTGGCTGTCGGAATAGTTAATTTCGTTGTTCCGTTGTATTTATCTGAAATTTCTCCCAAACAAATGAGAGGAACTCTGGTTTCTTTGTATCAATGGGCGATTACGGCGGGAATTTTATTCTCGTACTTTATAAATGCGGCATTTGCAAATACTGCGCTTAATTGGCGTTTAATGTTATTTGCAGGGGTTGTTCCCGCAACGATATTATTTGTCGGAATGTGCTTTATGAAAGATACTCCCCGTTGGCTTGTCAGCAAGAAAAAAGATGAAGAAGCAAAGCAGGTTTTCAAAAAAATCGAGCCCGATGATGATCCCGATAAAGAAATTAATGAAATTAAATCTACCATCAGGAAAAGTAATGCGGGCAGCAAAAAATTTGAATTTAAAAAATACATGATTATGCCGTTTATTGTCGGTATAGGAATTATGTTTGCACAGATTTGTACGGGTATAAATACAATTATTTACTATGCTCCGACTATATTTAAATCTGCGGGATTTGACAGCAATATTACGGCAATTTATGCAACAACGGGTATAGGACTTGTTAACTTCTTTATGACGATTGTTGCAATATATTTTACCGACAGACTGGGCAGAAAACCTTTGTTGTATTTCGGTTTGACAGGTATTACATTGAGTTTGTTTGCTCTTGGGTTATCTTATCATTTTGCGGGAATGCTCGGCGATACTCAAAAATGGGTAGCTGTCGGAAGTTTAATCTCTTATATTGTATTTTTCGCAATGAGTCTGGGACCTGTCGGTTGGATTATCGTATCAGAAGTTTTCCCTCTGAAAATAAGAGGAATGTCAATGAGCATTTGTACGGTTTCAAACTTTGCTTTCAACTTCTTTGTTGTTGCAAGTTTCCCGATTTTGCTTAACAGATTGGGCGGTGCTTGGACATTTTCAATGTTTGGCTTAGTTTCAATATTATGTATAATTTTTGTATACTTCTGTGTGCCCGAAACTAAAGGAATTTCTTTGGAAAAAATCGAAGAAAACTGGGTTAACGGTGTTAAACCCAGAGATTTCTAAAGATTTTCCGCTGATGTAAAATCAGCTCCGCCAAGTGCCTGATACAAATTTATTCCCGAAATAATTTCGTTTGTTTTGGCTGATACCGTTTGCATTTTAGAAGTCAGCAATCTTTGTTTGTGTAAAAGTAAATCCAAATTATCTGCGGTACCTGCATCCTGTCTTATTTCGGTTCTTAATAATTCTCTTTCATCGGTTTTTAACCTGTCATTTGTGATTGAATTTATTTTTCCTGCCGTTTTTAGTGAATAAAGAGCATCGTTAGATTCCTGAATTGAAGTTAAAATCGTTTTTTCATAATGTTCAATAGCAACATCATATTTATCTTTCTGCAATTTCAACATCTGAATTTTTCTTCCGCCCATAAATAAATCCCAAGTAGGAACGATACCTAAATCTGCAAGGAAATTGTGCGGACTTGAAATTGAGTACATGTTAAACCCGATGTTGCCCGAAATTATAAATTTCGGCAGCAAATCTCTGCGTGCAACCTTAACGTCAATTCCTATGCGCTCCAAATCAAGTTCGGATTTTACTCTGTCAGGACGGTTGTCCAATACTTCAAATTTTATTGAATCAGGAATTGTAATAAGGATATTCAATTTGTCAAAATCTGTTCTTTGAATATCTCCGAATGACTTGTCCGATAAAAGTACCGACATTTGATTTTTTAAAGTGTCCTGATGCTCGAGAAGTTTTTGTAATTCTTCTTTTGCATAGGTTAAATTCTTTTGAGCATTTTCAATGTCTGATAATGTTGCGGTTCCTAATTTGTAACGGGTTTCATAAGCTTTGATTATTTGATTTTGCAAATCTATTTGCTGTTTTTGATACTGTATTAATTTATCCGTTCTTATTAAATTAAAATAATCAGCTGCAAAAGCCGAGGTTATATAGATATATGCGGCTCTTTCGTCTTCTTTAACCGCTTCAAATTGTTTTTGTTTTGATTTTGTTTTTAATCTGTTTTCGCCCCAGATATCTATTTCATAATTCATTGTCAAAGGCAATAAGTAATGCATTTCTGTGTAATCGGGGATTCTTATGTCGCCGAAAACTTCATCTGATGAATTAAATATCTCACCGACGTAACCGTCGAAACCGATATGCGGCAGTTCGTTTGCAAATGCCATTTTGACTACTCTGTTAGCTTCGTTTACTTTGATTACTGCTGCTTTTAAATCATGGTTATTTTGATAAACATTCATCAAATTATTTATTAATGTTTCGTCGTTAAATTTATTCCAGAACGGAAGATTTAAATAACCCGTATTATCTGCGTTTGCGGGTAAAATTATCAGGGTAAAAGATAATAATATAAATAATAATTTTTTCATTTTAGGGGTACTCCTTTGTTATTATAATAACATAAAATAATTAAATGTAAAATTTTACACTAAAATAAAGGCTGTGTCTGTATTATGGTTTACCACTTGCAAAAATATTTTTATTGGTTATCATAATAACTGTAAGGAAGTATTATGTTAAAAGAAATTTTTTCAAATTTAATAGGTAATGCAATCGTAGCTTCAGGCAGAGCAATAAAAGTTCATAATCTGGATTTGTATTCAAAGCATGATTTTGAAGTTACCCCAGAGCAATATCTTGTTTTAAACATGATAAAAGATGATGAAAATTTAAACCAGAATAAGCTGTGTGAATTGTTATATAAAGATAAATCCAACATGGCAAGAATAATTTCCGTATTGGAGGACAAAGGTCTTATTGTAAAAACCCCGACAAATGAAAACGGCAAGCAGGCCAATATAATCACTATTACGGAAAAAGGAAAAGATGTAAGAAATAAAATTACCCCCGTAATGTTGGAATCCCGCAAGAATTATTTAAAAGGGATTTCGCAGGACGATATGTATACATGCATAAAAGTTTTATCAAAAATTAAAGAAAATTTAACCCCAAAAAGAGGAGAATCAGAAGGTAAATATGGTAAAGAAAACTAAGAATGAAAAAGATTTATTTGAAAAAGAAGCCGAACTTGTATTAAAGAAAAGAAGAAAAAAGAAGATTAAAAAATATATGAAAAAAAGAGTATTAATTCCTTTCGGGATTGTAATATTTTTCATTGTTTTAGGTCTTTATTCATTTATTAATTCTTTGAGTTATCAAAGTACGGATGATGCCTTTGTAGAAGGCAGGCTTATTCAAATTGCTCCGAAGGTCGCAGGACAGGTTATAGCCTTGAATGTTGACGATAACGATTTTGTTCATAAGGGTGATGTTTTGTTAGAAATTGATCCTCGAGATTATCAAAATAAAGTTCACGAACTTCAGGGAGCTTTGAATGAGGCAAAAGCAAATAAAGATGTATCAACAAGTGATATAAGTAAATCAAGTGCCGATTTGGCAGATGTAAACAAAAATTTGGAATTTACCCAAAAAGATTATATCCGCTATAAAAAATTGAAAGCGAATGGCTTGTGTACAAAGCAAGAATATGATGAAGCCGAGACCGCTTACAAACAGGCTCTTGAAAAGAAAAATGCAACGGCTGCAATGTTAAAATCAACGCAGTCTAAAGATAAGGCATCAAGTGCTAATATAGATAAAATTGAAGCACAGCTTGCACAAGCAAAATTAGATTTATCTTATACAAAAATATATGCTCCGCAAGACGGTTACGTATCGTCCCGTGCGGTTGAAAAAGGCAATTACGTAAACAAAGCACAACCTTTGATGGCTGTTGTATCGCCCAAAATCTGGGTTGTTGCTAACTTTAAAGAAACTCAGGTCGGCAAAATGAGAAAAGGGCAGCCCGTAACAATTAAGATTGATACTTATCCGGGGAAGAAATTCAAAGGTGAAGTAGACAGTTTGCAATTGGCATCAGGCGCAAAATCGAGTTTGTTCCCGCCTGAAAACGCCGTAGGCAGTTATATCAAGGTCGTACAGAGAATCCCCGTTAAAATTGTATTTAAAGAAGATATTTCTAAATATGCAATTGCTCCCGGAATGTCAGTAGTACCGAAAGTAAAAATCAGATAAGATTAAAGTCTATAGGTCGGGTGCGCTAGCCGGCGCACCGTAAAAATTGGGGCTATACCCCTCACCCGAAATTCTAATCATTGTGCTTCGCACTCTGATTGAATTTCTACTCTCTCCCTCAAGTGGCGAGGGTAAATAATGTAGGTCGGGATAGCTATCTCCACAATAAATGCAAAAGCAGGTTGGGCATACTTTCCCGACAAAAAGATTCTTCGCTTCGTCGGAGCTCTGAATGACAAAATGTAGGGTGCGTTTGTCAACGCACCGCAAAAAAAATAAGAAAGCATAATATGGAACTGTTAAACGAACAAGTAAATCCTAAAAAAGCCCCGTTGTGGCTGTTATCACTCGTTGTAGTTATGCCGACATTTTTCGCATTTCTTGCAACAAGTGCGACTAACGTTGCGCTGCCACATATTGCGGGCGCATTCGGTTCTACAACTGATGAGGCAAAATGGGTTGTTACAAGCTATATGATAGCAAACGGTATATTCTTACCGTTGACAGGGTGGCTTGAGAGAAAACTCGGACGTTTAAAGTTTTTGGAAATATTTATTGCAATTTTTACAATCGGGTCAATTGTTTGTACGTTAGCGCCAAGCCTTTTAATCCTGATTTTAGGAAGAATTATTCAAGGTGTCGGGGGCGGAATTTTGATGCCTCTATCGCAGTCGATTTTATTACAGGAATACCCCGCAAATCGCAGGGGAGATGCTATGGCGGTATTTATATTTTCAATTATGGTATCGTCAATTATGGGACCGACAGTCGGCGGACTTTTAGTCGATAACCTTTCATGGCAGTGGATTTTTATAATAAATATCCCTATCGGCATATTGTCATTAATTTTAATTCCGATGGTTGTCCAAGATACAACGCATTCCAAGAAAAAAGAACATGTCGACTTTATTGGCGTTATATTTTTAATCTTGTGGCTATTTTCAATGCAGGTAGTGTTAGACAAAGGTCAGCAATACGGCTGGTTTGATTGCAGATGGATTTACTGGCTTTCGGTATTTTCTCTTGGCATGATGGTTAGTTTCATTGTATGGGAACTTGAAAATAAAGAACCTATTGTCAATTTGAGAGTATTTAAAGATTCAAACTTTGTTATAGGTACAATTTTGGGTGTATTAATTAACATGATGGTTTGCGCCACGATGATTTTGCTGCCGCAATTTTACCAAAGTTTGATGAATTATACGGCATCTGATACGGGATTAGCGCTTTCAACCAGAGGTTTTGCCGTAGTAATACTGTTTTTCATCGGCAGAATTTGCAATTTGTATGATGTCAGGTATGTCATTGCAACAGGATTTTTTGTATTAGGAATTTCAATTTCTCTTTGTACGGATTTGAACTTGCAAGTTGATCCGAATTGGATTGTTTTATCTAACATTTTATTCGGGTTAGGATCTGCAACGGCATTAGTTCCCGTTTCAGGTATTGCCTTAGGGTCTTTGCCAAAAGACCAAATACCGTCGGGCGCAGGGATTCACAGTTTAAGTAAATGCGTAACGGGGTCTATGGCAACGTCGCTTGCTTCAAGCTGGATAATTAGCCTCGGGCAGGTTCATCAAACTTATCTTGTAAAAAATATGAGCATTTATTCATACAATTTTGTAAAACATTTTAACGCATTAAAAACGGCATTTTTAAGACACGGCGAAATAGTTATCGCATCTAAAAAAGCAAATATTGCGCTTTATCATCAGTTGATTACCCAATCAAAACTTATGGCAATATCTGATTTATTCGCCTTGTGCGCATTGCTAACATTCTTGATGATTCCGCTTGTTGTTCTGTTAAAAACGGAAAAACCTAAAAGAGATTAACGTATACAATAAAAGAGCCGTCTGTTGTTTGCCCTTGAAAAAGGTTTTTAAATAACAACAAACGGCTCTTTTATTGTACGTAACTATATACTAAATTACAGTAAATTTTTGCAAGTTATGCCTTTGCGAGCATGCAAAAGCCCGCAGCGAACAACTTGCCCGAGAAAAAGCAATTCCAAGGCAACAATCCGGCCTTTAAAGTCAACGCCAAACAAAATAAGTATTTTATTATTATTGTCTTACGCAGACGGCGGAAACTTTTTAGGCAAAAAGTTTCACAAAAGCCCCCGCACGCAAAATTCTCTTATAACTTCTAAGCTCAACCTTAAAACGGCCAAACTCGCTAACGCTCAAACAATGACCGTTTTTGTTGTTATTTCGCTAACAAGTTATTTCCGAATTTTGCTATGGCGGTAATTCTTATTGTACTGTAACTTTGCATATAAGTTCCTAAATTTTATTTATTGTAATTATTATTTTATTGCTTTTTTAGCTCTGTATAAGCTTGTATCTTTGCCTAAGATTTCAAGTATACCAACCATATCAGCGCCGCATGTTCTGCCTGTAACAGCCGCTCTGATCGCCCACATTGTAACTTTAGGTTTGATGCCTTCATTTGCTTTCCAATCGGCTCTGAATTGTGCCAATTTTTCTTCAAGATTTTCTTCAGTCCATTCCCAATCTTGAGCTTTTGAAACAAAATCTTTCAAAACAGATTGAGAAACTTCGGTATCAAGAGTTTTTGCTTGAGCATCTGGTTCAATTTTAACGTCTTTACCGAAGAAATACGGAACCGCATCCGTGATATCTGATAACAATGTTAACGGTTCACGGGTAATTTCAACCATTTTTGTATATTGAGCATCGGTTAATTCGTCTAACGGATACATTGTCAAATACGGTTTCAATCTTTCTTTCAAATCTTCAATCGGTAACATCTTGATATAATGGCTGTTCATCCATTTCAATTTGTCATATTCAAAGATTGAGTTTGATGAAGATAAATCTTCAATTCTGAAATCTTTTGCGATTTCATCGATTGATTTGATTTCCTGACCGTCTGACGGCGACCAGCCTAAAAGTGCGACAAAGTTTACTAAAGCTTCCGTCAAATAACCTTCTTTAACAAAATCTGAAACAGCTGTTGCACCGTGTCTTTTTGATAATTTACTTCTGTCGGGAGCCAAAATCATTCCCAAATGTCCGAATTTCGGAACTTCAAAACCTAATGCTTCATAAATTAAAATTTGTTTATAGGTATTTGAAATGTGATCCTCCCCTCTTATAACGTGTGTTATATGCATCAGAGCATCATCAATTACAACAGCATAGTTATAAGTCGGTGCACCGTTTGATTTCATAATAACGAAATCACCGATTAAGTTTGTGTCCATGTGAAGATGACCTTTAACCAAATCTTCAAAAGATAAAATTGAAGAATCATGGAAAGCCGCCTGAGCTTTTTGAACATTAAATCTGATTGCGGGTTTTCTGCCTTCAGCTCTTAATTTTTCTTTTTCTTCTTCAGTTAAATTTACGCATTTTCTTGTATAAACATAAGCTTTTTTATTTTTAGCGGCTTCTTCTTTTTCCGCTTCAAGTTCTTCGGGGGTGCAGAAGCATTCGTAAGCGAAACCTTTATCTAAAAGTGTTTGAATATATTTAGGATAAATATCAAATCTTTTAGACTGAGTATAAGGACCGTACGGACCTCCGATATCGGGACCTTCATCCCAGTTTAAGCCCAATGCTTTCAAACTGTCGAAAATATTATCAACATAAGCTTGTTGAGTTCTTAAAGCATCGGTATCCTCAATTCTTAAAATGAATTTTCCGTTATTTTTTTTAGCAAACAAATAATTGAACAAAGCTGTTCTTGCTGTTCCTATATGTAAGTTTCCGCTTGGCGACGGTGCTATTCTTACTCTGACTTCTGACATTTTGTCCTTCTTTCTGGTTTATTACTGTTGGGCAGATATGCCCAACCTACACACTTTATTTTTTGTCGGGATATCAATCCTGACCTGTTTTTTTGTTGGGCAAGTATGCCCAACCTGCAATAAATGAGCATAAAAATACTACCACAAGCGCACTATCTTTTCAAGAAGTTATTCCCCGTCCTCGGGAATATCGATATGAAATTCTTCTTCGCCGTCTGTTTGGGTTTGAGTATTGTCCTGCTGCGGAACAAGTAAATCCATAATTTGCTGAGTTTTATCTGTTTCTTTTTGAATTTTTTGTTCCTGTTTATCAATTCGTTTTTGGGTTTTATCGATTTGTTTTTGAAGTTTTTCAATATCTTTTTGGGTTTGTTCAACCTGATAATCATGGTACATTTTTTCAAGTTCCGTGCCTTCGGTTGAACCTGCAAATGTCTGGAGTTTTTTATTATCTCTGTATTCGTCTTTGTAATCTGCTTTAAGTTCTCGCAGTTGATATTTATAATCCTGTTTGATTTGTTTTACGTTTTCTTTGTCTTGGGCTTTGTATTGTTTTTCGGCTACTTTATCCTGTTTTTTCATATTTTTTTCTTCGTTTACGACGGTTTGATATTCTTCAACGCCGTCTTTTACGATTTTATAGCCGTTAGAGCTAACTTTGGGTGCAAAATTTTTATTCAATGATACCACTCTTGATTGCTCTCCGTAACAATCAACGCTCCAAGTTCCTAAAAATACGGGAACAGCACCCGTGTAGGCGTAAGCTTGAACAACTACTCTGTCGGGATAACCCGCATCAAAGCCAAGAGGATAGATGTCCCATCTTTTTTCGATTAAATTTAAACCTTTATACTCTTTCCAATAATACATTATTGCATCACGTACGGCGGAAAGGTCATAGCTTTTACCGGTTTTGAAATCATAAACATAAATTTTTGTAGCCCAGATACCGTCTTCGGAACTTCCGAGTTTTTCTTTTGCAAGAAGTTTAGAACCGTCAGCCGAAAAGTCTACGGGGGTTAAGGTTCGAAAAGCCGCATAATTATCTATTGCTTTGTCGGTTGATAAGATAGGTTCGGGGTTTCTTTGCCCGACGTTTGCTTTTAAAATTCTCGTTAAATTATTATCCTGCTGATTTAGTGGGATTACAAACAAATCTGAAGCTACCGATGCAGAGTCATTATAATAGTAAATTGCGGGATAAACCATTCGCATAAACTGCGGATCAACAATTCCCTGACCGTTTATTTGTCTTTTTAAAAACAATCTTTTGCCGAGAGCTAATTCTGTTCCTCCGGGGGGATCATTGTATTTTACGACTTTGTATAACGGCTTTGGAACATATTTAAAATCTGCTTGAGCTTCAATTTTTGGTACCTGATATTCAATTGATGCAGGGTCTTTGTATTCGGATTGTTTTTGGTATTCTTCTTCTGTCATATATCCTGACGGAATACGATTAATGATTTTGTTATCTTTTTTATATTCCAAATCATCTTTTTGAACCTGATACTCATATTTTATCTGCTGTGACTTGTAATCGCTTTTGCCAAAAGGATTTGTAAATTTAAGTGCTTTCGTTTTGGGGGTATCTGCAAATGTGCAAACCCCGAGAGTTAATATGGCAGCTGTTATAAAAATCTTTTTCATTACAGAAATATTATATATTATTTTTTAAGAAAAAACAATTTTAAGTAGGTCGATTGATTTTTAAGAATGTTAAGAAATTCAAGCAAAACAGTGCAAAATTTTTCATGTCCCGACTTAAATAAATACAACAAAACAAAATATAAGGATTAAAAATGGACAATAGCAGCATTCAGAATTACACATTAGGCGCAGGCGCAGGATACTTATCCTATAAAGGAGCTAAAAAGGTCGCATCAAAAGTTTCACGGCCATATGGCAAACTGTTTTTAGCAAAAATGCAGTCAACTACCCCCGAAGAACAAAAACTTCTTAAAAAAGCCGCACAAAAAGCGCTGGTTGATTCGGGATTAAAAGGAAAGAAAATTTATCTGCATGATGTTAATGAACAAAATGCACAACAAATCAGAAGATTGTTTGATAAAAAAGCTCTTGCTTATGTTGCGGGGCGTTTAAAAAAAGATGCTTCAGCTGCAAAATCAATTCAAGATATCAGCGAATTATTAAAAAAGAAAGAATATAAAAAAGCATGGCAGGAATACAAAAAGATATTCAAAAATAAACCCGCATCACCTGCTCATTTCGCTGCAATAACTGATATAAATACTAAATTAGAACCTCAAAAGCTTAATCCTAAAGCACTTAAACCTATGATGAAAAACGGTTTGAAAATGCCGTTACTTTATAAAATTAAAAAACTTTTAAAAATCTTAAATCCGCCGGACAAAAAATTGGACAAAATTTTTAATGCCGTAGTTGAAGGAAGAAATGCATTCTTCCATCCCATGACAAGAGATATTATGGTAAATATGAACAAACTTGCAGGTTCGGCATTCCATGAAATGGGGCATGCACTAAATTCTACGGGTTCGTCTAAACTTATAAAAGCTCTTAAAGTAAGATATTTTACTCCTCAATTAGTTCCGCTTATTCTTGGTGTCGGGCTATTTAAAAATAAAAAAGCCGAGGGTGAAAAGGTTCACGGATTCTTTGATAAAGCAACGACATTTATTAAAAATAATGCTGGTGTTATAACCTTTGGCGCAATGGTTCCCGTTATGGCAGAAGAAGGATTGGCAAGCATAAGAGGCGGCAAACTTGCAAAGAAAGTCTTAACTCCGGAACTTCTTAAAAAGGTAAATAAAGGTAATGCTCTGGCATGGGGTTCGTATTTATTGAGCGCATTACTTCTTACGGGTGCTGTAAAAGCAGGAATTGCCGTAAGAGATAAAGTTGCTCAAAGAAATATATAAAGCTCTCTAAAATCTTTTAAAATCTTATACCAAACCGTCTTTCATTGCGGTCGCAACGGCTTTTGCACGGGTTTTTACGTAAAGTTTTTGCAAAATGTTATGTACATGCGTTTTTGTTGTCGCAAGAGTAATGACGAGCCTCTCTGAAATCTGCGGGTTATTTAAACCCTCGACAAGAAGTGCAAGAACCTCCATTTCACGCTCTGTTAAGCCGTATAAATTTTTACCTTTTTGGTAATTTATTTCAGGGTTTGAATTTTGTGCGGGGGTATTTCTTCTTATATTTGAAAGAACAATCCTTGCAATTGCGGGGTCAAGCCAACCTACTCCTTCAGATACGGCTTTGACCGCATCAATTGTTTGTTGGGACGTTGCACCTTTTGTAATATATCCGTCAGCTCCTGCAGAGAATGAATCCAAAATATCATTTTCATCATCTCTTGAAGTGTTCATCAAAACTTTTATATCGGGATTGGCATTTTTAATTTTTCTGGTTGCTTCAATCCCGTCGATTGTCGGTACGCCGATATCCATAATGACTAAATCAGGGTTCAATTTCAAAGCCTGTTCAACTCCTTCAAGACCGTCTGAAGAAGTTCCGATAACGTCAATAATTCCGCTGTTTGAGAGCGCAAAAGACAAACCCATTCTTGTCATATCATGATCTTCTACTATTGTTACCGTAATTTTTTTATCAGCCATTTTATTTTTATCCTACTCTTGAAGCAGCAGCAACATCAGTTAAAATAAACGAAAATTCGCTGCCTTTGTTAACTTTACTTTCTACCCAAATTTTCCCGCCGTGAGCTTCAATAATTTGTCTTGACAAATACAAGCCCAGACCAGTTCCTGTTGAGCGTTTCTTGTGTGTCCCCTGTGAAAATCTTTTAAATAAATTCGGAATATCTTCTTTAGGAATACCGTTTCCGTTATCGGCAACGGAGAACATCAAATCTTTTCCGTGCATTTTTAAATAAACATCGATTGTTCCGTCTTTATTTGTATAGTTAATTGCATTCCCGCACAAATTCATCATTACACGTTTAATTTCCGATCTGTCGGCATCTATTAAAATTTCTCCGTCAGGTTCGCAATGTGTATTAAATAAAATATTTTTCTTTTCTGCAAGCGGTGCAAGTTCTTTATGGCATTGTTTCAATAATGAATTAACATCAAATACGGTCTTGCAAAGTTTCAATTTCCCGCCTTCAAATCGGTAAACCTCAAGCAATGCATTAACAAGCCCTAACAGATCTTCGTTGCTTTTAACCATTGTTGTGAGCATGACTCTTTGTTGATCGTTAATTTCACCCAGCGAACCATCCAAGAAAAATTTAAGAGTTTGAATTGCCGCAAGTAACGGGGTTCTAAGGTCATGAGTTAAGGTTGCTATAAAATCATCTCTTAATCTTTCCGCCTCTTTTTGTGCGGTGAAATTTCTGATTACTCCGACAAATTTGTTGCCCTCAGACAGCGCAGCAAAATTGATTTCCGCAGGAATATACTCTCCGCTTAAAGAATTTCTTATATACAAATCTCTTAATAAAAATTCCGATTGATCTTGCGCAAGACCTAAAATTGAAGTTTCAATGTCTGACTTTGGAGCTTTGTTCATCAAAGGATTATCGGTGTATGCAATTTCTTGAATAGATTTGCCGATAAGAGCGTCGGCGCAAAGTCCCGTCATATTTTCTGTTGCAGGGTTTACCTGCTCTATGACACCTTTTGAATCAATTATTATAATTCCGTCTGCGCAGTAATTTATAATTCCCGATAATTTATCGTTAGCAACGCTAAGTTCTTTTGTGCGTTCTGTTACAAGGTCCTCTAATTTCTCGGAATATTTTTTTAATTCTTTTTGTGCGGCTTCAAGTTTTTCAATTTTATCTCTTAAATCTGCAAGTAAATGACTTCTTTCAATGCCGTTTTTGATATTTATTATCAAATCGTCATTGTCCCAGGGTTTTTCAATATATTTATAAACCCCGATTTCATTAATCGTTTTTATGGCGTTTTCTTTATCAGCATAGGCAGTTAATAAAATCATGCTTGTTTCGGGGTATAATTTTTTCGCCTCTTTTAAAAATTCTAATCCGTTCATTTCAGGCATTAAAAAGTCTGAAATAATCAAATCAGGCTGCTCGATTTTCAAATATTCAAGCGCTTCTTTAGGGTCGTTGTAAATCACAACGTCATTAAACCCTTCAACTTTCATCAAGGTTGCAAAAGTTGAAGTCAACAATTTATCATCATCGACATATAATATTTTCCCTAAACTCATACCTATATCATATATTATTTAAACTTTTCGGACAAATATTTTACAAAAATGAAATATTAATTAAAAAATACCTATTGTTAACTTTTGTAACAAACCTAAAAGCATGTGAAATTAAGGGTTTTGGATTGTTTTTATATATATGAGAGCAAAAATAAGAGAGCAAAAGTTATGGGATTCAGTCCGATAAAACCGAATATTGGCGGATTAAAACTAAAGAGCAACTTTAGTACCGCTAAGCTTGCTGCAAATATAAGCGCAAACAAGAGCTCTGCAGCAACTATGGTTAAAAACGGCTATTCTACTTATGGAACCAATTTGTTCTTTACTCCCGCAAACCGTGTAGGCGGCGGCACTCCGAGATACGCAAGCGCATCTCAATTGAGCCGTGCTTTGAACGGTACAAACGTAAGATATCGTGGATCTGTTCCGTCATATTCAGGTGTTTCATATACTCAAAATGTTACTCAAGGTATGAGCAGCTTTGAAAAAGGTATGGCTATTGCATCTGTCGGTTTGACGGTATTAAAAGCACTCGGAGATTTGGGTATCATCGGCGGTGCAAAATCTCAAGGTGCTGTTTCTAACAGTACAAAATTAAATGACAGCTTTAATAATGCATTCGGTTCTATGACTGCCGTTTCAGTTCCCGTAAGTACGGATGTTTCGGCAACAATATCAGCAATGGAAAATGCAACCGATGTTCCTACTTTGACTTCAGCTATTTCTGATGCTGATGCAAAAATGACTTCAATATCTGCAGAACAGGGAATATACGAAACTGCAAAATCTGAAGAACAATCTCAATTAACAAACCTTCAAGGACAAACTAAAACGTTGGAAAAAGCTCAATCTGATGCAAGCCAGGCTCTCGGTACGCAAGAACAATCAGTTAAGGCGGCAGAGCAAGGCAGAGATCAGGTTCAAGCTCAATCAGATCAATTTGGAAAAGAATACAGTCAGGCAACTGAAAATTATACAAAAGCACATGATGCAACTGTAAATGCTCAGGCAACAGTTGATAGTGCCAAAACAAAATTAGATAGAGCGGATGCCGCTGTTGATAGTGCTGATAAGCAGGTAACATCCGCTAAAACTGATTATGCAGATGCAAAAGCCGCTTATGACAGTTGTCCTGATACAAAAGTTGATGCAAGCGGAAATACTATTCCGAATGAACCTCAAAAATCTCAATTGAAAGCAAAAATGAATTTGGCTCAAGCTAAATTGAGAGAAGCTCAAAAGGCTAAGCAGAATGCAGAAACTTGCAGAACAGATGCGAATAATCAACTTACAAAAGCAAAAGAACAGTACAGTAAAGCAGCTGATGCAGAAAAAGTAGCAGAAAAAGCCAAGAAATCAGCAGCTAAAAATGTAACTCAAAACAAAGATAAACTTAAAGATTTTGAAGCTAAACTTGATAAAGAACAAGCTAAATTAGATAGTGCTAAGGGTAAGCAGGAAGCTGCAAATGAGAAATTTATGGCAGCAAGTGAGGCATTAGATGCTCATCAAGAAAAAATGGAATCTTTGACTTCTGCAACAAAATTGTTTGAAGATACAAAAAACAATATTTCAAGTTTGCAATCTGCAATCACAACTCAAAAATCACGTTTGCAGCAAATGGTAAAAGACGGTATTTCAAAAACCAACCCTAAAACACAGCCCAAACCTCAAGGAATAAATATCGGAGTACAAAATAATAAAAGTAATGATACTCCAATAGATGGCAGTACGTTACCTGAAGTTGTTGTTAAAGGCTCATTAACAAATGTAAGTGATCAGGCTTTATTAAAAATGTTAAATAATCCTGATAACGCTGATCAAAAAGATGCAATTACTGCAGAATTAACAAGACGTGGTGTTAAAATTCAAGACGGTTATGGACGTAAAAATGCCGCAGGCGTTGATTGGAGCTCAATGGCAATTGGTGGTTGGAACGAATATACTTCATAAACATGTAACTCTAAGAAATAAAAAACAGACTGTCTTAAATTAGGCAGTCTGTTTTTTTATATGATTTTGTAATTTTCTTATTCTGCAATTGCAGGTCTTTTTTGTTCGTGAGATTTTTCTGTCCAGAAATCAACAAGCATTGAGCAGAAGAATATACTTGAATAAGTACCGATAACTACACCTAACATCATAGCCAAGACGAAATCTTTTGTTGATGATCCGCCGAAGAAATATAATGCAGCCAATGCCAAAAATGTTGTCATTGAAGAGTTGATACTTCTTGTAATTGTTTGTTGAACTGATGCATCTACGATTTCACCGTAAGAATATTTCTTGCCGTTGTATCTCAAGTTTTCTCTGATACGGTCAAATGTTACAATCGTATCGTTAACCGAATAACCGATTACCGTTAATATTGCGGTCAGGAACAAACCGTCAACTTCAACATTGAAAAGTAATCCCAGTATTGAAAATACACCGGTTACAAATACAACGTCATGAATTAAACCTAAAATTGCCGATATGCCGTATTTAAATTCAAATCTGAATGAAATGTATGCAATCATTGCAAGAATTGCAAGCAACAATGCGATAAATGACATCTTGAACAAATCTGAACTCAATGTCGGACCGACAGAATTGAATTGAACAAGCTTAGCATCTTTGTAATCTTTCTGTATAGTCTTTTCAATTTTTGTTGCCTGTTCGGAACCTTCATCAATGAATTTGGTTCTTACGGAAATGATGGACATATTATCTTTTTCCGTTTTAGATGTATTTTTTAATACCTGAATATATGCGCTTGTTATGCCCGCATCGGATAATTGTGTTTGAATTTTTCCGACGGCTTTATTATCTACGTTTTGTTTTGTTTCATACTGCAAAATAGATCCGCCCGTGTAATCAATACCGACTTTAAGGGGAGTGTGCGTAGGATATGTAATCATTGAATATATCATCGCAATAATTCCCGGTAAAAGCAGTACGGCCGATAAACACATCCACAGAACTCTGTATTTTACAACATGTATTCCGTTTTTATTAAAATTAAACATTTTCTATATACCTCTTGTTACCTTAGTCTAAAATTCCAAAACGTGCTTTTTCACGTTTTGTTTCTTCAAATACGGAAGCAGTCCCTATTTCTTCTTTCTTCAGTCCGAATAATTCAGGGTATTTCAATTCGCCCGTACCGAAGATTAAGTGCATGAAGTTTCTTGTTACGGTAATTGCCGTAAATAACGAAACGATAATACCTATGAACAATGTAAGAGCAAAACCTTTTACAACCGTTGAACCAAGGAAATAAAGGATAACGCATGTAATCATTGTTGTCATATTTGAATCGATAATACTTGACCATGCTCTGTCAAAACCGGAATTTATTGCGGTAAACAGATTTCTGCCGGCTCTTAATTCTTCTTTTGTTCTTTCAAATATAAGAATGTTGGCATCAACCGCCATACCTATACTCAATACGAAACCCGCAATGCCTGCCAGCGTTAATACAACGCCGAAAGCTTTAAACAATGCGAATAAGATTATACCGTAAATGGCTAACGCAATATCTGCAATCAACCCCGGTAATCTGTAGATTAAAAGCATAAATAACATTACAAGTCCGATACCGATGAAACTTGCCGTTTTTGATTTCTCAATACTAACAGCACCCAATGTCGGACCTACCGTGTTTTCTTGAATGATTTTTGAAGGAACGGGTAATGCACCTGCTTTTAACAAATCAACCATATTTTTTGCTTCTTCGGGAGTAAATCCTGAATCGCCGCCGCCCGAAATCTCGGCTTTGCCGCCATAAATAGGTTCGTTAATTACGGGAGCGGAAATTTCTTCTCCGTCAAAATATATTGCCATCGGTTTGCCGACAAGTTTTTCGGTCAATTCGCCGAATGTTTGAGCTCCTTTGCCGTTGAAATCAAGTGAAACAGTCCATTGCCCCGCCTGATTTGTTCCGATATTAGCATCTTTTAAATCTTCTCCTGTTAAACCTGCGCTTTCCCATAAAGGTTGGTGAGTTTTGGGATCTCTTTGTTGAACTCCGTTTTTGTCGAGTACAGGTTGTTTAAATTCAAGTTGTGCGGTTTTACCCAAAATTTGTTCCGCTTTTTTTGAATCCATAACACCGGGAATTTCAATTAATAATCTTTTGTCGCCGACTTGAGCAACAGTAGTTTCTGATACCCCTAATTTGTTTACACGTTTTTCTATTGCCGTTTGTAAACGGTTCATTGTATCAGGGGTAATTTTGGTAATTGATTTTGTTGTTTGAGCTTCAAGGATGATTCTTGAACCGCCGACCAAATCAAGTCCCAATTTTGTAGGGATTTTGCAGATAGTAATTATTGATGCAATTACTATTGCTACAATTACCCAGAACATAATAATTTTGTTTTTCAATTTTCTACCCTCTTATATATATGTGTACTTTTATGTTTTTTATTTACGGAGAAAATTCCCTCATTTAATCGGTAGTCGGAAATTTATTCGCCGTCCTCAAGTTCTTGTTTAACCTGATCTATAACTCTGAATAAGATGATTTTTTCATCTTCGGTAAGAGTTACCAGAGGTTTTCTTACGTATTCTTCTGCCAGTCCTTTATATTCTAATGCCGCTTTAACAGGAACCGGATTAGGTACCATAAATAACTGTTTGAATACGGGATAAAGTTTTTTGTGCATATTTCTTGCAGCCAAAACATTACCTGTTTTAAAGTTTCTTATCATAGATTTAATTTCGTTGCCAAACAAATGAGATGCAACCGAAATAACTCCGTGTGCGCCGATAGAAAGCATAGGCAGGGTCAAACTGTCATCGCCCGAATAAATAATAAATTCTTCGGGACAAAGTCTTTTCATTTCGGTTATTTTATCCATATCGGGACAGCTTTGTTTAATCGCAACGATGTTATCAAAAGTCGAAGCAAGATATGCAACCGTTGCGGGTTCCATTGTAATCCCTGTTCTTGACGGAATATTATATAAAATAATCGGCAATTCGGTTGCCTTTGCGATTTCTGAAAAATGCTCAACCAACCCTTTCTGGTTAGGTTTGTTATAGTATGGAACGACGGATAAAATTGCATCAGCCTGTTCTTTTTGTGCATTTTTTGCAAATTCTACGGCTGTTTTTGTGCAATTTGAGCCTGCACTCAAAATTATTTTGGCTCTTGTTTGTGCTGCTGTTTTTACGGTGCTTAACAGTTCTCTTTCTTCATCATTAGTCAGAGTCGGAGATTCCCCCGTTGTACCTGCTACAAGCAAAGCATCACTACCGTTGTCAATTAAATACTGCGTAAGTTTTTCAACTCTTTCATAATCTATTTCACCTCTTGCTTTCATAGGTGTTGCCATAGCGGTGATTACTTCTGGATAATTAACCATTCCTATACCCTCGTCTTTTAATAAAATAATACAAATTCATTATATTACAAAGATATCCAAATGGGCAATTATTAAAATAAAATTCGTATTGCAACAAAAAAAATAAAAGACGAGAATAAATACATAAAAATATCTGATTTTGTCTGCAATGTTCTGCTTTTAGCTACATAATGTTTCTAAAACTTCAGATGATTTAAATTTTTGGGGGCATTTTTGTTCTATATATTGTTTTAAAACTTCATAAGTAACCGTACAAACTTTTTCGTTTGCGTTTTGTTCATAATAGCCGTTAGCGCCGAAATCATTATTAGACATTGCTTTGAAAAAATCTCTGAGTTTTGCGTGTATTTGTTTTTTATCATAGGGAATTTTATCTGCACAGTTCTTGCAAATAACCCCGCCGATATATGGCACAAGAAACATCGTTTCTTCTCCGATTTTATTTCTGCAGCTTAAACAATTATCCCATTCAAGAGAAAATCCCGATAACTTCATCATTTGAAGTTGAAATTTAATAACATTCAGCAAGATTTCAACTTTATTTTTTGAAGATGAAATATATTCCAAAGCTTTATATAAAAGGTTATAAATCGTTTCAGATCCGGGGTCGTTTTCGAGTCCGAAGTTATTCACGATTTCTGCAACATACATTGAATAAAAGATTTTATCCAGATCGGTTCGGGTTTGTTTAAATGTATTAAGGCTTTCTGCCTGACAAATTGTATTAAAAGTCTTTCCTTTATGCAGCATAACGGTATTGGCAACAAGTAAATCCATTCTTGCGCCCAGTTTGCTTTTAGGTTTTTTAACTCCTTTTGCTATGCCTTTAATCAATCCGTTGCTTTTTGAATACATGACTATAATTTTGTCAGATTCACTTAAATTGTAGGATTTAAGGTTAATAGCATCCGTTACATAATTGTTTTGCATCTTTTCCCAAGTCTTTTTTATTGTTCGGATTTTTTATATTAATATTTTCTGTTTACGCCCGTGCCGTGGTAAACCCCTCTCATCATCTTCTCTAATTCCTGTTTTGCATCAGAATAATAAAGTGCGGTTTCCTGAGTGATTTTGCCGTCTTCATACAATTTGTATAAAGACATGTTCATTGTGGTCATATTGTCGTAAGAGCCCTGCCTTACAAGTTCGTATATCTTATCAAGTTCTTCTTTTCCGATAAAGTCAACAGCAGGCGGAGTAACAACAAGAATTTCGGGAGCCGGTAATCTTGAATCCTCGTCGACCGTCGGAACTAATTTTTGAGCAATTGTACCTCTCAAGGTGTTTGCGACTTGCTGTCTTATATAGCCTCTTTCTGCGGGTTCAAAGATGTTTACTATACGTGAAACCGTTTGAACGGCATTATTTGTGTGCAGGGTAGAAACTACAAGGTGCCCTGTTTCTGCGGCATTCAACGCTGCTTCAATGGTTTCTCTGTCCCTGATTTCACCTATAAATATAACATCAGGATCCTGTCTTAGGGCATATTTTACACCGTCTGCAAATGACGGAGTATCAATTAAAAGCTGCCTTTGTGAAATTATTGATTTTTTGTTTTCAAATATAAATTCAACGGGATCTTCAATTGTAATAATATGTTTTGCATAATTTTCATTTATAAAATCAATTAAAGATGCGATTGTGGTAGATTTCCCCGAACCTGTAGGACCCGTAACAAGTACAAGACCGTTATTAAATTCGGCAAAATGCTCTAGGGTTTTAGGCAGATTCAATTCTTCAAAAGCTTTGATGTGGTAAGGGATGACCCTTAATACGAGTGCACATTTTCCGAGTTGGTGGCTCATATTGACCCTGAATCTTGAAAAATGAGGGATTTCATACGCAAAATCAATATCAAAAAATCTTGAAATTCTCTCTTTTAAATTGTCAGGCGCAATGCTTTGGATTGTTGCATCAATATCTTCATCGGTTAACGGCGGAAGATTAATTCTCATAATTTGTCCTGCAACTCTGATTGCGGGGCGTTCGCCAACGCTCAAATGTATATCTGAAGCTCCGACGGTTACTGCCTGTCTTAAAAAATCGTCAATATAAAAAGTGTTGCTCATATTTTTGTACCTGCCTACCCTGTATTATAATTTTATATCACTTTTTTATATTTTATTCAAGATTTTTTTATTATAATATATCTTTATAATTCGACCAAATTTTATTATTTAGTATACAATTTTAATATGGACAGACTTACAAAAGAACAAAGACACAAGAATATGCAAGCTGTCAAAAATAAGGACAGCAAAATAGAACTTATGTTAAGGTCTGCCTTATGGAATAAGGGGTATCGTTACAGGAAAAATTATACAAGACTTGAGGGAAAACCCGATATAGTTTTACCAAAATATAAGATTGCGATATTTTGTGATAGCGAGTTTTGGCACGGGTATAACTGGGAAGTAAGGAAAAACGATATCAAATCAAATAAGGACTTTTGGATAAAAAAGATAGAAAGTAATATTCAAAGAGATAAAATTGTAAATAAAATACTCAAAAAACAAGGCTGGAAAGTTCTTCGATTTTGGGGTAGAGATATTCAAAAACATTTACCTGAATGCGTAAATAAAATTGAAAAAGAAACGGGTATCTTATGAGTGTAAATTATATAAAAAAAGAAAAAAAACGAGAAAAAGATTTAAGTACGGGACAAGTCTTGTTGTTCAAAAAAATGTTTCATAGCGATAACATTCCGTTCCCTGCACAGAAAAACACAAAATTTACGTTTATTGACCTGTTTGCGGGCATCGGGGGCATGCGCATTGCATTTCAGAATTTAGGCGGCAAATGCGTGTTCAGTTCTGAAATAGATGATAAAGCCCGTCAAACATACGCCTTAAATTTCGGGGATATTCCTGACGGAGATATAACAAAAATAAATGAGAATGAAATTCCGGACCATGATATTTTAGTCGGCGGATTCCCGTGTCAAGCTTTTTCTATTGCGGGGAAAAGAGGGGGATTTAATGATACAAGAGGTACATTATTTTTTGATGTTGCAAGAATTATAAAAGCAAAACAGCCTAAAGCATTTTTCTTGGAAAATGTAAAAGGATTAACCAATCATAGGGGTGGTAAGACCCTTGCTACAATATTAAATGTATTGCGAAATGATTTAGGCTATATTGTTCCCGAACCTCAAATTATGAATGCCAAAAATTTTGGTGTTCCGCAAAACAGAGAAAGAATTTTTATAGTCGGTTTCAGACCTGATTTAGGAATAAAGGAGGAAGATTTTTCATATCCTGAGCCGACAGATACAACAAAAACAATACGTGATATTATGGAGAAAGATACCGTATCGGCAAAATATTATCTGTCAACCACATATCTTGAATGTTTGGAAAGACATAAAGCGAGAAATGAAGCAAAGGGTAACGGTTTCGGGTACGAAATAAAAGATTTGGATGGTATTTCAAATACTATTGTAACAGGCGGAATGGGCAGAGAAAGAAATCTGATTATTGATAATCGTTTGAAAGATTTTACTCCAGTTACTCATATTAAAGGAAAAGTTAACAGGAAAGGTATCAGAAGAATGACTCCTAGGGAATGGGCTCGTTTACAAGGTTTTCCGGACACTTTCAAAATAGAGGTAGCAGATGTAAGTGCATATAAACAATTTGGCAATTCTGTTGCAATTCCTGCCGTACAGGCAACAGCAAAGAATTTGGTTGAGAAGATTATTAAGGATTAAATATGATTACACAAAATAAAGGTGAATGGAGTGAACTTTATGTTTTCCTAAAATTATTGGGAGATGGAGTTTTGTATGCGGCTGATGCAGATTTAAATAAGATTGAAGATTTATATTATCCTTTAATTGAGATTTTAAGAAAAGAAAATGACCAAATAAAGCATTACATAAATGATGATACAATTATAAAAATTGTTGATGAATACGGTAACATATTATTGCAATTGCCTGCAGGCGAATTTGAAACAAAGGCAAGAGTTTTACTAAATGCCATAAAGGAATCAAAAAGTACATTTTCTGTTCCCGATATTGAAAATTTTATGAAAGTAATCAAATGCACGAAAGTAAAAGCGGATTCAATGGATAAAAGCGACATAACTCTTATTCTTCATGATTGTAAAACTTTTCGTAATGAAACTTTTTGCTTTAGTATAAAATCGGATTTGGGAATGTCCCCGACATTATTTAATGCCGGTAAGCCGTCAAATTTTACATATGAAATCGTCGGACATTTGTCAAAAGATGAAATAAATAAAATAAATTCAATTGAGACAAAAAAATCAAAATTAAAGGACAAAATTAGCGCTATTTATGATGCAGGATGTAAAATAAAATTTTTTGCGTTGGAACATCTTTCTTGCAAAGCAAATTTTCAAATGGTTGATACCATGTTACCCGAAATCTTGGCAGAATATATTTTATTATATTTTTCCGGTAAAGGTAGCAAAATTTCTAAATTGACACCTCTTGTTCGACAAATAAATCCCTGCAAATTTGACATATCCTCAAAACAAAAATTTTATGAGCATAAGGTTAAGACATTCTTAACCGATTGTGCATTAGGTATGACTGCGGCAAATCCTTGGAACGGGAGATTTCAGGCAACAGGCGGATATATAGTTGTAAGAGATGATGGCGAAGTATTATGCTATCATATATATAATCGTAATGCTTTCAGAGATTATTTATTCAAAAATACACGTTTTGAAACTCCGAGTACAAGTCGCTATGATTTTGGGTACATTTATGAGAAAGATGGTAAAAATTATATAAAGCTAAATTTGCAAGTGAGGTTTATATAATTCTATTCGGGTGTAGTTTCCTATTATAAATATCTATATTATGAATAAAGAAAAAATAAATGATTATTTGCAAAATCGTAATGTTGTGATGTTTGTTACATCTTTATTTTTTATGCTCGGAATTTTTGCATATTTTTCTCAAAAAGAAATCCTTATTGCGTGTGTTTCAATGTTAATTCTTGTGCTGTTACTTGCGTTTTCATTAATCGGAGTAAAAAGAGCTTTATTTATCGCATTTGTATTTTATACAGGGTTTGCGCTCACAATGTTCAGGGTCAAAACTTCAGATGAACTTGTTTCATTCGCCCCTTTGAATGCGCAGTTCTACGGGCGGATTGTGTCTATCCCCAATAGTGCGGAATCAGATAAATCAAAATTCTTCTTTGAAGTTGAAAAAGTAGGAAAGAATCACGTAAGCGGGAAATCTCTTGTAACTGTTTCTGCGCCCGAAAATATGATTAAAAAGCTTAATATCGGACAAAAAATCTTGATAAAAGGAAGTTTGAGAAAGCCGTTTATTTCAACCAATCCGTCGCAATTTGATTACAGTAAGTATTTGCGAAATTTCGGCACTTTTACCGTGTTGTATTCTGATAAAGGCGAATTTAAAATTCTCAATGAAAAAATGCCGCCGAAATGGAAATTCTTAAACTCTTTAAATAATGTTCGAAATTCCGTACTCAAAACCCATTCAAAGTATTTAAAAAGTCCGAATTTGGAAATTCTCGGCGGAATTGTGTTTGGCGATGATGCTGTTGCTCCTCCCGATTATATAAAAGCCTCTTTTATTAATTCCGGTTTGCTGCATATCCTTGCCGCATCGGGGATGAACGTTGCATTTATATTTACTTTCTGGTTTTATATTTTGCAATTTTTGAAAATCCCGTACAAGCCCAGAGTAATTTCGGGTATGCTTGTTATAATTCTCTATACACTTATGACGGGGCTCGGGGCTTCCGTTATCAGGGCATCTTTAATGCTTTTGTTTGTACTTGCGGGCAAATTGATAGATCGTGATGCGCACAGCGTATCTTTGTTGTCTTTTGTGGCTGTTTTAATGCTTTTATACAATCCCGCATATATTAATGATGTCGGATTTCAACTTTCTTTTATGGTAACATTCGGACTTTTAACCACGGCAAATGTTCTGGTGCGAAAGTTTGATAAAATTCCGAATTGGATAAAAAGTATTGTCTTTATTCCGCTTGTTGCGCAATTCTGGGTTGCTCCGATACAGATGTTTTATTTTAATACTATAAGTATTTATTCTGTTCTTGCAAACATTTCAACCGTCAGTTTGTTAAGTGTCATAAGCTTTATGGGGTTTGTAAGTTCGGTACTTGCCATAATAAAACCGATTGCAAATTTCACCTGTATGATTTTTGACTATATTAATAATTATCTTCTTACAATTCTTGTTTGGATATCAAATTTCTTCGGAAATCTTCCGCATTGTATTGTTCAATCTTCTCATCCTGAAATTTTTCAGCTTGTAATATATTATTTAATGCTGATTGCCGTTACGTGTTTAATTAATGAAAGCAAATATAAAAAAGCCGTAATTACTTTATTGTCGGTTTCATTAGTTCTTTTTTGTACTACATTAGCTCCTGTTTCAAAGGATTTGGAAGTTATTGCATTTGATGTCCAAAATGCCGACAGCTTTTTAATAAAAACTCCGCAGCAAAAATATTTCTTTATCGATACGGGCAAAGCTCCTTATAGAAGCGGAAGTTCTCAGGCAAAAATCATAATGCTTAAATATTTAAAAGACAGAGGGATAAAAAATATAAAAGGTGTAATTGTTACGCATTTTGATAATGATCATTCGGGCGGCACATGCGATATTATTAAAAATGAAAAAGTCGCAGCTTTATATTTAAATAACGCAAATCCCGAAACTCAAACAGCCCGAAATATTTTCAAGACCTCAAAAGAAATTCATCAAAAGATAAAATTCGTAAAAAATGATAATATAATTTATAAAGAGCCTAACCTAACAATGAAAACTTTCAAGGTCAATATCGGCGGCAAAGATGCTTCAAATGCGTCTTCTACCGTTACGTTATTGTCGTATAAAAATTTCGATATGCTTTTTATGGCAGATGCGGGGGTTGTTACTTTTAACAGAATAAAACATAATTTGCCGCATAATGTTGAGGTTTTAAAAGTCGGTCATCATGGCGGGCCGAATGTTGTCAGCAAAAGTATGACAGACTATTTAGATACAAAGGTTTCCGTCGTTTCGACGGGGATAAATTATTTCGGGCATCCGAATAAAGGAACACTTGATATATTGCGCAATACCTTGATTTTGCGCACGGATATGCTTAATTCCGTCAAAATTTCAACGGACGGTAATATTTATAAAATTTATTCTTATGATAATCAGGATAAAAAATATAAAATTAAAGAAACTCTCCATGCAAAAAAATAAAAATCAAGTGACATGTTGACAAAATTAACGTATTTTGTACACTAATTGTCCTCCGCAAAAAGCTTGCAGCACAAGGCTTTTGTAGAACTAAAATTTTAAAAATAAATTTAGGGGTTGAAATTTTAAACATTTTGTAATATAATGTATATAACAAATCGTTCAAGAGAGACGAAAGTTTACTAACACTAGACATTGAAAGTAGTTTTTCGAGAATTTTTTCAATTTACAACCAGAGGATATTATTTTGACTTTAAAAAAATTATTACTCTTTGCCGTAGCTTTTGTATTAATGCTGTTTTCACAATCTTATGCAGCGAGTGTAGATACGGTAAAAGCGGCAATAGTAAAATATTCTGTTGAAATGGGCGTTGACCCCGCAATTACTTTAAGTATTGCAAGAACGGAATCAGGTTTTAAACATGAAGCAAGAAGTGCTCATGGAGCGGTCGGAGTATTTCAGTTGTTGCCGTCAACCGCAAGAAGAATGGGCTTAAACCCTTATTCTTTGGAAGATAACGTTAAAGGCGGCATTATGTACTATAAATCTATGTACAAAATGTTCGGATCTATGGAACTTGCGATTGCAGCATATAATGCAGGTCCCGCAAACGTAAAAAAATATAAGGCGGTTCCTCCGTTTAGAGAAACCAAAAAATTTGTTTCTTCAATAATGTCGCATTATTATTATTTGAAATCGCATACAGATCCCGCAATCCTTGCATACAACAATAAATATGCAAAGAAAGTTCCTGCGAAAGTTACGACTAATCACAATACGCAGATTGCAAAAAGAACGGATTTGCCAAAGGTTAACATTACGCCTCATTTTGTAGCAAATTCTGCTCACAATGCGCCTGTTCCGATAGAAAAGGCTCGTAGCGTAGGTCAGTATGATTTACTCGACAAACCTTTCGAAGAAAACTTAAAAGTTAATTCAATTGAAATGTAATTTTTTGGATAAATACTTTTTATTTAAAGTCCGATTTTTCAATCGGGCTTTATTTTGTTGGTTTTTTGTAAAATATTATTTC
>ONOE01000005.1 GCA_900319365.1 uncultured bacterium | reverse complement strand
ACAATATTGATAATTTAGCAAATCACTTATTATTGTTTCTGTTGTATAAAATGCTCTCTTTGCCATAACGACATTTTGATCAGGCAATAAATTGTGAATTATAGGCATGGATATTGCCGTCAGTATTGCTATTACGCCTAAAGCTATAAGCAATTCTGACAGAGTGAAAGCTTTTTTAATCATGATATCTTTATATGTCTGTCTGTTATCTAAACATAACATAATGTTATTTATACAATATAGAATTTACAAAGTCAATATGACAACATATATTTATGTATAAATTAAATTTAGTAAATATCGGTCGCAACATAAAAGCCGAACGTGTAAGAAAGGGGTATTCTCAGGAAGAACTTGCCGAGCTTGCCGACACTACAAGGCACACGATTTCTCTAATTGAATCGGGGTTGTAGCATCCTAAAATACTTTCCGTTTTAAAAATTGCAAATGCCCTGTCATTAGATATAAATGAGTTGTTAAAATAATCAAACGGGTATTAAAAATTTTTGTTTTATGTTAGGGTAGCAGTATGAATATTACTGGCGGAATTTATAACAGGCAAAAAATCGCTGCGCCTGATGAAAGTATCACTCGTCCGACTCTTTCTAAAATCAGAATGAGTGTTTTTAATATGCTATCTTCCTTAACGGGTTTTGAAGATAAAAGTTTTCTTGATATGTTTGCAGGGTCGGGGATTATGGGGCTCGAAGCGATTTCAAGAGGTTTTGGTTCTCTTGTTTCGATTGAAAAGAATAAAAGAGCATACAACATTATAAAATCAAATTTTTCTAAATATGAAAAGCATCATGATATAAAACTGCTTTATGGCGACAGCCTTAAAATTGCTCCAAAGTCGGGTAAAAAGTTTGACGTAATTTATATTGATCCGCCGTATTTTTCGGGGGTGTATGAAAGCAGCTTGGCTGCAATAAAAGATATATCAAATGATATAGCAATTTTAGAACACGTAACAGATGTTGAAATTCCGCCGTATTTTGAGATAATAAAGCAAAAGAAATACGGTGAGAAATTCGTTACATTTTTAAGGTATAATAATATTCGGAGTTAGTTATGGCGCAGAAAAAGAAAAAACTTTTACTTATAAAATTATCATCATTGGGAGATGTAATATTTAATATCCCGCTTGCAAATGCCTTGAAAGATGCGGGGTATGAAGTTACGTGGCTGGTTTCAGAAAAAGGGATTCAGGTGGTTGAAAATAATCCGTGTGTAGACAGGGCTGTTTTGGTTCCCATAAAAACATGGAAAAAGCGCGGGATGTCGCTTACAAGCTTTTTTGAGTATTTAGATATTTTAAAACAGTTAAGAGAAGAACATTTTGATATTGCGATTGATTCTCAAATGATGTTAAAAAGCCTTTACTGGATGTTGTTTTGCGGAGCAAAAAGAAGAATTATTTCAAAAGAGGGCAGGGAACTTTCATTGCTTGGCGGCAACGAGTGGATTGATAATATTTCCTACAAGCCTGATTCGCCTATTGTTATGAATTATTTGCGCTATGCAAATTATCTCGGTATTGATGTTGCCCCCGAGGATATTAAAGTTACGCTTCCTTCAAGAAGTACGGCGCAAATCGAAAAAGTCAATTCGCTTTTAGCAGGGCTTGACCCGTCAAAGCAAACGGTTGTAATTTCACCTGCAACAACGTGGGCAAATAAGCATTGGAATAAAGACAATTGGCGCCAAATCGTTGATTATCTGGACGGTAAAGTTAACCTTGTATTCACGGGCGGACCGAATAACAACGATTTAATCGAATACATTTCGCAATTCAAAGGTTTAAACCTTGCGGGAAAAACTGATATATTGGAACTTGCGGAAGTCTTTTCAAGAGCGGATTTGGTAATGTCGCCCGATTCGGGGTCTGCTCATCTTGCGTGGGCTGCAAGAAATCCTAAAATCATAACTATATTTACCTGCACGCCGAAAGAAGTTTTGCAGCCTTTAGGGAGTTATGACAAATATATTGCGCTCGGCGGTGATGATTTGCCGTGCCAAACCTGTTTCAAACGTAAATGTAAATTAAAGTCAAATCCGAATGCCTGTACTTATTTCCCGACGGTTGAAAAGGTTAAACACGCTATAGACACCTTGATATTTAGCTAAAATGTTGTATAATTAATAACAGAGGATATTTTTTCGGAATAGCTGATGGGCATATTTGATAAATTTAGAGAAATAACAAAAAAAGTTTCTGAAGTTGAAACAAACATTTATAACGAAAAACAAGATTATCTTGAAATATACGAACGCAACCAGCAATTGGAAAAAGAAATTGCCGAGCGTACGGAAGAATTGCACGATGCAAACCGTCGTATTTTAACCCTGCAGCATATCTGGGATATGATGAATTCTTCCACTCCGCTTGAAAATGTTCTTGAAACCATTGTAAACAGTACGCAGGGCGAACTAGGGTATATGCATTGTGCCATTATTCGTAAATATGATGATGCGGATGGTGAGTATTGCCGAATTGTTGCACAGTCAAACGACCAATGGATAAAAAGATTAAATGAAATTATCGGCGGAACTGCAATACAGACAAGAAAATTAAATTACAAAAAAGACAGCGTTTTTTATGACACAATCAATCAAAATAAAATTATCCAGACAAGGGCTCTTGATTTATCTTTAAAATCAATTTTGCCCGAGCTTAGTCAGGATATTGTTGCAAGAGTTCTGTCAGAACAGCCGATAAAATCAGCAATTATCATACCTTTAATTCCGGGCGGGAAAAAGTTCGGTTGGTTTTGCGTATTTTCGGCAAGGGAAGAACTCGCCGATACCGAAACGGATTTTTTGAGTATGTTTGCCAAACAGATTGAAATGGCAATAACCATTGCGCACCTGTTCCAAACCGTAAAACAGGAGGCCGTAACTGATGTCCTGACAGGTTTATACAATAGAAGATATTTTGAAGAATCCGTTGAAAAAGAAGTTCAAAGGGCAAAAAGACAGAAGACTCCGTTCTCTGTTATCGGAATTGATCTTGACCATTTGAAACAAATAAATGATACTTACGGTCATTCTTACGGCGATTTGGCGATTAAAACGATTGCCGATATTTTAAAATCAAATGCCCGTGCAATCGATGTTCCCGCAAGAATAGGCGGGGAAGAATTTGATGTATTGCTCCCCGGTATCGCTTCAGATGGTGCAATGAAAGCTGCAGAAAGAATCCGCAAGGCTATCGAATCAAAAGAAATAGAAACAATCGGCCATATAACCGGCAGTTTGGGGGTTGCAACATATCTTGAGCATACAAATAATGTTGAAGAATTGCTTGAACTTACCGATCAGGCAATGTACAACTCAAAGCGTAACGGTCGTAACAGAGTTACCCTTGCAAAACCGATAACGGAAACTTCTTGGCAGGAAATTGCGATTCAAACATTCCTTGATATTCTTTCCAAAAACCGTGTTCCGACAGCTAAAAAGTTGTCCGAGGATTTGTGCCAAAAACTTAAAAATGCCGAAAATGAGGGTGAAAATAAGCAGGAATCTTTATATATGGTTGCAGATATGCTGACCAAACTTTACAACCCGATGCATGAAAGCGGAATGGTTAAAAATAAAGTTTTAATGGCGGTATCTCTTGCAAAAAGATTCGATTTGCCCAAAGAAGAAGTCGACAATTTGAGAGTTGCAATGTTATTGTATGATATAGGCAACCTGATGATATCTCCGGGGCTGCTGCAAAAGGCAACGCCGTTAACTGAAACCGAAAGAGAAAAAATTAAAAATCATCCCGTAATAGCAGCACAAAAGATTTTGAAGCCGATTTCTTACGTTCAGGATATTTTGCCCATAATCGAGCATCACCACGAAAATTGGGACGGTTCGGGGTATCCTGATAAAAAAGCAAAAAATGATATTCCGTTAACTTCTCAAATTATTTTGATAATTGATGAATATTTTGCATTGACTGAGGCAAGACCATACAGACCGAAATTATCTTCAAAAGATGCAATTAAGATAATTCATGCCGATGCGGGTAAAAAATGGAACACCACCCTTGTTGATGAGTTTATTTCACTTTTGGAACATGATATTGTTTAGGCTTGAGCCGCAAGTTTTGCTTCAACGTCTTTTTTAACCTGATAGCCCGAGTCTTTGCTCAAAAATCTGACGGCAAGCATTATTGCGGGAGTCAAAACTCCGAGTGCACCTATGCATGAACCGATATTTTTAATTACGGAACTTCTTTTCAATTTTCTTACGGCTTTAAAGAATGTGTCGATGTCTTGTCCTGAATTTTCGTATTGGTTAAGAAGTTTTTCAACTTTTTTATAAATTCCTCTGAGTCCGTTAAAATTGTCGGATTTATTATCTCCGAGCGGAATGAATTTTCTTGTGTCAACTTTTTTGCTGCTTTTATCAATTGAAATTATATCGGATTTTTTAGCCATTTCAATTATTAGGTTGTCTTTGTTTGTTACGGCGAATTTATAAATGTCGGCATCTGATTTGTCGGCAGTTTTAAATTCATTCAGGGCATCTTTTATTTTTCCTGATTTAAAAGCGTTTTTAAAATCTTCGTTTTCAATTACCCTTGCATCAAGATCAATAGATTTTGAATATTTTTTTTCTGCGTGTTTTTCCAGAGCTTTTGAAATCATGGGACCTGCAAGATACATAAATAACCAGAAACTTCCCTCTTTAATCGTATAGCCGACAAAGTCCTGCGGGTTTCTGGCATGAGTAAGTCTTTCACCCGTAATAACACCGTCAACAAGCATTAAATTCTTAACGGGGTCAAACATAAAGTCTTGTATTCCGCCCGTAAAAGCAACTTTGCTTTGCTTTTTCTTCGGCCCGAATTTTGAAAAAGCGGCAGAGAACGGAATGTGTTCGGATGAATATTCCTGTGCGTTTTTCTTTGCGAGATATTCTTTTTTAATTTTATTTTCGGTATATTGATGTCTGAATTTTGTTAATCCGAAATAGCTTAAAGCTGTTAATGCCGTAGATGCTACGAATTTTGCAATTGTGAGCGCTTTGAATAATTTTTGTTTCTTTGCGGCTTTCATAATATTTTGTTGAATTTTTCCGCTCGGAGCTAATTCTTTTGCCAGTATTGCAATTTTCTTATCTTTAAAAATTCCGGGGTCAATTTCAGGGTCTAATTTTGCTGTTTTAAAAATGGTATTATCAAGGATTTTTTTATAAGTCGGAATCCCGAAAAGCCATATCGCCTGAGTCCCAAATTCATCTATAAATCTGTCTTTTCCCTCTAACTTGTCGCCTGCAATGTATGATGCTGCCGTTAATCCGCAGCTGTTTGCGGCATCTTTTATCCCTAACGGAATAAGTGAACTGTTATTTCCTAATGTTGAATATATTGTACTTGCTGTTAATTTTGAAATCATTTTACATCCTTTAAAGGTTGATACGCCCCAAATAATGCAGGCTGTATCTTCCTTTTACTCAAACTTGTGTATTACAAGCCCCATACCAAATTCATTAAGCGAACAATCGGGGCATTCGCTTTGATGTTTGAGTTTCGTCGTAAATCTTTATTCTTCATATATTTTTCCTTTTCCTTTAATAAATTGCGTAAAAATAATAATTGCTTGATATACACTCAATTTTTACTTTTTGTAATACTTTCAAGGGGTAATAAAAAAGAGCCTTGAAATCTCAGGCTCATTTTTTAAATCTTTATAAACACGACACAAATGTTTGTTAAAAACTTATAACAAGCCTTTTAAAAACTTCTTCTGCGTCGGTATTGTCTAATCATTTTTTTAATCCTTAATTAACTTTATTAAAAGTATCACAATGCAATATTAAAAGCAAGTATTTAAATTTTATATATACTTTTTATATTATTAAGTTATATTAATTAAATATCTTAAATAAAAGCAATTTTTTTGAAAAAAAAGACTTTATATACATGAAGATATTTGAGGGTATAAAATCATGTTCAGTATAACGAGAAATGTATCAATATCAGGCTGTGGAATGCCTATGGGACCCATAATCGGCGGTCCGATGCTTCCTCCGATGGCAGGACCTTGTATGCCTCCTATCCCGATGGTAGGCGGATATTACGGCGGTATCTGCAATAATGATATGGCAGCAGGATATTGTGTCGGTGCGGCTTTGAGCAACCCCGGCGTTATGCACACTCTCGGAACGGGTATTAAATGGGGCTGGAACCATGTAATTAAACCTGTCGGAGAATTTGCATGGAATAAAGTTTTGAAACCTGTCGGTCAGTTCCTCTGGAATGATATTTTAAAACCTGTCGGCAACGGTTTGAAATGGGTATGGGATCATACTTTGGGCCGGGTATTTAAAAAGATTGGCGGCTCATCATCAAGCGAGAAAGCTAAAGACACGCCAAAAACTCAAGACACAACAAAAACCGAATAAAAAGTTTAAGAACTCTTACCTTATAAAAGGCAAGAGTTCTTTTTTACTTATTTAACATCATTTTCTTGAATTGATTTGATTTTGACTGTCGGGAGTTCTTTATTTTCAAATAAATAATCCATATCGTCCGTGTTGTAGCCAAGCATTTCCCCTATGGTATCAAACAATCTGATGTTTGTTATATTTGTGTTTCCGTTATCATCTTTTTTAATAATTTGTACTACTGCGCCACGATAAAAGTCTTTGGCTCTAAATTCAATCGCAAGTGCTTTTGTGTCGATTTCAGGGAGTTTTTCGCAGATAAGAGCTTTTAAATCTTCAAAATCCATTCCTTTAGCTTTGTATAGTGAACGTTCAACGTCAGACGGTGTCATGGATAAATTATCAAGTCTTTCTCTTTCTTTAGCCGCCAGTTTTGTTTTGTAATTATCATCATTTTTTACGTACTCATCACTGTCCAATACGTATTCATCATGCGTTTCTTCTACTTTATCGAGATTGTATAAAACAGGGTCAAGCGGTGTTTGTGTGTAAAATTTAATTTTATCGTTTTGATATCCTAAATACATTTTTTCTCCTTTCTTTTAATGTATAAAAAGTTGCATGCGGGCGTTTTATACTTCTCCTTGTGCGTATATGAAAACCAGCCATTGAGGTGTAATGCTGTTATAAAATTCTATTGAAAATTCTGAGTTTTTCATAATCGGCATAAATGTGCGGTAGGTTACTCCTTTTGCGGGTGCTGGGATAAATGTTGAAATACGTGCAGAGTCGGTTATTGTCAGATTGTTTAATCCGAACAGCCCGTTTGCATTTCCCTCTACGCAAAAAGATACCCAGCCGTTTGCGGGTGCCGTGTATTTTGTGCCTGATGCTCCTGCTGTTAATGTAATACATTTGCCTGAAGGCATGCCAAAAGATGAAAGGTTGGTTTTCCCCGTAGAATTAAAATTGCTTGCGCAGGTATCAGCCCTGTCATTCAATTCTTGAGAGAGGTTGTCAAAATTCACCTCAACATCTGTTTTAGAAGATGAAGCGATAACGATGTAGTAAAGCAGTTTTACAGTTTGGGGTTGAACTTTATTAAAATTATTTTTATATAAAGAAGATGATCTTGCCGCATCAAAGTAAACAATCTGGCTGTAGTTGCCGTCTTCCTGTCTTGCCTGTCTGAGCCCTGAATTTATGGTTCCCGTGTTTGTAAATGCCCCTGATGAACTTCTAATCATCAGGTTCTCATTATAAGCAATGTCTGCAACAACAAAATTCCCCGTGATATTCGGAAGTCCCGCTTGCGTCAAATCTCCGAGAGTTTTTTCATCTGTTGTTCCCTCAACTATGCCGCTTATTTTGGGGAGTCGTACGGTTCCATTTTCGCTGTCATAAACGAATTTTGCGCACACTCCGTATTTTGTAACGGATTTTTGCCAATCTTCTTCGCTGCAAAAATATTTCGGAGTTTCCGTATTGTCGCTGTCATTGTAGATTTGTGCAATATAATCTACAAAATCTTTATAAAGTCCGTCATTTTGTATAATTGATCCGTCTAAAAGGTGAACTTCCGCACTCTTAATAGGGATAGCCGATACTATTATTTCACCGATATTTCTTTTGGCGCTGCTGTTTTTAATGTAATCTTTAGCTTCTTGTGAAAGGTTCGAAAAATCATTATAGACCATTTTTTCAGACATTGTGTTAATGGTATTCATAACGGCTGAAAAGTTTGCGTTTACTTCCTGCGCACGTGCTTTTGTGCCGGGAATAAACGAGTAAGGTAAATTTGCTGCCATAAAATCCTTTCTCACTTGATTTTATGTGCAAAATGAGAGTATAAAGAATATACAATTATACTATGTATGTGTCCTTTTATCCAACAGTAAACTCAAAAAAAAGACTTTTCTTAACATATCGAAAAGTCTTTTTTAATTATATGTTTTTATGTCTGTAACCGTTTTAAGCTGCTTTGGGTTCTTTGTGGAACAATTTGTTCCAGTTTTTCTTAAAGAAATCAGCTACGGAGTTAACGCCTTGTTCAACGTATCCGCCGCCTTTTGCAAGGTAATGTTCTACTGATTTTTTAACTTTATCAAATCCTTTAAGATCTGCTAAATTTTCAACTTCTTTTACTACTCCGCCTTTTTTCAAACCGTACAGAGCGCCTGCAACAACAGCCAATCCGACTACGATTCCCGCTACGGTTTTTAATGCGGAATGTTTTTTAGGTTTGTCATTTGCAGCGGCAGCTGCGGGTTCTTCAGGGCTCGCAAATGCTCCCTGACGTGCAAAAATATCCTCACTTACACCTTGAGGAGCGGCGTTTGTATTACTAACATCTTGCGGAGCTGCCGGTTGAGCCCCGTTACCAAAACTTAATCTGGACACCGGATTAACAGTTAAAGACATGAGAAAACCTCCTTACACACACTACTTTATACAGTAATATAAAAACCATTAACATATCAATTTTGACAAATAATTTAAAATATTACTAATATCGTTACAAAACTTTACACGGTTTTTGGAATATTTTAAATAGTTTTGTCATCTATATTAATAGAAAGAGGGAGGAAATTTGTCAATATGGCTATGGAAGAATTAATTGCAGTATCTAAGGAAAATTTGTCCGAAGCGGAATTTATGTGTGGAAGTTATGTTGATAAAATTGTTCGCAACAGAATATTTTTAAACGTTTTGGGCGCTGAAGTATTTTCGCAGTATTTAAATAATAACGGTGTGAATACGGAAGATATTCACTATATCCATTCCATAAAAAGAGTCGTTGAGCATACCGATATTGCAGATATAATCCTCCCCAATATTCATATTGACGTAAGGGTCGTTTTTGACAAAGATAAAATTTTTATCCCTAAAGAGCATTTTGATTTAGGAATAGTTCCTGATGTTTATATCGTTTTAAAATATGATAAAAGCAATGACCATACAGATTTCCTCGGGTATTTTGAACCGAAAATAATAGATTTTAAAAATACAAACGGAAAGTATTATTTTGTCAGTCCCGATGATTTATCTTCGACTTTGTCAATTATTGATTTTATAACTGACTTTAAAGGTAATACAAATAAAGATTTAACCGATAGTGAAATTTTAAGAGGCAGAGAACTATCTGTTTCGCTTGCGGATCATGATATAACAGACGATGAATATAAAGAGTTTTTAAATCTTTTGGTAAAAAGTGATTCTCTCAGAAATTCCGTACTTGAATATGATAATTTTGAAACTCTTGCATATCATGTTGCAAAAATTTTTAATAATGATATTAAGCAAGCCGAAGAAAAGCAAAAAGACGGCGGAATTGTAAATATTGATGATTTTATGAATTTAAGCGATGAAAGTTCGACTGTTGAACCCGAAATTGTTGAAGAACCTCCCAAACAGGATTATAACGGGGACGACATGCTTGATGACGGCATGGGCGTACTTGATGCGGGAGCGGGAATGGCAGCAGGCGCAATCGGCGGAGCTGCCGCAGGTGCCATAACAGGTGCGGCAGGAGCAGGAGCTATAGCATCAGGCGCCGCAACAAATGAGGCAATCGAACTTGCGGCTCAATCGGGCGAAATCGTTGCTGGTGCAGCGGGCGACCTTTTAGACGGTTTATACGATAATTTGACAGACAGTTCAAATAATAATAATGAAAACAAAAATCAAGACGAGCTGCCTGATGTTTCTGATGATTTATTATCAAATGATAATGAAGTTTCCGATATGGACGAAATGTCTTTTGATGATGTAAATTTAGACGATTTCTTATCTGATGAAAATGAAACAACGGATTCTTCAACCGATGCTGTGCAAGATTTTGAAATTTCTCAAGAGCCGTCAGATATAGTAGAAGAACCCGTAACAGAACAGAAAACTGCCGAACCTGAAAAAGATTCCCAAGATGAAACTTCTCAAATACAACAAGATGAGATCAAAGATATTCAAACAACTGATGAGCCTGAAATAGGCGAAAGCGAAACGCTTGTTGATAATAGTGAAAATATTGAAAGCGAAGAAAATAAAAACGATGCCCCTGTTGATTTATCGGATATTTCAACCGATGAAACCGATTTGGGCGATTTAGATTTATCGTTAGACAGCGATTTGGCAAATCAGGATTTTACGGGCGATATGTTAAATCTTGATGATGTTTCGCAAGATATGAATATCGAAAATACGGGCGATGAAATTCAAAATGAAACTTCTGATAATGAACTTACGGGCGGAATTTCAGATTTACCGCAAGATATGGATATTTCTCTTAATGATGAGGTTCAAGATGTTGATGGCGATAATGTTACGGTTGAAAATTTGAATTTAGAACAAAATACACAAAGTGAAAATGAAACCGAAACAGAAACACCTGAAGTTGGCATGACGTCTGATGCAACTCAAAGTCCTGAAGATGAGGTGTCTGTTGCTTCGACGTCTGATGTTACGGATATCTCATCAGAAGATGGGTCTGAAGAAGATGCGGATTATGATTTGGTTGATTTTTCTGATTTAGCTGCAATGCCGCCCGAAAAAGATGAAAATCTTTCAGAAAATGTCGAAGATGATGATAAAATTGAAGATTTTTCGGATTTCGAAACGGTTGATGCGGAAGAACTTATGAAAGCTACCGATAATCCCGACGAAGAACCCGTTGCAGTACAAGATACAGACGAAAACGGAGTAAAAGAAAATTCTACCGTAATAAGCGATAAAACGTTCAAAGTCGGTGAAATTCCTATTGATATAAATAAAAAATCGGATGATGAGGCTGATGCGGGCGACGGAATCAACGGCTTATATAATGATAATGATGAACTCGTTCAGGATTCCGGGTTAAATAATGATGTAAGAGTCGTAAGAAAAGATTCTAAGCCTATTCCACTCGGTGTCGGGATAGCAGGAGTTGCGCTTGTTGTAATGATTACGGGTGCAATACTTTTCTCGGTTTCAAAAATGAATTCTCAGGATAATCAACCGATATCCGAGGATAACGAGTATAATCAGAATAATCCTGCCGCTCAAGATCCGAACGCAATGAATATTGATAATAACAATGTTGTAATGAACGATAATAACAACAACATGAATACGGCACAGCCTCCCGCTCCGCAGGCAAATACGGCAGCTCCGACAAGATCCGCAAAACAAATTGCCGCAACTTCATTCTTATCAATAAAGAAATTGAGCTGGGAAGTTCCCGATTATATTTCATACAATTCAAACTTCAGGCAGTATTTCCAATCAACGGGCAAGAGTTTGAAATCGGCTTTATCAAGTGATTTACTTCTTGCAACCGATTATGTATATTCTGACCAGATAAAAGTAAGTATAGTCTTTGATAGGGACGGAACATTCAAGCAATCAAGGATATTATTATCAAGCGGCTCGAGTCAGGTGGATAACATTGTGTTACAATCTGTTAACCAAACCTTAAAGGTGCTCAAAGCGCCTAATAGCGTGGGAAATGACGAAAGTACAACCGTGATACTTAAAATTTATTTGTAAATATGCTATAATTTCCTTAAACGAAGGGATTGTTTGTGGAAATAACGCAGGACAAAATAGATTTAATATCAAAGCTTGTTAAAAATGATCGTAAATATCAAGGCAATGAAGATTTATACGAGGACTTTTTAAATGAAGCTTGTCATCGTTCTGTTGCAATCATAAACGCTATTGATAACGAAACTACCCTTACGGCATATTTAAGAAAAATCGTAACAACTTCTATTATAAACGTTTTAAAAGATTCCGGGCGTTTGCGCAGAGTAAAAACGGGCTATATGACAACAAACGAAGTTCCGCTTGAAACCGTCAGAGCTCCCGAACCGATAACGGAAGCTCCCGTTGCGGCGTTTGATAATATCGAAACTGTTGATTACGGTTCATATAATGTCGATTACGGTTGCATAAATGTGCCGATGAATCCCGAAGAAAATGCCATTCAGCATGAAATTCTTGATTTCGTTGCCGATACCATTCAGGAAATAAACTTAAACGAACCTGATGAAAAATATATGGAAATCTTTTTATTAAGGTATGACAGAGGTATGACTCAGAAAGAAATAGCATCCGAACTCGGAATTTCTCAATCTGAGGTTTCAAAAAGATTATATGGGCTTATAGATAAAGTTAAAAGTGTTCTTGATGAACAATAAGTTGCAAGTATTATGAAATGTCCGGTATGTAAAAAAAATATAGCAGATAACTCAATTAAATGTCCGTACTGCAAAACAAGAACAGGTTTATTATGCAGCTATTGCAATACGATAAATCCTTTGACGAATTTAAAATGTTCTAAATGCGGACATGATTTGCTCAAAGTTTGTCCGAAATGCTCGGGAATAAATTATCCGAGTGCCGTCAAATGCAGAAAATGCGGTTCAAGTTTCGGAGTTCCCGAAAAAAAAGATAAAAAGGAAAAGGAAAAGAAAAAGCAAAAAACAAACAATCCGCTTGAATACAATCCCGAATACCATTCGGTTTGGGAGGGTGTAGAGCTTTTAAAATCTGCATTATCCGATAAAGATAAAAAAATAATTTCCGTAACGGGAGAAAAAGGCTGCGGTAAAACTACCGTCCTGAAAAACGGAATATCCCATGCCGTTCAAAACGGAATGCAGCCATGCATAGGCAAATGCACCCAACTTACCCAGTTAACTCCGGGCGGAGTTATTCAGGATATGATGCTAAATCTTTTTGCATTGCCCGTGTTCAGTATTAAAAATAAAGAACTTATAAAAAATGCAACCGAATTTTTTACAAAAGAGTTTAAGTTCTTAAATCCGTCGGAAGTACAGGATTTTATCAATTTTATATATAATTTCAATGACGGAAATTATGAAGATATAATTATAAATAAGAAAAGAACTTTTGCTCTGTTGCACAAAATCTTTTCGGCTTTTGCATCAACGGGCAGATTTTTAATCATAATAGATAATTTTGATTTTATAGACGGATTTAGTGCAGAGTTTATAACTAATTTGTTAAACAATGACAAAATTCGCAAAAATATTAAGTTTATTGCGGTTTATAATAATCCGAAACCCATAAGCGGTTTGCTCGGAATCGATAATCGCAATTTAAAAGAGTTTACCGATATAAATTTACGCCCCATAACGCCGCAAGAGTTTGGAAACCTGAAATTCAGGCAGGATTTACAAAATTGCGTATCGGAAAAAGAAAAAGAAGTAATCATTTCAAAATCTGATTGCAATCTTGCATACATTCAGCAGGCGTACAGTTATGTTTTTGACTGCCAGATAAATGACAAGGCGTTTGTACTCCCCGAAACTTTTGAAGATTTAATAAAAATCAGGCTTCAAACTTTAAAAAAAAGCAACAAAATTGCTTATAAAGTTTTATGCGGTGCCGCAATTCTCGGAGATAAAATAAATAAGACTTTAATAAGAGAAATTTTCGGATTTGAAGAAAAAGAATTTAATGACATTCTTCATTATCTTGAAATGTCTGATTTTATTCACCCTTATGATGAAGTTCATTACGAATTTAACAATCTTTTGTTATGGGAAACCATTCTCAAAGGTATTACGCATGATTCGGATTTTGAAGATTTAAATATCAAAATCATCAAATCAATAAGTATATTCAACCTCAATACAAACGCTACAATGGCAATGATTGCGCACAATCTCAAAGAAAACAGAATGGCGTTTGATATCTGGACAAAAACGACAAGGCTTGCCGCATATATAGGCGATATTAATCTTTATGTAATTGCTCAAAAACAATGTCTTGCGCTGTTAAATGAGTTTAACGAATCGGAAACTTTGAATATAAGATACAGTATAAGCGAAAAACTGGGCAAACTCTTAACAGAATATGATCCTGAAGAAGCTGTGGAATTTTTGCCCGATGCAATTTCAAATGCAAGAAAAAGTAATGATGAAGTAAAAGAAATTGAGCTTCTGGGGTATCTTGCAAAATGTTGCAGCAAAACGGGAAATTATTTCGGGAATGTTGAGTGTGCGGATAATGTATTGAAAAAAATCAGCACGGGCGCAGAACTTGAAAGAGCCATGATTATCGGCTCAAAACTCCCGTCGCTTCTTGATATCGGAAATTGCGGCGAGGTTATAAATTTAATAGATCATGATGTTTTGCCCGTATTAAACAAATATCTCGAAAGACCGAGATTGAGCAAATTGTTCCCTCTGGGGCTGTTATTTGATACGTGGTTGAATGTATATCTTATACTTGCAAAAGCACTTGCAATTCAAGGTAATGACAGAGCTTTTGAGGTATTAAATAATTTATTTACCATAATTCAAAAGCATAAAATTAATGATAAACTGCTTTTTGCAAAAGCAAAAATTGTTCAGGCTTACGCAAATACGGTAAAAGGCGATATCAATACTTCAAACAAAATTTTACTTGAGGTAAACGAACGCTATAAAAACGAGTATATGGACGATAATACGGTTTCAAGAATGAATCTTGTATATATCATCAACAAGTTTGTAACAAAAGATTATACGGATTTAAGAGAAAATCTTTTTGATGCGGTTACTTTTGCAAACAATACGGGGGACAATTTTACCAAAAATATCTTGAAAACCCTTTTGGGCAAATTGTTGAAAGATGAAAACAAGGCTCAGCATGCACTTGAAATTTATGATGAGCAGGTAACGTATTTTGCAAAAGAAAAAATGGCACTCGGTGCCTTGCTTTCGTGGTATCTGATTGCAGAAGCAACCATTGTTACCGATAATTCAAAAGGTGCAATTGATGTTGCGACTCAGGCTCTTGAAATCTCAATGAACCCTGCAATAGATAATTATTTTTTTGCTGTTAATTTGAGAATGGTTTTATCTGCTGCATATATGAATATTGCTGATTATACGTCCGCTAAAATGAATTTGGAAGAAGCATTGAAGCTTGCAAAACATTTCAAGACGTATGATTTACTTGCAAGAATATATTTGACTTACGGCAAATATTATTATGAAATCGGTACTTACGTAAATCAGGATAAAATAGAATATTTACGTGGGGCATCGTCAATGTATGAAAAAGCAATGGAATTAACAGTAAAAGAAACTCAAAACGCTTACGTAAAAAATGCTGTTGTTCAGCAAAAAGAAATGCTTAACGAATACTGTTTGAAAAACGGATTTAATTTGTAAAATGAGGAATTATGGAACATATAATCACAATACTGAAATATATTTGGAACTTGCCGGAAGAATTAATTGAGCCTATAGGCTTTTTACCCGATTTTTTAAAAGATGCATTGATTGACAGTATCGGACTTGTTCCGCTGTTATTTTTAATCTTCTTACTTATTGAAATAATCGAACAGTATTACACAAAAAAAAGACATCTGTTCTTATTTTTTATAAAAAAGGTCGGGCCGTTATTCGGCAGTTTGTTCGCATCAATTCCGCAATGCGGATTTTCGGTTATTGCAACGACGGTTTATACAAGAAGATTGTTAAGCAGAGGTACGATTATTGCAGTATATTTGGCAACGTCAGATGAAGCGATTCCCGTATTGATTTCCTATCCGCATAAAGCGGGGGTAATAATTCCCGTAATATTTATAAAAGTGCTTGTTGCAATTGCTGTGGGGTATTTGGTAGATGCTGTCGTAACTTATCATGCAAAAGAACCTCCGATTGAACATGAAAATCTTGAAAATCTTGAGGTTGATGCCGATGAAGTCGGCTGCTGCCATCACCATCTTGCAGGTGCGGCGCATTCAAAAGATTTTTGGATACATCCTTTGAAACACACTTTAAATATTTTTGTATTTATCTTTATAATATCTGTTGTTTTGGCATACATTTTGTCAAGAACGGGCTCAGAAGAAGCTCTTGCAAAATATTGTTTAATAAATTCTCCCTTGCAGCCGTTTTTGGTATCGCTTGTGGGGTTAATTCCCAATTGCGCAATATCTGTAATGCTTACAATGCTTTATATCAAAAATACTATAAGCTTCGGGTCATTGCTTGCAGGTCTTTGTACTTCAGGCGGACTGGGTATTCTTGTATTGCTGCGCAAAAACAGAGATAGAAAAGATACGGCAATAATTATCGGCATATTGATTTTGGTCGGTACGCTACTCGGGTTGTTCTTCCAGTATAATGTATTCCACATAAATGACCTTTTCGCAGCAATCGGGGTTAAAATTTAATGAACAAAATATTTGATGAAGCGTTTGCAAATCATAAGAGCGGGAAATTGACTGCTGCAAGAGATTTGTATGAACAAATTTTAAAAGAGGAACCGCAAAATCATGAGGTTTGGGATTTGCTCGGTGTTTTGTATACTCAGGCAAAACAGTTTGACAAAGCTTTAACCTGTTTGCAAAAGGCTATTTCCATAAAGCCGTCAAATTACTATATTGAAAATATCGGCAGAATGTATTTTGAAAAAGGCGACTTTGAAAAAGCCGTCGAAATTTATGAAATTCTTGTAAAATACAACCCGAATAATTATGATGATATTTTTCATCTTGCAATGTCATATAAAAACAATTCCCAAATGGAGCAGGCTAAAGAAACCTACTTGAAAGCCATAAAGTTAGCCCCCGAAAAAACAGAAGCATATTTTAACCTTGCGTATCTTTATTTTAATGATAATGACCCGCAGGGAGCTATTAAATGTTTTAAAAAAGTTCTTGAATACAAGCCTGATGATTGGGAAACAACTTATTTTCTCGGGCTTGCATATATGCAATGCAAAAATTATAAAGATGGTTTAAGATGCTTTGAGCAAAGGCTTTGCAAGCAAAGTGCCATTTTATCTCAAGAAAAAACATACCCTCATCTTATGAAAGAAAAACCGATTTATACGGGCAAAGAGGATCTTTCTGATAAAATTCTTTATACCTATTATGAGGCAGGATTTGGGGACGTTTTGATGTTTTACCGCTATATGGAAGAATTAACTTCAAAATGCAAAAAAGTTATTTTTAAGCCCCAAAAGGAATTGAAACCGCTTTTTGAGGAAAATTCGTACGGTGCTGAATTTATGGGGCTTTATGAAAACGAAAAAGAAATGTATTTTGACTATCATTTGCCGTTTTTGAGCCTGCCTTACGTTCTTGGCAAAACGGGTGATGATATGTTTATTCACCATGATGACGGGTATTTGAAACCAAACCCGCAGAAAGTAAAATTCTATAAAGAAAATTATTTCAATAACGACAAATTCAAAATCGGAATAAAATGGCAGGGAAATTCGTATTATGACAAAGAACGAATTTTAAAGGTCGAAGATTTCTTCAGATTATTTGAACTTGACGGAACTCAATTTTATTCGTGTCAGACTTTTGAGGGCTCTCAAGAGTTTGAAAAGATTAAAGGAAAATATAATGTCATTGATTTAGCGCCGACATTTAAGGATTTTTCTTATACGTCAGGAGCGCTGGAAAATCTGGATTTAGTAATCTGCAACGATACGTCTTTGGTTCATCTTGCGGGCGCAATGTGCAAACCCTGCTGGGTTTTGCTGCCACATGTTTACAATTGGCGTTGGCACAATGATTTGTCAAAATGCGACTGGTACGACAGCGTAAAACTTTTCAGGCAGCCGACAAACGGGGATTGGAAAAGCGTATTTGATAGTGTTGAAAAAGAATTAAAAACCCTTTTAGAAAAATAAATTTATCAGGATTTTAAGCGGTATTTTTATGGTATACTGAATGCACAAGGATAAATGGAGAGTAAAATATGAAACAGAGTTATTATCCGCAGGAAACCGAAAAGAAATGGAAAAAGTTTTGGGATGAAAATAAAGTTTTCAAAACTCCCGACAAATCGGATAAACCTAAATATTATGCGCTGTCTATGTTCCCGTATCCGTCAGGGAAATTACACATGGGGCATGTCAGAAATTATACGATAACAGATGTTATTGCGAGATTTAAAAAAGCAAACGGATACAATGTTTTGCATCCGATAGGATGGGACAGTTTCGGGCTGCCTGCCGAAAATGCGGCAATGAAACACGGTGTTGACCCCGAAACTTGGACTGATGAAAATATCGCATATATGAAAGAACAGTTGAAAAGACTCGGACTTTCTTATGACTGGGATAGAGAAGTTACAACCTGCAAGCCCGAATATTACAAATGGACTCAATGGTTGTTCCTGCAATTATATAAAAAAGGACTTGTTTATAAGAAAAAGGCTGCCGTAAACTGGTGCCCCGATTGCGGAACCGTACTTGCAAACGAGCAGGTAATTGACGGCAAATGCTGGAGATGCGATCACGAAGTTGAGAAAAAATATTTATCTCAATGGTTTATCAAAATCACGGCTTATGCCGATGAATTATTAAAAGATTTAGACCTTTTGACAGGTTGGGGCGATAACGTTAAAACCATGCAGGCTAACTGGATTGGCAAATCAGAGGGTGCAATTTTCAGATTCCCCGTAGTCGACAGCCCGTCAGGCAAAGTTAAAGAAGTTCCCGTTTATACAACAAGACCCGATACGGTTCATGGTATTACATATCTTGTTGTAGCTCCCGAATACAAAGACATTGAGGATTTAACAACGCCCGAAAATAAAAAGGCCGTTGAAGAATACAGAGCAAATGCTCGCAAAATGTCTGAAATCGAAAGATTATCAACCGAAAGAGTTAAAACGGGTGTTCCTTTAGGTACGCATTGCAAAAACCCGTTCACGGGAGAAATTTTCCCTCTATGGACGGCAGATTATGCGCTTGCCGAATACGGAACCGGTGCTGTAATGGCTGTTCCGACTCACGACACAAGAGATTTTGCATTTGCTAAAAAATATAATCTTCCGATGAAAGTCGTTATCCAAAATCCTGAAAATCCGTCAGATTGCGAAAATGAAGCATATACGGAAGAAGGTGTTCTGGTTAATTCGGGCGAATTTAACGGAATGAAAAATACCGAAGCTAAAAAAGCAATTACTCAAAAAGCGGTTGATGAGGGCTTTGGCGAATTTAAAACTCAATACAGATTAAGGGACTGGTTAATTTCACGCCAAAGATACTGGGGCGCTCCCATTCCCGTTGTTTATTGCGACAAATGCGGAATACAACCCGTACCCGAAGATCAACTCCCCGTATTATTGCCCAAAGACGTTGATTTCTCGGTTGTCGGTAAGTCCCCCATAACTACATCTCCGACATTTAAAGATACTGCTTGTCCTGTTTGCGGCGGTCATGCAACAAGAGAAATGGACACGATGGATACATTTATTTGTTCAAGCTGGTATTATTTGAGATATTCTGATGCCCGCAATGACAAAGAATGCTTTAATAAAGACCTTGTAAACCATTGGCTGCCCGTTGATCAGTATGTCGGCGGAATTGAGCATGCAATTTTGCACTTGCTTTATTCAAGATTTTTCACAAAAGCATTAAGAGATTGCGGACTTTTAGACTTTGATGAACCGTTTAAAAACCTTTTAACTCAAGGTATGGTTCTTAAAGACGGTTCTAAGATGTCAAAATCAAAAGGCAACACGGTAGATCCCGATGAAATATTTGAAAACTACGGGGCTGATACGGCAAGATTATTTATCCTGTCAGATTCACCTCCCGCACGTGATTTTGATTGGTCCGATGCAGGTGTTGAGGGCTGCTACAAATTCTTAAACAGAGTTTGGCGCCTTGTTGCAACAAATGCGGATAATATCAATCTCAAATACAATGTAGGAACTAATCTTTCTAAAGACAATGATGAATTGGTCAGAACGGTTCACATGCAAATTAAAGGTATTACAAATGATATCAATAACGAATTTCAATTTAATACCGTAATTTCAAAATATCGAGAACTTGTTAATGCAATTTATGATTGGCAGGGTAAAAAGAAAGAACTTAATGACGAAGATAAAAATGTTTTGAGCTTTGCGATTGTAACGATGCTTAAACTTATGTCGCCTGTTGCGGTTTATTTGACCGAAGAAGCATGGCATGAATTGGGCGGAGAGGGCTCAATCCACGATCAGCCTTGGTGCAAGTGGGACGAAAACCTTGCAAAACCTAACTCTATGACATTAGTTGTACAAATTAACGGCAAAGTTAAAGACAGGATTGAAGTAAGTGCTGATATTTCTAAAAAAGAAATGGAACAGCATGCGCTAAACAGTCCTAAAATCAAGGAATTAACGGCAGGCAAAAATATTGTCAAAGTCATTGTAGTTCCGAAGAAACTTGTTAATATTGTTGCAAAATAATAATAAATAACAAATAAAAAGACAGCCTTTCAAAATCTTTGAAAGACTGTCTTTTTGTGCTCTTATGGGAGTTTAACAGTCAGGTTTTAAGAGCATCTTTATAAAATCTTTACTTGACCAATTTAAAAAAAAATTATATCCTTTAAAAGTAAAAATTTGTATAAGAAAAGAGGCAAGTATGACAGAATTTACGCACAAAAGGAGAGATGGGAAAGTATTTACGGCGGAGGATGTTAAAAGGCTTATAAATGAGTACAATATCAAGTTTATAAAATTGCAGTTCGTCGATATAAACGGACAGGTTAAAAATATGACCGTTCCGTCAGAGCAGATAGACAAGGCTTTGAATAATGAAATAATGCTTGACGGTTCGTCTATTAAAGGTTTTAGAAGTATTGAAACATCGGATATGTTCTTCCATCCTGATGTTACAAGTTTCCAAATCCTGCCGTGGAGGGAAAAGGAGGGCGTAAATTCCGCTCGTTTGATTTGTGATATTTACAATGCCGACGGAACCCCGTTTGAGGGATGCCCGAGATGCAACTTAAAAAGAGTAATGGAAGCTGCCGAAAAAATGGGCTTTTCAATGAATATCGGCGCTGAAGCCGAATTTTTCTTATTTGCAAAGGATAAAGACGGCAATATCACAACTACAACGCAAGACCATGCAGGGTATTATGACGTAGGTCCCGAGGATTTGGGGGAAGATGTAAGATCTGATATCGTTTTGACCTTACAGGAAATGGGTTTTGATATTGAAGCATCTCATCACGAAGTTGCAGACGGTCAGCACGAAATAGATTTTAAATATGCAGATATTTTGACTGCGGCAGATAACGTTACAACATTTAAAATTGCCGTAAGAGCTATTGCGACAAAACACAATTTGCATGCAACATTTATGCCGAAACCGATTTTCGGAATAAACGGTTCGGGTATGCATTGCAACATTTCATTGTTTAAAGACGGTAAAAATGCGTTCTATGATAAAGATGCGGAATATCAATTGTCAGAAGTTGCAAAATACTCTGTCGGCGGTATTTTAAAACATGTTAAAAACTTCACCGCTATCACAAACCCGCTTGTAAACAGCTACAAAAGATTAGTTCCCGGGTATGAAGCTCCCGTTTATCTTGCGTGGTCCCTTGCAAACAGAAGTGCTCTGTTAAGAGTTCCCGCAAAAAGAGGTATTTCGACAAGGGTTGAATTGAGATCGCCTGATCCGTCTTGCAATCCGTATTTGGCTTTTGCAGCAATCTTGGAAGCTTGTATGGACGGTATCAGAAACAAAATTGATCCGCCTGCTCCGGTTGAAAGTAATATTTACAAATTAACCCCGAAAGAACGTAAAAAACAAAGAATCGATTCATTGCCCGGAAGTTTGGCAGAAGCAATCGAGCTTATGGATAAATCCCTCGTTACTCATGCAGCTTTAGGAGAACATATCTTTAAAGAATTTATGTCTACCAAGAAAAAAGAATGGGATTCATTCAGAACTTATGTTTCTCAATGGGAAATTGATAAATATTTGGCAAAATATTAATCAAATAGTTTTTAATTTCGAAATTGCCCAGCACAGAATGTGCAGGGCAATTTCTTTAAAAATGAGCGAATAGCCTAACAAAAATTTAGGCAAAAAAATACCAAAATTACAAGTGTATGAAATACCCTCAAGCCCTTAACAAGTGTAACTTTGCCCTTATTTCAAATTGTAAAATTTTTCCCAAAATTTTCGCAAAAATATTGAGAAAAATGTTAAAATATGTTACAATAATAGTAGGAAGTTCCTATTTACCCTCATAGGTTTCCGATGAGTGTTATACCCCACAACCACTCTTAAATAAAAAAGGTATCCGCAGGTTACTCTTTAAGTAATAAAGCAGGTATAACTATGGATACGTTAACTTTTAAGAATATTGGTTTTGAGCTGCCAAATAAAGCGGGTGAGTACCTCCTTGCCATTTCTCTTTTATTCATTTTGGCAGTATCGAATATTTCATTCCAAACTCCGATGTATGCAAATGATTTGATTGCAAACACCGTAATTTCTGCACCGTCTATGTACAAGGCAAAAGAAAAGTTAATATCAGAAATTAGTCCCGCATATCAAAAAGAGCTTTTCGACCAAAAAATTGCCGCAAAATACAAAGGCATGAGAGTAAATAATGTTGCAGACGGCATTAAACATGTAAAAATGACAAAATATTTCTCGGGTCGTCCTGTCAGAATAAACGTTGTTGAGCTGAACCAGGATGTTGCAAAAGACTATGAACTTATGCCTGCAACCGCATCTGATATGTCTTTAAATCGCAAAAATACCGTTCGCACTATAGCCGGCAGAACAAATTCAATCGTTGCGGTTAACGGCGGATTTTTCAAACCTCAAACCGGCGTTCCGCTCGGTACTCTTGTTATTAACAGAAAAATCTATACGGGACCTATTTATAACAGAGTAGCTTTGGGAATTTTTGATAACGGATATGACGTCAGCAGAATCGAGTTTGACGGAAAAATCACGGGAAACAATACCCAAATTAAAATTGATAATATAAACCAGCCCAGAATGTTATCATCTTACGTTTTGGCATATACAAGAGATTGGGGTAAATACGCTCCCGCATCTCCTAAGGGCGGGGCTCAATTGCAAATTTTAAACGGCAAAATCCTCAGAGCTTCCGCAAATCCTCTTTCAATTCCCGAAAACGGTTTTGTTCTTGTCGGACCTAAATCAAAATTGAACGCATTATACGGTGCAGATTCCGTAAATATTGATATAGGATTAAATCCCAAATGGGAAAATGTTAAGCATATAATAAGCGGCGGACCGTATTTGGTCAAAGACGGAAATATATTTATAGATATGTCTGAAGAAAAATTAGGTTCTATCGGAGGCAAAAATCCCAGAACTGCCATTGGATACACAAGCGACAACAATTTAATTATCGTTGCGGTTGACGGCAGGGAAGGAAGTTCGGTCGGCCTTACGTTGTATGAACTTGCAGGGTTTATGAGATCGTTAGGCTGCATAAATGCAATAAATTTAGATGGCGGCGGGTCGACTGTCATGTATGTAAACGGTTCTATAGTAAACAAACCTGCACAACCCGGAGGTATCGCTCTTTCAAATGCTGTTGTCATATCTAAAAAAATCGGCGGATAGATTGCTGAAAATATTCGCTGAAATCGGTCAAAAAATAATGATATTATACTAAATTCATATCATTCATATCTCAAATTGTTTTTTATCGAAGAATTTAACTATTCTTCGTCTTGTGCATGTTTTTTATTATAAACAATTGAAGAAATTAATGCCGCAACAATAAAGAACAAGCCGATTAAACCTGTTACTACTTCGGGTACCTGTTTTACTGTTGTAACAAGCATTATAATAGCCAGAGCTCCGATTGCCCAATGTGCGCCGTGTTCAAGGTATCTGAATTTTGCAAGCGTATTTGTATCAACTATAAGTAAGGTTAGAGATCTTACAAACATAGCTCCGATACCAAGACCGACCGCTATGATTATAATATCATCACTCAATGCAAAGGCTCCTAAGACCCCGTCTAATGAAAACGATGCATCTATAAGTTCCAAATACAGAAAACTTACCAATCCCGTGCAGGCTGCCCCGCTTGAAACGCATTTGGCAAGTCTTTCCTGTTCGTGGTGCTCCAAAAATTGTGAAATCCCTTCAATCGTAAGAAACGTTATAATCCCGACCATTCCCGCAATGATTACGGAAACTTTTTCTTCCTCAGGTATAAATGTTTGCAGGAAAATTATTATAAGCAAAGATATAACTATTTCTATCCCTTTAAAATGGTCAAGGTAGGATAAAGGCTTTTCAACACAGGTTATCCAATGAATTTTTTTTTCATTATTGAAAAAGTAATATAAAAACAGCATTGTGAGGAACAATCCGCCGAATGTAACAATCGGTGCGTGGGATAAAGACAGATAATGCGCATATTTATCACTATCATTTAACGCAATCTTTGTAACAGTCAGCATATCAAGATGGGCAAAGACTGCAACAACAAGTATCGGGAACAAAAATCTCATCCCGAATACCGCAATGACAATGCCCCATGTCAAAAATCTGTGCTGCCATTTTTTTGACATATTTTTTAATTTCATTGCGTTAACAACAGCATTATCAAAAGATAAGCTTATTTCAAGTATTGCAAGTACACATGCAATGAATACCGCCATCAATCCGCCGCCGGGCTTTACGTGTTCACCCCAAAAATAAGCAATAAGAATACCGGCGATTGTAACAAATATTGAATCGTGAAAATATTTTACCATTCTGCTCTCTTTATATTAGTAATAAAAGATTATAAGCGAATAAGTTTATTATCTTATTCGCTTATATTACAAATCGTTTACTTATTTATATCGTCTGAACTCGGTACATAATATTGGAATGTATCAGGTCCGTTTTCGGGGAATATTAACAAAAACGGTTGATCTTGTCTGATTAATACCGATGGTCCTTTGAAGAATGCGGGATAAGCTTTTGCTATAGGAACCTGTTCTTCTTGAAAGTTTACATAGCTTGTCGGTGTAAATTCAAATCCGCCCTGTTGAGGAACAACTTTCCCCGTAACCTGATATCCTTGAAATAACATTAAATCATAATCAAGTCTTGTATTGGCATTCATTTGAACATGCAATTCAGCGGGAGGGTTTCCCGTATTAAAATCTTCCAGTGCAGACACTTGAATAGTCTTTGCCTGAGCAGATATTGCAACGCCGAAAGCAAGGACTGCACAAACAATTACACTTAACAATTTTTTCATTTTATATTACTCCTTTTATGGTTTATATATATATTGTACTTCCTTTTTTTTTATTTATTTCTTTTAAAACAAAAAATAAATTTTTTTAACGGAAAATCTACAAGGATATATTAGCAGAATTAGAAATAAAAGGCAATAATTATTTATCCAAATACATTTTTAAATATTTGCCTGTGTAAGATTTTTCACATTTCATGATTTGTTTCGGTGTACCCTGAGCGACTATTTGACCGCCTCCAAGCCCGCCTTCGGGTCCTAAGTCAATAATATGATCGGCAATTTTTATTAAATCAAGATTATGTTCAATCATTAAAATAGTATTTCCCTGATCTGCCAGAGCGTGCAGGATTTTTACGAGTTTATCCAAATCCGCCCAATGAAGGCCGACAGACGGTTCATCAAGCAGATAAAGAGTTTTACCCGTTGAACGTTTGTTTAATTCGGAGGCTAATTTTATTCTTTGAGCTTCCCCGCCTGACAGAGTCGTTGAACTTTGTCCGAGTTTCATATAATCCAGTCCGACATCATTTAGAGTTTGAAGTTTTCTTTTAATCGACGGAACGTTTTCAAAGAATTTAAGCGCTTCTTTAATACTCATATCAAGAACTTCAGAGATATTTTTGCCCTTGTATTTTACTTCAAGAGTTTCTCTGTTGTATCGCTTACCTTTGCAAACGTCGCATTTTACGTAAACGTCAGACAAAAAGTTCATTTCAATTTTAACAAGCCCGTCGCCTTTGCAGGCTTCGCATCTTCCGCCTTTTACGTTAAAGCTGAATCTGCCGGGTTTATAGCCTCTGACCTTGGCTTCGTTTGTTTTGGCAAATACATCACGAATTTGCGAGAAAACATCTGTATACGTTGCAGGGTTTGAACGAGGAGTTTTGCCGATGGGTGATTGATCTATATTGATTACTTTATCAATATTTTCAAACCCCAAAATATCGTCAACACCTTGGGGTTTTGGTTTGTTTTTTCTGAGTTTGTGAATAGCAAACTGGTATAGCAAATCCTGCATCAATGTTGATTTTCCGCTACCTGAGACCCCCGTTAATACAACGATTTTGCCTAAAGGTATATCAACATCAATATTTTTTAAATTGTTAAGGTGTGCATTTTTGATTTGAAGGAATTGCCCGTTACCCTCCCTTAATTTGTCGGGAATGGGAATAAATTTTTCTCCGCTTAAATATTTACCCGTTATAGAATTTTTTGCGGCGATAATATCTTCTACTTTACCCTGAGCAATAACTTTGCCGCCGTCCTCGCCTGCTTTAGGCCCTATATCAACTATATAATCGGCACTTCTTATGGTGTCCTCGTCGTGCTCGACAACAATCAAAGTGTTGCCTAAATTACGCAGCTTAAAGAGCGTTTTAATAAGCATATCGTTATCTCTTTGGTGCAAGCCGATTGACGGTTCATCAAGAACATACAAAACTCCCGATAATCCGCTGCCGATTTGTGAGGCAAGTCTTATTCTCTGTGCTTCGCCGCCTGAAAGTGTTCCTGCTCGGCGTGAAAGGTTTAAATAGTGCAAGCCGACATCTATTAAGAATTTCAACCTTGCCCGAATTTCATCAAGTATCTGTTTTGCAATTTTTAATTGATATTGAGATAAATCAAGATATAAATCCGTGATAAATTGAAACTCGTCATCAATTGACATTTGAGTAAATTCAAAAATATTTTTATCTTTAATCTTAACGGCAAGCGGAAATTCTTTTAACCTTGCACCATGGCATTTGAGGCAAGGTTTTGCAACCATAAACGGCTCAATTTCTTCTCTCCAATAATCACCGTTTGTTTCGTTGTATTTTTTTTCTAAATACGGAATAACTCCGATAAACGGCATTACTCTTGTTTGATATCTGCCTGTGCCGAAATCTTTTATTCGCATTCTTATAAGTTCGTTTGAGCCGTAGAGAATAATATCTTGCTCTTTTTCAGATAAATCTTTAAACGGAGTATCGGGGTTAATATCGTATGCCGAGCAAACCGATGCAAGCATATCTTTGTAATAAGTTGTTGCGGGTCTGTCCCAAGCATAAATAGCGTTTTCGTTAATAGATTTTGTCTTATCGGGAACAACCAAATCGGGATCTACCACAAAATCCGCACCTAAGCCGCCGCATCTTTCGCATGCACCGTAAGGAGCGTTGAATGAAAAAATTCTTGGGGTCAATTCTTCAAAACTCAATCCGCAATCAGAACATGCGAGTTTTTCACTGAAGATTTTTTCTTCTCCTCCGATGATGTCAATATTTACAATTCCGTCGGCTCTTTTCAAGGCTGTTTCAACGCTGTCTGTTATTCTCGAAAGCGCTTTTTCTTTTACGACAATTCTATCTACAACGATACTTATATCGTGTCTTTTTGTTTTTTCAAGTTCAATATCATATTCATCAAGGCTGTATGTTTTGCCGTCAACTTTTACTCTGACAAAGCCTTCTTGATGCAGTTCTTTAAAAGTGGAAGAATATTCTCCTTTTTTGCCCCTTACAATCGGTGCTAAAATTTGAATTTTGGTACCTTCTTCAAGCTGCATGATTTTATTTACGATTTCATCAAGAGTTTGGGGCTTAATTTTCTTGCCGCATTTCGGGCAGTAAGGAGTGCCGATTCTTGCGTACATCAGCCTTAAATAATCATAAATTTCGGTTATGGTTCCGACGGTTGATCTGGGGTTGTTGCTGGTTGATTTTTGATCAATCGATATGGCAGGAGATAATCCGTCAATATATTCAACATCAGGCTTATCAAGCTGTCCCAAAAATTGTCTTGCGTAAGTTGAAAGGCTTTCGACATAGCGCCTTTGTCCTTCTGCAAAAATCGTATCAAACGCAAGAGAACTTTTCCCCGAACCTGATACGCCGGTAAAGACTACCAGCTCGTTTTTGGGGATTTCTAATGATACATTCTTTAAGTTATGTTCTTTTGCACCAACTATTTTAATTTTGTCTGTCATAACATCTACATTATCCGATAAAGAAATTATTAATTCAAATATTCATGCAAGAAAATTTATACTTGGAGAAAACGGGGGTTGAATGGTATAATAGTAAATATACATCTCTTTTTTAATAACTGTTCATAATAAAGTGTCCGAGATCAGGAAAGGATAAATTTATTATGTCTAAAAAGTCTAAGAAAGTTTCTTATCCGTCATATTCCGGAGGCTCTGTCAGGATAAACGGAACAGACATAGCTTCTGTTGATAAAAGCGGTAATAAAATACATTCAAACTACAACATGTCAGATGCCGAGGCAAGGATGTACAATTCACTTCAAAATAATATGGCATCTTCTATGGAAAATCTTTTTTCGATTTCTGATAACGAGCGCAAACAATGGCAAAATGAACTTGATGCTCTGCAAAAACAAGGCATTCAAAATATTAATAACATTTATACTCCGATGGAGAGAAATTTGAAAAATGATATAGCTTCAAGATTTGGCAATCTTGATAATTCGATATTTTTAAACAATCTTAAAAACATTACAAATAATAAAGCTCAGGCGGTTGCAACTTTATCAGACAATCTGGCTGCAAAGCAAAGCAATTTGTATACGCAGGAAATTCAAAACAGAATGAATTTGTTAAATCTTTTAAACGGAATTAATTCTTCAATCAATAACAGAATTATCCAATATCTCAATATCGCAAACGGCAACGCCGCATCAGGTTCTCAATACAATCAGAACGCATACAATGCGGCACAAAATCAATCTTCAAACGGTATGGACTGGCTTAATGCCGCAATCAATGCAGGCATTGGAGGCTTGAAATTATTTATATAAAATTCTTCGAATTTAAAAATCGGCGCAAGATTTTTCAAGCGCCGATTTTATAAAAGATATTTTATTGTACATAATCGCAGTTGTAGCGAAGTCTGTAATCTTGTGAATATTTTTTCCAAAATCCGTCTATGATTTTATCTGCGCCTTCTTGATATTGCAATCGATTAATCTCATTTGTAATTTCACGTTTAACGGCAAGATCTTGCGGGTGAGTTTTTGAATATTCATAAAGCTTTTTAATTCCGTCGGTTTTGTCTTTGGGGGATTGATTAAGCAATTCTTTCATATAGTAGCTTTTTAGGTCTGATAAATCTTCGGGGGTTAATTTTTTGAAATCCTCCATTTTTTCAAGAACGGCGCTGCGCCCTTTTGCATCGAAAGAAACGATTTTGCGCACGGGAGAATCATTCAATACGATGAAATCCTGTAAGCTGACAGGCAAAGTCATTTTACCGGCTTTTGTCATTATGGGAATATGACCGTGGAAAATGCTTAATTTCTTTTTCTTTACGGGATAATCGAAATTCTTCAGAAAAAGTCTGCATCTTGTGATGCTGCCCATTCCTTCTGTTACTACTTTGCCCGTTTTTTCATCTGCAAGAATTGCATATTCTCTGGGGTTATCTCCTTGCAGGGCGGTAACGCATTTTTTAATATCTGCATTTAAAAAATTTTGTTTTTTAAGAATTTCGGTGGAGCTGATATTTTGCATTTTGTTAATTTTAATATCAGCCATATCTTTTGTATAAGCAGATAAATCTACCTTTTTAAAATTTATCGGATCTTGGGCAAACGAACTTATGGCTGCATTGTTTTTAAATGCGGCATTTTTGAATTTAATTATTTTTTTACAGCCGTTCAGACCTGTTTTTAGTATGCCTTTTATATTCATATTTATTCTAAAATCTCTAAATAAATTTTTTGATTAATCTATGCTTTTAATTCAAGTCCGAGTCCTTTTTCAACATCACTTATTGTGAATTGATAAGCGGTACCCATTGCCTGCTGTTGGTTGTGATAAGCAAATTTGAATGCATCTTTCAATGCTTTGAACGGGTTAGTACCTTGTTTAATCATATTCCAACTTGCTTGAGGTACGTCTTTAAGAATTGTCATCATGTTGAAACTTTGTCCCGATAATTTGCCTGCTTCGCTGATAGCCGAGAAGAATTGCATTTGAGCTTTCATTGCGGTTGCGTTTTCAGTTGACATTTTTAAACCGTATTTTTCAAGAATTACCTGAATATTTGCCTGAACATCAGCAAATTTTGTGATGTCGTGTTTTTGTCCGAATATTTGATTTTGAATATCTTGAGCAATCTTTTTGATAACTTCTGCTTTGTCTGTTCCTTTGTAACCGCATTGATTTATAAAGTATTTTGCAACGCCTTCTGAGTTGCCGACAAAGTAATTTGTAAAGAAGTTGATATCGCTTTTAATTTGTTCGCCCGTACGTTGTACGCAGTTGCCCGTATCAATAAATTCAGGGATAAGTTTACCTTTTTCATCGGTTGTGATAAAGAAGTTGCCTGTGTGCGGGTCGCCGTGCATAATACTTTTGCCGCCTTCTTTCATAAACATAAATTGTTCGTCAAATGTTTTTGTAAGAACTTCAGGCAATTGTTTCATTACTTTTTCAGGATCGCTCAACCAAGGATTAGCTTTAATTTCTTTTGCATATTTTGTCGCAAATTCCATAGGTTTAGCTTTGTAATCCTGAAGCATTTTTACTAATTTATCCATTTGGATACCGTGAGCCATATCCATGATGATGCATCTGCCGTCTTTTGAAATATTTTTGATGTCGGCAACTTTGTATCTTTTTGCACCTGCAGCAAGCGCCTTGTTATTTGCCATTTCTTCGCCGAAGTTTAATTCTTTGCGCCAATCTCTGTATAAGTTTTCCATCATTTTGGTGGTTTTGGCTGCTGTTTCGGGGCTGTCCTCCAATTCGGGTATGATACGTTTCATAATTTGTTCTTCAAGGTTTAACTGTTCTTCATCTACCCCTTTTTTGAGCATTTTGACTATGGCTTTGCTACCGTCTTTGCGTTCTACAATGTATGCAGCACCGATACTTCCTGCTTTAAGTTCTTTTGTAATTTTAATTCCCCTTTCGGGGAATGAGTCATCAATTACCTTTTGAGCTTCTTCAACGGTTCTTGAAAAAGAACATCCGCTTTTTGTGTTTGCTATTGCTTCTTTAAGTTCTGGGTATTTGTCTAAAGATGACATAAATTCAGGATCGTTTGATTTAATTTGAGCCAATTTTGTAGGTCCTACACCTGATTTTTCAATCATTTCCTGAAAAAATTGGGCATCTGTTTTGCCTTGGAGAGTCAAATGTTTTATGCCTGTTTTGTCTGCATATTTGTTATAAAGAGCGACAAATTCAGGATCACTTACAAGCTTGTAAGCAATTTTGTTACCTCTTAAAATTAAAGCTTTTTTATAACGTTCGGTAATGCTTCCCGTTGCGCTTTGCAATTTTTCAATCTGAGTATGAACGGCCTCTCTTGCAGAATGAACTCCTTCGCTTAAACGTCTGCCTATGGCCGTATGCTGAGTAATTGCAACTCTTGCTTCTTTTGATACATAAGATACGCCCTTTTTCATGGCTCCCAGTCCGTCGGTTGCTAATATTTTTGCAATTGACATGTTTTCTCCCTTATATTTATATTTCCCCTGTGTAAATATATAAAAAATATTTCCATTCAAAAATTGCCCCGCAAATACGGCTATGATTGAGCAGCAGGAGCAAAATAAGCGGATTTCGAGAATTTTAATTTTATTTTCACATATCTTAATATTTGTTATTATTGTTTAATTTGATATAATCAAGGTATGGAAACTAATCAGGATTACGAAGATTTTATATCAACAATAAGCCACGAATTGAGAACGCCTTTAACTTCAATCAAAGGGTTCTCTCAAACGATGCTTGCCTCTTGGGACAGGCTTGATGATGCTTCAAAGAAAAAGTTTATAAAAATTATTGAAGAACAATCGCAAAGGTTGATAAATCTGGTTGAAAACATGCTTACGGTTACGAAAATGCGCAAAAAAGATATCCTGCGCTTTAACGAATTTGATATTAAACCCGTAATCGATCAAACGATTATGATTCTGAAAACACAGTATTCGTCGCAAAAATTTGTTTGCAATTATGTAAATAATATTCCGAAACTTTTCGCTGACAAAGATAAGTTTCAGCAAATAATGACCAATTTGCTTGAAAACAGCGCAAAATATTCACTTGAAGATAAGGTTACAAATATTGAAATAAGTGCCAAAGATAATGATATTTATATAGAAATAAGCAACAAAGGTTTAAAAATCAGCCAAGACGATTATGAAAAAATCTTTACCAAGTTTTCAAGAATCGATAACCCTTTGACAAGAAAAGTCCAAGGTAGCGGATTAGGGTTATACATAACCAAAAATTTAACCGAAAAAATAGGCGGAAATATCTCCGTAAAATCAGAAAGCATTCCAAATTCTAAACTTGATAAAATAACGTTTACGCTTGTATTTCCCGTCAAAAATCAGGAGGAGCAGATAAGAATAAAATGCAAGCAGTAACTCTTATTATTGATAAACGTCCTGAATTATCGGCAAAATATAAAAAACTTCTGGCATCTGATTATAATTATGTTATTATTTCGAAAGATTTTTTAAGTTCTATAAAAATAATAAAAGATATGGAGCCTGATTTAATTATAATTTCTGATAGTATAAATGATGATTTGTCGGATTTTTGCAGGCAGATAAGAGCGCTGACATACAATATGCGCCCCGTCATTGTGGGTATTTCAAAATCTGCCGATATAAATGACAGAATAAAGGTTTTAAATAGCGGAGCAGATGACTTCTTATCAGAACCCATTAATTCAAAAGAATTTAGAGTAAGAATAGAAGCGCATTTAAGGCGTGAATTTGAATCAAATCTTGACACAAAACGCATTTTACCAAATAAAAACTATACCCTCAGAGCCATAAAAAGAGCGATAAATTTTGAAAAAAAATGGGGTATGCTTTATATAACAATTCAAAATTTCAATGCGTACAAAGAGGCTTATACGGAACTTGCATCTGATAAATTGCTCCAAACTTATTCGGCAATTATTCGTGCCTCAATTTCAGGTAAAGATTATGCGGGAAAACTCGGCGAAAATTCATTTATCGTAATAACAGATACCATAAAAGCCGAAAAAATTGCAAAATTTCTGATTTTTGCTTTTGATACCGTCGTTAGTAAATTCTATAATGAAAATGATTTAAAACGAGGGTATTTGATTTTGCAAGGAGATGAATTTGCGGGGAAAAGAGCTGACTTCGTTCATTTTACAATCGGGGTAACGTCAAACGCCATAAGCAAATTTAAAAACAGCGGGCAGGTTTTATCAACCCTTGAACAATTGCGCAGAATGGCGGAACAGCCGACAAAATCAAACTATTTGATGGACCGACCGAAATTGTCGGGGAAAGGTTCTGTTAAGCAGCGAGAATATAATAAAAATATTTATATCTATGAAACAGATGAGGCTCTATCAACCCTTTTGTATACAATATTTAATCTGCAAGGGTACAATGTAAAAATAATGAATGAATACAAACTGCCCCCTGCAAAAACCGAACCGCCTGCTCTGTTTATAGTGGATGCGGGAGATTTGGAAAAACAAAACGGTTTGAAATTCTGTGCGAAATTAAAATCATCTGCGATTTTCAGAAATTCAAAAATCATAGCAACTTCAATAATTCACGATAAAGAGCTTGTCTTGAATACGGGCGCTGATTTGTATATCCCCAAACCTTACGAAATTCCCGCCATAATCAAATGGGCAGACTCTCTTGTTAAAGAATACAATAAATAAAAATGCATAAATAAAGACTTGCGTCAAAATAAACAAGTCTTTATTTAATCTATGTTCTTTAAATAGCTGCAAATTTTGCACTTATTTAATTATTTCTTTAATATCAGGGCTGTTTTTAACATATTCTGCAAGTTGCTTTGCGGCAGGTCGATATGCATTGATTGTATTTTGACCGCCTAAGCAGCCTCCGGGGCATGCCATAACTTCTATCAAATTGCCCAAATCGCATTTACCGTTTTTGGCGAATTTTTTCAAATCTCTGATTGATGCTTTGTCTAATCCGTCAACGTAATACGGTTTAGCCTTGTCTTTATCATCAAGCAAAGCATTTACCGCACCTGCAACACCACCGGTAACAGCATAATTTCTGCCTTCTGCGGATGCTTTCTTGGTATATTCTTCCCCTTTGTACTCCGCAACCTGAGTTCCCGTTGCAATAAACCATGCTCCGAGTTCTTCAAAGCTTAAAACATAATCTATATTCGGGTTTTGAAGCGCTTCACGTCTTTTTGCAACACAAGGGCTGAAAAATACCGTAACCGCATTCGGATTTTCTTTCTTTACGATTTCTGCCGTATAGTATGCGGGAGTTTTTGCAGTTGATCTGTATCTTTTTAATTCGGGTATGTGCTTTTCAACAAGCTCGTTATAAGCAGCACAGCAAGAAGTTGTCATAAACGGATCGCCGTTTTCGATTACTCTTTCTTTAAATTCTTTTGATTCTGTTTCTGATGTAACATCAGCGCCGACTGCGACTTCTACAACATCTGCAAAGCCGAGGTCAATAATCGCTTCTCTTAATTGCTGCGGGGTGCAAGGCAATTGACCCATTATTGCGGGGGCAACCATTGCAATAACCTGTTTTTTAGCTTTAATATTTTTCAAAATATCTATAAGCTGGCTTTTTTTATGAACAGCGCCGAACGGACAAGCTTTTACGCATTTGCCGCAAGAAATACATTTTTCGTGGTCAATTCTTGTTAAGCCGTCCTCGTCTTTTGCGATTGCGCCTACAGGACATGCGTGTTCACAAGGAACGATAATTCTTGTTATTGCCTGAAAAGGACAAACCTGAGCGCATAATCCGCAGCTTTTGCATTTTGTTTGGTCGATATGTGATTTGCCGTTAACAACCTTGATTGCACCAAATCTGCAAGCAGATTCGCAAGGTCTTGCAACACACCCCTGGCATAAATCCGTTACATGGATTCTTGCGGGAACACATTCGTTGCATGCTGTTTGTAAAAGTGTTAGCGGATGTTCTTCTGGAGTTTTTCTATCCAAAGCTTTTACGGCTAAATCGGATAACAATTCCCAGTCCTGTGCTTCTTCAATGTCAAAGCCTAATCCGGCAATAACTCTATCCCTTAAAATAGCTCTTTCTTTATGAATACAACATCTGAATTGAATATCACTTCCCTGCGGACGCATTCTGTAAGGAATTAATCTTACATCTTCCGCATAGTTATCACCTAAGTATGCTTTTATTAATCTTACCAATATTTCTCGCTTTAAGTGCGAAGTCTGTTTATTCGGGGTATTTACGCTCATATCATTTATCCTTCTTGCTATTTCCTAATTTACTTTATTATTGCACAAAAATAAAAAATGTATAAGTAAAACACCGCTTCTACATATTTTTGTACAATTTTTTGAAATATTTTATAAAATTTTATTTTAATTGTTTGTCAATTTCTTCAAGCACTTTTTCAACCGTAGCTTCTTTGATTACGGTATCATTTACTTTTACATAAGGTGCTTTTGAAAATTCCCAATCAATAGAGCAGAGTCCCAAGCACGGAGAACCTGCAACATCAACTTTGTCGCCGTATTTTTTCGGAACCAAATCGATTAATTCCTGCAAATTTGAAGATCCCATAACAAAACAGGTTGTTCCTAAACATACTTTTACATTAACTTTAGCCATATTTCTTGCTCCTACATATACTGTACACTAACTTTTTTATAATATTTGTCCTGTAAAACCGCTTTGATTTTTTTGATGATATTTTTGCGAATTTCTATTTCTATAGGCATATTAGGATTGTAATGTGCCTGATTTATTTTTGCACCGACCATGAAATGGATACAATCACTATCTAATAAGAATTGTACCAATTTCCCTGCTGCATTGTCAATATCCCATTGCTCGTTTGTTAAGTATTCAAGTGTTTGTGTCAGGGTCAAAATGCCTTCCGTTACAAGATCAACCCCCTCCATATAAGAGCAGCTCGGGAGTTTACCTATACTTATTGTTTTATCCATTGTAATCGGGATATTTAATTCTCTTGAAATTAAATTTGCGGTTGTTCCGCCGGCAATTGCCTTTTTGCCTTTGAAATCCCAAAACTCTTTTGCATACATTGCATCATTTTTTTGATTAAACGGAGGTCCCGTAAATACAAGAGATTTTCTCGGTTCTCTGCAATACAATACAAGTGCCGACATATCGTCTTTGGGCTTTCTGTCTGTTTCAATGTTTCTTGCCTGATGAACGATGTATTTTGACAATTCCTGACTGGAAATTTCGGGTTCTTCTTTTAATTTTTCCAACACAAGTGCAATTAACCCGCTGCGTCTTAACCCGAGTTTTAATTTTTCATTGCCCAAGCCGCATTGTGTAATTCCGTCAGAACAAAATATTAATCTGTGACCTAAATTCAATTCGATTTTGTAGCTTTTCATGCAGCGGTTTTTGTGAGTTTTTGACGGAATGGCTTCAAATGACGGCTTTTGAACTTCTCCGTTCTTTATCCAAATGAAATCGGGATTTCCTTCTTCGACAATTTTTGCGTGCCCTTCGTCGTTTGCATCAACTATTGAGAAAGTAGAATAGCTTATTTTCCTGACCTGACAAACAGGCAAAGAGTTCATAACGATTTCTGCCGCATCTTTTATCGGAATTTGATCGCCTTCGACAAATTTTAAAAGCATAGTTGCAGTCATACAGGATAAAATGTTTGCTTTAATACCCGAGCCCAAGCCGTCTGATAAAACCGCAATAAGTCGTTCTTCATCAGGTTTTCTTTTTGATACGAAATAATCTCCGTATGCATTCTGGTTATATTTTTTTAATTGGTTACAAGCTATATCTATGAACATTATTCGTCCTTTTCATCGTCGTAATCGTTTGCGATGGAGTTTAACAGGGTTTCGGTTTCTACCATGTGTTCGCCCAAAAGGCATGCAATTTCCTGAACAATGGAAATATTTTTTGAAATGACTTCTCTTGCCTTTTCGGAAATCTTTTCACGGTTGGTTTCCGTTTGGGTTACATCTGTTATGACAGCGCCGACGATTTCGTTTTCTTCAATGGTAAACGCATTTATATCATACAATTTATCGTCAACGTGATAATGTTCTTTGTGCAAGTCTTTTCCCGTTTTTAAAATAGTCGCAAAGATATCCGAAAAATCTATAATTCTGTCTAATGATGCGCCTAAAAGCCCGTCGGGACGAGATTTGAAGATATCATACATCTCGCCTGTAAACATTTTCATAAAGCTGTCGTTTGCTTCCAATATTTTCAGATTTCTGTCAACCATAACGATTGCTGATGGCATACTTCTGAGCATTGCGGCAGCTTTTCTCATTGCAATTTTTCTCATATAAGAAACGCACATTGAAGTTTCAGCTACCCCGTCTAAAAGCGCAACCGCAAGTTCTCTGCATGAAGAATACCCGCAGCCGCCGCAATTGAGCTCATCTTCTTCGGAATGTTTACCTATTCTTTTAAGAGCCTGTTTAATTTCTTCGTAAGTGTATTTTGAGTGCACCACGGGTGTTTCGTGATAATCGCATTCTACAACCGTAGATGGCTCTTTGGGTATATTATCCCTTGTTTTGACTTTGAACATAACGTCTGATATCGAACTTATGCTTGCTTTGTCTGAAGCTATACAAGGACCTGTAATACAGCCCGATTCGCACGCAAGCGCTTCTACAAATACCGGTCTTTCTAATGTTTCGGGATTTAAATTCTCCAGAGCTTTTTCAAATGCAGGGATTGAGCATATTTCCATAAGTTGCACTTCGGGTTTAACCCCGACTTTTCTGATAGTTTCGTTCATTCCGCCGTTGATAGGATAAAGAGTCCCTTCGCAAGCGCTGTATGGTACAAATTCATAGCTTTCTTCTTTTTTAATTTGAGAAATATCGCCGATTTCATCGTCAATCCAGTATTTCAATTCTTCAAAAGTCAGCGCAACATCAATCAATCCGTCATCTTCATCGGCTTCATTCTTTTTACCTATGCAAGGTCCGATAAATACAACCGCTATATCATCACCGTATTTGGTTTTGAGCATTTTTGCATGGGTCTTTGCAGGTGAGCCGATGGGCGTGATATATTTTGCAAATTGCGGTTGATAAAGTCTGATATAATCGACAATAACGGGACAGGCGCTTGAAATAAGCAGACCTTTATCCATTTGATTCATAAGTTTTGTATCTTCAATCGAAACTTCTTGAGCTCCGAGTGCGGTTTCAGAAACCTCTTTAAATCCCAAAACTTTTAATACCGCAATCATTTTTTGTGCGGAGTTTTCAAAAACAGCTCGCCACGACGGAGCTAAAGACACATAAACATCTTTTTTGGCAATAAAAAGGTTCTTAACTTTTTCCAAATCCCCTCGAACGCATTTTGCATTAGTCGGGCAAACTTTTACGCAATTCCCGCATGATATGCATTTTCCTGCAATTACCGATGCGTGATCGTTTTCTATTTTGATTGCCTTAACGGGACAATGTCTTACGCATTTATAACAATCTCTGCATTCATTTGTGAGCGTATAGACCGGATGCTGTTTTTCAACTGTCATATTATTTAACCCCTGTTTTTTTATAAGATACTGAGATACTGAGATACTAAGGCACTAAGGCATCAGGATTTTAAGTTTATATACTTTTTAGGCAATTTCGATTTTGAAAAAATACAATGAGCGAAGCACCGAAGCATCTTAGTATCTTAGTGTCCCAGTATCCTTTTTATGAAATTTCACGAAGTATCTCTTTCAACTTTTCTTCATCTACTTCGTCGTACATTTTATCATCAACAAAAATATGCGGACCGGATTCGCATTTGTTTTGGCAATGAGCCCCGACAAGGTCGATTTTATCCGACAAATTGTTTTCGCTGATGAAATTTTCTATGTATTCAAGGTTGCTCATATTGCCTCTTGCAAAACACGAGCTTCCCATACAGACTTTTAGAGTGTGCATTGTGCTTTGTGCCCTTATACCATTTAACTCATATTATATTTTATAATGAGAACCTGCTAAAGGCAAGGTTTTTATAAAAGTATAACATAAAATTTTGCCTATCGGACGGGTTAAATTTTTGCCATAAATAACTTAAAGTGTTAAAATGAAAGTATACTAAGGAGAAAAAATGAAAAAAATAATATCGATTTTTGTAATATTTTTAATGCTGTTTTGTGCGGTTCCGCAATGTCAGGCTCAAACAAAACTGGGACATTATTTAAACCCGAATCTTGATATAACGGAAGTCAGAGCAAGTCATATTCTTGTTCGCAAAAGAAAAGATGCCGTTGCCATAAAAAAAGATATCGAAAGCGGCAAAATTACTTTTGAAGAAGCTGCGCAACAGTATTCGCTTTGCCCGACAGGACCAAGAGGCGGAGATTTGGGCTACTTTAACCGCAGAAAAATGGACCAAACCTTTGCCGATACGGCGTTTGATTTGCCTATAGGTAAAATTTCCGATCCCGTTGGTACAAAGTTCGGTTGGCATTTGATTAAAGTCGTTGATAAAAGATAAAGTTTTATTTGCAAGCATTGACATTTTTATATATTTTGTAACATTTTACATTTACAATTGTTGTAAAATAAAGTTATTTATGTAATATAATAATGCTATGGAAAATCTTATCTTTTCGGTATTTGAATATATTAAAAATTACTCTTTTCATTTTTGCATAAAAGAGATAGGTTTTCTTGAATAAATTACCCCAAAATATATTTATTAATAATTTCTAATCAGGCGCATATCGTCTGAACTTTTTGTCATTAATTTTATTAAGAGGTTTAAAGTATGAACATTTTACCCGTACAAAATACAAGTATATATTTTAAAAATAATTATCAACAAAATAATAAGAATAATTCTTCAACTCGTGTTTCGCACCCCGCAGCAGACAGTTTAAAAACGGCAGGGTTGTGGCTCGGATTCGGATTAGGGTTTGATTTTTTAACAAGAAAATGCGTAATATACAAAAACTCTCCCTCTAAAAACTCTCTTGCCGTAAACGGTATACTGGCTCTTGTTGCGGGAGCTGTTACGTATTTTAAAGAATCATTCAAAAAAAGTTCTTAAAAAGCAACGCTTTAGTAGCTGACTTTGCCCATAACAACACGCTTCTTTGCTCCCGTGCAGCAAGGCAGATTATTCGGTATGCCGTAATACGTGCAGTAGCCTAAAAGTGCAAACGCCATAACTTCTTTAAAATTGTTTGAAATTCCGTAATCTTCGCAGGTCTTTAAATCAATGTATGACGGCAGATAAGATTTTAGAAATTTCATCAAGGTTTTGTTATAAGCTCCGCCTCCGCAAATTACGGCTACGTGAATACCGACTTGGGGATAAATAAATCTTTCATAGCTTTGCGCAATGGTTTTAGCCGTCAGGGCGGTAACTGTTGCCATTATATCTTTCGGGTCTTCGGGGGCAAATTTTAAGGCATTTTCAATATATTTAGGCGTGAAATATTCTCTGCCCGTTGATTTTGGAGGTTCAACGGAATAATATTCATCCTGCAGCAAAATATCAAGCCAGCTGTCATTTATTATTCCTTGTGCCGCAATTTTTCCGTCCTTATCGTATGGAAGTGAAAAATATTTATTTGCGCAATAATCAATCATAATATTGCCCAAACCCGTATCAAATCCGAATGTGTCGAAATCTTTTGATACAACCGTTACATTAGAAATTCCGCCGATATTTTGAATTGCAAAATTTTTGCCTTTATTTTTAAACCATTTTTCATCGGCAAAACAAACAAGCGGTGCGCCCTGTCCGCCTTGAGCAATGTCAGCTTCTCTGAAATTCGAAATCGTCATGCAGCCTGTTTTTTGCGCAATAACAGAACTTTCCCCGATTTGCAGGGTGCTTTTTAACGAAATATCATCAATCTTTTCGTCATAAGGATAGTGATATATCGTTTGTCCGTGGCTTGATATAAAATCGGGCTTGCCAAATTCCGCAATCAAAGCGTTTGCTGCATTTGCAAAACATTCACCGATTGCAAAATTCATAAGACAAATATCTTTTACCCCCGCATCGCCTCTAAATATTGAAAAAATCTTAGATTGAATATGCGGCGGATATTTGTAATTTATCCCCTGAATCAATTTGACGCTCATATCGGAATGAACCTCGCACAATCCTGCATCTATACTGTCACATGAAGTCCCCGACATCAGGGCTATAACTTTTTTTGTTTGCAAATCTTCCATAACAAAATTATCCTACCATAAAATTACCGTAAAAAATGAAAAAGCCTGAACATTTGTTCAGACTATATTGAAGTTTACAACTATCCAATTTTTACTCTCTTCTTAAAGCTTTTAACTTTACTCCCTTAATTAACCAGATATATAAAATAAAATCTTTTTTATACTTTAAATTCTTTTAATCTTTTTCACCCTTTGTGAAAAAATATCCCTAATCTCCCAACTACAAAATTATCTGTTCAAGAATTTAATCTTATCTCCTTTCCAAACTACTTCACCATCACCTCTGTTTCTTTCTTTTCCTTACTTCCTTTGTTACTTACTTTTTATTACCTTGAGGTAAATCCCCTAAAACAATCCGGCAGCCTGTTTTATTTGGCTTCCTGTCTACGTTTATTACTGTAGAACTAAGTTTTGAGAATTACAAGTAAAAAAAAATTATTATTTTTTTACAATTGACCATGCCCCTTGAATACGTAAATAAAAATTCGTGTTATTAAATCTTAATGAAGATAACTTAATGAAATCATGTAAATATTTTGCGAAAAAGTGTTTGACATTATAGAATTAGTGAAAAGGAAAAGGCATGCTAAAAATAAGATAGAGCGGGATTTTTTATTATGAAACGTTTTATGGAAACAAATGAAGTTACTCATAATTTAATGTCTTTTAGCGGTTTTAAATCAATTTTAATTTTTTCTCTGCTTGCCGAAAGCCCCAAAACTTATTCTGATATTCAAAAAGCGCTTGAAGAAAACGAATATCTGCACGAGAGCGTTTCGTTTGACACAATAAGAATTTATATTAACTCTTTAAAAGAAGCAGGATGCAAAATTGAGAGTGAAAAGAGAGGTAAGCAGACCAAGTATTATATTGCCTCTCATCCTTTTAAACTGAAAATTTCCGATAAACAGGCAAAAAGTATTATTAAAATCTACAAAGCTATTTCAAAATCAATTGATATTTTTGATTATTTAGCCCTGCAGCAGTTTTTTTTAAAGATTTCAAAATATATAGCAAATGAAGATTTAAAAATACAAATCGAAAATTTATCTCCGCTTTGCAGTATAAATCCCGAGCTTGTAAAGGACTTGATGCATTACACAAATAAAAAAGCGTGGATTAAAATACTATACAATTCCCCAAATTCGGGCAAAAAAGAGATAGATATTGCGGCTGATAAATTGAGTATAACAAATGGCAAACTCTATTTGTCGGGCGTTAATTCGGAATATAACAATTACTATTCATTTCCCGTTTCAAAAATAATAAAAATATTGAGCGTGAATATAAATCCCGCTCAATTAAATATTCCCGCATTTAAAGCGGTTTATGAATATTACAAAACGGATAACAATGATTTGGAACTTATCACGGAAGAAAAAGTCTTAAAGCGAGATGAAAATAAAATTCTTGTAGAAATTTCATCTAAAAATAAATTTAGTATCACTCAAAGGATTCTATCTCTGTCAAACAAATGCAAAGTTATTTCTCCGCAAAGCTACAAGGAAGAAATAATAGAATGCCTTAATAAAATGAAAGAGGGTTATTTTGGCAAAGAAAAATAATAAAAAAATAAATAACGGATGTTTAAATATTTTCAAATTCCTCTCTCTCTTATATGAGGATAATGCTTATTATGACAAGGTTATAAGAATCTTTAACGAGGAAGTTGAAGCCCGGAAAAATCCAAAAATTACTCAGGTTGTTTTAAATAAATATATTAATGCATTAAGAGTTTTCGGCATAAAAATTATAAAAAAGAACAATAAATATGAATTTGAAAGCAGCTTGTATTCACTAAATTATACCCTTGATGATTTGAAATCAATAAGCATGCTTCTTAATGCCGCAAATAATTTTCCCGATAAAGAAATTTCTGGCAATTTTCGATCTTTTGCATCAGAATTGCTGCTAAGAATGAACAATCCCGATAAAAAAGAACTTCACACTCTTCAAACAAATTATGATTTCTCATTTTTCTATACCGATTTTAAAACCCAGATAGAAAAATGCAGAAACTATTGCAAGAATAATCAAATTCTGAATATAACATTTTTATCAAACGGCAGGGAAACAAAAATCAAATGCAGCGCAAAAGAAATGATATATGACAACAAAACGGCATATTTAAAAGTTTATAATATGACAAGCAATGAAAATGTCGAAATTGCATTGCCTAATATTTTATCAATAGAAGTCCAGCCGCAAAAAGCTTCCGCCTCCGCTCAGACAATGACTGTCGTTTACAAATTGAAAGGTCGTCTTGCAAAATCTTACAGACTAAAAGAGAATGAATATCTGGACAGAAAAGAAAACGATGAAATATATGTAGTAAATAAAGATGAACCGATGGATAAACTTCTTGCAAGGTTGATGAGGTATTCGTTTTCGTGTGAAATTATTTCGCCAAAGTATCTGCGAAACAAAATGATAGATCTTATAAATCAAACGATAAATTTATATAAATAGGCGTATGCACATTGCAAAACGGATAATTTTCATTGTATTATTATAAGCGTGGGATTAAAAAATGAAAAAGAATATATTTATAATTTTATTTTTATTTATTATAGGTTTGGTATTGAGAATAATCTATGCGGGCGCACCGTTATGGTATGACGAGGCATGTTCATGGGCAACCGCCGTGCAAAGTTTCCCGTCAGGTATTATGCGTAATCTGTTAAATACGGATTTGCAGCATACGCCTTTATACTTTTTCTTGTTGCATTATTGGATGAAAATCTTCGGGGCTTCTGAATTTGCGATTAGGTTTCTGTCTTTGATTTTCGGGGTGTTAACAGTTCCTTTAACATTTATTCTTGCAAATAAAATTACTTCAAAATCAAATGCGTTCTTTGCAGGGTTGGTATGTTGCGTATGTCCTTTGCTTGTTTTATTTTCAAGCGAAGTCAGAATGTATTCGGCCGTTGTTTTTCTTGTTTTGCTGTCGTTAAATTATTTGACGGATTTTGAGCAGAAAAATGATAAAAAATCTTTAATAAAACTTGTGATTACAAATATATTAATACCGTATACTTTTGTGGGCGGTATTTTATACAATCTGTCGTTAATTATTTGCTATTCGCATTATTTAATTAAAAATAATAAAGAGAAATTGCATAAATATTTGAAATATGAAAAAATCGAGTGGCTGTGCTTAATTCCGTATTTTATTTTGATTTTTTACTATGCAAAAATGCGAAGTCTTTTTGTAATAAGCCATGAGGGCGCATTGAGATTTGCTTATATAATTGATGTAATACGAAATTTCTTCGGTGCAACGATTGAAAATAACGTTTACTGGGTGAATGATACGTTTACCTTGACTTTTGGTTTTTGCCTGCTTGTAATTGTACCGTGCGTGTATTTTATATGGGGCTATATAAAAACTTTAAAAGACGATAACGGATTTATTAAATTCTTATCAATTTTGGTATTTGCTAATTTTGCGTTTGCAATTTTATTTTCGGCATTAAAAGTGAATGTTTTCACTTGCAGATATATTTTATATGTTTTGCCAATGGCGATAATATTATCTGTTATAGGTTTGAGAGAAAAATTATCGCAAAAACATTTTAAAATATTTTTAATATTATTTATTTTGTGCTCGGGGGTATTTAGCATAAAAAATGCAAAAACCATAAACACAAATAAAGAAACCGCATTTAAAATCTCCGCAATCGAATGCGCAAAGCTAGGTCTAAATTCAAACGATGTAGTCATAATGCCGTTTGGCTCTGATGCGCCGTATTACTTTAGAGATTTGACGGCTCCCGTTGCTCCGAATTTCGATTTCCATAAAATAGCAAGAAATCCTTACGGGGTATATTATGACAACAATCAGCAAAAAGTTATGAAAAGTAATAAAAAATATGATTTAATCTATAAAAAAATCGGCGAAAATGATGTATTTTCAAATAAATTTTATAAATATTTCAAAACTAACGTTACAAATAACGTTTCAAAAGGTAGATACGCCGTGCTTATAATGTACGGAACAGATAACAATGCCATTATAAATATAGATGATTTGCGCAAACAGATAAAAGATATTCAATATGTAAAATCCAATACGCTTGATGTGTTGTTTAAAAAATATATGTGTGATATTGCGGCAATGCTCAATGCTGATTTTAATTTTGTCAACGCATATCAAAGCGGCAATTTTACATATTACATTTATCAAAAGAAAAATTAAAAAAGGCGAAATATAATGGTTGATAAAATACTTGTTCGAGGGGCAAAAGTTCATAACTTAAAAAACATTGATGTCGATATTCCGTTAAATAAAGTAGTCGGAATAGCGGGTGTTTCAGGGTCGGGCAAATCTTCTCTTGCGCTCGGGGTTTTGTATTCGGAGGGCTCAAGAAGATATCTTGAAGCGCTTTCAACTTATACAAGACGTAGAATGACACAGGCGCAAAAAGCATTGATAGATGATATTTTATATATTCCTGCTGCTCTTGCGTTGCATCAAAGACCTGTAATTCCCGGGGTAAGAAGTACATTCGGAACGGGAACGGAACTTTTAAACAGTTTAAGACTAATGTTTTCAAGACTTGCAAGCCACAGATGCCCGAACGGTCATTATGTTGAACCTACTCTTGCCGTTGCTGCGGAAAAAGAAATTATATGCCCCGTGTGCGGGGCTCAGGTAATCCCTCCGTCGGCAGAAGAACTTGCTTTTAACAGTCAGGGGGCTTGTCCGACATGCGGCGGTACGGGAATTGTCAGAATTGTTGATGAATCAACAATTGTTCCCGATGACAGTTTAACGATTGATGAGGGGGCTGTTGCGCCGTGGCAAACTCTGATGTGGTCTTTGATGAAAGATATCGCAAGGGATTTGGGTGTGAGAACAAATGTTCCGTTTAAAGATTTAACTAAAAAAGAAAAAGATATGGTATTTTACGGTAAGCCCGTAAAGCATCACATGGTTTATCAGGTAAAATCAGGCGCAAGAGCAGGATCTACGGGCGAAATGGATTTTACGTATTTCAATGCGATTTATACCGTTCAAAATGCTCTTTCAAAGGCAAAAGACGAAAAGAGTATGAAACGTGTTGAAAAATTCTTAAAACAGGATATCTGCCCCGATTGCCATGGCACAAGACTGAGTAAAGAAGCTATGTATCCTAAAGTTATGGGAATAACTTTGGATAAGGTTTGCCAAATGACTTTGTCGCAGGTGTCTGATTGGGTCGAAAAAGTCCCCGCTTCATTGCCTGAAGAAATGGTGCCTATGGCAAAAAGTATTTGCGAATCGTTTCAAACGGCTGCAAAGCGATTAATAGATTTGGGTCTGGGGTATTTGACTTTAGACAGGGCATCTTATACTCTCTCAACGGGTGAAAGGCAGAGAATGCAGCTTGCAAGAGCCGTAAGAAATCGTACAACGGGTGTTTTGTACGTGCTTGATGAACCTTCTATCGGACTTCATCCCTCTAACATAGAGGGCTTGAAGGGCGTAATAAAAGATTTGATTGCAGACTGCAATTCCGTAATTCTTGTTGATCATGATACCCAGATATTAAATGTTTCCGATTGGGTATTAGAGATGGGCAAAGGTGCGGGAGCTGACGGAGGCAACGTAATAGCTCAGGGCACAATAAAAGAAATTGAGGATAACAAAAATTCCATTATCGGGGATTATTTATCGGGGCGTAAAAATGTGCTTGTGCGAAAACCTGCTCAAAAAGATAAAATGTTTGAGTATGGCAAAATTCACATGGAAACAGGACATATCCATACGGTTAAACCGCTCAAAGTTGATATCCCGAAAGGCAGAATGACTGTTGTTACGGGAGTTTCAGGGTCGGGCAAAACCACAATGATACTTGAGAGTCTTGTTCCTGCACTTGAAACAATTTCAAGCGGCAAAAAGCTGCCCTCTCATGTTTTAAAAATTCAAGCAGATAATGTTAAACAGGTCAAACTTATTGATGCTGCACCTATCGGGATAAATGTACGTTCTACCGTTGCGACTTATGCAAATATTCATGACGAATTAAGAAAAGTTTTTGCAAAAACTTCAAAAGCAAAAGAACTGAAATACAAAGCGGGCGATTTTTCTTATAATACGGGTAAATTACGCTGCCCGACATGCGACGGTACGGGAATAATCAATTTAGATATTCAATTTTTGCCCGATGTCGAAATTCCGTGCCCTGATTGCGGAGGTTCAAGGTATTCCAAATTCGCAAAATCGGTTAAATATAACAATTATTCGCTGCCTGAACTTATGGCAATGGATGTAAATACGGCAATCGGTGCGTGTAAGGATTTGAAACTCGTAGCTCAAAGATTGCAGGTTCTAAAAGATTTGGGGCTCGGGTATTTAACTTTGGGTGAAGCAACTCCTAATCTTTCGGGCGGGGAGGCTCAAAGGTTGAAACTTGCAAGTGAAATGAGAAAAACTCAATCAGAATCGGTCTTTGTTTTTGATGAACCGACAATCGGACTTCATCCGCAGGATGTCCAAACGCTTTTAGGAGTTTTCCAATCTCTTATTGATGACGGTGCAACGGTTATTGTTATTGAACACGATTTAGATGTAATAAAAAATGCCGATTATATTATTGATATGGGACCTGACGGCGGAGAATACGGCGGGGAGATAGTTTTTGCGGGAACTCCGAAAGATTTGAAAAATTGCAAAAATTCAAAAACCGCAAAATATATTTAATTCGTTATCAGTATAGAAATTTTTGAAATTAAGATTATAATAATAAGTATGAAAAGGTTATTGGCAGCAATTTTTATTATTTGTTTTTCGCTTGTTCCGTCTTACGGCGGGGAAAGCGAGGAGTGGGATTATGTTGCCCCGAATAACTACGTTTATAAAGACGGCATAATGGGGTTAGAAAATATGTACGGATTTTCCTTTATGCTTAAATCATACAATAAAGGTCAGTATGAACCCATAAACGGCAAAGATGTTGAATATACCCTCGGACAATATGAAATAAACTGCCTGAGGCATACGTACAAAATCGGGGTGCTTGATTCTTACGATTCGAAAGATAATTTCGTAAACGGCGATTATAACAGGTATGCACAATTTCAACCGATAGTTTCGGGTACGGCAATTGATGCAATGGCGCTAAAACTTTGCAAATTCAGTCAATAAAAAAGAGTTTCTTATTATTGTCTACATAGTATCACAAGGGCATTTCCATTCTTTATTTACATTGTCGGCATGGCAATCCCGACCTACTATGCAAATTTGGTCAATAAAAAGAGCCCCTTATCTCTAAGGAACTCTTTTTTTATCACATTTATTTGATTATTGCTTTACTGCCGTGCTTTTTATGTGCAATTCTCTTAATTGCTTGATTGAAGCATCTCCGGGAGCTCCGCTCATCAAGTCTTTTGCTGCCGCATTTTTCGGGAATGCGATAACATCACGGATTGAATCGGTTCTTGCCAACAATGCAACAAGTCTGTCTAACCCGATCGCTAAACCTGCATGAGGAGGTGTGCCGTATTGCAATGCATTAACCATAAATCCGAATTTTTCTTCAGCTTCTTCTTGGGTTAAGCCTAATGCCTTGAAGATTTCTGATTGAACTTCCGGTGAATGGATTCTGACAGATCCGCCGCCCAATTCTGTACCGTTATAAACGATATCATAAGCGATTGATTTAACATGTCCCAAATCGCCTGCTTTTAATTTGTCCATATCGTCTAAATTAGGTGATGTGAACGGGTGGTGCATTGCCATATATCTTTGTTCTTCATCAGACCATTCAAACATCGGGAAGTCAACTACCCATAAAAGCGCATGTTTTGATTCATCAATCAAATTGAGTTTTTTACCAAAGTATAATCTTAATCTTCCCATAATGTCATAAACAAGTTTCGGTTTATCAGCCAGGAAGAAGATTATATCACCTGCTTGAGCGCCTGCTCTTTGTTGAATTTGTTTAGCCTGTTCTTCTGTTACAAATTTCATAACAGGGGATTTCGGAGTTCCGTCAGGTTGGTAAATGATGTTTGCCAATGCTTTTGCTCCGAATGAAACTGCAAGTTTTGTAATTTCATCAATTTCTTTTCTTGAGAATTTAGCACCGCCGGGGATTCTTATACCACGAACGATACCGCCTGCTTCCAATGTATTTTTAACGATATTGAAGTTCGATTGCAAGATAATATCGCCGATATCAAACAATTCCAAACCGAATCTTACATCAGGCTTATCGGAACCGTATTTATCCATTGCTTCCTGCCAAGGAATTTGTTTAAACGGAGGTTTAACGTCAACTCCTGCAGCTTTGAATGCATCAACAATCAAGCCTTCAACTACTTTAATAACGTCAGGTTGTTTAACAAAAGACATTTCCAAGTCGACCTGCGTAAATTCAGGCTGTCTGTCAGCTCTTAAATCCTCATCACGGAAACATTTTGCGATTTGATAATATCTTTCAATTCCGCCAACCATCAACAATTGTTTGTAAATTTGCGGAGATTGAGGAAGTGCATAGAACTTACCTTCCTGAACTCTTGAGGGAACAAGGTAATCTCTTGCACCTTCAGGGGTTGTTTTAATAAGGATAGGAGTTTCAACTTCCAAAAAGTCTAATTTATTTAAGTATGCTCTGATTGCTTGAACGATGTTATGTCTTAAAACGAGTTTTGAAAGCATTGTTTCACGTCTTAAATCAAGGTATCTGTATTTCAAACGAACATCTTCAGATACGTTGTCATCATCAAGTACGAAAGGTAAAACCTTTGCTTCAGACAATACTTCAACTTCGTCAGGGTACATTTCAACCTGACCTGTCGGGTATTTTTCATTGTAAGTTTCGGGCGGTCTTTTTGTAATTTTGCCCGTAACTTTTATAACATATTCACTTCTTACTTTGCCGAAAACATCATGAACTTTAGGGTTTATTTGAGGGTTTGCAACAAGCTGGAAAAATCCGCTTCTGTCACGCAATTCAATAAATAAAATTCCGCCTAAATCTCTGACGGTTGAAACCCACCCTGAAAGAGTAACGGTTTCGCCGATGTTGTCCATTCTTAACTTTCCGCATTCGTGATCTTTGTAATCTGTTTTAATCATTTTTCCTTATATCCTTATTAATTTATTTTTTAAATAGTGCATTTTATCGGTGCACACGGTTTATTTAATTTGTAAAACGGCTTATTTTACCGACTGTTTTTATATTATCACAAACAAAAAATTATGGACAACCGTATGCCTTTTTGCTAAATTTTTTTTATGATTACGTTTGATAATTTGATGTTGAATACTTTTTTATGCGAGAACAAGGATTTTATTCAAGGCTCAAGAATTTATAAAATTCAGCAGCCGACAAGACGTGAGCTTATTCTGGCTTTGCGCAATAACGGTACGACCCGTCAATTGTACATAAATATTACGCCCCAAAATTATCATGTATGCTTTGCAAGCCCCCAAACGTTGAAAGAAAGGCTTATCGAAATTCCTCAAAAGCCGCCGATGTTTTGTATGCTTTTGCGCAAATATTTGAACAATTCAAGAATTGCAAAAGTTAACCAACCTGACGGCGAAAGGATTTTAGAGTTATTCATTGAAACATATAACGAAATCAGGGATAAAATTTATTTATGTCTTGCACTTGAACTTATGGGTAAGTATTCAAACGTAATTCTATACAACACGGATACGGATATTATTCTGGGTGCAGCTCATAATGTGGGGGAAGATAAAAGTACGGTTCGTGAGGTTTACGGTACAATTCCTTATACTTATCCGCCCAAGCAGAATAATCAGGGCTTTATCTATGAAAGGTATGCATTTTTGTTGAATTATTTAAAATGCGCACCGATAGATATTTATAAAAAGCTTTATAATGATTACAGTTCTGTTTTGGATAATTATTACGCATATCTGACGGGAAAAGATAAGTTTCTTGCGTTGAAAAATAAGTATTTGAGCGAAATTCGCCAAATGTTGAAAAAAGAAGAAAAATCTTTCCAAAAGATGAATTACCAAATCCAAAAAAGCGAGGATTATGACAAATATCGCTTGCGTGCGGATTTACTTATGGCAAATTTATACAACCTCAAAGATTATACCAAAAATGCCGTAGTGTTTGACTATGAGCATAACGAGGGAATTTCTCTACCTTTAAATGAAACCAAAACGATAAAAGAAAATGCCAATGATTTTTATAAAAAGTACAACAAATTGAAAAATACAAAAAATAAACTTTGCGAATTGGTTGAGAATGCGCAGCAGAAAAAAGATTATTTAAAAAGTTTGATTTATTCGATTGAAATAACTCAAAATATTGATGAATTAAAAGATATAGAACCGGAAATTTTCAAAATCAAAGGTACTTCGAACGAAACAAAATCCGAGCAAAATAAAAAATCAGAACCGATGATGATTGAAAAAGGTGGTAATACAAGGATTTATATCGGCAAAAACAATAAACAAAATGATTATATTGTTTCAAAATTAGCACAGGACGATGATTTGTGGTTCCATACAAAAGATTGCCCCGGATCTCACGTGTTATTAAAAACGCAGAAGGTAACAGACGGATTGATTTTGGAATGCGCTAAACTTGCCAAAAAATATTCTCAAGGTTCTGATTCTTCAAAAATCGGGGTAATTTACACAAAACGAAAATACCTGCGCAAACCGCCAAAAGCAAACTTAGGTTATGTTACCTATCGCAACGAAAAAGAAATCGTCATTGATTAGTTGTGGTATAATTTAGGGCAAAAGGAAGATTTTTATGCCGCATTTTTTTATTGATTCAAATCAGGTAAATAACAACAATATAACGATAAATGATAAGGATAATTATTATCATATCGCAAGGTCTTTGCGTGCACGCAGCGGAGAAAGGCTTTTACTGCTTGATGAAAATAAAATCCAGTATGAAACAACTATCGAAAAAATAACCAATGATGAAATTATAACAAAGATTGATAAATCCTATCCCTCACACAGATTTTTGGATTTCAAACTTTATCTTGCTCAAAGCCCTTTGCGCAGCGACAGACAAAATGCCTTAATAGAAAAAGCAACGGAACTCGGGGTTTACGGTGTTTACCCCGTAAAAACGGATAATTGTGCTCTAAATAGTGATATGATTGACAAAAAAATTCCCAAATGGCAAAAAATAATGTATGAAAGTTCCAAACAATGCGAAAGAGCAGATGTTCCGAAATGTTTCCCAAGAACAACGTTTAAAGAGGTTCTTGAAAATAACTCTTTTGATAAAATAATTGTTTTTTGCGAAAGAATTGCAACAAAAACTCTTAAAGATTCTTTTAAAAATAAACCGATTAAAAAAGGCGACAAAGTTCTTGTAATAATCGGACCCGAAGGCGGATTTTCACAAAACGAGTTTGATTATTTTGCATCAAATAATAATATAGAAATGTTGACACTCGGTGATATGATACTGCGTGCCGAAACTGCCGTAACCGTAGCCCTTGGAAATGTAATTTACGAGTATTCGAATTTTAACAAGTAAGTTCTTTCTTTCATTGCACTTGACAACTGTAAACTTATAGTTTACAATATTAATATGATTAAATCTTTCAAACACAAAGGGCTTGAGCTTTTTTATACAACAGGATCAACAAAGGGTATTCAAGCCATACACGTAAAGCGGATAAGATTGATTTTAGATATGTTAAATTCTGCCTATCAAGTGAATGATTTAACATTGCCGCCTTTAAAATTGCACAAACTGCAAGGAAATATGAAGAATTTATATTCCGTTACGGTTCAGACAAATTGGCGCATAACATTTGAATACGATGAAGAAACTCAAAACGCATATATTGTAGATTATCAAAATTATCATTAGAAAGGAATATATTATGGAAATGTATAATCCTCCGCACCCCGGTGAAATTTTAAAAGGAATGTATCTTCCCGAATACAAATTGTCGGTAAGTGCATTTGCGCTGAAACTCGGAGTTTCAAGAACCACCGCATCTGAACTTGTAAATTGCAAAAACGGAATATCTGCGGAAATGGCATTAAAATTGGCAAAAGCTTTCGGCACTTCTCCGCAATACTGGCTGAATCTTCAACAAGCCTATGATCTATGGCGTGCAAGACAGCGTACCAATCTTGACAATGTAGAAATAATTGCAATGTAATCTCTATCATGAATACACAAATTATCAAAAATAAAATATTAAATGATAAAATTTTAAAAGATTTAGCCTCAAGGTTTGAAAATGAAATTTACCTTGTCGGCGGGGGCGTTCGGGATTTAATTTTAGGTAAAGAAATAACCGACAGAGATTTGATTGTTACAGGCATGAGTGCTAAAGATTTTGCGCTTAAAGCTGCTCAAATTTTTGACGGAAAATTCATTGAGCTTGATGAAGTTAATAACATTTACCGTGTGGTTATGAAAGATAAAATAAACGAACTTGATATTACAAATCCCGTTGAAAATTCTTTAGAAAAAGACATTTTTCGCAGAGATTTGACAATAAATGCACTTGCCGTAAATATTAAAACAGGCGAAATCCTTGATTTGATAAACGGATTGAGCGATATTGAAAACGGTATATTAAATGGTATCAGCGAAGAAAATTTCACGGATGATCCGTTAAGGATTTTGCGAATTTTCAGATTCCATTCGACTACGGGATTTAAGATTTCAGATAATTTGATGAAAATTGCAAAAAAATATGCCAATTTAATTACAGAACCTGCAAAAGAACGTGTTGAGTATGAACTTATGAAACTCTTTGATGGGAAATTTGCGCATAGTGCTTTGTTAAAAATGGATGAAGCAGGGATTTTGGAAATAATTTTCCCGTTTGTAAAGGAATTAAAGCAGGTTCCGCCAAATGCGCATCATCATTTGGATTTGTTTCATCACAGCATCGAAACCGTACGTCAAATTCAATTGATTTATGAAAATGAAAATGATTTTGTAAAAAAACACATGAATAAAGTCGATTTTGGCGGGTTCTCAAGGCTTGCACATTTGAAACTTGCAGGATTTATGCATGATATCGGAAAATTTTCAACATGGTTTATTGAATCTGAAACTGGGCGCCACAGATTTTTTAAACATGAAGATGTCGGTGCAAAAATGTGTCCCGAAATTTTGCGAAAGTTATCTTTTTCAAACAAGCAAATTAATTATATAAAGCTCATGATAAAAAATCACATGTACCCGTCTATGGTGATGAGTTCTCCCGAACTGTCAGAAAAAGCAATGCGCCGATATATCAGGAAAATGGGCGACAATTCGATTGATGCAATAATCATTGCGAAAGCTGACAGGTTGTCTGCTCTCGGTCCTGAAATTACAAAACGGATGGTTGAGGATAATTTGAACTCTTTAACAAGATTGTGCGATTTTTATATAAAGTTCCTTGATACGATTAAACCTTTGCCCAAGCTTCTGGATGGGAATGAAGTTATGAAACTTCTTAATATTTCCCCATCCCCAAAACTTGGCAAAATCCTTAATGCCCTTCATGAAGCTCAGCTAAATGAAGACGTAACCACTAAAAATCAAGCGGTTGAGTTTGTCCGAAAATATAAATAATGTCCGTAGCCCTCAGGCGGCTTTTGAAGTTTCTTTAGGTGTTTTCGTAGCTATTGAAGCTTTGGGATCATTAATAGGATTAGTTGCAACGGTAGTTGCGGTTTTTTTGCGTTGTCTTATATACATATAAGCGCCCGTTCCTGCTGCAATTACACCCAGAGCCACGCCTAAGATAATTTTTACGGGACGTGATTTTGTTGTTCTTGCGGCAATTTCGATATTTTCTTTGAGTGAACCGAATTCGCCAACAAGTCTGCGCATAGCTTTTTTACTTCTTGCACGCCAGCCTTTTTCGGTTTCGAAAATATCATCTAAATATCTTCTGTTTGCGCTTTTACCGTGGTTGTATGCGGAATTGTTGTGCCAATCAACTTTTTCATCAATATTTTTTTTGCACATTTCGACGTATCCGTCATGATCATTTGTGTAAAGTTCAATCATACGTTTATAATTGTCGCTGACTTGCGGAATTTGATGCTCTATTCTTGCTTTCTCAATGGCTTCGGGTGAATCGTTATAAGTTAAACCGTAAGTTTCGGGTTTGCCCATAACAACATCTTTAGTCGTGAAACCGTTTATGCCGTCTTTTGTGTAATCCATAAACCCGCCGGTTGCGGTTACGCTTGACGGAGAACCCGCAGCTTTAGCTTCAATCGGGGTTATACCAAACATTTCATATTCTGATGTATAGCTGCCGAAATGAGTGCATGCATTCATTCTGTTAGGTGTGAAACCGTCAATATACATCATGTTATGTTTGTATTTGCCGCCGTCTAATTTTACCAATTCTTTCAAATCACGGACTATGGCTTGATAGTGCGGATGATTTTCATTCCATTTGCCTGCGCCGAATATGAATTTAACCTTAGATTTCATTTCATCGGGAACATCTTTTCTTTTAAAGAAATGAAGTGCTGCACCCGTTGAAATAGGAAATCCTTTCTGGGTATCGGGTCTGCCTAAGCCTAAAATGATTATTTCACCGTCTTTAAGAGGAGATAAATAGCCCATGACTTTTTGTCCTTCAGCAATTTGTCCTTCGTTAAAGAACAATTTATTTAATTCTTTTTGTCCTTTTTCTCCCGCTTTCCATATTAAATCCGTAAGCCAATGTGCGTTCTTTTCTTTGGCTGCCAATACTTCTTTAATATTTGTTCCGTCATATGAGAACGGTGTAAAGTTTTTGAGGTTTTCCGGGGCGGATAATCCGTTGTTTCCTCGTCCGAACTGTGCATCTTGCTTATCAAATGCCAGGTTCTTGATTGTAACGCCGTTTGCAACGGGTTTTGTCGGAATACTTGCATAATCACCCGTTAAGCCTTTTGCAGCATCAGGAGTATCAGGGGATTTCATCTCCGCATCAAAGTGCCATGATACAGATCCTAATGACATATTTCTCGGATTTCTTTTAACGCCGACTATAGGAATTTTTGTAATATTATAATCCCCAAAGTAATCTTTGAACGGCGCAACAAACGGCTCTATAACATTTCTTGCGATTTGTTTTTCGTTATCCGTAAGAGAATCAAAGCCGTTTTTGAAAGCTTTATTTATGATTTCATAATCGGGATGATTTCTCAAAACTTCCATATCCCTTTCGTCTGCAACGACTTCAAGCATTTTGAACGGATCTTTTGTTCTGCCCTGATAATCGTAGCTCGGGTTATGTTCGACTTTGTGAATTTTTATACCGTTAACTTCTCTGTTTCCGCCGTTTGACATGTTGGCAATGTGGTTCATAAAAGTTGATGCGGGTCTGTCATGGGCAATGAAACTTGCAGGTTTGAAGTAACCGAATTCTTCGGTATCCATTTGATTTGCGGTAATTTTTGCAAGTGCTCTCATTCCGTTAGAACTTGTAATTTCGGCTTCAAACGGGGTATTGCCCCAACAGTCGTATGAATACGGTTTTGAAGTTCTTGCAAGTTCAGGTGTGTATAAGAAGTAATTATGACTTCTTGTTTTGAATTTATTGTATTTGGGGTTCTTTTCGGAAATCCTCATCAATTGATAAGGTAAAACCTTCATTTCGCCGAGTTGACCTGTAGTAGAGGGAACTTTTACCGTTCCTTTTGCACTTGTCGGCTCAATAATACAGTATTTTGACTGAGCTTCGGGACCGCTTCCGTTAGGTTTGCTTTGTACTACATAATCAATATCATCTAAACTTTTTAATTTTAATCTTCTTGCAACTTCTTCTTTGGTTTCTCCGGGATTAGCCGAGATAAATAATTTTGCAGGAAATGTGTCAGGTAACACATCTAAATCTTTAAATGATACTCCTCTGTGTATTAAAAATTTATGTCCGCCTTTCGGGTTGTCATAGTTCCAGATAGGCATGACATGTCTGTCATCTACAGGTTTACCTTTAATTTTCTCGTGTTCGTTTAAACTTTCCCCTAACTCAAATCCGACAACACCCTCGCCGCCTAATGATGCTTCCGGTAGTCCTAAACCGCTGCACTCAGGCGTATATTCAAGGATTTGATTCATGTTTCTGCTGCCGAAACTGATGTTGTACAAATTGAGCCTTTTTGTAGTAATTGTTCCTACCACGGGAGGCTTGCCGCTAATACTTGAAGTACTAAAATTTTTGCCCGATAAATTCCCGTAACCGTTAATTGAATAAACTTGCATTTCACACACCCCTTTTTAATCCGTCATTATTTCAAAAAACGAAAATATTTAATTTGCTATTATTTGTGATAAATGTAACGAATTTTTAACAAATAAAAAAGGACGATTTTATCCGTCCTTTTATTTTATTGTTATTTATCGTTATTTGTTGTTTCTTCGACTATTTCTATCGGTTTTTCTTCAAATTTTTCATCTGCTTTTTCTTTCTTCGTTGAACGTTTTTTTGTTGCTTTTTCAAAAGCAATCTTACCGTCTTTCATCGTTAGTCTGATGGTATCGCCTGCTGAATATTTGCCTGAAAGGATTTCTTCTGCAAGACTATCTTCAACTTTACGTTGAATTAGTCGTCTTAACGGTCTTGCACCGTAAGCTTCCGAGTATCCGCTTTCTGCAAGGTGATCTTTTACCTCATCAGTTACTTCGATATTAAGATTTTTCTCTTTCAAACGTTTCAACAAGTCTTTCATCATCAAATCAACAATTTGTCTGATTTCAGGTTTCGACAAGTTCGAGAATACGATTATTTCATCAATACGATTTAAGAATTCCGGTCTGAAAGCTTTTTTCATTTCTTCTTGAACCGTATCTTTTAACAATTCGTATTTGTCTTTTGATTCGTCTTCTTCGGTTGAGAAACCGAGTCTTGATTTGTTTGCAATCATGCTTGCGCCGACGTTTGAAGTCATGATGATTACGGTATTTTTAAAGCTGATATGACGACCTTTAGAATCCGTCAATCTGCCGTCATCCAAGATTTGTAACATGATATTGAATACGTCGGGATGAGCTTTTTCAATTTCATCAAACAGGATAACCGAATAAGGTTTCTTTCTTACCTGTTCTGCTAAATTGCCGCCGTCATCATATCCGACATACCCCGGAGGTGAACCGATAAGTTTTGCGGTTGAATGTTTTTCCATAAATTCTGACATATCAACTCTTATCATGTTATCTTCAGAGCCAAACATTGCTTCGGCGAGTGCTTTAGCAAGTTCTGTTTTACCGACACCCGTAGGCCCGCAGAAGATGAAACTTCCGATTGGTCTGTTCGGGGATTTCAAACCTACTCTTGCACGTCTTATTGCTTTTGAAACGGCAACGATGGCATCGTTTTGTCCGATTACTCTTTCATGAAGAATATCTTCAAGGTGCATTAACCTTTCGCTTTCGCCTTCGGTTAATTTTGTAACCGGAACGCCCGTCATCATTGCAACAACCTGTGCAACATCTTCGGGTTGAACGGTTGCTTTGTTGACTTCGTTTTCAGCTTTCCATTTGTCTGAAACATCTCTGATTTTATCTTTCAAATCTGCTTCTTCTTCTCTCAATTGGGAAGCTTCTTCAAATTCCTGATTTCTAATTGCATCTTCTTTTTGTTTAACAAGATTTTTCAATTGTTTTTCAAGTTCTTTTGCTTCGGGGCACATCTTTGATGCCTTCAACCTTACTTTTGAACTTGCTTCATCAATTACGTCAATTGCTTTATCGGGAAGATATCTGTCATTTATGTATTTGCTTGACAGTTTAACCGCCGCAACAATTGCTTCATCGGAGATATTTAATTGATGGTGTTCTTCGTATTTAGGTTTTAAACCCCTGATGATTTCAATAGAATCTTCAACAGACGGTTCTTCAATGATTACGGGCTGAAATCTTCTTTCTAAAGCCGAATCTTTTTCGATATAACGTCTGTATTCATCAGATGTTGTAGCACCGATAACCTGAATTTCACCTCTTGACAATGCGGGTTTCAAAATGTTGGCAGCATCAATTGCGCCTTCTGCTGCACCTGCACCGATAAGGGTATGCATTTCATCAATTACAAGAATAATATTTCCTGCCTGACGAATTTCGTCCATGATTTTTTTAAGTCTTTCTTCAAATTCTCCACGGTATTTGGTACCTGCAACAAGCAAGCCCATATCAAGCTGAATGATTTTCTTTCCGTCGAGAATGTCGGGAACTTCGCCGTTAACAATTCTTATGGCAAGTCCTTCAGCTACAGCTGTTTTACCTACACCCGGTTCCCCTAATAAAACTGGGTTGTTTTTGGTTCTTCTTGCAAGAATTTGAATAACTCTTTCAATTTCTTTTTCTCTGCCTACAACAGGGTCTAATCTTTGTTCTTGAGCAGCTAAAGTCAAATCTCTGCCAAATTCATCCAGGCTCGGAGTCTTTGCTTTAGAAGATGATGAACTTGATGAAGATGAGCTTGATGATGAAGTCCCTGCGCCTGCTGTCGGCTTGGTTTCACCCAACATTTTAATAACATTGCTGCGGACTTTATTTAAATCTACGCCCATATTTTCAAGAACACGAGCGGCGACGCCTTCACCCTCTCTTATTAAACCGAGTAATAAGTGCTCTGTTCCGATATAATTATGACCTAATTGTCTTGCTTCGTCCCATGAAAGTTCCAGAACCCTTTTAGCTCTCGGAGTGAAAGGTATTTCAACCGCAACAAACCCCGAACCTCTGCCGATGATTTTTTCAACTTCAGCTCTTGCATCTTTGAGATTAACTCCCATTGATTTTAATGTTTTAGCGGCAACTCCCGTTCCTTCCCCGATTAAGCCGAGTAAGATCTGCTCGGTTCCTACGAAGTTATGACCGAGTCTTCTGGCTTCTTCCTGTGCGAGCATTATAACCTTAATAGCTTTTTCAGTAAATCGTTCGAACATATTTTGCTCCTCTATCTTCTTTGATTAAATTATACACAAAAAACGCAAAAGTTTCAACAAAAATCTTGTTTTTTGTTGAAACTTTATATTTTGTATAATTTTAAAAAATTACAATCCTAAATCTTTTAAGAATTTTTCGTTATTTGTCAGGTCGAACAAATCGTCTTGGTATGACGACATAACTTCTTTTACTCTGTCGTTGCAGTCGGTATTATCGGGATCGGATAATGCAAGTTTTGCAAATTTTTTAATATCCGCATTTTTCTCATACAAATTCAGCGCCCTTTTTGTAAGTCCTTTTAAAAACGGGTTTAAAAGGCTGTTATCTTGGCTATATGGTGAAGTAACATGAGAACTTTCTGCCATAGCCCTTTTTGATATAGAAAATTGTTTTGCAAATTTTTTAAGCATTTATAATATATCCCTGTTAATAAAATATTATAACCGTATTTTTTAATAATGCAAATTGCTTAACGGAGCGAAAACTCTTTTACAAAGTTTTGAAAGTATGATATAATTATTTTATGGAATGTCCTAAGTGCGGTGCAGAAATTGATAAAAGCGCAATGGTTTGTCCTAACTGCAAAAAAGTTTTGAAAATCGTTTGCCCTGTCTGCCGAACCGTTAACGAAAAAAATATATGTAAGAAGTGCGGAGAAATTCTCGTAGTAAAATGCTCAAATTGCGGGAAAATTAATATGATGAAAAACCGCAAGTGTGTAAAATGCGGTTATCCGACAGAAATCAGCGCCGTCAGAAACGAATCTAACGCCGACACTTTTGCGGTCGTTAAAATCGAATTTCCGAATTATGACGTTATAAAAGCCGCACTCGGCTCAAATCAGCTTTTTACAAAGTTTAAATCTAACATTGATAAGCTTATTTTATCTTGTACCTCGCCGAAAAAAGTCAGAAGGCAAATTCTTAAAAACGGTATTTACATAATTCGTTTTAACAAAGCTTATACAATGTCATCATCTGCAAAATCCGCAATAGAAACCGTTATTGCTCTTGCAAATAAAATTACCCGTTTGAATGTAAAACTTATAAGCAAAAAAAATATTTCGCTTAAAGCCAATTTTACCATTATTAAAAGGGATGCGGATAAAGATCCTTACGATATTGAAACGGGATTTCAGGCAAATATGCTCAATCAGAGCAACGACAAATCCGCAAGGGCGCTTGATTCCTGTCAGGTTATGACAGATGATGATTTCGAAGAAATTTATTCCAAAACTTACAAAATGGAATCTCTTGATTCTGTCCTTGTGAACGGTAGAATGAAAAGATTTTTTGAAATCAATATAAAAGAATTTATAAATATAGATGAATATATAAAAGAAGTTCAGGAACAGGAAGAAGAAGCAAACCCCGAAATCCCGAACTTTATTCACGAAGGTATGCTTGCACAGGATAAAATCGTTGAGCAGTCTATAGAAGAAGCAAACGAGATTGCGGGCGAAGATTTATACAATGTTGACCTTATAAATTTTGATGAAATAAATTGCGCCTTTTATACAACGGAAAATGTCAGGATTCTTGATAATTTAACCGAAGTTTTGCAGGAAGTTCCGAAAGGTATAATTGCGATAAAAGGTTCAAGCATGTATCAGCCTTATACTTTGAGGGTATTATCAACCGTTAGCGAGCTCGGGTTGTATCAAAATATCATACCCGTAACTTGTCATGATAATATGAAATATTCCCCGTATTCATTCTTTAGAGAATTGGTTTCATCAATTTTTGATTTTACTGTTTCCCCAAAGTTATTCTCAACAAATGATTTTTCGACATTCTCAAGTTTTGATACGGATAATTTGTTGAGAGATTTGATTAATTTAAAACAAAGAGGAATGGAAAATCTTGAAGATACAAGACAAAAGTATTTTGAAGTATTTTTATCTTTGTTAAAATCCATCCCCGATACATTAATTTATATAGAAAATTTCGAAAAGGCGGATTCGGCTTCGATGTTTGTTCTCGGGTTGTTGTTTGACAATTTCGAACAAATGAATATAAGCTGCATAATTTCTCATGACAAGGAATTTTCATTGCATAAAAATAATCACTTCCTTCTGTCAAGACCTTATTATACGGAAATAACCCTTGTTCCCGCATCATTTGACAGTATTGTCGCAGAGGGCGGAGATTATTATAAAAACATCAAAAACGATTTCTTTTTCAAACGTATTGCAAAATATGCGGCGGGGAGTATTCTGTTCTTCGATTATGCAATTCAATATCTGGTAGAGTCGGAAGTTTATGAGTTTACGGACAATTCAATCGTTTTAAAGAACGCAAAAACAACAATGCTTCCTTCAAGTTTGAAACTTTTGATGCAAAGACGTTTAAATATAATGAAAGATAATAAGAATTTGCTCAAACTTTTGTCAATGGGAGCATTACTCGGACCAAGAGTCGACCGCAGAACGGTAGAATCTTTCGGTATCGATAAGTGGGAAGAATTAGCGCAGGATTTGGCACAAAGAGGTTTCTTGTATTTCTATAACGATAATATTTATTTCCCGAATTATAATATTTTGAGAGAAAATATTGTTGCGGTGTATGATGAAGATAAATTGAAAGCGCTTGTTAATGAGTTGTTTGAAAAAGTTTACACCGATGAAATGCCGTCGCCCGAAAAAGCAAAAATGTACGAAATAGAGGATGAACATAAAAAAGTAATATCAGAATGGGAAAATCTTGCAAATCTTGATTTGTCGATGGGTGATTTTTCTGCGTATTTGAATTGTTCGGCAGAGCTTATAAAATCTTTGGATAAATATGAAAAAGATTGGTCAAAAGAAGAATTAGATCAATACAAATCTACGGTTTATGAAAATATTTCAAATAATATGTTTGAATATGACCCCGAGCAGACAAGAGAAATAGCGGACAAAACGCTGGAAGATTTACAAAAATCGCAGGATAAAGCAAACTTTACGGATTTATGTACAAAAATGATTCAAGGTGCTTTAAATCATGGCGAATATTTGTATGCTTTGAGCTTGACGCATAAAATTTTATCCGTTATGAACGATGCTTCAATTGATCCTGCCGCATCTAATTTCAATTTGAAATTCCTTTTAATGTCTATTGTTCATATAAAAATATTATTCGGAATAGGTGCATTTAATGATTGTGTTGATATTGCGTATAATATTATAAATGTTCTTGACGAAACAAAACTTGATATGATTGATTGCTCTCTTGTGTCAAAAGACGATTTCAAGGCTTTGCTAACTGAAGGTATCGGTTACGCTATGATATCTGATGTCCTTATAATGAGAGAAGATGTCGGGGAATTTTTAAATATTGCAAATAAATTATACGATTTTATCCCCAAAGAATATAATATTTTCTTAAAATTGCAGGATTTAATTAAAGGCAAAGAGGTATCCGTAACAGATGATGATAAAGGGAACAACGTATTTTCAAGCCTGCTTTATTACATAATAAAAGCGTTTACCGATTACAAAGATAATCCGACGGAACTTGCGAAAGAAATTTATAAATCAAAACTTGTTGCAAAAGAAGCTTTCTTATATCCGTTTGAACTCTTTGCGGATCTGGTAATCGGGTATGCATATTCTGAATTGAAATCATACTATAAAGCATCTTCAATTTTGTATGAAGTTGTTAAAAGCGCCAAAGATAAAGGCTTGAACGCTATAATGTTTATGGGTTGGTATGTCCTCAGCGTACTGCACATGAAACAGGGCAGATTTGATATAGCTTACGGAATGTTGAACAATTCATCTATCCAAATGGAAAAACTCGGCGGAGTGAGCGATTATCTCATGTTATTAAATAAATTCACGATGTATAAACTTATGAAATGCTTGAAAGTTGAAGATAAGGCTAATATTTGCATATCTCAGGCAAATTACATTGTGAAGAAATACGGATTAAACTTCAATACGGATTTTGATATGGAAAAATTCTTATCCGATAACAATATCCAATTACCCGATTTATCAGGTATAGAACAGAATACACCGAATGAAGATAATAAATAACCGTTTAAAGGAAAGAGAGGAAAAATGAAGATATTATTTGCGGCAGCAGAAGTTGCCCCGTTTTCTAAAGCAGGCGGATTGGCAGATGTAGTTGGCAGTTTACCGAAAGAATTGGAAAAAGATGCACAAATTGCAATCTTTACCCCTCTGCATGGTTGTATTGATAAAGAAAAATATCACATTAAAGAACTTGAAAATTCGGAAATGTGGCTTACGATGGGTTCTTCTCCTCAAAAATTTTACCTTTATATGACAAAACTCCCCGGGACAAATATCAATGTATTTTTTGTAAGAAATGATTGGTATTTCACTCCGTTTAAAGAAGTTTATCCGAAATATTTGGATCCTCGTTATGAACATGAAAGATATATTTCTTTTTCGCTTGCTGTTATGGAATATGCAAAACAGCTTAATTTCAGAGCTGATGTAATTCATGCAAATGATTGGCATACCGCAATGCTTCCTTTATATCTTCATTCAAATTATAAATTTGACCCGTTCTGGGAACATACAAAATGTGTTTTTGAAATTCATAACCTTGCATATCAGGGTGTGTGGTTTGAAGATGTAATTGATTACGCTAATATGCGCAAAGACATTGTGTACAATCAATGGGGCTGCGAGCACTATGGCAGAGTAAACTGGATGAAAGGCGCAATAAATTATTCCGATAGAGTTGTTGCCGTTTCTCCGACTTATGCAAGAGAAATTTTAACTGGAGAATACGGAGAGGGATTAGATTACACACTGCGTATGAATCAGGCTAAACTAAGAGGCATCTTAAACGGAATTGATTATACCGTTTACAATCCTAAAAAAGACAAGGCTCTTGTAAAAAATTATGATGTTAAATCATTGAAAAATAAAGAAGAAAACAAAAAAGCGATTTGTAAATATTTCGGCTTGAACTATAATCCCGACAGACCCTTGGTTTCCTTAATTTCAAGACTTGTCGGGCAAAAAGGTTTAGATTTAATCCGTGATATGCAGTATGAACTTCAAAATCTTGATGCTGATTTTGTATTTTTGGGCAGCGGGGATAAGGATTACGAAAACCTCTTTATCTGGTTGTCAAATAATACCGCAAATATAAGAGCTTATGTCGGATATAATTCAAAACTTGCGGATTTGCTTTATGCTGGTTCGGATTTATTTTTGATGCCGTCAAAATTTGAACCTTGCGGTTTGAGCCAAATGATAGCAATGCGCTACGGCTCATTACCAATAGTCAGAGCAACGGGCGGGCTTGAAGATACCGTAACGGGCTATCCTTTAGACAATTCAACGGGTTTTAAATTCTGGAATTACAACGGTTGGGATATGCTCAATGCCATAAAATGTGCTCTTTGGGTTTATAAAGATAAATATGTGTTAAACGCAATGAGAAAATCTGCTATGGAAAAAGATTTTTCTTGGAAACAAAGTGCAAAAGAATATATGAAAATGTACCGTGAAATTACGGGTTTGAAATAAAATCCTTAAAATTTCTTATTTGAATAATGGGTTCTGTTGTTTTAACATAAAGTTATGAAAGTTGAAGCATTACGCAGAATAAGAGTTGAACGCTGTATTTTCGGAATACTTATGGCTTTTGTTATGGTATTTGTGGCAGAAGAAAGCGGGCAGAGTGAAATAATTTTTCCCGAGATTTGCGCCTTAACCATAGGTTCTTGGATTAGTGAGCAGCAGCCTTGGGCAACCGATAAAAGACGAATTTTTATCCTTATGTCGCTTGCAGCATTGTTCGGCGTTTTGACCGTGCGATATGTTCATCTTGCCATGATATTTCAGGTGTGTCTGTGTTTTGCTTTTACGGGATTTATTCTGACTCTTTTTAAAACGAATTTTATCCCGATTATTTCTGCGTGTATTCTGCCCGTATATTTAAGAACGGAAAGTTGGGTTTATCCGATATCTGTTTCTTGCATGGCATTAATTATAATTGCTGCGCAATGGCTGATGGAAAAATACCGTTTAAGACCCGTAAATAAATTCGTTCCGTGCAAATTTAATATCAAATTTCAAATAAAAAAATGGACAAAACTTTTGCTTGTATTCGGACTAATTGCCCTGATACCGTTTAAAGAACATCAGGTTTATTTTCTTGCGCCTCCTCTAATCGTTATGTTTACGGAATTGTCCAATCCGCAAAGTCCCGCAAGGAAAAAGCCTTTGTATATTGTCGGGTTGATGACGTTTGGCGCCGCAATCGGGTGTTTATTAAAATTGGTATTAAATATTTATCTTGGGGTGCCGTTATGTGTTTGTACGGCGCTTGCGTGCCTGATATTATTTATAGCGCTCAGTAAAATTCAAATATTTTTCCCGCCTGCAGGTGCAATTTTATTAATCCCGATGATAATAAATAAAAATCTGCTTGTAACTTTTCCGTTTGAAGTTTTTGTGGGGGCTTCAATATTGTGCGTTTGCGCATTACTGCTATTTAAATCAGATTCAAATTGTTCATGATAAAATTCTATATATAAAAAATAAGGAGATAGTGTATGAATAAAATTATTATAATAAATGCAAGCCCGAGAAAAAAATGGAATACGGCGCAAATGTGTGAAAGTTTTGCAAAAGGTGCAAAAGAAGCAGGTGCAGAAGTTAGAACGATAAATCTCTATGATGTTGATTTTAAAGGATGCAGAAGTTGTTTTGCATGCAAAATGAAAAACGGTAAAAATTTTGGCAGATGCGCATTCCCTGACGGCTTAACTGCAATACTTGACGAAATTTCGCAAAGCGACGGGCTTCTTCTTGCTACTCCGATTTACTTTGGAGATGTAACGGGTGTTATGAGAAGTTTTTACGAACGATTGGTTTTTCCTTTTTATCAATATATTGCAGATGGAGAGTCCCTTGCTCCTAAAAAGTTGAAAACTGCCGTAATTTATACAATGAATTGTCCGCAAGATTGGGCTCAAAAATTGTATACGCATGTGTTTGATAATTTTGAAGCCCCGATAGAAAAAGTCTTTTCAAAGCCTGAAAGGATTTGTTCTTTTGATACGTATCAGTTTACCGATTACGATAAATATGTATGCGAAATCTTTGATAAAAACGAAAAATTAAAACATCATGAAACTCAGTTCCCTAAAGATTTGGAAGTTGCATATCAATCGGGTTTAAGAATGGCAAAATAAGATAAATAATATTTAAAATAATTGGTAAAATTAGTCTATATATATGACAAATTATCAGCTTTTCTTGCCTATAATAGTAGAATGGCAGATACCGAGGTTGAACAAAAATATATTGATTATATAGATAATTTGGTAGAGCAGATTCATACCCTGCTTCCTAAAGATATTAACGCTTTGCAGGAAGATTATCTTATCAGTAATATTAAAAAATCGACTATGCTTCTTGCAAAATCCATGCAAGAAGATACGGTTTTTATGAGCTTGGATTTCCCTGCCCAATGCGTATATATACAGATTATGGCGGAATGGTCGTTCCATAAAGAAATCGATTTGTTTCGTTCGGGGATTCCTCCCAAATACTGGAAAACCGTTATGCAAAAAATCTGGTATACGATGTGGGAGGTAATGTATGCCTGCATTCAAAATAATGCCCCCGAAAGTGTTGTATTAAATATTGTAGAAAAGTATGTCAACCGAACTTATCAAGATGCCGTTGAGGAGTTAAAAGATTCACATATTATAAACGAAGAAACCGAAGAAAAAGCCAAAGAACAGTCTAATATTGATATTATGGCTCGAGATTACCTCAAAGAACGCAAGCATAAACGAATTAAAAAACATTTGTACTATGCTTTTCTTTTAATTCTTATTACGATTGTTGTTTCGTTTACGGTGCTGACATTCAAAGTTTACGGGATTATTGCAATACTTGTTGCAATGGTTGTGTATAATTTTGCAAGAACCGAAAGGAATGACTGATGATTGCGGGGCAGATGGAAAAATATTCCCAGTTTATAAGGGTTATAATGGAAAGAATTGATGCGCATTTTGTCGATCAAAAAGATTATATTCATTGTAAAGAGGGGTGCTCAAAGTGCTGCGAAAACGGAGAATATCCGTGCTCTGAATTGGAGTTTGAATTTTTAAAACTCGGTTTTATGACCCTGCCGCTTGAAACAAGAAAAATTATCACGGATAAAATTGAACAGTTGAAAAAAGAAAAAGCCCAATATAAAGGCAAGAAATTCATTTATACCTGCCCGTTTTTGATAAATCACAGATGCAGCGTTTACAGATACCGTATGATTATTTGCCGAACTTTCGGACTTTCTTATTACGATATGGACGAAAAAACGAATAAATACACGGTAAAGATTCCTTTCTGCTCAAAGATGGGGCTGAATTACAGTGAAGTGTATGACCCGAAAATAAACGATTTTTCAAAAGAATTGTATGAAAAAACGGGTTATGAAAAACCGCCTGTAGTGTATAACTTAGGGGTTGAATTTTTGATGAATAAATTCGGAAAAGAGATTATGGGGCTCGATTTCGGCGAATTAAAAACTCTGCTTGAATGGCTCTAAAAATTCGTCATTCAGAGGCTGAAAGCCGAAGAATTACTTTATTTAACAAATTAAAGCGGTGCGAAGTGCAAGCACACCCTACTTAGGAAGTTATAGCAAGTCGGGTATCATATCCATAAGTGTTTTATGGATTTTGACATTATGAACCCTGATATAATCCACGTTTTCATTAATTAATATACTGTCAAGCGCAAGGGTGTACAAATCTTTTTCATCGTTCGGTGCTTGCGGCATATTTAAAAGACTTTTTCTTGATAAACCGATAAGCACGGGACAGCCGATTGTTTGAAACTCTCTCCAACGTTTGAGGAGTTCAAAATTTTGTTCTCTTGTTTTGCCAAATCCTATCCCCAGGTCGATTATAATATTTTCTTTTTTTATCCCGAGCGATGTTGCAAGTTTTACTTTATTTTCAAGCGAAAAGTAAATGTCATTAATTAAATTCTTATAATCCGTGTGCTGCTGCATATTATCGGGTGTGGAAGAAGAATGCTGTATAACGACTTTTACTTCAGGGTTTTGCGCAATTACATTTATCATATCTTTGTCATAGTCAAAACCCGAAACATCATTAATTATTGATGCGCCGAGTTTTATGCATTCTGATGCGACGACTGCGCTCCGTGTATCAATGCTTATGGGGATTTTGATATCATTCTTTTTAATATATTCAAGAACAGGTGTGATGTGTTCAAGTTGTTTGTCTGCGCTTACACCGTTTGTTCCGGGTTTGGTCGATTCAGCCCCGATATCTATAACATCTGCGCCGTCTTTTATCAATTGATTTAAATGTTCAATAGCATCTTCAAATTTATAATACTTCCCGCCGTCAGAAAAAGAATTTGTCGTAACGTTTAAAATTCCCATGATTTTGGTTTTAACATTGGCTTTAGGTGTAATCTTTTCTTCTATCAATTTGCCTAAATCTTTTAATCCGAACGGCTGCAATTGCAACTTCTTCGCAATTAGTGAAAGTTGACTGAAATTGCCAGTTAAAATACAGTCTGATTTTTCTATTTTGCCCGTTATAACATCTTTGTTTGTTCCGCAATCTGTTCCGCAAGAAAGCGCAAGCTGTTTTATAATGTTGCCTTGAGCGGGAGTTATGCCAAAAATTTTCAATGTCATATATTGAAATTTATTCTTGGCTTTATGGACGTAAGATTTGTCATAGCCTATTTCAATAAGCTCTTTTTCAATGTTATCGTTTGATATTTTTTTCAATAAAAAATCATGCATAGAATAAAACTAGCATGATTTTTTACTTTTTTCAAATTTTATAAATTCAATTAAGCTGCTATATTAAATCTGTCTTTAATATCAGCAAGTGCGATTTTACCGTTTTTGGAAGTTTCGCTCAAACCCGTAATCAATACGAAGAATGCCGTAACTCCGCCGAACAAGCCTGTTAATTTTTTCATAACGGGACTTTTGATAATCGGACCTAAAATCTTGTTATCTTTGAATTTTAACAAATGTTTCATCGCATGACCGCTGAAACGCTTAGTATCACGAACTAATCTGCCCCAAAGACCCGTAGCGACTTCTTTTGTTTGAGGAACGGTTTTTGTTGCCTGCATCATATCTGCATACATTTTACGCAGCATACCCATTGAACTTTTACGGGTTGTAGCAACATGAGCCGTTACACCTGCTGCTCCGACGCCTGCTGCAACCTGTTGGGTTTCATGACGTCTTTGAGCTTTTTGCTCGGGAGTCATTTGAGAATATGGAATATGTGTAGAATTAATTGTCGTATCCATTATTCAGCTTCACCCTCTTTTAGTTCTGATTCTTTTACTGCCGTAGCGTAAGCACTTGCAACGCCCGAACCTGCTCCGAGTACGGTTGCGGTTTTTTTTGTTGCTTTGTCATAAGATGCTTCGTCTTTAAATATATTCATTCCTTTGAAAAATGCTTTTGTTTTTTCGGCAACTTTTTTAGCTGCTTTTACAACTTTTGCACCGAATTTTGTTGCTTTGAAATCGTTGTATAATTCTACAACTTTTTTGCCGAATTTAGTTTCTTTGAATTTCTTTAAGCCTTTTGCAACCAAGCCTTCAATTGTATCTGATTCTTTAGAAACAAATTCTTTCAAAGGTTTAATTGTTTCTGCGGCATTTTTACCGAATTGGCTTTTTGCTATTCTTGTAAATGCTCCTTTGCTCCATTTTGAGCCGGCAATTGTAGCACATGCAACTGAAATTCCTGCAATAATACCGTCAGTAATTACGCTGACGACTTTTAAACCTTTTTTCATTCCTCCGGGAAGTCTTTCATCATCAAGCAAACCGTTGATTTCTGCTTTTTGATCTTCAAAAAAGCTTCTGTCGCTTTCCAATGAATCATCTCTGTCATATCTTTGAGTGAATGCGGGTTTTGAATAACCTTTTACTGATACCGGTTGAATCGCTAACATATTATATATCTCCACACTACTTGTATTTTTATTTTGTTCTTAGTAAAACCGCAGAAAAAAATTTTTGCTATATGTTTAACAAAATGTTACATTTATGCACGCTTATATTATTTCACATGTTTGTACTTTTGTAAAGTATTTTACCTTTAAAAAAATTCAAACATCAGTTCATTTTTTTCTTCAAATCGTTTTTCAAATCCGTCAAAGGTCCCGAATTAGGATTTCTTATTATCTGATAATATTTTTGTGCATAAGTTATCGGGTATTTTGGCAGCCACAGGAATTTTTTATAAATATTTAAAGTGTCTGCACCGTGCGAGAGCATAAGTTCATCAATAGTTTCTTCATGTGCCGGCGATATAGATGAAAACAATTTGATAATATAATCAGACAGGGTCAAAACAGAATATCCCGATGCAACGGCCGTATCTTTGACGAATTTGTAAACATTTATGTCTGAGTCATTTATGTGCTCTCTTGCATTTTCGGGCAATGTAAGGGTTGCGGAATTTACCTGCTCGACTTCATACCATTCGCCTTTATATAAAATTCTCATGGAATTAAATGTCGGCATGTAAATGTCGTCATATTCGTTATCAAGTAATACTTTCCCGTCAAAACTCATTACACCGTATTTATAATTTTTGCAGGTTAAAAACATTTTCCCGAACAGCAAATCGATTTTTTGATATTCGTGCGGAATAATCAGTTTCCCGTATTCATCATACAGCCCGAAATCGTTTGTGTTTCCGAACTTTGCAAATTTTCCTAAAATTCTGTCGGTCTGACGATATTTTACGGGTACAAGTATGTTCCCTTCCACATCAGTTAATCCGAATTTATCTTTTTTGCTTTGAACAATCCAGCTGTGATAGCCAATACGTATCATTTTTTTATAAGTCGGTTTTACAAGAACTTCTCCCGCAGGCGATTTTAGTCCCCACAAACTGTTTTCCTGATACAAAATAACATCATCATTTGTCCAAGTTTTCGGGTCGGTCTTGCTATTTTGTGCAAACACGGGAATAGCCGTTATTATAATTAAAATAAATACCAACAGAGTTTTTCTTATTCTCATAACCTGATTATAGCATAAATAATTATACGGATTTTTGAAAAAAGTTAATGTTTTATGTAAAATATTCTCTCGGGGACTTGCCGTAAAAGGCTTTGAACGCTTTATAAAAATTGCTCCGCTTTTTTGTTATAATAATTGCTGTGGAGGTCAATATGACAGAAATAGAAAAATTAGAAGCAGGATTAAAATATAACTTTTTTGATGAAGAAGTTGCGGCAAGAAAAGAACATGCAGCAGTTTTGTGCGAAAAGTTCAATTCAATAAGTGCCGGTAATTTTGAAGAACAGGAAAAGACCATAAAAGAGTTGTTCGGCTCAACGGGAGCTCATGTTTACGTTCAAGCAAAATTTAACTGCGATTGCGGTAAAAATATTCATGTCGGGGAAGATTTTGTTTCTAACTATAATGTTACTATTCTTGATATTGCGCCCGTTCATATCGGGGATTATGTAATGATCGGCCCGAATACTATGATTACGACAGTCGGCCATCCGCTTTCGCCTAAAGGCAGACGTCAGCATTTAGGCAAATGCAAGCCCGTAAATATCGGCAACGATGTTTGGATAGGCGGAAATGTCGTAATTTTACCGGGGGTAAATATCGGTAACAATGTTGTAGTCGGAGCGGGTGCCGTTGTTACGCATGACGTTCCCGACAATTGTGTTGTTGCAGGTGTTCCCGCAAAGAAAATTAAAGATTTGGAAAACGATTTGTAAACAACTGCATTATATTTAATTATTTACGTGCTATAATCATACTATGAGAGCGCTAAAATTTATCATAGGTTTTGCTGTTACGGTTATTTTGATATTCGCACTCGGTATTTACGGATATCTGCATATTTTGCCGCAGGCAATTCAAAACCCCAAGGTCATTTCCAAAATTGAAGATATGACGTCAAAAATTCTTTCGTGTGATGTAAAAATCGAACAGCCTTACCTGAAAACTTATTTAGCCCCTAAGATTGATTTGAAATTCAAAAAGTTTGCTCTATCTGATAAGAAAAAACCTTTGTTAAATATAAAAAATCTTGACGGTACGATTTCTATTGCGGGAATTTTTGATAAGAAAATCGTTTTAAATAAAATTAACGTTGATGATGTTTACGCAAATATAAGCGGAATTTTGGATTTGCCGCCGTTTAAAAATAAAAACGAAAATCCTAACGGTTTTAAAGTTGATATTTTTAAATCTCAGGTAAATATCAACGCTTTAAAAGCTTTTTATAAAATAGATAAGGACAATAGCGTAAAAGTTGATGTTAAAAATCTGCTGATTTCCGACAATCCCGATACGAAATATTTAAGCTACGCTTTAAAAGCCGTACTTATGCGCCAAAATCATAAATTAAATATTTCAACCGTTGAAACAGGCAAAAATACAATTATTGAAAATAAAGAAAAACTTGTAATAAAAAATTCTAAAATAAAAGTTGATAAGGCAAGCGTTATATTAAACGGAAGCATAGATTCTAAAAAGTATGATTTTAATGTGAAATCAGATAATTTTAAACTCCAAGATGCGCTTGATATTTTAAACACTCAGGTTGTTGCAAATAACATAAGTGATTATCTTACGTATTTTGACAACCTGAAAGGGAATTTTAATTTTGATATAAATGTCAAAACGGGTGCAATGAACGGCAAAGTTAAATTGAATAATCTGGCGTTCGATCTTAAACCTTTAAAGAATTTGCCCGTAACTCTAAATCAGGGTAATGTTTCATTTGATAATAAAAATATCAAATTGAGCAAATTTAAAGGCTGTTATGAGGGTAAATCCCGCAACGGTATCGATTTTGAAGGGAGGGTTAACGATTATTTAAAAACGGCGGATACCGATATTGTCGGTAATGCAGTTGTTACAAATGATTTTGCTCAAAATTATTTATCAAAAATGGTTTCTTATCCCATAAAAATCAAGGGCAAAGCTGATACAAGGATTATGCTGAAATCAAAATCGGGCAAGCTTGATTTGGTTTGGCTCTACAAATTTGAAAAAGGTAACGGATTTTTATTTGACGGGGAAGAATCATTTATTAATAATGCATCACTAAGGGTTTTGGTAGCAAAGATGCATCTTGAAAATAATATGCTTACAATAAAATCTTTGGACTATCATCTTGCACCTCCGCCAAGTATCAGAAAGAAAATGAAAAAAGATGACAGAACTCCGATTTTGAGTATGAACGGTCATATAGATTTATCGGGCGGCAAACAGGTAGTAAGAGATTTTGGTTTAACTCTTACAAAGCCTATGCCGAGCGGTTTTATAAATATGCTTGCTAAACAGCGAATATTTAAAGGCGGGCAATTTATGGGGTATATGAATTATATCAGCCCTAAAGGTAAAGTGCCCGTATTAAAAGGTGATTTTAAGGCAAAAGAGCTGCATATTCCGAGCCAAAGGCTTTATTTGAAATCGGGAGAATTTAAAACCGACAGGGATAATATGAATATTATTGCATCGGGGTATTATCGCCGTTCAAAATTTGATGTTAATGCAAAAATCAAAAACGGGATAGTTTTCCCCATAATTGTTCGTGATGCAAATCTTACGCTTGACGATGTGAATGTCGAAAAATATCTTGAGGCATTTAACAGTCAGACGGTTAGTGATTATGCATCTGACAGTGTTGAAGAAACGGTTTCAAAATTCGTAGAAAATGATACCGATGAAAACAGCAACACTCAAACATTTGATCTTGCTAATTTGATTGTTCAGAAATGTACTTTAAAAATACTCAAAGGAAATTATAAAAAGATAGATTTTTCGAACGTAATAGGCAATATGGCATTAGATAAAAACAGTTTGCTCACCCTTAATTCAAACAGATTTAAAATAGCAGAAGGCGAGGCAGAGGCAAAAGTTAAATGTGATTTGAAAAAACATTTATACAATTTAACCCTTGCGCTAATCCGGGTAAATTCTAACACCATAGCATCCGAACTTGTAAATCTCCCCGGTGAAGTAAGCGGAAAAGCAAGCGGGTTGTTGGAATTAAATACCGATGAAAGTTTAAAGATTAACGGTACAATAAAATTTATTATGGCAAACGGTGTAATAGCCAAAATGGGTCTGGTTGAATATACGATGAAAGTTGCGGCTCTTTTCAGAAATCCCGTCGTAATGGTTACGCCGTCTGTTATTGCGGATTTGGTAAATATTCCTGAAGGAAAATTTGACCAAATAAACGGCAGCCTGAAACTTGAAAAAAATGTAATAAGAGGAATGGTTATAAAATCCGTATCGCCCGAATTGAGCACATTTATTACGGGCAGATATAATCTTGGCAATCAGGATGCCATTTTAAGAATTTATACGAGATTTTCAAATCGAGGCAAAGGTGCTTACGGTTTCCTCAGAAGTTTATCTCTTAATTCTCTTGCAAACAGAATCCCTTTAAACAGCAGAAACAGTCAAAATTATTATGAAGCCGAAATTAAAGAACTTCCTCCGATTGCGGCTGATGAAAAAGATTGCCAGATATTTTTAACCAAAGTCGACGGTGATATTGTTCAAAACAATTTTATTTCTTCTTTGCATAAAATTAAATAAGTTGAAATTTTTTATTTTTGATTGTAGAATAACTTCTGAAAATTCGGACATGTAAAATGGAAGTTCAATCAGTACAGTTAAATACCCCGCTAAATACCCGTAACGGCTATTTTGTAAAAAAGAATGACATTTCTTACGGTTACGTTGACATGTCTAAAAAATTTCTGTATGAAGATCAGAAAAAAAGTGAAGCCAAAAAAGAAAAAATCTTGGCTGCAATCGGTTCTGCAACAGGTGTCAGCGCCGTAATGGGTTATTTGATGAAAACCCAGCATACAAAAAATCCGTTCAAATTAAAAATTAATAAAGTCGGGCGAATGTTGTCAATGGCTGCGGCGGCTAATGTCGGAAGTATTTTATTAAGTTCCGTTGGAGATGAAAAAGAAGACATAAAGAAAAAATGGAAAGAGGGAACTTTCCAGATGATTTTAACATCTGCTCCGATGCTGCTTGTTGATACAACGATTAAACTTTGTGAAAGAGCAAAATCAAAATTGATAAATAATAACGTTACAAAACTCGGAGTTTCTGCGCTCGGTGTTTATACGGGTTCGCAAATTGCTCTTGCGGTTTCAAATAAACTCAGAGATTCAAAAGATGCCAAAAAGCCCGAAAGAAAATTGAAACTTGTTGATATGGTTGCAAGCCTTGATGATCTTGTTGCCATGATGGTTCTTGCAAAAATCCCGTTTGCGGACAAAATTCAAATCGATAAATTGCTGCCGTTTATTTATACGTTCTGCGGATACAGATCGGGTACGGGCGACAAAAGACAGTCATAAGTTTGTATTTTTAAGATAAAATTCCCTATATTCTTTGTCCCGTTTGAGGGTTAAATTTGTATAAATCTTCTGATTTTATTGAAAGTTCAAGGGTTTTGCCAAAGTTATATTCAGACGGTAAAATAGCCGAACATCTTTTATTATCGATATCAAAATAGGCTATCTTTTCACTTCCAAGCATTTCCGTTATATCAACGTTTACCGTAAGTTTTATATCGCCGTCGGGCTTTGTCATTTTTTCGGGACGGATTCCGTATAAAATATTTTCATCTAACCCCAGATTTTTACCCATTATAAAATTCATTTGCGGGGAACCGATGAACCCTGCAACAAACGTATTTTGCGGGTTGTTATAAATATCATCGGGTGTTCCCACCTGTTGAATTTTTCCGTTATTTAATACAACGATTCTATCCCCCATTGTCAAGGCTTCTGTTTGGTCATGGGTTACATAAATGAATGTTGTTTGGAGTTTGTTGTGCAGTTTTTTGATTTCCGAACGCATTTGAACTCTCAATTTTGCATCAAGATTTGACAAAGGTTCGTCCATCAAAAATACTTTCGGATTTCTGACAATTGCACGCCCTAAAGCGACTCTTTGTCTTTGACCGCCTGACAATTGCTTGGGCTTTCGGTCTAAATATTCGTCAAGATTGAGGATTTTTGAAACCTCTTGAACTTTTTTTTCAATCTCGGCTTTAGGAACTTTTCTCATCTTTAATCCGAATGAAATATTTTCTTTTACCGTCATGTGCGGATAAAGAGCGTAACTTTGGAAAACAAAGGCTATATCTCTGTCTTTTGGCGGAACATTATTAACCTTTTTATCACCGATAAAGATTTCGCCTGACGTTATATCTTCAAGCCCCGCAATCATTCTCAAAAGAGTTGATTTTCCGCAGCCTGACGAGCCGACCAGTACGACAAATTCTTTATCTTCTATATCAAGCGAGATATCGTCAATAACCTTGTTGCCGTTATCGTAAATTTTGGTAACATTTTTTAGAATTACATTACTCATTTTCTTCCCTTATTTCCGGAATAATCAGATTATAAAAATTCCCCTGTCCCGATTCTGAATTGATTGCAAAAAATCCTTCGGAACGTTTAATCAATATGCTTGCAATTCCGAGTCTTAAACTTCTTACAAAAACTTTGCGTCCTTTATCTGTTTTAGCGTAAGGATTGCAAATATACTCCATTTCCTCGGGGGTTAAATTCAAGCCCGTGTCTTTGATTGACAATTGAATATACCTTTTATCTTCTTCAAGTCCGTACGTAATCCCGCTTTCTTCGTCGGGATATGAAAGACGAAGAAAGATTTTGCCGTTTTGAGTTAAAGATATACTTACCTCAAGTATGTTTTCAAAAGCTTTTTTAAAAGCCTTGTAATCTGCAGTGATATACCTTACGTCGATTGTCGAATAATCAAACTCGGGCTCAATATTTTTTTGAAACATTAATGCTTCATGATCTTTTAAAACATCTTTAACTGCAGATATTACGTCGAATTTCTTAATTTCAGGCTCATATAATAATGATTCCGCATAAGTAAAGTCTAAAAATTTATCCGTAAAATCACGCATATCATTTGCATTGTTTAAAATGATTTTTAAATACTTATCCTGCTTTTGCGTAATTTCGCCGCCTATTCCGTCAACCAATCCTTGCGAAAATCCGATTATTGAATTTAGCGGAGATTTTATGTCGTTTTCAAGATGAACGAGCATGGCATTTTTGTCATTGTTAAATTTTTCAATACCGTCTTTTTTCTTGTTCTCGTTAATTTGTAAAGTATTATTTCTTAGCGAAATACAGCAATCATCGCCGATTTTAGATGCAGATAATTCAAGATAATCATTATCCTTTGATTTTGAATGAACCAAAACGGATTTTTTGTGTTTAATCGAGTCTTTAATTGATTTCATTCCGTCTGTAAGAAATTCATTTATTGTAATATTTTCAAGCGGTCCGAAAAAATTAACGGCAGCTTTATTCGCCTCTTTAACAACTCCGTCCGAACCGATATATATAATCATATCGGGGAAATTTTCAAAAATTTTCGATGATGCAAAAAGCGAATTAATATTTTTTTTGAGCTGATTAAAATTCATAATTTGCCCTAACTTCCTCTATCGTATATAATAAATCATAACATGGAAATATGTGAATGTAAATTTTTGTAATATTTTCTGAAATCAAGTAGCAAAAAAATATATTTACTCGGTTTATAAACAGAGATTGATACATGACATGATGAATAAAGCAAAGTGCAGGTGAAACGATGAGAGAAATAGACAACAATTTAAACAATGTAAACTTTACAAGCATCCAGCGCCCTATGGCAGAAGAAGCCCCTAAGGCAGATGCAACAGCAGCTCCGGTAGAACAAAAAGAAATTACCGATTTAAAAAATGTACCTGCAGCAGAGCTCGGGAAATCTCAGGTTGCAACTGATTCTGTCGAAACAGATATGAAGTTCCTTGAAAAACATCCGCAACTTGTAGAAGAACTTAACGAAGCTGTTGATAATTATGCAAAAAATCATTCTGAAGAAGAAACTTTGCAGATGATTGAAAATATGCATAAAGAATTTGCAACAAAATAGTTTCATTAAAATATAGTACGGTTTACTCCCTTGAAAACAATCTTGGTAAGTCATATAATTTGTTAATTATATGATAAGGAGTGTTTTATATGATTATTGAACTTAACGAGGATAATTTTGATAGCGAGGCTTTAAGCGGTTTAAAGGTTATTGAGTTTTACGCAACATGGTGCATGTATTGCAAAAAGCAGCGTATTGAGCTTGGTGAATTGGAAAATTCGGATATCCGCATAGGAATCGTAGACGGTGATGAAAGTCCCAATTTGGTAAAAAGATACGGCATAAGAGCTTATCCGACTTTTGTTATCTTAAAAGACGGTGAAAAAATCGGACAATTTTCAGGTTTTCATACAAAAGCCGAACTCTTAAACAGGCTTATGAAATACTTACAGCCTTAGTTTTTTTGTGTTAAAATGGATACATAATGAAAGCAGTAAGATTTTATGCCCCTTTAGATATCAGGTTGGAAGAAGTTCCGATTACAGAACCTAAAGACGGTGAAATTGTTATAAAAATAGAATCGGCTCTAACCTGCGGAACAGATGTAAAAACCTATCGCAGGGGACATCCCGTATTAATAAAGAAAGTTCCGTCAGGCTTCGGGCATGAATTTGCGGGAACAGTTTATAAACTCGGCAAAGGCGCAGATAATTTCAAAGTAGGCGACAGAGTTGTGGCTGCAAATTCAGCGCCGTGCGGGAAGTGTTTTTTTTGCAAAAAGGGCGAATACAATCTTTGCGAAAACTTGGATTTATTAAACGGTGCTTATGCGCAGTTCATAACAGTTCCTGCAAGAATTGTTCAAAAAAATACCCTGCTTTTGCCTGACGATTTAAGTTTTGATAAGGCGGCATTTTGTGAACCGCTGGCAAATGTAATCCATGGCGCTGATAAAACGGGAGTTAAACCCGGACAAAGTGTCGGAATTATCGGTATAGGTCCGATAGGTTTGATGTTTGCGAGAGTGGCAAAGCTTATGGGTGCAAGGGTAATTGTCGGCGGCAGAAATCCCATGAAACTTCAGCTTGCGCAGGATTTTGCGCATGCCGATGAAATTGTTGATTTGAAAAAATACCCTAATCCCGCAAAGATTTTCAAAGCGTTTTCTGATGAAAGCAAGGGACTTGACGTTGCGATAGAATGCGTCGGACTTCCTGAAATATGGGAAGAAATAATGGATTTTGTCCGCCCCGGTGGCACGGTTCATTTCTTTGGCGGCTGCAAATCAGGTTCAAAAGTAAGTCTTGATACCACAAAAATCCATTACGGGAATTTGAAATTATTAAGCGTCTTTCACCATACTCCGTATTATTTCAGAAAAGCTCTAGAATATATCGCATCAGGTGAAATGGAAGTTGAAAAACTCATAACCGAAACTCTCCCCTTAGATAAAGTCGAATACGCTATGCAAAGACATATTGAGGGTAATGCGGTTAAATTTTTAATTAAACCTTGGCAATAAATTTATTTAATATCAGGATAAAAATATCTTACCCCGTCATCTGATCTCCATCTTACGTAGCCTGTTTTTGGAGTCTTATCCAAGTCCATTATGCTTACTAAAGCCCAGTTGCCTCTGATAAGGTTTAATCTGATTATTTTGGGTAAATTTATTGTAGAAATGTTTTGTGCCATATCGTCAGGTGAAGATTTTAAATCTTTGCAAAAAGCGGGTGCGCCTTTCAAGATTTTTAACCCGTATTTTTTCCCGTAAGTTGTGTAGAAGTTTATCCATGTCATAAATTTGTACGGATCATCTTCCTGTATCCAACCTGTTGCACCGGTTAAATTGTTATAAACTATTTCGACCCAGCCGTCAACGATATCAACTACATTTACATACGCCAAATCTTTTTTTGTTACGTAAAGTGCGAAAAAGTTATTTGCGCCGATTTCAGCGGGTGTAAATTCTTCATCGTTATATCTTATTTTATATAAAATAGGAGCTTCTTTAGCGGGGAATTTATAAACGGTTACATCGTTTTCAACCTGATAAATCCCTACTGTTCTGACATTGTCGCTAATCGGAGTCATCGGGATTATGTCTTTTGCATAAGCACCGAGTCCGAATATTATCATAAATAATACGGATAAAATAAATCTTTTCATAGCTGCTTCCTTTTAAAATCATTATAGCATAAATTTTGCATTATTTAATGATAAAATCAGACTTTCTTGAAATGAAATAATCCTTATAGTCAAGGACTACGGGCTTATGCTCGGAACATATCGCATAGTATGCTCTTTTTCTTTGTTTCGTAAAAAATTTGTCATGCACAAAATCAGTTAATGTAATGCAAAATCCGAGTGCAAATATTAAACATGCAATGAAAATGATTTGTAAAAATAGTGCATTATCAAGTTTTGTATAAAACAAAAAAGAAATACTGAATAAAAAGCCGAAAGCATTGAAAAGTAATGTTAAAACGTAAATTAAATTTTTCATAACAATCTCCTTTAAATTTATATCTTGTACTTTTGACAAAAATATAATAAGATATATTTACGTCAGATACGGTCATATTTTAAAAAGAGGCAAAAATGAGCGATAAACCGAGATATTCAAGAGTTTCAGATATGATTGAACTTGCCGTTTACATGGCATCAAAAGTTCAAGGGATAACAATAAACGATATAATGAAGTATTACGGCGTTTCCAGACGCACGGCAGAGAGAATGCGGGACAGTCTTATATGCATCTTTCCCGATATTGAAGAAATCGAAACTTCTGACGGATACAAGCATTGGGGTTTTACAAGCAACAGAATTTCAAGTCTGATAAGTTTCAGTCCGAAAGAGATTGCAAATCTTGAGCAGGTACAGCGCAGAACGACAAACAAAGAATTAAAATCCGAATTAAACGGCACAATTACAAAGATTAAAGCGCTTACCAATAAAAACAAAAATTCCCTGCAGGATAATATTGAATTGTTTATGCAAACAGAAGGGTATGCAATCCGTCAGATGCCGCAGTATCATATTGATTTAGGGGTGCTTGACGTTATTAGAACCGCCCTGCAGCATTCTCAAATCGTTACGGCAATTTATCATGACAAGCAAAGAGTTCTTGAGCCGTTAGGCTTAATTTACGGCGAAAAGATTTATCTTATCGCACGAGAAAAGGCAAAAGGTAAAGGCATTTACAACTATCTTTTGCATAAATTCAGCGATATGAAATTAACCGATAAGTTTTTTAATAAAGGCAATTTTAATTTGCAGGAATATTCAAAACAATCTTTCGGGGTTTATCATGGAAAAATTTTAAATGTTAAATTATCTTTTTCAAAAGAATTGGCTTCAGAAGCCGCTCATTTTAATTTCCACCCGACTCAAAAAATAAATTTTGAAGATGATGGAACGCTTACCGTCAATTTTAAAGCAAGCGGGGATAAAGAAATTTTGTGGCATGTATTCAAGTGGGGAAAAGGATGCAGAATAATTTCTCCGAAACCCTTGAAAAAAGAGTATGTAAAATATTTGCAGGATTGCTTAAATCAAAATATTTAAATGTTTCTCCCTATTAAGCTTTTGTATTTCAAATTCGCCATGTTTGTTCTATAATTTTGAAAGAGGTATGTACTTTGAACGCAATAAAACATTCAAAACTTACATTGATGATACTTGCAGCACTTGTATTGGGTGTTGTATTCGGTTATTTGTGTCCCGTATATGCCGTTAAAATGAAAGTTTTTGCCGTTATCTTTTTGAGAATGGTAAAAATGATTATTGCTCCGTTGCTTTTTGCAACCCTTGTTACGGGGCTTGCAAGTCATGGTGATATTAAAAAACTCGGGAAAATCGGGATAAAAACCATTATATATTTTGAAATCGTAACAACGCTTGCTTTGATTATCGGGCTTACGATGGGTAATTTCTTTAACCCCGGGCATAATTTCGGAAATGTAGAAGTCAATCCGCAGCTTATAAAAGAGGCAGGGCTTATGGCTGTTACTACCCCTCATACAAGCGTGTCGGAAATGCTTATGAATATATTCCCGACAAGTATTGTTCAATCAATGGCAGAGGGCAATTTATTACAAATCGTTGTGTTTGCGATATTTTTTGCAATTGCGATATGTGCCGTCGGACAAAAAGCAAAGCCCGTTATGGATGTTTTAAATTCCGTTTCTCAAATAATGTTTAAATTTACCGAATACGTAATGTATTTTGCACCGTTGGGAATTTTCGGTGCAATCGCATCAACTGTCGGGATGAGCGGATTATCAATATTAAAAAATTATTTCAAAATAATTTTCTCGCTATATACTGCATTAGCCGTATTTGTAATGCTTGTGCTTTTTATAGCCTGCAAATATGCAAGAATATCATTAAGAAATTTATTAAAAGTAATACAGGAGCCTGCCGTTTTGGCTTTCACTACGGCAAGCTCTGAAGCGGCTTTCCCTAAAGCCATTGAACTTATGGAAAGGTTTGGCGTTCCGCAAAATATCGTAAGTTTTGTAATGCCGACGGGGTATACCTTTAACCTTGACGGAAGTACATTGTATCTTGCTATGGCGGTTATTTTCTGTTCGCAGATTTGCGGGATAGATTTATCGCTCAGTCAGCAGATTGTTATGATGTTAGCCCTGATGCTTACAAGTAAAGGCATTGCCGGTGTTCCCAGGGTGTCATTAATTGTTCTTGCGGGAACTTTAACATCATTTAATATCCCGATTGTCGGGGTTGCAATATTATTGGGTATCGACCAGATTCTTGATATGGGCAGAACAACCGTTAACCTTATAGGAAATTGTGTTGCAACGGTTGTTATAGCAAGATGGGAAAACAGTTTTGATTATGATAAAATGAACAGCTATATAAGCGAATGTGAAAATGAGGGCGGGTTCTGGGATTTTTCAACTCCCGAATCAATCCCCGAAACAGTAAGCACTACAGATGAAACAGAGGATAAATAAATGACCGACACACATCAAAAACAGTATAAAGGTACTTTGAATTTACCGCAAACAACTCTTGCTATGAGAGCTAATGCAACTCAAAAAGAACCTTTGACCCAGAAATTTTGGGACGAAAATAAAATTTATGAAAAAATGACCCAAAACAGAGATAAAACAAATTCTTTTGTTTTGCACGACGGACCTCCGTATTTGAGTTCGGAAAAAATTCATGTCGGCACGGCATTAAATAAAATTTTGAAAGATATTTTAATAAAATACAAAACCATGTGCGGATATTATGCACCTTATGTCCCAGGTTATGACGGACACGGTCTTCCTATTGAAAATGCCGTTGTTAAAAAGATTAAAGGCGGACGTCATTCAATAACGGAGGGCGAACTCAGAAAGCGCTGCAGGGAATTTGCGCATAAAAATCTTAAAGGTCAGGAGGGCGAATTTCGTCGTTTAGGGGTTCTCGGGAACTGGGAACATCCGTATTTGACAATTGCTCCGTCTTATGAAGGGCAGCAGGTCAGAGTATTTGGCGAAATGTTTAAAAAAGGGTATATTGAAAAAGGCTTAAAACCCGTTTATTGGTGCGCATCTTGCGAAACGGCTCTTGCTGAAGCTGAAGTTGAATATGCAGATATTACCTCAACTTCTATTTATGTAAGATTTGAATTTGATAAAGAATCAACTGATAAAATCAGAACAAATATTTTGAAAAACAATGACGGCAGAAAGATATATGCAATAATTTGGACAACCACACCTTGGACAATTCCGTCAAACATTGCTATTTCAATGCACCCGAGATTTGAATATACAGTATTTGATTACAGGGGTGATCTTTATGTTGTCGCAACCGATTTGCTTGATACGTTCTTAGAAAATGCGGGTTGGGAAAAATCGGAAATCAAACCTGTTGCAACAGCAATCGGACAGGATTTTGAATTGATGAATACAAAACATCCGCTTGTTGACAGGAAATCAGAAATAATTTTAGGTGAACACGTAACACTTGATGCAGGTACAGGCTTAGTTCATACAGCCCCGGGACATGGTCTTGAGGACTATGAAGTGGGGGTTAAATACGGACTTGATGTATTCTCGCCGCTTGATTCTACGGGTTGTTGGAAAGAAGAAGTCGGTATCCCCGAACTCGTCGGTGTTCCTTATTACAAAGGAAATGCGATGGTTATTGATATGCTTATCAATAATAAAGCGCTTGTTCATCAAAACGAGATTACTCACAGTTATCCGCATTGCTGGAGATGCAAACACCCCGTAATATACCGTGCAACTCCTCAATGGTTTGTAAAAGTAGATAAATTCAGAGATGAGGCGCTTGATGCAATTCATCATGTAAAATGGATTCCCGCAAGCGGTGAAAGCCGTATCGGAAATATGGTTGCAGGAAGAACGGATTGGTGTATTTCCCGTCAAAGAGCGTGGGGCGTTCCTATTCCGATTTTTTATTGCGAAGATTGCGGTGAAGTTATCTGCAATGATGAAACAATTGAAAATGTTGCAAAAATGTTTGAAAAAGAAAGCTCCGATGCGTGGGTAAATCACAGCGCAGAAGAATTATTGCCTGCAGGGTATAAATGCCCTAAATGCGGTAAAAATCATTTTCGTAAAGAAAAAGACATAATGGACGTATGGTTTGATTCGGGGGTTTCTTGGAATGCAGTAGTTGAAAAAAGATCTGACGAACTGGGACATACGCCTGTTGATATGTATTTAGAGGGTTCCGATCAGCATAGAGGTTGGTTCCAATCATCATTATTAACTTCTGTTGCCGTTCAAGGGAAAGCTCCTTATAAACAGGTTCTTACTCACGGTTTCGTATTCGGTGAAGATGGCAGAAAGATGTCTAAATCTTTAGGCAACTTCATCAGACCCGATGATATTATCAAGAATTACGGTGCTGATATTTTAAGATTATGGGCAGCTTCCGTTGATTACAAAAACGATATAAAAATCGGAAACAATATTATCGGACAGCTTGTTGAAATCTTCAAAAAGACAAGAAATACAGCAAGATTTTTGGTAGGCAACCTGTTTGATTTTGACCCTGAAAAGGATTATGTAAAATATGAGGATTTGAAACTTATTGATAAATTCGCATTGTTCAAATTGAACAATTTTGTATCAGATGTTATTCAAAGTTTTGATGCTTATGAATTTTACAAGTATTTCCAGAGCTTGCAAAACTTTGCGGCTGTTGATTTAAGCGCATTTTATCTTGATATTGTAAAAGACAGATTATACACGGCAGGTAAAAAATCTTTATCACGTCGTGCTTGTCAAACGGTTTTGTATGAGAACCTGATGGCTTTAGTCAAAATCTTGGCACCTGTTATGCCTCATCAGGCTGAAGATATCTGGCAAAACATTCCGCAAAACCAAAGAGGCGGTTTGTTGAGCGTATTGCTAACAGAGTTTCCTAAGGTTCATGATGAATGGAACAATGAAAAACTCGCATCGGATTTTGAAAAAATCTTGAAATCCCGTGAAGTTGTTACCCGTGCAATTGAACCGTTAAGGGCAGATAAAAAAGTCGGAAGTTCATTAGAAGTCGGCGTATACGTTAGTGCCGCTGATGATGAAGTTTTGAGAGCAAACGAAAAAGATTTGGCTGATATTTATATTGTATCTCAAGCCAAATTATCTGATAGTGCACCTGATCAAGAAATTCTCAATGAATACAAAGAAGATGATTATACCGTTTGGGTTGTAACAGCACACGGCGAAAAATGCTGCCGTTGCTGGAAGTACAGAGAATTAAATTCTGACGGTATATGTTCTGATTGTCAGGATGCAATCAAATGAGGTTAAAAACGAACAAGCAAAAAAGACAGGTTATTTATACCTGTCTTTTTTTATCTACTTATCTTTGCGGTTTATAAACGATTTTATTTGAAGTCATATAATACTCAAGCTCTTTTTCGCCTGCTGCGGGTTCAATATTTCCGTAAACGGTAATTCCTCTTGCTTTAAACTCCTCAAACCAATGAGGTTTAAATCCCTCGTCAAAGCCTGTTATTCTTTCAACATCTTTTGACGGCACTCCGTAATATACGGATTTAATTCCCGACCACATAATTGCTCCAAGGCACATTATGCAAGGTTCTGCCGTTACATAAAGACTTAAATCGAATTTTGACAAATCGTAAGTTCCGAGATTTTGTTCTGCTAGACGAATTGTATTAACTTCCGCATGGCAACTGCTGCAATTGTCTTTTAATACGGTATTAGAGCTTTTTGCAATGAGTTTGCCGCTTTTATCATAAATCGCCGCAATAAAAGGTCCGAAACCGTTATTTATGTACTCGGGCATATTGTTTTGTAATTCTAATATGATTTTGCGAGCTTGTGCCACTTTTGTTTCGTCTATAGTTTCATTTGCAATTATATTTGCCTGTGTTGTATTCATATTCTGCTTGAACCTCGCCTTAAACTCTGCCGTAACAATCTTCGTATCTTATGATGTCATCTTCTGAAATATAGTCGCCTTTTTGTATTTCAATGATTTTTAAATTTTCATCATAAGGATTTTGGAGCGAATGTTTTGCCTGAACGGGGATATCAATGCTGTCGCCCGGGTATACATTATACTCCTTGCCGTCTTTTAAGACAAGTGCAGTTCCCTCAAGAACAACCCAATGCTCCGAACGGTGATTGTGTGATTGAACGGACAATTTCTGATGCGGCAGAACGCAAATGGTCTTTGTTAAATATCCCTCGCCGCTATTCATACATGTGTAATAACCCCACGGACGAAATACCGTTTTATGAAGCTTTGTTGTGTCGCTTTCTTTTGCTTTTAACTTATCATAAAGTTTTTTAACGTCCTGAGATTTATCCATTTTGCAAGCCATAATTGCATCTTCTGTTTCAACAATAATTACGTTTTCCAAATCAGAAACCGCAACAAGCTCTTTTTGTGAATAGATAAAAGAGTTGCGAACATTTTCTGTTACGACTTTGCCTGTTATAACGTTGCCGTTTTCATCTTTAGGTTTTACGTTGTACAAAGCCTGCCAAGAACCTAAATCGTTCCAATCGGATAACAATTCGACAAGCGCAACTTTATCTGATTTTTCCATAATCGCATAGTCAATTGATATTGACGGCATTGAATTGTACAAATCAAAATCTAATTTAACCCCGTTAGAATAATCTATTTTATCCAATTTTGAATAAATATCGGGAGCGTATTTTTTGATTTCGTCTAACAATACTGAAATTTTAGCCATAAAAATTCCGCCGTTCCAGTAATAATTCCCGCTTTGGACATATTGCTGCGCTGTTTTGTAATCGGGTTTTTCAACAAATTTTTCAACTTCGAAACCTGTTTTTAATGCGTTTTTGGTTTTGATATAACCGTAACCGATTTCAGGGTATGACGGCTTTATTCCAAATGTTACAATATAGCCGTCTTGTGCCAGAACTTTTGCATTTTCAACGGTTTGTTTAAATTGTTCGGAATTTCTTATTAAATGATCCGAGGGTGCAATTAAAACAATATCATCTTCTTTGTAATTTTGCGAGAAATATTCGAGAGCCGAAGCTATTGCAGGTGCGGTATTTTTGCCCAGCGGTTCTGCTATAACGACATTGGAATCATCAATTTTGTTAAGCTGAAGTTTTATATCCTGATAATGCAAAACGTTTGTAACCGTTACTATTTCGGAAGCTTTTGCAAAGTTTTCCATTCTTAAAAATGTTTGCTGTAATAAACTGTCTTTTGAACCGAAATTAATCAGTTGTTTCGGGTACATTTCTCTTGATAAAGGCCATAATCTGCTGCCTGAACCCCCTGCAAGTATTATACATTTCATATACAATTTACTCCTTTTATTCTCTTATTAAAATTCGAGTTAATATTAATCGTTTATATTCCCGCAAATATAATCATAGCATAAATATTTTCATTTAGCGGGGTTTATTAAAAATATGTAATATTCTTTTTGTTAAATAAACTAAGTTCTCTCCATTTGAGATAGGGAAATAGTTTTACCGCCAAAAATTATTTTATCAGATCTTTTATGACTTCTCCTGCGATTATTAGCCCCATAACTGACGGAACAAATGCGATACTTCCCGGGGCACGTTTTCTTGTTGTTTGCGGGGTTGTATAATTCGGTTTTATCGGAGTTTCTTTTGAATAAACTACTTTTACGCCTTTTATATGTCTTTTCTTTAGTTCTTGTCTTATTACCCTTGCAAGCGGACAAACCGTTGTTTTTGAAATGTCTGCCACTTCAAATTTTTCGGGCGATAATTTGTTCCCTGCGCCCATTGCGCATATTATAGGTGTTCCCGCAGCTTTTGATTTTTCTATCAGAGATAATTTGCCCACAACCGTATCAATTGCATCTATTACATAATCATATTTGCGGAAATCAAATTCATCCGAAGTTTGCGGGGTGAAAAATGTTTTGTAGGTTTTAACGTTTACATTAGGATTTATTTCAAGTATTCGTTCTTTTGCCGCATCAACTTTGTAGCGGTCGATAGTTTTTGTGCTCGCAATGATTTGTCTGTTAATATTGCTTTCACAAACTTTGTCGTTATCAATTATATCGATATTGCCAAGCCCGCTTCTTATAAGCGCTTCAACCGCATAGCCGCCGACCCCGCCCACTCCGAAAACCGCAACACGGCAAGATGCAAGTTTTTTTATTGCATCGGAACCTATTAATAATTCTGTTTTTGAAAATTCTTCAGACATACGTTTATTGTACTATAAAAATTTTATATTTTTGCTTTTTCTTCTTGTTGTTCGGATTGTTTTTTCTGCTTATCTTTTCGGGCTTGTTCCCATTGTTTTTTTTTGGCTTTTAAACGTTGCTTATTCTCTTTTGAGTGCTGTTTATATTCGTTGTGTCTTTGCTTTAATTGCGTATATCTGTATTTTTTTTGCTGTTTTAATTGTTGACGTTGAGTTTTGTAATCGTTTTTTAACTGTTGTTTTTTCTCTTTTATTTCATTTTTAGCCGCTTTTTCGTCTTCAATATTTTCATCATCTGCGCTTTGTTTTAATTGCGCTTTTTGTTCTTTATATTTGTTTTTTAAATCTTTTTTATGCTCAATATAATCAATGCTTGCCTGATTTTTGTCATCTCTGAACTTTTGTTTTTCCTGCCTGCGGTCAATCTGCCCTTTTAATTCTTCGGCTCTGGGTTCATTAACGTTTTTTACGTAAACCTGTTCATTTTTTTTGAGGTCAATCGGTTTACCTTTTAACCAGAACCAACATACAGAATTATCATAAGCATTGTAAACCCCCGCTTTAAACCAGTTGGGATTTTTATGTCTTTGAATTGCGCCTTTTGTAAAGAAATATAAAATATCAACTCCGGGTGCAAATAGTGAAGCCGCCTGAGTAAGCACAATTTCGGTAGCCGTAATTGATGCATCTTTTTTATCAAGGGGCTCATATTTTCTTACTACAAAATAAATGTCTTTATCTGACAAATCAATGATTTCTTTAGTCAGTTCATCTTCATAATTTTTCAATTTGCAAACTATAAATCCGCTTTTGTGCCATCTGCGCTCTTTTTGAGCTTGCAAAACTTCAAGTGTTACAACAGATCTTTGGGGGATTATAATTTTGTCATCTATAATTGTTTTGCGTATTGCCTTTAGCTGAATTACGGGCGGCGTGCCCTGCGTAAGCCCGAAACCGCTACTTACATCTGCAATCACCTTGTCGCTTGCGGCCATGCAGGGAGATAATCCCAGAACAAAAACAAGTAATAATACTATAAGCTTTCTTAATATATCATTCATCAGTTGTAATTATACCATAAGCAAAAATGAAATGCTCGGGGTAATCTACTGAACTATTAAAATAAATATAGCGCTCAGGATTATGCAGCAAACCTGAATAATGCAAAACAAAGTTCTTTTTTCATAAGTTGCAAGTTTGCCTACAACAAACGGAGAAAGTGCAAATAAAAGCATTATAAATTTATTTAACCCCCCTTTTATTATAAATACTCCTGCAAAGGCGCAAAGTATATATAATACAAGCATTCCCGTCATAAATGCAACGTATACGGGGTGATTTTTGCGTCCCTCTTTTTTTATGAGCAAATAGCTTTCATAACCTGCTAAAAGTACGGCAAGCAAAAGCGCAATTATGATAAACCCTGATTTTAGATACATACCGCTTCTCCCTGCTTTTCTTCCGTTTCAACAGCAATATGGTTATTTATAAATTCAAGGACTTTTTTATATACAAATTCTTTTTCATTATCATACAAAACCATGTGATAGCTGTCTTTTAAAATAATTAAATCTTTATCTTTTGACGAAATACCGTTATATGCACAGTAAGCTGATTTTACGCTTGTGAGGTCATCTTCTTGCGAATGAATTAAAAGTGTGGGCGCCGTAACTTTATCTAAGTTCGCTCTTACGTATTTGGAAAGTTTTAAAAGCTCATAAATCCCTGTCATTGGGAAATCATTCATTCCGACATCGCCTATCGAAAGCAGTTTTTTAATTGCATTTCTTACTTTGAGATTTTTAATTCCGTGCGGTTCGCATTCGGGGTAATTGTAATAAAATCTGATAATCGTTGTTAATCCGATTGGGATTAAAAACTTATACCACGGCAATCTCCAACCGTCTAAAAACAAAGTTGTCGATAAAGGCACTAACCCGGTAACAACATCTGAATATTTTATTCCGACGGCCAGAGCCAAAACAGCGCCAAGACAAATTCCCGATACAAAAACATTCTCGTAATTTGAATGCAGCTGCTCAAACTTTGAATATGCAAAATCCAGCCAGTCCGTATATTTGACCGTGTAAATTTCTGCAAAATTATCTCCATGCCCCGGTAAACAATCCGCATACACATCAAATCCTTGTTTATAAAGGAACTGACCGTATTTTTTCAACTCAAAAGGACTTCCGGTAAGTCCGTGAAAAAGCAAAACCGCAGTTCTTGCTTTTTCATCGTTACCGTGTATAAGTTCAAAGTTTAAAGACATTATTTAGTTAACCTGTCTAATAATTGATCCATTAAATCAATTGCCATTTCGATTTCTTCATCCGTTATGTATAATTGCGGAACAAGAGTAATTATATTTTTGAAGAAACCGCCGTTATTAAGGACAAGTCCGCATTTCTTGCCGTTGTATGACAGATCGCCTTTCAAGCCTTCTTCCTGCATAGCATCGCACAAAGCTCTGTTAGGTGTGAATCCGTCTTTTTCGGTTAATTCCATACGAAGTGCGAAACCGATACCGCCTACATCACCGACTTCTTTATATTTAGATTTAAGATAATTCAAACCTTTCATAAAGATTTTGGATTTTCTCGGAATTTCTGTTTCAAAATCTTTTTCCTGTTCTTCTACAATATTCATAACTTCGTAAGCGGCTCTTACACCTAACGGGTTAGAGCAATATGTTGAATGAGCGCTGCCCGGAGTGAATACATCGGGTGCGATATATTTTTCTTTTGCCCAGAAACCGGCGAGCGGATTCATACCGTTTGTGATTGATTTAGCAAATGTCATAATGTCTGGTACTACACCGTAGTTTTCGATTGCCCACCATTTACCTGTTCTAAACATACCCATTTGAACTTCATCAATTACAAGCATAATATTATGAGCATCAAGAATTTCTTTTAATTCTTTGAAGTACCATTCCGGAGCGTTAATATATCCGCCTGTTCCCAAAATCGGTTCTGCAAAGAATGCTTTAAATTCGCAATCGCCGGTTTTGGGGTCATACAATGCTTTATATTCGCTTTCAAATTGTCTTGCAAATTGTTTTACACAAAAATGATTGCAAGATTCGCAATTCATACCGTAAGGGCATCTGAAACAATACGGGAACGGAACAAAGTTTGCTCTGTCGCCGAAGTGTCCGTATTTTTCTCTGTAACGGTAGCTTGAAGTAATAGCTGTTGTTGCCATTGTTCTTCCGTGGTAGCCGCCTTGAAATGCAAAGAAGTTTTGATTATGTGTATAATTTCTTACAACTTTAATGGCATCTTCATTTGCCTGAGCGCCGCCTACATTATAATGCATTCTCCCTTTTGTATGGAATCTTTTTTCAATCATTTTTTCCATTTTTTCGGATAACAATGATTTGTATGGTTGTAAATATTTAGGTGTCATTTGAGGCATCGTGTTAATTTGGTCAATTAAAGCATCATTAATTCTCTTATTTCTATAACCGAAGTTTGCTGCTGAATACATCATCTGTAAATCCAAATAAGGTACATCTTTGGAATCATACATATATGATCCTTCACATCCTCTGAAAACTTTAGGGTTTTTTGAATAGTGAACCGTATCACCCCATGAGCTGTATACCGCATCTAAGTCTTTTACTTCTTCATCAGAAATCATCTTTTCATCTGTACAAATCATTTAATTTCTCCTCTATTTTAAAATACCGTAATTTTTTTTTAACATAACCCAATTTTAAATTCAATAATCCGATATCAGATTATTAAGTTTTGTAACTGTAAAATCATTAAAAAAGAATTAAATTATATACAAAAATTTTATCGTTATGTTATTATTTTGTCGTTATGAGATATGAAGTTGACGAAAAAATAACATTTATGCACAAGGCAATGTGCAAGATAGATAAGATTTATAATACCCTTTTAAAACAGGCAAAAATGACGGATTCGGAATTTACCATGCTGTTTTATATGATTGCATCGGGACGTGATTGTACTCAAAAAGATATTGCGGGAAATACTTATATAAGTCCAAAAACTCTTAATTCAACCGTAAAAAAACTTGAGCAAAAAGGTATAGTTGAATTAAAGCCCGGGAAATATCCTTTCAGATACGTTAAACTTACCCAAAAAGGAATTGAATACGCAAAGGATAATATTATCCCCGTGATAGAATCCGAAAGAAGAACTTTAGAAAACATGCCGCAGGCAGATTTAGACAATATTGAAAATTTGGCAATAAAATATATCAGAATATTTGAGCAAAGTGCAGGTATTAATTCAGATGAGCCTTAACTTCTGATAATATATCATTAAAGTTTTCATAAGACTTATATTTTAGCCCTTTATCTTCGCAATGGCGGGCAAGTTTTGATTTTGCAAATATAATATCAGCTTTGTCGCAAACGCAAAAATCAGATACTCCGTCGCCGATATAAATAATTTTTTCGTATTTCTTTTTCATATCATTTGCAACTTTGCATTTGCATGTTCCTGCATTCATAACGCATTGCGGGTTGTCATTCGGGAATGACAAATCTATTTTATTTTTATTAAAAACGCCATGATTTGTTATAATTTTCAAACCTTTAACGTCATGATTTTCTAAAATTCCGTTTATAAAATAATCAACCCCGTCGCTAACTATGTAAAAATCTATATTTTCATTTTGGCAAAAATCATAAAAGTCTTTAAAATATTTGTCTATTGTTACGGTTTTTATGTACTTATCCGCAAGTTCTTGCGATAAATTCGGAACGAGCGAAAACTCTTGAATTAAACATTCTTTAGAATTTATTTTATTTTCGAGCCAAAGCTTTTCAACATACTTCCATTTTTCTGTTGCATAGTTTTTAAAAAACGAATACAAACTGTCTACTGTTGAAATTGTTCCGTCAAAATCAGATAATATACAAAACTTTTTCATCGCTGCCTGCCTAAAATATACCGATAAAACTAACTCATAAATTATACTACAAAATCACTTTGGTTTACAATTTATCCCTATCTTGGCGATTAAAATCGGTTCATTAAGAAATATTTTTGCACTTCTTTTTACGGTTGGGGGAAACATAGGTGCAATGGTAAAATTGTATTATACATCTCTCTTACAGATTTATAAAATCAAGTTTTCAGAAAGGCTGGTGAATTTGTGTAATAAAACCGGATAAAATAGTTATAGCAATTAAGCATATTGAAAATAATGTAAAAATAGAACTTATAAGAAAACCAATAAAACATAGTATATTATACAATTTATTTTCAATAAAAAATTTAATTTGTATATCATGATTTGCAATATGTTCAATTGCTAAAACAATTGACAATAATAGTAAAACTAATAGCCAAACAGAAATTAAAATAATTATAAAAATTCCGCCACCATCTATATTTGACATCTTAAAAAACTCGTAAGCAATAATCCAGCCAAAAGCCGCAAACATATGAAATGCAAATTTATTTTTTAATTTAGCTATAAACTTCATACTTGTAATAATACGACAAAAAGAAAGGATTTTATTATGAACAAATCAAATTATGTTACAGATACAGAAAAAGAAATTTTATCCTATAATGCGTATCATTTGGATAATCCAATTATATTAGACGGTTGGGAATTAAAAGATACAGAAACCCCAACTAGTAGTGGCTTTGAAAGACAAATTTATCGAAAGAAAAGAAATGTTTTAATTTCAATAAGATAGTACACTAATGCAGATATTAGCCACACATTTATAATTAGTGAGAATAAAACACCCAAAATCCAAAATATATGATAAAAAGGATTTTTAACAAAAAAAATATTTTTAATATTGTGATTTGTAAGTGTTTCTATTGCCCAAATCATCAAAGATATTACTATTAAGCATTCAAGAATAATTGTAATTATGGCAAGAAATATTCCTGGGATACTATTCGTATTATGACAATAAAATAATGCAAATAAAAAGTAGTAAAAATATACCCAGCCGCAAATTGAAATAATATGAAATGCAAATTTATTTTTTAATTTAGCTATAAATTTCATACTTGTAATAATACAACAAAAAGGAAGGACTTTATTATGAACAAATCAAACTATGTTACAGATATAGAAAAAGAAATTTTATCCTATAATGCGTACCATCTGGATAACCCTATTATATTAGACGGTTGGAAATTGGAATATAAAGAACCCGAAACCTCAAGTAGCTTTGAAGGTCAAGTATATAAAAAGGGGGAATTCGTCATTATTGTTTTTAAAGGTTCTAAAGAGTTTAAAGATTTTTTATTGTCAGACATTCCAATGGCTGCTGGGGTTGAACCAATGCAGCAAAAAGATGCACATGTTTTGTTATTAAAGGCATTATCAATGTTTGAAAATGAAAATGTAAAAATTGAACTTACAGGACATTCATTAGGCGGGAGTTTAGCCCAAATAGAATCTGCCAGAACAGGAATTCCTGCAACAACATTTAATGCCTTTGGAACCGGGAAAATATTGCAATCACAAGGCTTTTCTAGAAGTCAAATATACAAATTAAATATAAAAAATTATGGCAATCCTATGGATCCAATATTTAATTCAAATTCTATATATCAACCCGGCAGAACTTTTATTACAAATACTATTTTGGACATAAATAAAATATATCCATTTACAAACACTTTTGGTAAAGCGGATATGATATATCATGAATTAGAAAAAATGGGTGATTTAAATAAAGCTGTTGAAGTTACACCTTTTGTCAAAAAAATGAATTCAAATAATGTTTATCATGGCTATGTATATAAAATTGATAAAATTTATCAAGATGTAGATAATCTAAACATTAAACAAAATAATAAGAATATACAAAATATTCAGTCAAATTATACCCCGTCAGATGTCCAATTACAGGAAATAAAAAGTTTATACAATATGAACTCAATAGCAAATTTCCATTCTAAAGAAGTCTATAATTATGGGCTTAATAATTCTAATAATGTTCAAACTGACGATTCCAAACGGGCGACGATTCCGACTTCGCCAAAAGTTCAGTCAAATTAAAATTATACAAATATTCCACAAATAGATTTTGATAAAATATTTCCTAAAACCGTTATGCCTACACCAATGCCGACTGTTACCGTTCCGCCTGTAGATATTACTCCTCCTACACCGGTTTATAACAATTATACGGTTGCTAATAATCAGCCCAATTATGCACTTGCAAATACAGCATTGCAACTTTTGAAAACTATATGGCAAAACAGAAGAAAAGATGACCTGTCAGACAGCGCAAATTTTACAACAGGCGACAACAGAATTTTTACAAGAGAAGATGTCGGGCAGATGTCGCAGGAGGAATTTGACAAAAACGAAAAAGCTATCATGGCACAGGTAAGGGATTTTAAAGGAACAATGCCGACAAATAGCGATATGCGCCGTGAAGCACTCAACGGCGGAGTTGTTTATGTCAACCCCTACACACGTTCTGACGGAACAGATGTTAAAGGCTACTATCGCTCAAGACCAAGATTTTAAATATAAAATAGTAATAAAATTCATACGTAATTGTCATTACGAGCCGACCAACGGATTGGGCGGCGAAGTAATCCAGCCGATTAGGTCAACTACATACAAGTTAATATATATATTAGTAACATTTGCACAAAAATTAGTATTAAAAGCCGGATTGCTTCGATTTTCAATCCTTTGAAAATCGAAGCAAAGACAATTTTTTAAGCATAACACAGATTACTTCTCGCCCTAGCATGTGTATATTTATATATTTAAAAAAAATACCCAATAAAAAACTCCTCAAAAAATTCTAAGTTTGCAAAACTTTAAAATATTTGCTCTGATTGAAAAATGCAAGCTATTAAATTGTTAAGAAATATTTTTGCAATCTTTTTATGATTGGGGAAAACAAAGGTGCAATGGTAAAATTGTATTATACATCTCTCTTACAGATTTATAAAATCAAGTTTTCAGAAAGGCTGGTGAAAAATTATAAAAAGACTTTAATTAAAATATATAAATATAATGGTACGGTAATTATCGGAAAAATTACCACACAAATTTTTTGAAATTTTGTTAATGGTTTATTATCTATTTTATTTTTTGTTGCAATAGTCGCAATCAGAGTACAAGCAAAATATGCGATATATAGAATAATGATGAAAGATGACCATAAATAAAACGGTAACATATCATTAAAAGTTCTTGGCATATCGTGCATAAGTGCATTAATTATAAAACATAGGACTAATAACCCCAAAAATATTATTGAATTAATAATTATTGCTAAAAATTGAATAAAAAAATAAACATATACAAATTTTAAATTATATAAATCCATAAATACATGATAATAAAAAAACAAAAAAAAATAAAGGAGAATATATTATGTTTGATATTAATGAATTTGAAGAAACTCTAAAATTATGCTTTGGTGCACATTTTAACAAAGATGTCAAAGGATGGGAAACTTTGTCTGAATTTGACAAATATATATCCAACCCTGATTTTAATGCAAAAGTTTACAAAAAAGGAAACAAAGTCGTAATTGCGTTTGCTGGTTCTGATACAAAAAGAGAAGATGATTTAAAGAACAGCATAAATTTCATATTATTTCCCTATAAAATTCTTTCTCAATATGAAGAAGCAGAATATTTGTACACAAAAGTTGCGAATAAATATCATAATATTGAATTTGTTGGATATAAAACTAAAAGTAACAAAATAAGAACCAAAAATGCTGAAGAAATTATACCAAATCCAAAAAGAATATTATAAATGCGAATAACAATTTTGGGAATTTTAAATTTTGAATTTATTGTAAAATTTGGAAATCTTTTTTCAACAAAATATCTTCTTATTGAAATTTCTAAAATTGCAATTAGAAAAAGCACCCCTAAAACAGAGGAAAACAAGACATACGAAATCAACCAACTCATTGACATTTCATAAATCAATGGTTCATTGCTAATTAAAACTGCTTTTATCAGAGGAATATTAATAATAAACAAAGAATAAAACAAAACAACTATAAAATTCGTAAAAAAAATATTTTTTTAATTCTAATAATTTCATAACACAATGCTATCACACAATAAATAAAAACGAAAGGATACATAAAATGTCAAATAATAATTTAATCGGTTTTGCAAAACACGAATCAAAAACTAAAGAATTTAATGATACTATTGTAAGAAAAACATGGTATTATCAGAAAAAATTTCATTTTGAAGTAAGTACAGATAAAGGACACGAATTTTGGAATAACGAGGCGGATACTTTCTGCCATGCATAGTGTTTATAATATTACAATTTAGTTAGAAATAACATTGTTAAACAAAATATTACAAGGTTAAATATTATAAAATAAAACCCTGTATAAAAAAATAAGAGATATATTCTTTTTAAATCTTTATTTTTTATTGCAAAATAAATTTTTATTTTTTGTTTATTGCATAAAAATTTTTCTATTATAAACAATACCAATAAAAATATTGATACATACATACAAAAAGAATAAAGAGAGAAAAAAGTTTCTAAATTTATAATTATACAATTTATTCTTCTTTGAATAAAGAACACAAAAAGAATTAATGATAATAAAAAATAAGCATTTAAAGAAAAAAGATTTAAAGAAATATATTTTGTAAAGTCCATACAAGAATAATAACATGAGGTAAAAAATTATGAAACAAACTAAAAAAAAATGATGTAAATATGTTTAATTATATACCTAAAAAATATAGCAGTTATATTTTTGATCTAACTGCAAAATATCAAAAAATATATGGTTTCAAAATTGGCACAGGAGAACATGCTACTCATAATAATGAAGCAGATGCTTTTAAACATGCATTCATGCAGGCTCAATTAGCTTTATGGGGAGGAGAGTATATCGCTAAAATGCTTGGTGATTTTCATGAATTTCAAGGTAATACTTCTATGGGGCAATCGTTAGGCGAATACAATATGGATAATTGGAATAATGAACAAGGCAGGGAAATTGCAAAAGAAATCATTCATGAATACGGTGCTATATCAACTATACTCTCACAAAAAATCAATGACATTATAATGTACTTTGTTAAAATAGTTTTTTGTGACACCATTTGATTCAATTTTGCAATTCCTCAACTTATTCCCCAGCTGTCTAATTGAAAAACTTCCACTTTGGTAATCTTTTCAACTTCGAGTTTTTCTTAACTGCTCGGATAAGTCTATTATATAAAATGCAAATAGGTTGAAAAGCACACTACAAAAGCGTTAGGAATAATTATTCCATAATTCAAATTTATTTTTTAATTTATAATCAAACTGCAAGATTCTTTATATAGAATAATCTTTCCAAAACAAAACTTAACAATTACAAAACTAAATTATAAAAATACCCGACAAGTGTAAATACAATAAACATAAATATTACAAACCTAATTATAAGTTCTTTTTTCATAACTCTTGAAATAATTATCATTTCTGGTAAAGACAGAGCAACTATCGCCATCATAAATACTAAAACCGTACCTATTGCCGCACCTTTATCAATTAAAACCTGTGCAATAGGAATAATTGTTGTTGTATCAGCATAAAGTGGTATTCCTGCTATTACTGCCAATGGAACGGCAAACAAGTTATTACTGCCCATATATTTTATGAAAAATTCTTGTGGTACATATCCATGCAAAAATGCACCTACACCGACACCTAAAAGAACAAATAACCATATCTTTTTCAATAAATCTTTTGCATAAATAATTGATTCAGAAATTCTGTTTTTAAATGTCGGTTTTTCACTATTACAACCACAAGAACAACAACAAGAAGTTTGTTTTGTTTCAGTTTTATTCAAAAGGTAATCTTGCAAGTATTTTCCCCAACCGAATTTTTGCATAATCATACCGCCGAATGTTCCGACAACAATTCCTGTAACAATATATAAAACAGTTATTTTCCAACCTATAACACCTGCTAAAACCAAAATAGCAATTTCATTTATCATAGGGGAAGTTATAATAAAACTCATAGCAATTCCAAACGGAACACCTGCCTCAATAAAACCTATAAACACAGGAATTGATGAACAAGAACAAAAAGGGGTTATTGCCCCGAATATTGAAGCAAGCAAGTGTGCAATAAACTTCGGTTGTTTTTCAATATAGTTTCTTAATTTGGTATTATCAATATAACTTCTTAAAAATGTAATTACAGTTATTATCGTAAACAACAAGAACAATATCTTTAAAACATCATACACAAAGAAATGCAAAGCAGAACCAAAACTAGTGCTTTCAGATAAACCTAATATTTGATATACAAACCAATCAGCGAATTTAAGAAACATATTTACACCTCATTATAAAATTTATTTTTGAAATAATATGCAAGTTTAACCAATGTTATCAATGCAGGAACTTCGATTAGCGGCCCTATTACACAGGCAAATGCTTCGCCTGAATTTAAACCAAAAACCGCTATTGCAACGGCTATCGCTAATTCAAAATTATTTCCTGCCGCAGTGAATGATAAAGTTGCAGATTTCTCATAATCCGCCCCAAACTTTTTAGATAAGAAAAAGCCGAGTAAAAACATTATTCCAAAATAACAAACAAGTGGAATTGCTATTTTTACGACATCAAGTGGAATTGAAACAATTAAATCACCTTTTAAACTAAACATTACAAGTATTGTAAATAAAAGTGCTACAAGAGTTATCGGACTGATTTTAGGTACATAAACATTATGAAACCACTCATATCCTTTTAATTTTATTAAAATCTTTTGAGATAAAAAGCCACATATAAAAGGTATTCCTAAATATATGAAAACACTTTGTGCAATAGTTTTAATTGAAACATCAACAATAGCACCTTGTAAACCAAAAAGAGGCGGTAAAACTGTTATAAAAACCCACGCATAAGCAGAGAAAAATAAGACTTGAAAAATACTGTTAAATGCAACAAGCCCTGCTGCATATTCTGAACTTCCCCCAGCTAATTTATTCCAAACAAGCACCATAGCGATACATCTTGCAAGACCTATCATTATTAAACCTATCATATAATGAGGGTAGTTATGTAAGAAAATAACTGCAAGCAAAAACATCAAAATCGGACCGACTATCCAATTTAATAAAAGTGAAATAGAAAGAACTTTTTTGTCTGAAAATACTTCTTTCAGTTTTTCATATTTTACTCTTGCTAATGGCGGATACATCATCAAAATCAAACCTATTGCAATAGGAATGTTTGTTGTGCCGATAGAAAACTGATTTATAAAATCTTTTGTTTGTGGAATAAAGAATCCTATTCCAACCCCTAAAAACATTGCTAAAAATATCCATAATGTTAAATACCTATCTAAAAAGCTTAATTTGCTTGTTAATTTTTCCATAATTACCTCATTGACTTAATTACTATATTATGCCATAATTGGCATATATTATAATATTAGTTTATTCCATATTTGGAATAATGTCAAGCGACTGCCGAGCAGAGGATGAAAGCGTGAGCGAAATCCGTTTAATGCGAGGCAGTCAAGACAGAGGTGTAAATTATGAAAACTATAAACGATAAAAAAGCAGAAATCTTTAAAGCACTTGCAAATCCTGTAAGGCTTGATGTTATAGACCAATTATTAGACGGTGAAAAATGTGTTTGTGAAATTCAAAAAGCATTGAGTAAATATGAACAACCGCATATTTCAAAAAGTCTTACTAAATTAAAATCAGCAGGTTTAATCAAAGACAGACGGGAAGGAATGAATGTTTATTACTCTCTTTCGATATGTTGCATGAGTGAATTTATGAATTGTTTAAATAGAATTCTGATGGATAAATAAAAAATTATCATAGAGAATTGAACAAATTATCTGCTTAATTTGAAATGTCTGACAGACAAAATTAAACAATTTCCGACTTAATTTTCACAAAATTGAACTTGCTTAATTTGGTTGTCCGACTTGTTCAATTTTAACTGTCTATTTATAGAAAAAAATTCGAAAATCGAGAATTGACACGGCGGAAAAATATCAAACTGCAGATTTATAGCAAACCAAGCGATTGAATATACATATTTATATATTTTTGCAAAAAAATAACCAATAAAAAACTCCCCACAGTTTACGTCATTGGAAAAAATTCTAAGTTTGCAAAACTTTAAAATATTTGCTCTGATTGAAAAATGCAAGCTATTAAATTGTTAAGAAATATTTTTGCAATCTTTTTATGATTGTGGAAAACAAAGGTGCAATGGTAAAATTGTATTATACATCTCTCATTGTTCGCATAGTCTAGTGTTTTAAACCAAAGGAGGTTTTATGAAATATTAGCGTAAAAAATAAGGAAAATATATATAAAGAAAAGAAATAGTCCAAAATAAAATAAAACTGAATGTATTATTTTAAAAACTTTGGAATGTCCACATCTAAAAGACATGTTCATTTTAATTTTCCTTCTCAAAAATAATTCTAATACTGTCATAATAAGGCAAAAGCATATCATAAAAATAAATATTATTATGGAGAAGAAAATAATAGATGTATCAACCATTTTAGCAGTGGTAAAATCCATTTTTGATAAATATATAGAATTTTTACATTTGAACAAATACATTAATAAAAAAATTATGTATAAGTAAATGTACAAAACAAATATGTTTACAAAAATAAAAGAACGTAATTTATCAATTTTTATGAAAAAATTTTTAATATTAATCATTGTAAAAATTTTACCATAAATATAAAAAAGAAAGGATTTAAACATGAGTAGAAACAATAATTCTCTTTATACACAAGATAAAATAAACTTTGCAAAGAAACAATATAATAATGAAATAGCAGAAAAAACATTGTATTACCAAAAGAAATTTCATTTTGAAACAAGCCCCAGACAAGGACACGAATTTTGGAATAATGAAGCAGATGCCTTTAAACATACATTTGGCGCTGCTGACGTGTATTTCAAATATGGGAATTTAGGAAGTACATTTGCAGGGATTGGACATGAAAATGAAACACCAAACAACCCACAAGGAGAGTGGAACATGGATTCTTGGAACAATAATCAAGGACGTGAAATAGCAAAAGAAATTCAAAAAGAATATGGCGACAAATTTATGAAACTCCCTCAACAACAAAGAGATGATATTATTGCTGTAAAAGTTATGGATAGAATGCACAAAGGAAAACTTATCACTCGCCCTGATGATACAAGAAAATATAACGGTTTTATAGAAAATGCAACAAATTGGTTAAATAGTAAATTTGGACAACCTATGGGTTATGCTGCGCCTGTGGATTTTGTCAGCCTTGCGCAAAATTTGGGGCTAAATGTTCCCGAGTCTTTTATCAATCTACAAAATAGTTTTAATAGTCCTCAACAACCTCAATCGGATTTAGCAGGTTACACAAACCCTGTAACAGGAGATAACAGAATTTTTACCAGAGAAGATATCGGGGAGATGTCGCAGGAGGAATTTGATAAAAATGAAAAAGCTATCATGACGCAATTGAAAGATATGAACGGCTTACCGGCAAATGCGGATATGCGTAGAGAAACACTCAACGGCGGGGCGATTTATGTTAACTCCTACACACGTTCTGACAGAACAGATGTTAAAGGTTACTATTGCTCAAGACCAAAATTTTAAATATGACTGCAAATATAAATCCGTCATTCAGAGGGCTCATTATAAAAGATCGCCGTTTTGCGGCTCTGGTATCCCAAAATGCCCAATAAAAAACTCTCCACAGTTTACGTCATTTGAACTTCTTGTGAAAGATTTCTACTATAAAATTACAAGTTTGCAAAACTTTAAAATATTTACCATGATTGAACATTTTAGGATATCAAATTATTAAGAAATATTTTTGCACTCTTTTATGGTTGGGGAAAACAAATGTGCAATGGTAAAATTGTATAATACATCTATCATTGTTCATATTGTTACGTGTTTAAAACCAAAGGAGAACAAAATGTAAAATATTTGAAAAATTTAATATATATTTGTAAAATACGTTTATGAAAGAATTTTTGGTCATAAGTTTATTAATCGGAATTTTTGGTCTTTGCTTTGCGTATGGTTACGACATTTATAAAAATAAGCCGCTGGTACACAAAAACGGAACAATTGAATATGACTTTTCAAGACAGTCGCAATTCAGAGCAAGCAGAATTTTATATAAATATATACAAAATGATTTGAATAAAACTCCAAAAGAATTAAAAGATTTTGCAAATATTACTCCAAAATCCGTAAGAGCTTTCGAAACTGATTTAAATGGCGACAACCAAAATGAAGTTATCGGTGTGGTATATTCAACATACTATTGGGGAACTTCAGGTTATTCTTTGTTTATCATAAACAATGAAGGTAGGAATATTGCAAATGCCAATTTTGAGCCTTCAAAACTTTTTTATGTATTATCTTCAATATCTAACGGCTACAAAGATATAAAACTGTATAATTCAAGTACATTTAATTTTAAACCAATAATAATTAAGTCCCATAATAACAAATATACAGACAATGAACAAATGAATTTACTGGAAAAATATCTAAAAGATTTTTCTTCTTACAATGTTTCTCCCAATGTACCTAAAATGAAATGGTAACTACCATTTAAATCTATAGATTGCCTGCGGTGTATTTAATATTTTTTTAATACACACATATTTGCACTTGTATTAAAAATTGAAAGGGAAAAACAAAATGACAAAAACTTTAAAAGAATTTTATGATGATTTAGGTGCAAGAGAATCAGGTGGGAACTATCATTCCATAAATAAGTATGGATATGTTGGTAAATACCAGATGGGTGAATCCGCAATGATTGATGCCGGATATTATAAAAAATCCTCCGGCAATTATAATAATGATTGGTCCGGACAATTTACAGGAAAAGACGGTATTTATAGTTTGAAAGACTTTTTACAAAACAAACAAGCTCAAGAAAATGCGCAAAAAGCTTTTAAGAAAGCGCAATGGAATCAATTAAAATCTGTAGGGGCAGATAAATATATCGGAAAGGAAATAAATGGAGTGAAGATAACTCAATCAGGATTACTGGCAGCAGCACATTTAAAAGGTCCTGGGGCGGTAAGTGCATATTTAAGAAGTAATGGACAGAATAATCCCAAAGATCGTTTTGGAACAAGTGTAGAAAATTATATGAAAAAATTCGGAGGATATAATATCTCTGACATTACAGGACTTAATAGTGATAGCAGCCAAAATAATGTAAATGATACTAATAGCCAACCACAAAACAATTATGCCCCATTTCAAATAGGAATTGAATATAATGAATATTTACCAAATTATGATTCAGATAATATGATTAATAGCCCAAGAGGACAGCAAATCATGTATTAATTATCAAAAAGTCTCGAAAACATTATCTTTTTAACTTGATTATTTTTGATATAAAACTAAAATTATCCATAGCCAATTTACAGGAATTTTGGAATTTTAATGACATTAAAAATTTATCAGAGAGTTTTGAACAAATTGACAGTAAGTATTGAACAAATTATCAGGGAGTTTTAAACAAATTGGCAGAAAGTTTTGAAATTTCCGAAAATCGAATTTTTTGCCAAATTTTGCTCGAAATTGGTTCGATTGTATTTTACAGTTAGTATTGAAATTTTAAAATATGTAATTGAAATTGAGAGGGAAGATACTTCCCACTAAAATGGGGGAAGTCATCTATTTTAGAAGATTTAGACCACTTCCGGGTTAAAGTCGGAAGTAGAAAAATATGTAATTGAAATGTCCGATTCTAATCATAGGCTAAAACCATTGAAAACACGCTAATAGTCGGTATTTTACAAGATTTTAATCCGGACATCCATGTAATCGAAACCGGACAAAACGGACTTCAATTACATATTTTCAATTTGTCCTGTCTAACTATATCGATTTTACATCAAAATTTTACAAAATGTTCAATTTTTGCTGACTCTCTATAATCACATATAAAGATAAAAATGTAAAAGAACACTTAGTTTGATTATTTCTAACGGATAGAACGATTATTTTGGAAGAGTTGAGTATGAATTTTTTTGAAATCATACACATTTTTGTTTCTAAATATCTCTTTCTATCGGATGGAAAAGACAATTAAATTTTTCACATTCTTGTTTTGTCGGTTGATAATTTTTTATTCTTTCGTGATAAGTTTTAAGCCATATGTATTTAGGTTGTACTTCTTCATTGTTTTCATATTCCTTTATCTTGTCATCAATAAAATTTTCAAGTGGTGTTCTACAATACATATCCACGAACTTTTCTCTTATTAAATAATTAATATAATATTTTGAATCTTGTGGGTCTATTGTAACCAAAATATCAAATGGCACTTGAATTTCATCAAAAACAATTTTATCTATTTCAACTCTTGGATATTTTGTATTTTTTTCGCCCTTTACAGCTCTTTGATATGCTTCGCCTACAATTAAATTTTTCTTTTGATCGTGAACGAAATTTCCTTTTGTTAAATAGCCTCTTGTTACAATTCTTGCATTTGCTGCATCATTATAAATCATATTGCTTTGGTAATAATAGAGAAATACTAACAAAGGTTCAAGAGTTTTAGATGATACAATCATACAGTCAGATATAGTCGTGATTTCTAGTGGAGAATTATTTTCGCATATCATTTCTTTTAAAACTTTATGATAATAGTCATTAACAACGTGAAATGTATCTTTTCCTGTACCATTAAATTCAAAATCATAATATTTATTAAATTTAAAATTGTTTACCATTTCTGAAAAACCAAGCACATCAACAAATGCAATATATTTTTCCTTTTGGTATTCATCACTATCTATCATTATTTTAAAAATTCTCCGTAATTAAAGTATTCTTAAATTTTGCTATATTGGACTGAAATAACATTCTAATAGTTTTTACCGGTCCGTTTTTATGTTTTGCAACAATAAGTTCTGCAACACCCCTTTTGTCTGTATTAATAAAAGGCTCATAATCTGAATCAGAGTTATGTAATTCTTTTTCTATATTATAATAATCTTCTCTATATATAAATATTAGGTTATCGCTATGTTGTGCTAACGCATCACATTCTGCTAAATCACTCAAACGAGGTCTTTTGTTCTGCTCGTCTTCTCTTTTCTTTGATACCTGAGAAACAAGTATTAGTGGCATTTTAATTTCCATTGCAAGACGTTTAAAAGCTGCAGCCATATTTGTTAATTCTGTGTATCTGTCTTCACTTTTTTCTAATTCTATAAGTTGGAAATAATCAACTATTACAACACCTTCATTGTGTTCAGCTTTAAAATTTCTAATCTCCTCAGATAATTTTTTAAAGTTAAATGTATAATCAGGAATAATGTTTAATATCCCATTCTCAGTCAAATTCCCAATATCATCAATTGCCTTTATAATTTTTTCGGCATCTTGTGACATTCTAATCTCGCCACTTCTTATTTTTGTACTGTCGATTTCAGCATAAGATGAAATTAATCTTTCTGAAATAGTCGCACTATCCATATCATATGAAACAAATAAAACAGGAATATTATTAGATGCGAGGTCTATTGCAAGGTTTAAAACAAAAGAAGATTTTCCCATAGAATGTCTTGCTGCAACAACTGTTAATTCTGAATTATGGAGTCCACCTGTTAACTCGTCATAATCTCGATATCCCGTTGGATATCCCCAAGTTCTTTCATATCTATGATTAGCTTGTTCTTCTGTTTTACTCCAAAAATCCCATAATTTTTTTGTTATTTCAGATTTAAATTTAGTATCTTCGATTTCAGTCATACACACTCCTTTTTGCTTATATATCCATTTTTAAATAATGTTCATTTAGTGTTTTAATTATTTTATCTTTTGACTCTATATTCTCTTTTTTTAGAAATTCTAAGAATTGTTTTCCATTTATATATTTAATTTGGTAATTCTTAGATTTCTGATTAAAATTATCAAATAATTGTTTTGCATCATCGTCAAAATCACTTGTTGTAATAAAATCGTAATGTATCTCCATATCATTGGGATGTTCTAAATTTTCAAATACCCATTTTCTCAACAAAGAAACTTTTTCTATCCAATATTGAGCCTCAGTTTTAGTAACAAATGTTTTTTGAGAGTGTGCTTTACATTCTACAAAATAAACTTTTCTATTCGCTTTTACATATACATCTATTTCTTTCTTGTATCCTGTACTAATTGAAACAAGTTTTCCTATTTCAAGAGAGTTATTAGGTAAATATTCTCTATATGCAACACCTACAAGAAACTCAAATAAATCGCCATATATATGTCCTACAGAACCAAGAATCTTTGCAAGTTGGTCATATAATTTTAAAAATTCTTCAATATCTTTTGTTGCAGCAGCTGCTATATTTGATAATTTATAAAGCAAATTCTCAAACATATTCGCAATATCTTGGCCAAAAAGAATTTCAGGAGTAACAATTACAATACCTTTACTTCTCCCAATATTAAATGCTTCCTGTGTATATCCTTGAGCCATTAAAATTGGAATAACCGGTCTATTGTTTTTATTAGCTTTTACTATATTTAACTTGTTTATAAAATATTTAATAGTAGTTTCGTCAATAATATTATAAACTACATCTGCAACTACAAAACCCGGTTTTATTTTTTCATCATCAGGTTTATCTTTTTTTATAAATGGGGATATATAACTTGGAGAGCTTATATCCCAATAGAAATATCCATAGTTTCTTATGTTATCAATTGCACTAAAACTTGCAAAATTTGTACGTTTCAACCATTCCTTTAACATATCAACAAGCAATAATTCAATTTTTTCGATTGCAATTGCTCTTTTTTCATCCCAAGCAGATTCCGTTAGGTAAATATATCTAACATTATTTATATTTTTATATTCGCATAATTTTAGTTTTATAAGATTATCTAATACAGTTGCATAATTTATATGTTTTGATGAGATTTCGGGTGAACTAGAGTAAACTCTAAATCGATTTTCATTAAGTACACCGTAGTGTGTTTTTAATAAATTAAAAGTATGACTACCAAATTATGGAGTAGAAGTTATAAGTTATCATGATTACGAGATGGAAAATGCTCCTCCAGACAGAATTTACTAATTGAATTTTCTGAAGAATTATTCGGTTATGATATTATTAAGCAGAGGTAAAATATGACGCAAATTGAAGTTTTAAAAGGTGATATAACAAAGCTAGAAGTTGATGCAATAGTTAATGCCGCAAATACAAGTTTATTAGGTGGCGGCGGAGTTGATGGTGCAATTCATCGTGCCGCAGGGCCTGAACTTTTGGAAGAATGCAGAACTTTAAACGGTTGTGAAACAGGACAGTCAAAAATTACAAAAGGCTATAATCTGCCGGCAAATTATGTAATTCACACTGTCGGCCCTGTATGGAGAGGTGGCAATAAAAACGAAAGAGAACTCCTTAAATCCTGCTATAATACATCTTTGAATTTAGCAAAAGAAAACGGAATTAAAACAATAGCTTTTCCTGCTATTTCTTGCGGAGTTTATCATTTCCCTTTAGAAGAAGCTTGTGAAATTGCTACTAATATAATTCGATATTTTGTTGATAAAAATAATTGCTTGGACAAAGTAATCTTTATTGATATTAATGAAAAAGTTGTTCAAGTATACAATGAAATGGTTGATATAAATAAAAGATGTCAAGAATTACCAATTATTTTTCCACATAATTATGAATGGGGCGGAGGAACTGCTAATCGTAAGGAAGATGAAATTCCTCAACTCCCTTACATCAAATTTGCTGCGAATGATATAGCTTGGTTACAGGCATTTTATAAGCTAAATTTAATTGATTACTACTATATGCAACACACAAAAGACTATGACTTGGTACACAAGGATATAAACATAATGACAAGAGAGGAAATTCTGTCTTTATTAACATATTACATTAGACAAGATAGATTCTGTGAAGGCTTATTAGCTGAAAAAATTAAATCTGGCAAGATTACTAAACTGGTAGAAAGATTGCATGAAATTACAAAAGAGTAACTATGGATATTTTAGACAGATTAGCAAAATCAAAATTCAGAAGCAGATTTAAACTTCGGGCAAAAGAACTTGAATATATCAAGGACAAAGGACTTGATACAGTTCGTTCTCATGCCGGCGATTTTATTCGGGATAGAGTTGCTCCGGCAGAACCTGCAAATGATGGTAAACAAACTCCAATGCGAGGGCATCCTGTTTTTATCGCTCAACATGCAACCGCTACCTGCTGCCGCGGCTGCATTGAACAATGGCACAAATTTCCTCAACACAGAGAACTAACCCAAACAGAACAAGAATATCTTGTTTCCGTAATTATGGAATGGATAAATCGCCAAATTAATTCAAACCCCGTTTTATAACCGTTCAAAATATGTTCAAATCCATGTTTGTGATACCCTAAAAGAAAAAGGAGTGAAGTATGATTGAGGATATAGAAAAATTTGGTGTATTGTGGACTATGCGAGATGCAAAAACTAATACATTATACACGATAAAAGATGATAGTTTGTACAATTCTTGTAATGTATGGTTTATGCTTGTTCAGGATAGAAATAATGTAACTCAATATTTAGCATTTCATAACACTTCAAAAAATAAGGCTCAAATTATAACAAATATTAGAACTTCGACATATTCTCAAAGACAAAAATTATATGAAATCGATAATATTAGTTTAAATAAAAATCCAAATCTACCAGAAAAATCAAAAACAGACTACGATACTATTTTTGACGATAAAAATTTGTATGCTATACCTGATCAATATATTGATATTATCGGAGACATAGATCCTAATATGGTGGAATTTGTGGAAAAATTTAAAGAAAAAAATGAATTAAAAAATCAAGATACCTTTGTTCTTTCTATCACTGCAGATTATGTTGAATCTACTGATGAAAGATTTACTATGGATAACTTAAGTTACGGGGATTATTTTAAGGCAATAGATACATATTGTACAAAGGCCAATGGTGATATTATAAGGCGTGATCTATTTAAAGGCGAAAAGAAAATTTCTAATCAAACAATGCCACGTATTGCTTTTCAAATTTTTGAAAAACAAATATCAAACATGTCTTTAGGAGATAAGGAAAATTTCCCTATTTGTAGATATTCTTTGAATAGTGATGCCATATGCGGGATTTATTCAAGTGTAGAAGAATTTAGAAAACATCGAAAAACATTAGAGTATATGCAATATAAATACGACAATAATAAACAGTTTGTTATCTATTGTTGGAATATTTTTTCTACAATCATTTTTGTCCAAGAATGCCTAAAACGCTTTGGTAATCAGGGTGATAAATTCGTTCTTAATTATACAAAAAAAGATAAAAATGAAATAGAATTAGAAAAAAAAGAATCTTTAATACAGGAGGATTATACTATGAAAAATACGGCCAGGAATTTAGTTCTATACGGGCCTCCAGGGACAGGTAAAACTTATAGTATAAAAGAATATATTGATAGTATTTTAGGTGATAATCCAGGTTTAAAAGCAGATAATGAAGATCAAAGAATTTCTGATGTTGTCAAATCACTAAATTGGTATTCGGCCGTTGCATTATCAATGTATAGAAATGGCAAAAATAACAAATATAAAGTTGCTAATATGCAGCACCAGAAACTTATTAAAGCTTTCGCCCAAACAAAAGATAACAATAACTTAAGAGCCATAATTTGGGGACAGCTTCAAACTCATACCGCAACATCTTCTAGCACTGTTAATTATGGTAGAAGAATGGCTCCGTTTATTTTTGATAAAACAGAAGATTCTGATTGGTATTTAACTGAAGAAGGCATTAAATTTGTTGAAGAAAATTTATCAGAACAGTTAGAATTACTAGACGCAAAAAATAAAACAAGAGAAAAAGAAGATTTTTATAAATTTATTACATTCCATCAATCATACTCTTATGAAGAATTTGTCGAAGGAATTAAACCTGTTATAAGTGACGATGAAGAATATAATACAATATCGTATGAATACAATAAAGGAATTTTCAAAGAAATTTGTCAAAAAGCAAATTCTGATCCTAATAATAAATATCTTTTGATAATTGATGAAATAAACCGAGGTAATATATCAAAGATTTTTGGAGAATTAATCACATTGATTGAAACGGATAAACGTGTTACCCCAAATGGCGATATAAATTTTGAAAATACTAAAATTGAAGAAGAACAGTTATTGGTAACTTTGCCTTACACTAAATCAAAATTTGGCGTTCCAAGTAACTTATACATTTTAGGTACAATGAATACATCCGATCGTTCAATTGCTTCTATTGATATCGCGTTAAGACGTAGATTTATATTCAAGGAAATTATGCCAAATGTTAATTTAGTTCCTGATGTAGAAGTATTTGGTATTGAATTACGAAAAATATTCACAACTTTAAATGAGAGAATTTCTATTTTATTGGATAGAGATCACCAAATTGGTCATAGTTATTTCATGAAATTAGAAAACAGTTCCGATTATGATTCCGATTTTAAACGTGTTTGGTATGATTGCGTAATGCCACTATTAAATGAATATTTCTATGGTGACTGGGAAAAACTTTGTGCACTGCTAGGAGATTTTCAACCGGAAGGCAAGTCATTTATTAAAAAAATAAACAACGTAAAATTTGCAAATAGTTATTCTTGCGATGAAGATGAAACATATGATTTTGTCTCAGAAGCAAATATTGATTTTGAAGAAGCGATAAAAAATGCTTTTAAAAATATTTAATTAAGGATTAACAAATGGCAGAACCGATTGTTGTTAAAGAGTATTCTAAAAATATTAAAATTAAAGATTGCGATTTAAGTAGATTGCATCATTATTTGGAGTGCCAACACTTAGATTCTGCTTTGAAAGTTACTCCTAGTGGCATAGAAACAACTTCGTGGGTAGGAGTTATAAAGTATAAAAATACGCACTTTCAAATTCTACCAAAATTAATATGTAATAATGGAGACAAAGAAAATATTTTAAAAAATTTAATTTATATGCTTTCTTACACAAAAAAGTTAGATATAAAAACAAGTAATGAAGCAAGATTATCAACTGCCAAAAATCCATTTATTGAAATACTAATAAGAGAATACGCGAAATCTCTTTTTGAATGCTTAAAGCGTTTAACCCCTAAACGTTATGTTAGAGAAGAAGATAACCTGAACTATTTAAAAGGAAAAATAAAATTTACTGAAAATATCAGGTATAACAGCTCAAACCAGGCAAAATTTTATTGCGAATATGATGAATTTTCAGAAAACAATATTTTGAATCAGTTGTTTTTATTTGTTTCGACCTGTTTATACAACATTTCAAACGACAGTTACAATAAAAAAACTCTAAAATTTATAATGAATTACTATGCGGATATCAAATTGGTTCGTTTTGATAGGTTCAAAGCTGAAAAAATAAAGTTATCTCGTAACCAAGAATTATTTAAGAAACCATTTAATTTGGCAAAAATGTTTGTAGAAAAGACAAGTGTAGATTTATCAAAAAACAAATTTGAAAATATTACTCTAATTTGGGACATGAATAAACTATTTGAAGAATTTGTTTTTGAAATAATGAAAAAGAATGAATCGGAATTGGGATGTAAGTTAACAGCCCAAAGAGGAAGGAAGTTATTAGTTGGAGATACAAACAAAAAAAGAAACACCTTTGTAGATATAATGATAGAAAAAATTAATGGCGAAAAAATTGTTTTAGATACCAAATATAAAAAATTTGTATCTTCTGATGATTTTTCTAATGCTGATGTATTTCAAGTTTCAACGTATTGTTTGCTACATAAAGCAAAACATGCAATTCTTTTATACCCGAAGTGGGATGCCTCGGCTCAGGAGAATGATTTTCATCTAAATATAGACAATCCTAGCGAAAGTGATATATATCAAATAGATTTTAAAACAATAAATTTACAATATGATTATATTGGTAAAAAAGAAAATTTAGAAAAAATAAAAGAAGATATAAAAAGGATTTTAAACGTAGCTTAAAGCTTTTCAATATACCAATTACTATTTCCAAAATGATTAAAGTTCCAATGGAGTTCAAAATAAAAATTAAACTCCAAAGAATTATCATCTTTGAAGTTCCAAGAGTATTTATTTAATTGTGTTTTTCGATAACTTTCAAACGCATCCTGAATCTCTTTTGCAAACTTTATCCTGAATTCAGAATATGGAATATCTAACGTTTCTTTGGTTAATTTATTTTTCAAAATCATTCTCAAACCCTCTTATATTATCGAGTTCAATGTTATATCGTTTGCCGGTTTTATCCACACAAGTTGCAAAATCGACTGTTTTATCGGCGAATTTGTTCTCCCATAAACAAATCAGCAAACCGATTTCTTGTGTTTTAAGATTCAAAATCTTTGTCCCGTACAACTTGTAATCTTTTTCAACCATAATCTGCTCCTTTCAAGCTACACAATTTATCACTCTTGTAAACAGAAACATCAACTATATATGTCTAAAACGTATCATTCCGACACAAAATTAGCATGAATGCCCGATTTTAGATGTGATATAATATATAGATATAAGAAAACATAAGGAATATAGGCATGACGAGTTCATTGGAAAAATTATATGATTGTATGGTTACTGGAACATTAGGTATAGTGTCAGCAACTACCGATCAGTCTTTAAATCAAATAGGATTAACTGATAATGAAAAAGAAATTTTAAAAAAGTACTCATGCAAGTTGTTTTGGTGTATGGTTTTGGAACAATATATTGAAAATAAAATATTATTTAAAGACAAAGAGAGGGCTTTTCTTAAAATGGCTATGGCTGAAACAAAGGATACTGATTTAGTAATTAAATTGAACAAATTTTTCAACAATCCTAATAAAGACGAAGCAAAAAAGTTACTGGAAGATATATGCAAAGGAATTCCTAAAAATATATTGGAAGATTTATTAAACAAATTTTTTAAGCATTTTAAATTTTGAATACGATTTGAACACCAATTAAACACCTTTTAAACTGAATTTAAATCTTCAACATCTTTTTCGTGATCAATAAAGAATGCATTCAAAACATCTGCATCATTTCGCAGATGTTTAACTACTGGTGTAAGATTGTAGCATTCTTCTATTTCCGGTTGGTTAGCAACAAAGTAATCAATAACAACAGCAGTGTTATAAATATTTTCTGACCACTTGCTTAATTGCTTAAACTCCTTTGGAGTGATATTCAATCCGACTTTTTCCATACGACCTCCTTTATCGTGTCGTATACATCACTCTAACCAAAGTGGAAGTCAAGTTAAATATACATCTTTACGAAGGGTTACCAAATCCTCTCTTGTTAAAAATCTTGAAACAATCCCATCTTTTATCTGCTGTTGAGCATTATATCTTTTTGAAGAAGTAATAAAAATACATGCTTCTTTTGCTCTTGTAATTGCTACATAATGTAAATTATTATCTTCATTATAGCTGTTATTTTGTATTGAAGAATAAAAAGGAATTACATAATCATATAAATCAAGATGAATTACAATTTTAAATTCTAAACCTTTAGATTTGTGTATTGTCATGATCTGAATTTCATTGTTTGCAACTGGTTCGTACGATGATAAAGATATTGGGTTTTTTAATATAGCTTTTAAACGATCAATAGCAATGGAAGATTTATTATTAGGAGCAATTATTTCTGCAATTTTTAAAAAGGTATCAACATTTTCTATTAATTTTGTTTTGTCGATATTTTTGAGTTTTTTGAGATATTCTACAATCCTATTTCTATTACTATCTTCTTCTGCAAAATATTTATCCATATAATCTGTTAGTAGTGCTTTTGTATCAAAAATAAAAAATAATATTTCGATAAACAATGTCGCCCATATCTCAGAACATTCATCTAAGACTGTGCTTATTATATATTTGTGTGTTGTTGTCATATTTTCGTTAATTAGTTTTCCTGTTGTATCGCCCCTAACTAAAATAGCTATGTCATTGTTATTTAGTATCGAAAAAGTTTTTTTAATATTTTGTATATGAGTATCTATATATTTTGCAATATCAACCTGAGTCCCTTGTATGTTAATATGATAAACTCTAATTTCTTCTGCAATAGATTCCGATGGACTTAAAAAATTTTTAGAATAATTGACAATACTAGGATGGCATCTGTGGTTTTTTGTAATTCGTAAAGAGCTAAAATCTTCTCGTTTATCAAGAGCTATTAAATATTCAGAACTTTTTTGTGCAAATCCAAAAATTGCCTGATCAACATCACCTACTGCTATACCGGTAATTCCTAAATCAACCAGATAACAAAATAAAACATACTGAAAATACCCAGAGTCTTGAAATTCATCAATAATAATATAGTCATATTTAGCCCTTAAATATAATCTTGAAGATTTTACATTTTCATATACATAGCACCCTAGAGTACCTATTAATTCTAAAAATATAATTCCAGATTTATAATAGCTATCCAAAAAAGAAATTTGTGTATCATTGGGTTTATTTTTTAATTTTTCGATTTCTGATGCGATTTGATATTCTTCTGGCCTATCTTTCAAAATTTCTTTATAAGATTGAATGCTCAATTCTCCTGGGAAAGTTCCGAACAATCTAGGTAAAAATGGAAAAATAAGTTCCGAAATAAAAAATTTATCTATTGTACCAAAAAACGATTGTTTTTTATCGATACCCCCGGATAGCGAACGTTGTCTTAGCTCATTGCTAGCTTTATTAGTGTATGAAATAGCAATTATTCCTTTGTTGCTTGATAATGATTCAAGTATTTTTTTGATTTTAATAGATAAGGTATAAGTTTTGCCACTACCAGGATTTGCAATAACGACAATATTCCCGGGACAATCTATTATTTTTTGTTGTTCGTCCGTTGGCCCCAATTATTCTTCTCCATACATTTTTTCAACTATTTCTTTGCATCTGTACAAAGGAGCTAATAGTGTTTCGTCCTTAAAATCTATTAACATATCTCTGTTTTCCTCAAGAAAATCATATATATTAATTCCCTTATGTTTTTTCATTTTATTTACTAACTTTTCGGAATTTTCTTCTTTATAATGCTTCTTTAATTGTTCAGATAAAGTACTATTGTAAATATCTGTTTCGAAGTCAGTATCTGCTATGTAAAAACCCCAAGTATTCAAGCTTTGCATAAGTTTATTAATTTTTTCTTTAATTGTATCTGATTCCAAGTATGATTTATCTTTGCTTCTTTCAAATACTGTATTAACATGTTTTGTTTTGTCTGTTTGCAAAAAATTATACAAATCTAACAATCTTTCAATTCCTGCCAATCTGTATTCATCTGAATTTTGAACTTGAAATATATCGTTATCCGTCCTTAGAACTACTGGAATATTAAGCTTTGAAAAAATATCTATGTATGGTTTAAATCCAATGCCATCAACGGAAATAATACTTATGTTATATTTATCTATATTAAAATCATCATTCATTGCGGAAAATGCTTTATAAAATAAACATTCTGACACACCCTCTACTAAAAATACAACATCAGCAAAAAAGGCTTCTGCCGGAATAATATTAAGTCTATAGCCAAAATTTGAAAAAGATTCTTCTATTAATTTAGAAACTCCATCTTTTGCCGCTTTAGTTCCCTCTGAAGTGGCATATAATTTAATCATACAATTTGGATCAAATTCACAGGCGATTTGTGGTGAATGTGTCGTAATGATTATTTGAGAATCGAATTTATTTGTTAAATATTTAGCTAGACCTCTTTGTTTATGAGGATGTAAGTGTGCTTCAGGTTCTTCTATGCAAAAAAATGTAACACCTTCTTTTTCCCTAGAAGAAGTATTTTTATTTGCCCACATTGCTAAATATATTTGATTAGCTTTCCCATCGCCACCAAGACTAATAGCTTTTCCTTTAAAAGAAGATAATAAATTCAAATTATTGATGTACCGGTTTGTATCAATATCTCCAGCGCAAAATGTTATGTCTTCGCTTTTTTGTAGGTTTAGTTCACATAATTCCTTATTTAAACTTTTAGTTGCGGAGCTTACATACGATAGTTAAATAACTTAATATTATCTTCTTTGCTTAATCCGTTTCTTAAATTACTGATTTTTATTTTGGAAAACATCTCATCACTATAATCTGGGGATTTCTCATTCTTACTTTCTATATAATCTAGAAATTGTGCATAGTTTGCGTTATTTAAAATTTGCCATTCTTTTGTCAATTTTGTTGGGACTATATTTTTTTGCAATATATTACAAATTTCAGAAGCTATACCACCAAAACCTCCAAGAATATACAATGGCTTTCCTTTTTCAATAGCAATTAAAACTTCTTCTAATATTCCGGGCATTATTCCTTGATAGCCTTTACATTTTCCCCCAGCAACTATTCTTGCATCACAATTTTGGATCATTAAGTCACGCATTTGAGTAAAACACTTGCTATTTAAATATTTATTTTCAAAAAAGTTTGAAATAATTTTATCATTATTATTTAATATATCTGATATATCATCAGGCGGAGGTACTTCTATCATTTTAGCAATATTTTTATTTGCAGCTTTCCATTTAAGTACAGTTTCACTTGCATTTATATAAATAGGATACGCAAGATAATTCATTATGTGAGGAACTTTGTATTTTATTTTGTCGTGTAAAATTTTAGCTTCATTAAAAATAAATTCTGTAAATCCTCCCTCTCGTAGATCGCCACCATATATTAAATTTGCATTATGTGCGATTAGAAATCTAGCAAAATCTTTTGATAATTGTTCAAGATGAGTATCATAGTGACCAATTTGAGTTAAATCGTCTTTTTCAGGATTTGAAATTGAAATTCCTATATTTAACCCATTAAAATTGGATTTAATATTGTAATTAATTGGTGTATTTATTTTAATCCCCAAACAATCAAAAAAATCTTTTTCTATATCATATAACTGAGGTTCAGGATAAAATATAGTCGCTTTTTGTGGTGAAATTGTTTTTTTATCAAATTTTACCATCTTTTTTATATCGCTAAACTCAGGAGGGCGTGAAAAGATGATAGCATTTTGAGGAATAAAGTTTGCTTTTTTATAACTATTTAGTAGTTCATGTGCATAATTAAACCTTAAAGTTTCTAATAATATTGATAATATTATCTCATATAAAATAGACTTAGGGATTTTATGTGCATATTCAAATTTAAGATGTAATGTACTAATATTTGATGCATGCGGAAAACGTCTGTCTTCATAGTGATTTAAGCAATCTAATACCACAATTGGCCGTTCATTAGTTTTTGCATAAAGCACTTTTTTTTGACACCAATATCTAGAAGAGTAATAATCAGTATTAATTGCTAATATTGCGGATGTTTCTTCGTATTTTTCAATTTCTTCTTTAAATCTATAATTAATTGCAATATCTTTAGCATCAAAAAATTTATTTAAATTTGTCCTATTTATAAAATCTTCTAATTGCTCCGCTATCTTCTCACCTACACCGTCTTTTGTATGGCTTAAAAATATTCTTAAAGATTTATCTTTACCAAACTCGCAGGATTTCATTTTATTTAAAACCCAACGATATATCTCATTTGTTATGTTTAATAAAAAGTTTTCTTTATAAAACTTTGTTTCAAAATCGAAAGCTCTAATAAAATTATATTCAGATAAATTTTTAAAATTTAATGCATTTTTATTAAGAGCAATAGGAATCACACAATCATTTTTATCAAAGATATCATTATAATAATCAGACCAATTATCATCTGCAATAATATAATCATCTATTAATAAAAATATAATTGTTTTTTGAGAAAAAGTTTCTAATTTTGTTGGAACAGAATTATTATCTAAACTCGTTTTATAAAATAATGGAATATTTATAAATCGAGAAAAAGGATATTTATAATCTCGTTGTAAATATTGATAACAATACTTTACACTTTCTTTCACAATATTTGCTGTATTTGGATGATATACAAAATATACAGAAATCGGTTGCTTATATTCTTTCATTGTTAATCCCTTAATTCTTTAACCATGTACTTAATTTTAAATATTTTTTTTCTTTATGATCATATACAACCCAACCATCTGAATTTTCAAGATTAAGTATTCGTCTATATAGACCTAAGTATTCTTGAGTTGTCCAAGTTGAAGAAGCATAATATTTTGCATATGGTAATAGAGCTATTTTTTCTGTTGTTTTTGCATAATCTGCAATTCCTAATTCCCAAGGTATCCAACGGCTATCTTTACTATTTTCACTTATCAAAACTATAAATTTATCACATTTCCTAATATTATTTTTTAATATTTCAGCTGTTTTTGAAGATGTAACAGGTGGTAAATTAGGATCTCTTTTATCTATATATACATTTACATTATAATCTTGTAAAAATTCGATTACTTGTTCTAATTTATCAATATCCTTACTTGAATGAGATAAAAAGACATTCGGTCTAGTAGACACATATGAAAAATTTTTTATATCATATTCTTAAAGAATTATTTTTTTTCTGTAAATTGTAGATGATTTATCTGATTCATTTAAGTATCTCATTTATTTACCCCCTATTTCTTTCCATTTGTAATCTTGAATTGTTCGACGGAATATCATAATCATTTTTTCTTTCATAAGCCAATTCAATTAAATCTTTAATCATATATTCATTATTTAAATTAATTGAATTTATATATTCCCATGTGTACAAGCGAGCATATTTTGTATCTATATTATCTTGTAACCTATCAGGAATTTTGTTTTCATCTTTATTGAAAGTAGGTAATATAACACCGATTAATCCTGCTCTGCATTTATTTCTTTCTGATAAACCTGCATATATTTCCCAATCAATATGTTTTCTTTTCTCTGTTTCCGCACCAATTAAAACAACTACGACTGTTGAAAGAGAAATATTATTGTTGGCAATTAAGTGTTTTATGTATTCATCTGATAAATCTGGATTATAATCACCATCTTGTACTGATTCATTTATAAATAAATCGCCAAAATTCTCTTCAAACTTTTTTTTGTAGTATTCATCCTTTTCATGATGATAACTTATAAAGACTCGATGTCTTGTATCTAAATTTTCATTAATTACACACATTTCATACCCCCTTATAATTTACGATATAATTTCTTGTTTCTTAAACTGCATTTCATAAAGAGCTTTATATTGACCGTTTTCAATATTCATAAGTTCTTCGTGAGTTCCTAATTCAACAAGTTCTCCCTCATTGATTACAGCGATTCTGTCGGCATTCTTAATTGTGGATAATCTGTGAGCGATAATGAAAACTGTTCTATCTTTCATCAAATTATCCATTGCTTTTTGAACGATAGCTTCTGATTCGTTATCAAGGGCTGATGTTGCTTCGTCTAAGATTACAATAGGAGCATTTCTTAGCATTGCACGTGCAATTGCGACTCTCTGTCTTTGACCACCGGATAAAGTTAATCCCCTTTCACCAAGCATTGTATCTAATCCTTGTGGAAGTTCTTTAATCATATCTTGCAGGTGTGCAGAATATATTGCTTGTTGCAAATCTTCAGCAGTTGCATTGAAGTTGCCCATCATTATATTCTCTTTAATTGTCCCTGAATATAAGAAGTTGTCCTGAAATACCATTGAAATATTTTGTCTTAGAGAATCAATTGTGTATTCTCTAATATCTACATCATCGATTTTTATTGCACCTGATTTAATGTCATAAAATCTCGGAATAAGATTTACTAATGTGGATTTTCCACCACCTGAATTGCCAACTATTGCAAGTGTTTCATTTTTAGCAACTGTAAGATTCAAATTTTTCAATACAGGTTGATTTGGAATATATTCAAAGTTTACGTTTTCAAATTTAATTGATTCATTTAACCCTTGCAATTCTCTTGCATTAGGTGAATCTATAATTTCAGGTTTTAAATCAAATAATTCAAATACCCTGCCCATTGCAACAAAGATTCCCTGAATACCTGTTAAAGTATTTCCTAAAGTTTTAACGGGTTTATATAAAAGTAATAACGATGTTACAAAAGATGCAAAACTTCCGGCAGTCATTTGACCTGAATTAATTAAATATGTACCAACACCAAGAACTGTTGCGATACCGCAAGATGCAATTAAATACATCAACGGTGACATCCAACCCGAACGTTTATACAATGACATCCCGACATTATAGCCATCCCAAGTTTGTTTTTCAAAATAATCATACATTTTATCTTGCAAACCGTATGCCGCCATTACTTTATTGCCGTTATATGTTTCATTTATATTGGTAGTAATATTGCCGCCAATAACCATACTTTTATTAGATGCCTCTTTAATTCTTTTTCTTATTAAAGCCACTGGTAGAAATGCAATGCAAAGTACAAGAACACCAATAATTGCAAGTTTCCAAGAACTGTATAGCATAACTGCAATTAAACCTAAAGCTCCAAATAAACTTGTAGTTATTGTTTTAATATTATCTACAATTCCTGCTGATGCTGCTCCCGGATCACTCATATAACGAGAAATTATAATCCCTGATGAATTCTCATCAAAGAATTGTGGGTGCATATGAACTAACCTTTTGAATAAATCAAATTTAACATCGTTCGTAATATGAGCACTTGTCCAACTGGATAAATAACCGTTCAAGTATCTTAAAACACCTTGAACTGCAGCAAATAGGATTACACCAAACGGTAATATAAAAGCCATCTGAATACTTGTGATTGTTATATTAGAGTTTAAGAATGTAAATTCTAATGCTTTGCCACCTACTACATAATCCATATAAGGTTTTAGTGCAAAAGCTGTAACGCCATCTAGTAAACCTAATGGTATTGCTACTAAAAAGCCGAGTGTAATTCTAAACCAATATGGTGCAATATATGGCATTATTCTAGATAATAGCCATCCATATTTAAACGAGTTTTTTGCAGTTGTCATTTCTAGTTTCATTGTTTGTTTTCCTTTTTATGCTATTTTCTTTAATTTTTGTTTTTTGTAATCATTTAGGAAGATTACTCTCTCTCTCTCTCTCTCTCTCTCTCTCTCTCTCTCTCTCTCTCTCTACAGCGGCGCGGGTTTGAGTAATTTTTTTAAATATTAATGTCTTTATGCTTGTTGATATAAAATTTAAAATATATGTTGATAAAATTATTGCAGCTATTAATTTTATTAAATTTAGATAGAAATTATTTGAATTATTAAATAAAGAATATGAACCTAATATAAAAATATGATGAGTCAAATATATGTCATACGAATATTTATCTGTTACATTTAAAACTTTATTTAATTTGTTTTTATTAATATAATTCACATATAGATTTTTTAGAAAATAAAAACATAATAAGCCCAAAAATGCATGTGCATATTCACAAAGGTAGTGTCCATTTTTAATATTTATTAAATCTAATTTTAAAATATATTGCAAGTAAATTTGAATTGAATTTAGTAATATAGCAGTTATATAAACAGATTTTGTAAGATACTTGTAATATTTATAATCTTCTAAAGAATGTAATAACAACCCAAAATAGAAACAATTAATCCAAGCTCCAATTATATTAAATTGCTTGCAAATTAATGCTATAAATACAGGAACCAAAATCGCAGAAATATAGTTCATCTGTTTTTTTGAGCAAAAGTCGATAATTTTTTCAAAAAAAGGAACTAGTAAATAACAAATTAATATATATTTTATGAACCACAAATGACCCAATCCTGGTATAGTTCCACTTAAATTAAAAAGATTTATCATTCCTTCTGGAACTCTGTTTATTGCAATAAAAATTACAAATAATACACTTATATAAATATAATAATCAACTAATATTTTAATAGCATTTTTAAAATAAAATTTAATGACACTCTTTATAGAATTAAATTCTTTATTAAAATATAGCCAACCAGAAATAATAAAAAATATTTGAACACCGACATTAAACCACCAACAAAGCTCAATATTGTAATATTGCAATAAATGACACAAAACAATAAATAGCATCGCTATACATCTTGTAAAGCTTATTGAATAATCCTTATCTTTATATTTGATTTTCATATTTTGACATATTATAGCCATAACCGCCTTTTATCCATTTAACATTTTTCTTTATAACTTTTGCAGGTGTACCGGCAATAAGTGTATATTCTTCAGTAAACTTTTTATTTACCAAACTATTAGCACCGATAATCGAATTATCGGGAATATAAGAACCTTTTAAAATTGTACAGCGACTAGTAATCCAACAATGTTTTCCGATGTAAATATCTTGTGGTTCAGAAATAGGCATATTAGTATCGAAATCTAATAAACATTCTCCATCTGAAGTCCGTATAATTGCATCTTTTGCAATATGCGTACCTTCACCAATATGTAATTTATGCTTAGTTTTGTAATCTCCATTTACTACAACCCAAAGAGAATAATTCCCTATTTCACAATTTTTCTCTATATTAATTGAGCCTCCGCTAGCTAATGAAAATGTAGCCCCATTACAAATTTGACAGGTTTCTTCTAAAATAAATCTATTATCATTATTAAATATTCCAATTAATGTTTCTTTAAAATTTGGTTTATGTATTTCAACATAATTATAGTCACCTACTATATTGAGCTTTAAGCCTTTTGGGAATTTGACATTATCTGATATAAAAATAATTGTATTATTATTTCCGGATATAGTAAGATTTTTATCCAATATATTTTTTACTACATCATTTTTACTTGTTTTAAATACAATTTTATTATTAATACCTTTAATATAAGGATTAAAATTTATATTAAGTTTCTTTTTATGTCTTAGAATATCAATTATATTTTGTATAATTTTTATACGCATAAATTACTTATTCCCTTTTGTTTTAGCATCCATTGGTAAGTGATTGTTTACTTTTTCTTGTAATTTTTTGTAATTATTATATATACGCTTTTTTAATCTCGAAGAGCTTATTCCTTCGCCGTATGGGAAATATACAACCTGAATTCCTTGTTCTTTCAAATAGTCATATTTCCCGACCCAATCATCGCCAACAACAAATATGTCAAAATGTAGTTTATCTACTTTGTCGGTATGATCTAATGACCTTTGAGGTATAACAATATCCGGCCCTTTTATTGCTTTCATCAGAGCTATTCTTTCTTCAAAAGGAATTATTGGGGTTGATTTATAACTGGCAACAAGTTCATCCGTATTAACTCCAACTATCAAAATATCCCCTAATGCTCTTGCATATTCTATCATTTTTAAATGATTTATATGAAGCATATCAAATGTTCCCGAAGTATAAACAACTGTTTTATTTCCTATCATAAGTAAGCTCCTTTTCTTTTACTTCACTAATACAGGACATTAGTTTTTCTAGTAAATCATCAATATCTTCTATTGTCGTATTTCCTATGTGTGTTACTCTTAATAAATTATTTGCTAAATCACCACCGCATGGATTTACAAAAATTCTGTATTTATTTTTTAATAGTTGAATAACTTCGTATGCATTTACATCATTGAAATATAATGGAGTTAAAGCATAAGATAGCGGATAATTTGGGATTGTTAATCCTAACTCTTTTGCTCTTTTTCTAAAATATTCTGCTTTTTCTTTTATAAAATCCAAACGAACGTTAAGACCACCTTCTTTTTCTATAAGCTCAAGCATATCTTTTAATTCATACATGACTAAAACAGGTGGAGTATATGGGGTTTGCCCTCTAGTTATATTTTTTAAATAGTCTTTAAAATCAAAATATTTTGATGCAGGAAGTGGCATATTTTCTATTTTTTCTAGCATTCTTTTGCTAAAAGATACAAATGACATTCCGGGAGATAAACATAAGCCTTTTTGAGAGCTGATAATAGTTAAATCAATTCCATATTTTTCCATATTATATTCATCTGCAAGAAATGTTGATATTGCGTCAACAACAAGCATCATATTATTTCGTTTGCAAAAATCAGAAAGCATTTTTATATCATATAATTGTCCTGTTTGAGTTTCGTGTAAATTAACAAAAAGCATAGTGTAACCTTTATTTTCAAAAGGTTCTAAATGCTTATATGTTAAAGTTTCATTCCATTGTAAATCTATAGAACTGTAATTTTTATTATGATATTCAAGTAACTCGCAAAATCTATGTCCAAATGTCCCACCATTTATAACTAAGCATTTATCATTATTACTTACACAATTTTCAACAGTTGCTTCCATAACGGCAGTTCCCGAAGCTGCGAAATAAATCAATGAATTTGGCTCTTGGTTACCTAATAAATTTGATAATTTTGATAAGCAATCTTTAACTATTTTTGAAAACTCATCTGTTCTGAAATATACAAAATCGTGTAGTCTGACTTCTTTTGTACTTTGATATAATTCTACTGGACCGATTGTAAATAGTTTCATACTTTTCCTTTATTTCTTTAATTTCGTAAATAAACATTATGTTTTTCTATGCCAATATCATCTGGGAAATTCATATAATTTTTAAACTGAAAATTTAAAAATTGATCTGGCTGATTTGGTATATAACAATTCAACCCTTCAAATGAGATTTTCTTTAAAGGAAATACTACATTATAAGGAATAAATGAATTATTTAAATCATATGTGTACCAAGAATCCATGTTATCTATTCCATAATATAAATGGTCACTGGTATTAACAAAATTTTTATTGTGTAATCTTTCATAATTTAAATATTCGATTATTTGTTTATTATTTTTAATATCGTTTTTTTTCTTTTTTATTTCATTTAAATAATTTTTGTGTTCATCAAAAGAATAATTATTATCATAATAATCAAAGGCGAAGAAATCTAAATAATTAAAATCACCTGAATCCGTACCTTTAAAAACTTGTAGCTGATCGTGCCAAATTGTTAAAACAAATTCATTTGGATATTTCTCACATAAATACTTTTTAAATTGTTTTTCTTTATACTAGTAAATTGAATTGTCAAATATTTCCACATTCAAAGTTTTTATACAAAAATCTATTAATTTATTATAATCATCCCTTATTAATCCAAAATCAATATCATCATCCCATGGAACAAATCCATTATGCCGAACATGTCCTATAAGATTTCCTGCAATTAAAAAAGGTTTTATATCTGTTTCCTTTACTAAATTAAAAAACTCATTACTCAAATCTATTAGTTTTAATTGTTGTTCTCTTAATTCACCTGTTGCAGGCTTTAATTTTGTTATATCAGAGTGTTCTTTTAAATATTCCAATTGTTGTTGGATATTATATAGTCTATTTTTTGTCTCAATAAGATCTCTATCTAGTTGCTTACATAGTTTTTTATAATTTTTAAACTTCATTTTTATACCCAAAATATTCCATACTTTATGGCCATTTTGGTTGTACACAGAAAATATATCTTTTAGTGAAAATTTATGTTTGTCTGTTTTTATTTTGGCATTCTCCGGCAACCAAGAACCGTTAAAATGATGAACTGCATAAGAAACTCCTTTTTCATAATTGCAAAATATGTTCGAAGGATAAATTATACATTTATCTTCTAATGTCATTAGTTTATTCCCATTATAAGGTGGTAAAAAATTATATGTACGTTGAAAATAATCGGTAACACGACATGTATTTGTATATAAATTTAGACTACCGTCAGGATTAATAAAATGAATATCATCATATTCATCAAGTAAATCTTTGACAATTTTGTTCCCCTTTTTTGCACCTACAACGGCAGTAAATGGAAAAGATTCTGTTTCCCAACTTTCATATCCTGAGAAGAAATCCAAATTAAGAAATTCATCAAAAGACTTAAAAACCTCATTATCCGAATCAAAATATATTCCACCATAATTATATAGAGCATACAATCTAAAATAATCTGTTATAAAAGCCCATTTTTTAGCTTTATAAGCTTCCTGAATATACGGGATTTTGCAATCTTTGAGGTCTTTGTCATTCCATTCTCTAATTTCATAATCTGGAAGATATTTCTTCCAACTTTTTATACACTTTTTTACTAATTTAGTTTTTGGATTATTACCAAACCAACAAAAATGGATAATTTTAGGAATAATATTTTGTTCTAAATCTATTTTGTTATTTTTCATAAACATTATTCCTTTCTTTAAGTTCCTCAAATAATTTATCTAATTCATGAATAATTTTTTGCGACTCAAATCTTGATATTGAATTGGTTGCATTATTTATCAATAATTCTTTATCTATATCATAATTCCAAACTTTTTCCATAAGTTCGGCTAGTTTTAAATAATCTCCAATAGGATATAATAATCCTCCGTCTCCGTTTAATAATATCTCTCTTGCACAACTTGGAGTATCTGATGAAATATTTAACGTATTTAATATTTGAGACTCGATTAGAACCGTAGATAAACCCTCACTTGGAGATGATAAAATATTAGCAGTTGCATGTTTTAAGTAACCATATGGGTTATCAAGCACACCAGTGAAAATAATGTTATTTTCTAGATTTTTTTCATTTACTAATTTTTGATATTCCTTAAATCGAGAGCCTTCACCAATAAAATAAACTTTTAAATCAGGTATTTTTTTTACTACTAATTCAACAGCTTTGATAACAGTTAAATGATCTTTATCCTCATGAAACCTACCGAGAAATGTAAAATATTTATTGCTATCCTTTGGATATTCTCCAACTTCAGCTAATTTTTTTATTTCTTCAATGTTAAACGGATTATATATATGAATAAATTTTTCTTTATAATTTGGATATTTGTTAATTAAATTATTTTTGGTTTCCTCTGTTAAGCAAACAAATTTACTATAAGAGTTCATTATTTTATCAATTACGTTTGTATAATATTTTTCAAACATCATTGTAGAAGCATGCCAAAATGTTATTTTGGGTTTATTAATATCCAAAATAAGATCCCAAAAACTCATATTAAAATAATCAATAATTAGATCCGATTCAGGTAGTTTGTTATTTAAGATTTCCTTAATTTTATTTTTTATTTTTTTTCTTTTAATTTTCCATATGATTTTTTTGAATAAAGAATGCGGCTTTTCACCTATTGATTCAATATTAGGCAATGTTAATATTTTTACATTATAATTTTTAAAAAATTCTAAAAAATATTTTGATGTAATCTCTTTTTTTGTTATAACTGTGAATTCATACTTATCATATACAGAAAGATTTTTTATAATGGTGAGTAAACATTTTTCAATACCACCAGTTATGACTTGATACATCAAAAAAGAAACTTTAATCTTATTCTTCACCATCTAACTCATCCCCCATAGATAACTCAACATTTAAAAGTTTTAAAGCAAACAAACAACTTTCTAAGTGAGGAAGTATAGTAATTTTATATAGTTTACTGCCAAAAATTTTTTCTTTTCTAATTTTTATAGGCGATATTAGAGAATAAAAAATTTTTTGCCAATTTGATTTACACTTTAGTGATTTAATTTCTTTTTTTGTTTTGAGCGGTTTTAATAGGTAATTCTTGAAGCTTATATGCTCCGAAAACATAGGAACATATCTAGTATGAGCCATATCGTCACCAAGCTTAACATCTTTCATTTTATTTACATCATAATTTGGCATATTCTCTATAAAACAATTTATCCAATCTACAATGACTTTATAATTGAAGGAAATTTCATAATCGCCAAATATAGATAATATGAATTTGGAATATTCTATTTCACCATTACTAATAAATTTATAAATGTCGCATATAAAATTTTCATAATTTGTTGGGGTTTGACTGTAAATTGGATTTCCTAACTTATCTACCCCAATTATTGGATACTCAGGGGATGATAATAAAAATTCAATGAATGTCCATACTTTGAAATAATATCTTTTTAATGTTTCAAAATTATATTGAGTAAATTCTGAGAAATTATTACAAATATTGTATTTTTCTGCAATCCAATAAATCCCCCAAAATCCATTATTAATGGAATTCTCAATTAATTTTTGTGCTGAAAAATTTATTGTTATTGTATCTATTAACCCTATTTTTGTGCTATTTTTAGATTCTTTTTGCAAATAATTTTTATAATCATTATATAATTCAGTACTTCTAATTTTTATTTGTTCATAATTATCATTTATAAACTTGTTACAGCTATCTATTGTGGACAGGTCTGTTTTAATTTTGAATTCGTTTGAGTAAAATTTTGCAATAGCTTTCACTTGAGCATAATCATTTGGTTTATAATCTAACCTATATATTAAATTTAAAAGTCTAGGTGCATATACATACGAAGTCTTAATATTTGTATTGAATAAATTAAAAACTTTTTGCAAAGAATAACCATCTCGAGCTATGAAGAATAAATTATTCAAGCTTTTTTCAGTAGCAATTTTCTGTATAAATTTACAGAATCCATATGCTACTACACCGCCATATAAATATCCAATTTTTTCCCAATAATTCACTTTAGAATATTTTTCAGTATTTAACCAATATAACATTGATAAAGAAGTAATTATTGAAGAGCTTAATGAATTATTATTTTTTACAAGAAACTTGCCATATTCAGGATATTCTTTCAAGAAGCAATGCATTGGGGACTTATATAATATTGCATCAATATTAAATTTTTTTGCTTTTTTATAATCTGATTTTTTGTTATCTCCAATATGTAAAATATCAGAGGGTTTGTATTTTGAATAATCTTTTAAAACTTGTTTATAAAGTTCGCCATTACTTTTTGTTTCATTATATTCTGAAGAAACATATAATTTTTCGTGATTTGAATATTTATTTTTTTTCAAAATATTATCAATAGTACTGTAATCTAGATACATATCTGAAACAATAATAACTTTTTTATTTTTCTTTATTGCATAGTCATAAATTTCTTTAATTTCAGGATTAATCTGTAAAATTTTTGTTTCCCATTCTATTTCAAATTGTTTTAAATGATTGTATCTAGCTCCTATAAACTCATATATATCATCTAATGTTATTTCATTTTTATCCAGATATTTTCTAGCATCTTCTTCAGCTTGAATTCTAGCAATCGCAAAATTTTCTGATTTATAATGACTTTCCATATGTAAAAACAAATCAATAGGTCTTACATATGGTCGCAATAATAAGGTATCAAAAATATCAAAAGATATTATTTTGTGCTTGTCTATTGATTTAAAAATTTTCGTTATATTATTATGCATTTATATAATTCCCTAACCCCTGTAAACCTTTATCCAATGAAATAAACTTATATAATTGAATAACTTGCATTAAATGTGTATTATCTAAAGTTGAATTTTTTATATCACCAATACGAGATTCTCTATGTATTGGTTCTTTTTCATAACCATAAACTTTTGCCATTGTTTTGAATAATTCATTTATTGTGCATGATGTATTCGTTGAGACATTCAAAATTTCATTTTTAATATCGCTAGAGCATAATTTATAGATTATATTTGCCACATCTTTTACATATACAAAATCTCTTGACTGTTCTCCATCCCCATCAATAAATACATCTTTATTGTTTTGCATAGCATCACTAAATATTGAAACAACACCGGCTTCTCCAAATGCGTTTTGTCGTTCTCCATATACATTTGAAAAACGACAGATAATATATGGAACTCCTGATAATTGAATATATTTTTCCATCGTCAATTTTGATAATCCATAAGGAGATAGAATTTCAGTTGGATGTTCTTCATCTACAGGTAAATATTTGGGATTCCCATAAACAGCCGCAGAAGAGGCTACAAGCATTTTACCGCAATTATATTTTTTACATAACTGAATGATATTAATTGAACCTAATATATTTACTGATGCGTCATTTATTGGATCTTTTACTGAGCTTGTTACACTTGCTTGTGCTGCTAAATGAATGCAAGCATCAAAATGAATATCTCTAAAAATTTCTTCCAATTTATCAGAACGAATATCTTCTTTTATATAAATTGCTTTGTTATTTCTGTATCCTGAATTTAAGGAAGATTCGTTATCGATAACCCAAACATTGTGACCATTTTCAACAAAACAATCAACAACATGTGAACCTATAAAACCTAAACCTCCTGTAATTAATATGTTACTCAATTATACCCTCTTTCTTTAAATGAAGTTTTTCATGATTTATCTTCAATTTAATTCCAAAAAAGCATAATGTTGATTTCCGACAACCTAATTGAAAATAAAACAATTTCTGACTATTTGTTAGGAATTTAAATAATCCAAATTCATTTATATATAGCTTATCTAATTCGTTTTTATAGTCTTTAGTCAGTTGACATATCTTTCCTTTATCTACTGATGGAGACATCTCAATTGTTCTTCTTTTATAATTTCTGAGTAGAATTAATAAATTTCGATAATTTTTACTAAATAATTTTTTATTTTGAGAAATTGTTTGAAATAATTCGTGCCAATTATATAAATGTGATACTGCTGAATCAAAAGACTTATTTAGGGTAGTTTTTTCCATGATAGAATTAGAATGCATTCTGTAATGATGATATATGTTTTTATCAAAGTATATTTTTTTAGATAGAAAGAAATAATACCAAGTAAAGAATATGTCTTCATATAAAAGCCCTTCTATGAAATGGATATTGTTTTCTTTTATTATTTGTGTTCTGAAAATTTTATTCCATACATGAATATTTTGATTTTGTCCAACATCAAAAATTGCTGTCTTTACGCCGTTAAATTTAATTCTCAAATACTCATTCATAGATTCAGTATCTTGAACTAAATCTTTTTCATCTTCTATAAATACTTTTGAACCAAAACAATAATAATCAACTTGATTATTATTTAAAATATTAATGGCAGTATCTAGTAAGTTTGGCTCAATATAATCATCACTATCTAAAAAATAACAATATTTTGAAGTTACATATTCTAAACCAGTGTTTCTTGCTCCAGATAAACCTTTGTTTTCTTGTGTAACAATTTTTATTCGGCTATCTTTTTGTGCATATTCTTCCAAAATTTGCAATGTTGTATCTGTAGAACCATCGTTAACGCAAATTATTTCAATATCTTTAAATGTTTGATTGATTACGCTATCCAAACATTGTTTCAAATATTTTTCGGTATTATAGCAAGGAATTATTACTGAAATACCCGATTTTAAGAAATTTTTATTTTCATATTTTTGTTCTTCAAATTTCAGATGAGTATATTGACCCATAAGCTTCTCCGTTGCCATACATCACTTCAAATTTTCATGACATTTTATTCA
>ONOE01000007.1 GCA_900319365.1 uncultured bacterium | reverse complement strand
ATAAATATATAAATTGAATTTATTTGTGATAATATATATTTGGAGCAGCTAAAGACATCTCTTTACAATATAGATATATTGTGAAGAAAAAAGTTGAAAATTTGTTAGTATCAAAACAAAAATATTTTAGCAAAAATGCATTAAAAAAAGTTTGTTAATCACTTATAAGAAATGTTAAGTAATTATATTTTCACCGATAGTGTGGGTGTAATTTAACATACAGAACAAGATGCAATTAACTCTAAGATGGAGATGAATTTAAAGTGCTTACTATATTAAAATTAGGATATGAAACATCCGATATAGACTCTGCCAAATAAAATATGAATAAAATTTATATGTAATATATGAATGGTAATGGTGGAATATCCTCATTTGGTGCTGCTGTCAAGATATCACCAACAGCATCTGCAAATTTCAGTGTAACAGGAACGCTATCACCAAAAGCACAACTATTAAAATTTATTTTTGTTAAAGCAAATATATCTTTGATAACAGTATCTAATTTTTCTTCACCTCTGCAAATTTCAATTGTTATCGGATTTGGAACACTAAAGCCAGGATATGTATTAAAACGTTCAACATATCCTGAGGTCCATAAATAAGCTTTGTTGTCAGAAACTTTAAATGCAGTTCCTCTAACAACAGGACGATTTCCATCTAATCTATATAGTTTAAGTTCATTTGTTGCATGTGTAATTCTTATGCCAATTAACTTTGTTGAGTGTATTAGAAGATATTATAATAAGGATTTTAACAATCCCTTAGGTGAAACTATTAAGAAAAATGCAGAATTTTTCGACTTATTTATTGATTTTAAAAGTTTTGTTGATTTCTTTTTATTACAAGATTTAGTTATTGAAGATTATTCTGCTATAAAATTGTTTTTACAAAATGATTTAACATTTACAAAAGACCCACGTCCACAATTAGTGGCAGATTGGTTTGTGTTCTATAAAAATCAGATGGAATTTTTAGAAAACAGAAATAACAGAATTGCAAAAATAAGGTTGGATGATGAAAATTATATTAAGTAGACAAGGGTTTGATAGTGCATCAGGCGGATGTCCTAGTTTTATTATTGGCGACAAATTAATTTCCTTGCCAATACCCGATGAACATACAAATCTGGAATATAATAATGTTCAAATTTGTGGTTATAATCTTGGTAAAATTTTTGAAAAAAGTAAAATTAAACCGAAATTGAATGGCACAGAGATAATGACTTGTCATTTAGACCCTGATATAGAAAGTTGGCTATTCGGGCAATGCTCGGCTGCCGCTCAACATTTGATAAATAATAATGTAAAAGTTGGAGATTTGTTGTTATTCTTTGGATGGTTCAGAGAATTTGATATTAAGACTCATAAATTTTGTACACAAGATAAGATGGGAAAACATTGTATATATGCTTATTTTAAAATCGGAAAAATTTTAGACTTAAACAACTCGCAAGATAAGAAAGAAGCATTACAACTTACAGAAACTCATCCGCATATTGCTTATGAATCAACTGAATATGAGAAAACGAATTTGTTATTTGTCGCAGATACAAAATTGCTGGATGGTTCTAAAATAAAAGGTTGTGGAAGGTTAAAACTTTCAGAAAGTACAACTTTAACGAAATCAAATGGAAATAAATCAATTTGGCTACAGATTTCTTTTTAGGTGAAAAATTATTCGAATTCTTTGTTTGTCCTCTTTCTTCTTTATTTATAATTTTGATAATATTTTCTAAAGCACAAATTGAATGTTTGTTTAAAACCCTATTGTTATCTATATCATCATTTAATTTTGTAAGAAGTTTTGTTCCAACATTATAAATATCATCAGCGAATTGATTTGAAAAATCTTTTATTTTAACAATGTGATTATCCCACTGGTATTTCTTTTTCCAGTTAAAAATAGTTCTGCGTGAAACATTTAATTTTTCAGCAATCATTTCTGGAGTTAAATTTTCAACACTGTATAATTTTTCTGCTTGTTTGAGTAAATGTAGTTTGTTCATTTAAAACCCTTTTAAACCTTGTTTAAACACTATTTAAAAATCGTTTACCAATGACATTAATTGCTCTTGTTTCAATGAAAGTCAAGTGTTTTTATCTCAATCTCAGAGATAATGTAATACATCTCAAATTATGAGAAGATTTTTCACTTGCACTAAATATACATAGCTAAAGCGTAAATATATTGCAAACTTTCAGAGTTTGATTTTAAAATTGATGTAATTTTAGTGCAAGTAATATACAAATAAGTGCAGATAAAATCCAATTAGTGCAAGTGCATCTCATTCTATTAAAATCGCTATAAAAGGCTTTATATTTAGATAGTAGCGATTATATCCCCATCTCACACTTGCACTTTATTTACAATAGGAATATACTTTCTGAAAAAAAATCAAATTGAAATAATCAATTCGATTTTTTTTCAGAGAGGAGGGGATTCGAACCCCTGGTGAAGTTTAACCCTCACACAACCTTTCCAAGATTGCACCTTAAGCCGCTCGGACACCTCTCTTTATTTTAATTATTCTATTTTTATTTTGTTTATAATTTTTCTTCAACTTTAAAGAAAAATTTTTCAACATATTAATTATCACTTAAACGCAAAACATCGTCAAGTCTTATGTATCGTCTTTTTATATTTATTTATTATTTTCAGGATTTTGTTCTTCTTCAGATTTTTTATATTCATCTACCGCTATTGCGCTGAAAATCTTTTCCCTGAAATCCTCTTTTGCGCCTGACACCTTGAAAAAATCTTCCTTATTTTTGAAAAAGCCGTTTAAATTTCTGTATTTTACGATTTCACCGGCTCTCTGTTCATCAATCCCCGGCAATCCTGCCAAAATTTTTATATCCGCAAAATTTACATCAATTTTATCTTTGCTGTCTATAAAATTACTCATCGCAACAACATTTTTTTCATAATCCTTTTTATTGGCAGGCGCAACGTCATACTGTTTCAAATCTTTAAAATCTACCACAATTGCGCTTTTATTCTCCTTATCGGATATTTTTTTTACAAGTTCAGGATTTTTTATAAGCGGTTTTGGAGCCTCTTTTTTCTTCAGAGATTCTTTAGGGATAAAATCCTCAACCCCTTGCACTACAGAAAAATCTGTTCCCGGAGTGAGGTAAATAACATTTATGCTACCCGTATTTTTATCAATAAATGAAAACAAATTATCAAGTGTCATATAAGAATCAAAAACCGAGCAAACCTCCGTCCAACAGGCATTTACATCAGCATAATTTGTTTTATCTACGCTAAAAATCCGCAAAGGAGTGTGTTCGCCTGACTTCGGGTTATCTATAACCGCAATTCTTCTGTTTGGGAAATACCTTACAATACAATGAGAATTTATCAAGGTATTATCGTTATAAAGCAAATCTCTCGGGATATTACTTATATAGCTTTTTACAACAACTTCTTTTTTTGAAGAATGCGAAAAAAGATACGCTAAAAAACATACTACAGCAATTGCAAGGCACAAATTCGCAAACTTGAATGAAATCAATCCTGCAATAAGAATATATGTTATTAATAACGGAATTATTATTGTCTTTACTTTTATAACCATATACATTCTATAATACGCTAAATAATAAAATGCGCAATTATATAAAAAGAGGATTTTATGTTAAAATCCTTTTATGGACATTATCGTAAAAAAAAATTTTAAGCATTTATCGGGCGAAATTGAAATACCCTCAGACAAATCTATTTCGCACAGGGCTGTAATTTTAGCCTCTTTAGCAAAAGGGAAATCCGTCATAAAGAATTTTTCAAGCGCAAAAGACCCGCTTTCATCAGTCGGCGTTTGCAAAAATCTCGGGGTTGATATTGAGTTAAACGATAATACGCTGACGGTTAATTCAAACGGAACATTTATAAAACCTGAAGCCGATTTATATTGCGGCAATTCGGGAACCACGATGCGGCTTATGAGCGGAATACTGGCAGGGCAGGATTTTTCTTCCGTATTAAAAGGAGATGCAAGTCTTTCCAAAAGACCGATGAAGCGAATTATCACCCCCTTGAGCCTTATGGGGGCAAAGATAAGTTCTGAAAATAATCATGCCCCGTTAGAAATTGAGGGAACCTCTCTGCACGGGATAAATTATGCCTTGCCGATAGCTTCGGCGCAGGTAAAATCATGCATTCTGCTTGCAGGGTTGTTTGCGCACGGGGAAACAATTTGTACCGAAAAGACTCCCTCAAGAAATCACACCGAAATTATGCTTCAAAGTATGGGAGCAGATATAGTTATTCATAATAACAGTATCAAAATAAAAAAATCCACGCTTGAACCTTTGCACACGGAAATTTGCGGAGATATTTCATCAACGGCATATTTTCTTGTGGCAGGATTAATCGTTCCTAATTCAAAGATAACAATTAAAAACGTAGGATTAAATCCGACAAGAACGGGAATAATTGATGTTATAAAGCAAATGAACGGGGATATAAAAATTCTAAACAAGAGGGAATTAAATTCAGAACCCGCAGGCGACATAGAGGTTTGCTACTCCCCCGAATTAAAAGGGATTGAGATAAACGGCGAAATCATACCGAGGCTTATTGATGAAATCCCCGTTATTGCTGTTCTTGCAACTCAATGCAACGGGTGCACGATAATAAAAGATGCGCAGGACTTGCGCAGCAAAGAATCTGACAGAATTAAAACAATAGTAACGGAATTAAAAAAACTCGGCGCCAATATACAAGAAACGCCCGACGGAATGATTATTCAAGGCAAAACGGAATTATACGGAGATTGCGAAGTTGAATGTTACAGCGATCACAGGCTTGCAATGAGTTTGTACACGGCAGGTTTAATTTGCAAAAAAGAAATTTTAATCAAAAACTTTGAATGGGTAAATATATCATTTCCAGAATTTTGGGGATTATTTAATAAATTGATGTAATTATTTTGAAAAATGCTGTTGAACAACAACCGAGATTATTTTATTTAAGAAGTTTTTATAGCAAACTCTGACCGCTTCGCCTGACAATACAATATCTGCATCTTTTTTGCAGGGTCTTATATAAACTTCAGCTTTTTGAGCGGCGTTTTTATAAATACCGTTTGCGCTGTCGCCCAAATCTCTTTCTTTTGCTCGGACGAAAAATCTTTCTTTTTGAACATTATGTCTGACGTCAACATATATTTTAAAATCAAATGCATCTTTAATTTTTTCGGTTAGTGTAAATAAACCTTCAGAAATAATAATTTTTGAAGGCTTTGCAAGTGTATAATTATCATATCTTTTAGCGGTTCCCGACATATCATACTTTGGCAAATAAACGGGTTTGCCCGATAAAAGATCTTTAATATCGCTGTTCATCAATTCAAGTTCAAGAGCTTCGGGAACATCCAAATCATAATGTTTTGCAAAATTTGCAAAACTTCCCGCTTTTTTAACCATATCGGAACGATCGTAGTAATAATCATCCGTATTAACCCTTGTTATAATATTATCTATATCAAATTCGGAAGAAAACGAATTTAATGTATCAATAATATCCATTGTTATTGTGGATTTCCCGCTTGCCGTTTCACCTGCAATACCGATTGATGCGGGACGGTTAATGTGTCCGGAGATATATCTTGCAAGCTTTGAAATAATTTCGGGCTTATAGCTTATTATAATAGAATTTTTAGATTTGAGTTCTTCTTCAAAAATATTTTTTAAACGGATTTCTATTTCAGCTAATCTCAAGTCAGGGACAGAAACATACTTTTTTACGGAATGTTCCGTTTTACCCTTAGTCTTGTGTATTGAATTTAACATTTTATTCCTTCATGCCAAAGGCTTTATTTTTACCTACTATAGCAGAATAAAATTCAAAAAAAAATATTTTTGATAAAATTTAGTCAAATTTGACATATAAATTTACAAATGAGTCTAAATTTACAACATGCCTTTACGATTGAAGAACACGGCAACAATACTTGTAATAATCAATGAGATAAATATAACGATTAAAAAGCCGTAAGGATTTGTCCCAAAGGGCATAGGAACGTTCATGCCCCAGAAACTACCGATCATGGTAGGGATAGATAAGATAATTGTTATTGCTGCCAAGAATTTCATAACAAGGTTCAAATTGTTATTAATAATTGATGCAAGGCAATCCATCATACTTTCCAAAATTGTTCGGTGCATTTCAACCATTTCTGATGCCTGTTTGTTTTCAATAATGACATCTTCAAGCATATCAATATCATCATCGGTAAATTTGATAACCGATTGCAGGTTTCCCGTGTTGGCATTAACCATTCTCAAAAGTTTTTGTAATACAAGTTGATTATCTTTCAAAGCTGTGGTGAAATATACAAGAGATTTCTGAATTTCCATAAGTTGGAAAAGCGCTTTGTTATGAGTTGTTTTTCTTAAAGATTCTTCGATATTATCGGTTTGTTTATTTATTACGTTTAAATATCTTAAATAAAATTTCGCAGCCCTGAACAATATGCTTAACATAAAATTGGCTTTTTTGCGTGTGTCAAAGAACTTTGTCGTATCTTCATTAAACGAACTTATGATTTTATTTTCTCTTGAACAAACCGTAATCATACTCTCCGGAGTAAAAATCAACCCCAGAGGCATCGTGTCAAAATTGCCGTCATCGTCCATAATGGGAACATTTGTGATGACAAGTAAATTGCCGTCCTCAAATTCCATACGTGATAACTCGTCAGCATCTAAAGAGTTGTTTAAAAAACTTTCGTCCAAATCCAAAACAAGTGAAACCTGACTGATTTCTTCCCTTGTCGGATTTATCAAATTGAACCAGGAACCTGATACAGCTTCATTTAAATTAAGAGTTTTTAAAGACCCGTCGTCCTCTGTTTTAGTAATGTTTAACATATTTAATAGTTCCTGCTACACTTATCATTTATATTAAACTACATATTCGCTTTGATTTCAATAGCATGATTATATTAAGAGTTAATTTTTAGTCTTTTTAGCGGATTTTTTATTTTAAATTTCTCCATTTAAATACCACGTTTTGCAGCCTGTTATTTTGGCGTTGACAAATTCACCCGTTAAATCTTTGTCATAAGGAATATGAACAATTTTATTGTTGCGGGTTCTGCCCGTTATTACGTTTTTGCCTTTGTGGCTTTCAAAGTTTTCAATTAAGACTTCCATGGTTTTGCCGACAAATTTCTTATTTGATGCAAGGCAGCATTTTCTGTTTTGCTCATTTAATCTTGCAAGGCGTTCATGTTTGGTCTTTTCATCAATAAACTTATCCGTCCAGCGTGCGGCAACGGTTTTTTCTCTTGGAGAATATGCAGCCGTATTTGAATAGTCCAGGCATAATTCTTCCATTGCAGAAAGCGTATGTTGGAATTGTTCTTCGGTTTCCCCGGGGAAACCCGCAATGAAATCGCTTGTAATTGTAACATCAGGTATCATTTTTCTGATTTTGTTTGCTATTCCAAAATACTGTTCCCTGTTATATCTTCTGTTCATAGCTTTTAATACGTCGCTGTCGCCCGATTGCATTGGGATATGGAAATATTCGCAAACTTTATCAAGCTCTAATACCGTTTGGATAAGTTCATCAGTAATATCTGTGGGGTATGAAGTTACAAATCTTATTCTGAATTTGCCTTCTATTGCATTGACATCTTTCAATAAATCCGCAAGTCTGTACTTTTTATCTTTAAAATCTTTGCCGTAGCTGTCTACGTTTTGCCCCAAAAGTGTAACTTCTTTAAATCCCGCATTGAGCGCATCTTTAACTTCTTTTAAGATAGTTTCGGGCGCTCTTGAACGCTCTCTGCCTCTTGTATAAGGAACAATACAATAAGTGCAGAAGTTGTTACACCCTTCTGTTATCGGAATCCAGGCATTTACAGATTTTACACGATTTATATGGAATTCTGATGCTTTTTTATCTTCCGTTTTGTTGGTTTCTTCGCATTCGCAAACCTTTTCGCCGGCATTTACTTTTTTTATGATTTCAGGCAAAGAATAAATCTTGTGCGTACCCAGAACAAAATCAACATAAGGTGCACGTTTAAAGATTTCATTTGCTTTTTGCTGAGCAACACAACCGCAAAAACCGATTTTTAAATTCGGCTTCTGTTTTTTCCATTTGCCCCACAATCCTATTAAACTGAACGCTTTATCTTCGCTCAACTGTCTTATTGAACAGGTGTTAACCATTAACAAATCTGCCGTTTTGGGTTCAGTTGTTTCCGAATACCCGAAATTCGAAAGCATACCGAACATTCTTTCGGTATCCGATTTATTCATCTGGCAACCCATTGTTTCTATATAAACCTTTTTCATTACACATCCTCTATATTTAAAAATATTTAATTTCTGATATTTATTTTATCACAAACAAGTTTTATTTAGCGGGATTGCCGAATTTTGTCATTTTCGGATTTGATTTATAATAATCTTTTTCGTGCAAAGATTTTTTTATATCATGAGATTCCAGATGATTGAGCAATTTGTATCTTTGCAGCTGTTCTTTATTTAAAATTGTTTTTAGAGATTTTGTTTCAGTTTTGGAAATTTTTTTTAAATCTTTGTATAAAGAATTTATTATCTTCTTTTGTTCCGAAATCTCTAAAATCGGTAGATGATTTTCTTTCATAAGTTCATATTTCTTTGTTTCTTTAATCAATTTATCCGTAATATCATTATACATTTTGTCATAATTTTTCAAATTCTTTTCAAATTCAATGCTTTGCTTATAATCAAGCGACAGGGCATTAAAATAAAGAGCATAGTACTTTTGTTTATACATTACAAATTCTCGAGTTTTTAATGCCATCTTTGGCGAATATTCGTAATAGTGCGGGAGAATTTGATTTGCGCAAACACTTTGGCAAACAAAAATTATATACAATATCAGAACTACAATTCGGCTCATTTTACTATTAAAATCACTAAAATAATCTCTTAAAAATCCCTCAACAGATTATATTTGTTGTAAAATAATTCCATGCAGGAAATGAATTTAAGAAATTATGCATATCTTGGCGATTCGGTTTGGGAACTGTTTATAAGAGAACGTACGGTCTTTATGACAAACAATTCCAAAAAATTGCATAACCTTACGACTAAACTTGTCAACACTTTTTCTCAGGTTGCTCTGCTAAATCATATTGAAAATTTACTTACCCCCAAAGAACTTGAAATCGTAAAACGAGCAAGAAATTTACCCATACCCGTCGGCAGACGAGGCATTCAACATGAGTACAGACTCTCTACCGCATTTGAAACATTAATCGGTTGGTGGTTTTTGAAAGATAAAACCAGATACAACGAAATGATGAAAATTTTTGAAAAAGAGATTCAAAACATTTTGTAAACAAATATTAAGATTCCCCGAAACATGCGCAATTCTTGCATGAGTATATACTTTATATATATAAAGAAGTAAGAATTTGGAGAGAGTTATGGCATACTATAATTTTTTCAGATCGCAGGATATGTTCCAGAACGTACCGTTCAGGTTTCGTGGAGGCGGAATGCCCCCGATGCCCGCAGGCAGAAACGTAAGTATTACGCAGAACATTAATATTAAAAACGGTCCCTCGGGATTCTGGGGATTTATGGGCGGCTTAACTCAAGGTTTGTTTGGCAGCGGGAATATGGGTGGCTGCTCAATATTTAGCAATATGGGAATGCCGTCATTTAACAACTTCGGAATGATGGGCAATATGGGCATGATGAGCCCGTTTGGCAATATTTTCGGCGTACTTAATAACGCTACAACTCAACAGGCTAAACCTCAAGGCGATGATACAGATGCATCAATTGCAAACATGAAAACGCTGTATGGCAAACACGGTTTGAAAGTAATATACGATAAAGCAAGTAAACAATTCGTTGCAACAGACGATAACTCTGATAAAGATCCTATCCCGACAGCATCAACATCTAAAGAAATGATTGATATTTTGAATAAAAGATATGAAAAACAAAGTAATAATACTGACGTACAAAAACCTGACACCGATAAGCCGGACAACGACGGCAAAACGACAAAACATGAAGATAAATCAGGTGTTAAAGCTGATGACGTTAAAGGCAACATAATCATCGCAGACCACGTAAATAATACATCCATTACCGGCGAAACAAAATACGGCACGAAAAATAAAGAAGGCTGGTATGATACAATTACCGTCGGAGGACACAAGTGTACATTTGTTGAAGTTAAAAACGGTATTGCATCATATAAAGCAGACGGCGACGGACAGATTTACCAATTACGTTGGCACGGCGATGCTATCGAACTTAACCAGTATGCTGGAGAAGCAGGCGCAGGAAAAGCAAACTGGCACAACAAATAAAATAAATTTCAAAAATTGAAGATAATATTTATGATGGATTTTGCGGACCGAAATATTGACTTGTTCGGTCCGCTCTTTTATGATTAGCATAGGAAAACTATATTTAGGAGGTTAATGTAATGGAAAATATTTGGCCCGAAATCTATATGCACAATCCGAAAATTGATAAGCCGATTGAGCGTATTTGGGACGATATAGACGGATACAGTTTTGAGGACAGATATGAAGGAACCGAAAGACTGCATGCAAACCTCAATATGGTTGTTCCGCTTCCGCCCGTAGTTTATGAGGGGAAATTATTAAAAGGGGTTTTCTATTCACAGGCAACGAGAATGATTTTAGACAAATACCCCGAATTAAAGCAGATATTTTTTGTCATTGCTAATTCAATGTTTTGCTCATACCCAAGAAATACAAGAGCGGATTACTTTTTCACATGTTATAAGAATGAGGCAAGAGAAAAATATTATAAAAAGAAACACCCCGAAACCAAAAACATAATGTTTTTACCCTTGCAGGATGCGGATTTTTTGAACGAATATTATATCGCACCCGTACCAAATACGCCCAAAACAATTGATGTTTTTTGCGTTTCAACTCCGTTCCCCGTAAAAAATCTTCCTATTATTGCGGTTGCTTTAAAAGAATATGAAAGAAAATACGGCAGGAGATTAAAATGCGTTTATGCAATCGGGCGAAGATCTGCCGTAAGGAGAGAGGACGGTTCTTTAGATTATTCAAAAATGGAGGATTACGGCAAAAAGCAGCTGCAATACGTAGATCAAATCTTTGACAACAGAACAAAAGATTATATCGATTTTTATCCGTTTATTGAATATAAACACTTATCAAAATATTATTCGGCTGCAAAATGCTGCGTTCTGGGGTCGCTTATTGAGGGAAAAAACAGATTTATCAGCGAAGCTCAAAGCTGCAACACACCCATAGTTGTTTTTAAAGATTTTAATAAATACGCAAGAGGGAAATTCCCGATATTTTTTGGCAACAGCGGAGAATATGTTCCTAAATTTACTCCCGAATCTCTTGCGGATACTATTCACAAGGTTATTACTCACCCGCAGGATTATTCGCCGAGAAAAAATTATGTAGCGCACTACGGCAGAAAGAATTTTATAGATATTATAGCCGATGCAAACCCGTATTATGCAAAAAATCTCCCGGAATACGAAAAAGGCAGAATACATGATAATTTGTGGCTTGATTTGGCATGTTTTGACAATTATCAGGTAAGCTATCACGACTTTTTGTATGATAAAAAAGTAAATATATCACATGTTGTCGGTTGGCCGAATGTAGAAAATTTAATCAAATATTATTACCAAAAATTCAAACTTCCGATGGATAATTTCAAAACTAAATAATTATGCAAGGTAGCGTTTAACTGTTTTGTTGTAGATATTTCTTAAAGAGTTGCTGTATGAAGAACCTTCGCAATAGATTCTGCCGATTGCATCAATGTTATTGAAATCGATTTTCGTTACGCCTTGTTTTTTGTATTTTGCAGGATAATTTGCAAGGTTTTTAATTGCAGCTTCAAGCCCTTTTTCGGGAGTTGAGAAGTAGCCGTAACCTTTTTCGTTTTTACCTGCATCTCCTGCAGCTCTGTAGCCCATGAAGTTGTTGTGTTTTGCAAGATTGCTTGTTCCGAAACCTGATTCCTGACCGATGATAGAAAGAACAACTCCGACATCTACCCCGTATTTTTCACATAATGAAGTGATATAAGCTTCTTTACCTTTCAAGTTGCCTTTTAACAAACCTGTTTTGATTTTTGAAGAAGTTGATGACGGAATGTTTTGTTGAGTTTCGGCACCGTTGCTTCTGAACCCGAAGAACGGGAAGTTTAACATCGGAAAGTTAAACATAGGGAAGTTGAAAATCGGCATAGCGGGCATTGCCGGCATAAACGGAACAAACGGAGTTCCGAAATTAAATATTGAACCTCCCATAAAAGGATTTACTACAGGTGCTGCAGCCATAAACGGATTAGCACACGGCATGCAAGGATAGCCGCTTATAGTTATATTTGATTGAAATACCGTGTTTAACATAATCCCTTAAATCCCCTTGTATATATATAAAGTATATTTCTCATAAATAATTGCATGATTTTTACAAAAATATTAAATTATGTTAAGCAGCTTAACAAATCGGGTATTTTCTCTACGGCATGTTTATAATAATATTTGTATAGATAATTTTTGTGCGAGGAATAATGTTAAACGAAACTAAAACTCATGAAATTACTGTCGATGTCGTTATACTTACCATTAAAAATAACGCATTGCAGGTTTTGCTTGTAAAAAGAACAAACGAACCGTTTAAAGACAGATGGGCCATCCCCGGAGGTTATATAAGATTATCGGAAAACCTTGACGAGGCAGCTTTAAGAATTTTAAAAGAGAAAACTGCCGTTGATAACATTTATCTTGAGCAGTTGTATACATTCGGCGATCCGTTAAGACACCCGAATGCAAGGGTTATAACCTGTGCATACTTTGCACTTGTTCGTGCCAAAGATATTCAAATCGTTTCAACACCCGAACTGGGGTGGCACAAGGTCAGCAATTTGCCGCCTCTGGCATTCGACCACAAAGAAATTATTCAATATTCGCTCAAAAGAACAAGAGAAAGACTCGAAATATGCCCTGTTGCATACCAGTTGTTACCTGAAAAATTCACTTTAACCGAAATGCAAAAGGCTTATGAACTTATTATGCAAAAGAAACTGGATAAAAGAAACTTCAGAAAAAAAGCACTCGCAACAGAAGGGTTGGTAGAATTAGATGAATATACAAAATCATCTTCAAAAAGACCCGCAAGATTATACACTTTCGAAAGAATTAAACTTGACTCCAAAAGAGCTCATTTTATAAAAAAAGGAGAAAAAGAATAAATGGCAAATTTTTTATGGATAGTATCAACTATAACCGCAACATTTTTAATAATATTGATTTTAATGCACTCGCCTAAAGGCGACGGCATTGGAGGAATCGGCGGAGCTTCTCATATTTTTGCATCTCAAAAAAGCGCAGAAAAAGGATTGAATAAAGTTACGGGTCTGTTTTGCGCAATATTCATTATTTGTTCATTTTTAATAGGTTTTAACATTATCAAGTAACTATGGCAAAAGTCAAATCAAAATGGGTATGTCAAAATTGCGGATATGAAAGCGCAGGATATCTGGGGAAATGTCCCGAATGTTCTTCGTGGGGAAGTTTTGTGGAAGAAGTCCAAACTGATTCAAAAACTTCTGCGCAAAATTCGGCATTTATACCTGACGGAACAAAAGCCGAATTAATTTCAGATATTCAACCGGGGAAAGAAATACGTATAAGCACAAATATTTCCGAATTTGACAGAATTTTGGGCGGAGGACTTGTCCAAGGTTCTGTTGTTTTGATTGCGGGAGATCCCGGGATAGGAAAATCTACCATTTTGCTTCAAACAAGCGGTGAACTTGCCAAACAAAGCAAAAAGATTTTGTATGTTTCGGCAGAAGAATCCGCAAAGCAATTGAAATTAAGAGCCGAAAGACTTGGAGTAAAAGACGGTAGTTTATACATATACCCTCAAACAAATCTTGAAAATATCATTAATCAAATTGATGAAATTGAGCCTCAATTTGTTGTTATAGATAGTATTCAAGCCGTTTATACAAATACAGTTTCGAGCTCGTCAGGCAGCATTTCACAAATAAGAGAATGCTGCAATCGTTTAACTCAAATTGCAAAAACAAAAGGCATAACCATTTTAATAATCGGGCACGTTACCAAAGACGGAAACATTGCAGGTCCAAAGGTTTTAGAGCATATGGTTGATACCGTAATTTCTTTTGAGGGGGACAGATACAAATCGTTCAGGATTTTGCGATCTATGAAAAACCGTTTTGGCGACACCTCGGAAGTTGCAATTTTTGAGATGAAGTCGGACGGATTGAAAGAAGTTAAAAACCCCAATCAATTATTTTTAAACGAAAGATCGCTTGAAAATATCCCCGGAACCGCAATAATAGTAACAGACAGCGGAACAAGACCTCTGTTAGCGGAAATTCAAGCATTAGTCGGGGCAACACCTTATTCCTCCCCGAGGAGAGTTGCAAACGGGGTAGAATTTAGCAGATTGCTACAAATCCTTGCCGTTCTTGAAAAAAGGGTCGGTTTAAATTTGTCTAAACAGGACGTTTATGTAAATGTAACAGGCGGAGTCGATGTAAGCGGCCCGAGTTCAGACCTTGGGATTGCGCTTGCAATTGCAACCTGCGCAAGAGATGTTGTTGTTGACCCTCAAACCGTAATTATTGGAGAAATCGGTTTATCGGGAGAAATTCACCCCGTTAATAATATAGAAAAAATGCTTAATGAAGCCGCCGCAACAGGGTTTAAAAAAGCGATTATTCCTTATGCAAACAAAGATATAAAAAATACTAAAATTAAAACCGTTCCCGTAAAACGCCTTATTGATGCAATAAGTGCATGTGTTTCGGCAGGATAAATTTATTGATAAAGAGGTAAAAATATGACACTTGAAGAACAATTGGGAAAAATATTAAAAGACAAAAATTTAACCATAGCAACAGCCGAATCCTGCACGGGCGGGCTTGTAAGTTCAAGACTGACCGACATTTCGGGAAGTTCGGATTATGTTAAATTAAACTTTGTTACTTATGCAAATGAGGCAAAGCATAAAATTTTAGGCGTAAATTGGGATATTTTGAATAATCAGGGCGCCGTTAGTGAAGAATGTGCACACGCAATGGCTGACGGTTTAAACAAAGCAACAGGCTGCGACATTGCTTTATGCACAACGGGAATCGCAGGTCCTACGGGCGGAACAAAAGAAAAACCCGTCGGACTTATGTATACCTCGGTTAAATACAAAGGAATCGTAACGGTAAAAGAAATTAAACTTTCGCCTGATATCCCGAGAATTGAGATGAAACAACAATTTGCAGACAAAGCTCTTGAACTTGTAATATCCGTATTATCCGATAACAAAATAGCCTGATATTAAAAACATTATTGCGCAACAAGTTGTGCCAACAATTCGGGGAACTTAAAGATTAATGAATGCGCAAATTTTTCCGTATCAATTTGTGTTGTAACAACTTGCAGCAAATCAGGCGGCAAGTTGGTAAGCATTTTTTGCAGATATTCGGGTTTAATTACACCCATTGCTTTTACGACATCTTCTTTTTCTCTGTCCCGAGCCATCAAATGCGTATAAGCATCAGAATCAAAATTCAAATAATATTTGTTATCAGTGTTTGTAATCATTAAGGTTAAACGTCTTTTTTGAGTAACATCAAGATTTTTCAAAGCGTTTTTATAATCCAAATCGCCAAACTGCGAAATTGTATTTATAAGATCTTGAGAATTTGAACTTTGTGCTTCCTGACCCGTTACGCTTTCAATCATTTGTTGAAGATAAGTTTCGGGGATTGATTTTAAATTTTTCAATACCAAATCTTTATCCATATCAACACCTGTCAGGACTTTGTCTAACTGTTGTTCGGGCAGCATTTCAATAACCTGTCTTTCCGAAAACAGTTGGAATACGGTTTTAACAAGTTCTTCTTTGGGGATTTTTTCAAGCATATCCATTAATGAATCCATCGTGAAATATCTTAGCCCCTGAACCAAATCATCCTGCTCAAGCATAGGAAGAAGTTTTTCCAACTGAGAAGATGTCATCTGGCGCATTATTATCAATTTATTATTAGGATCGGAAAGTTGAAACAATTCAATAAGCGAAGTCGGATCGGTAAACATATCCGCAGCAAGTTGAATTGCAGCCTGATTACCTTGAGCGGCTTCAGCTTCAATAATTTCTTTGACGCTTTTGTCTTTGTAATCAACCATTCGTGCGGCACTGATGCAGAGCCGCGATTGAAGATATTCTAATGTTGAATCAATTGATAATGACATTTAAAAGCCTCATAAGTATACTTATTGTTTATATCGGCAGCATGGGAAATAAAATTTAATAATAATCAATTTATCGTTACATAATTTTACATTTAGTATATAATTGTGGGGAGCCGATTTTAGGCAAAAATAATTGTAAAATTTTGTTACAATTGCACCGATTATGTAACAAAATTTTAAGAAAAATATACTTTATATATATAAGGGAACAATACAGGAATAAGGAAATGAGTTTCGATGTAAACAACATTGCAAGAACCGAACCGGTAATCAAAGCAGCTGCAAACATGAACAATGACGGCGGAAGCGGCGGCAACCTCGGTTATATGGGCGGCGGCGGACGGCAAAAGAAAAAAGAAGAAAAAGGCAGTCTGTTCACCATGGAAAAACATGACTCTTTTGAATTATCTTCTAAATTACCGAAAAGCGAACCTGATTATATGCCCGATACCGATTCATGGTTCAACAAATTATTAAAAAAATTAAATAAGTAAGAGTGTTTTATTTATATTTATAGCGGATATCTTTATATTTTTTAGCTTTTAGTATCTTTTATTTGCAGAAGAATCTCTGTACTGCTTTTTTATCTGCTCTTGAAGATCGGGAGAAATTTGAATATTTTGCAGGGTCATATTATACCTTTTCAAATCGCCGATATTTTGGGTTTCATCAAGCAGGCTTTTGCCTTGAGCGGCCGGCGCCGTCGTATCAACTCCGTCTTTAACTTTCTCAAAATCCGTTTTTGCCTGTTTGGAAATTATTCTTGCAACAACTTCATCTAAATCATTGCCTGCCGTATGGTATTTTGAAGCAATCTCATCAACGGTTTTTCCTTGAGGAAAAGTATAGAGCCAATTTATAGATAACCTGTCGCCCGGTCCTACGTGAGTAATACCTTTCTGGTGAGGGGTATACATAATATCATTTTTAAACGGACTGTGCCCGAGCCCTATTGCGTGCCCGATTTCGTGCAAAATCGTGTGATAAGTTTCACTTTTGTCATTATAATCTGCGTGAACAAGTCCTTCTGTTAAACCGATTTCAACTTCCGCACTATAGAGCCTGTTATATTTATCGTATTGAAAAATACAATGTCCCAGAGCCTGCCTTTGAACTCTTTTCCAGTCGACATTAACGTTTGAACTCAATAAATTATCGACAATTACAAAAGAAACCTTTCCGTTAGAAACCTTGTGCCATTCTTGCAGGGCTTGAATAACCATGTGCCTGTACTGGCTGTCTTGCCCCTGTTTTGAATAAAATTTCATAGGAGCAATATATACTTTCAAAGGCATATTATTCCAACGGATAAGCCGTCCGTTTTTTATGGATTCTTGTAAATATGTTTTCTTTTGCATACTTTTATAGTATAATAAAAATTGCTTAAAAGTAAAACAGACTAAGGAGAGAAAATAATGGGTTTAAATTTCGGAAATTTGATGAAACAGGTTCAAAATGTTCAAAAAAGAGCTGCTCAGGCTCAACAGGAATTATCAAATCTTGAGGTCGTCGGAGAAAGTGCAAATGGCGGAGTTAGAGTTACTTTAGACGGTCAGGGAAAATTCAAGTCCATAAAATTATCACCGGAAGTAATCAATCCCGACAATCCTTCAGCAGTTGATGCCGATTCTGTAGAAATGCTTGAAGATGTAATTTCTACGGCTATGAAAGAAGCAACAAACAATGCGGAAGAAGTTATGAAAAATAAAATGAAAGCCGTAACAGGCGGAGTAAAAATTCCGGGGTTGAATATATAATAAAATGATTTACCCTAAGTCAATTGCAGCCCTGATAGAGCAATTTCAAAAATTTCCCTCTGTCGGACCAAAATCAGCACAGCGTATGGCATTTTTCTTATTAAGAATGTCAAAAAACGATGTTGAGAATTTTGCAAAAACCATAATTGAGGCTAAAGCTAACACTAAGACCTGTGAAATTTGCTTTAATATTTCAAATACAAGTCCTTGCGAAATATGTTCGTCAAATTCTCGAGACAGGTCAACGATTTGTGTTGTATCTGAATCGAAAGATCTTATCGCAATAGAAAAAACAAATGAATATAAGGGTTTATACCATGTTTTGCAAGGTTTAATTTCGCCTCTTGACGGAATCGGCGCTGAAGATATCAGAATTAAAGAACTTTTAAACAGATTGACAGATGAAAGTATAAAAGAAGTAATTCTTGCTCTGAATCCGTCTGTTGAGGGGGAAGCAACAAGCTTGTATTTAACAAAACTCATTAAACCATTCGGCATAAAAGTTTCAAGAATCGCTTTCGGACTGCCTGTCGGTGCGGATTTGGAATATGCGGACGAAATAACCATTGCTAAAGCCATTGAAGGCAGACACGAAATTTAATTTATTGATGCAATATCTTTTTTTATTTGATTTTTTAATTCGTCCAAACTGTTAAATTTTTGCTCGGGGCGCAGAAATTTTAAAAATTTTATTTCTAATTCTTCTGCGTAAATATCTTGATTAAAGCCTTGCAAAATATGAGTTTCAAGCGTTTTAATATTTTTATCGGATACCGTCGGTTTTGTGCCGAAATTTGCTATGGCTTTAAATTCTCGTCCGTCCTGCAATTGTGCTATAACTTGATACGCTCCGTTTAAAGGGAACACAAGATTTTTAGGATAACTTATGTTGGCGGTCTGAAAATTTATCGTTCTGCCGATTTGATTTCCGCTCACTACCGTGCCTTTTACAAAAAATTCTCTGCCAAGCATTGAATTAGCACTTTCAATATCACCGTTTTTGATAAAATTCCTTATTGTAGTACTTGAAACGATTTTACCGTTCAATTTTTGGGCGGGGATATCAAAGTATTTGTAGTTAAAAGAGTTTTGATACTGTTTTAAAAATTCGGGATTACCCTGTCTTTTGTAGCCGAAATGATGATTAAATCCCGTAAAAATCGCACAGGGCGAAAAATTCTTTACGATGTATTTTAAATAATCAAGCGGCGCTAAATCATAAACTTTGTCAAAATCAAGTTCAATCAAATAATCGACTCCAAGCTTTTCAATCAAATCATAACTGTCTGCACGGGTTGAAATATAAGACGGTTCAATATGTTTTAAACTGCATAGCGGTTGATTTTGGAAAGTGATAACGGCGCTTTTTGTGTTGTTATTTTTTGCATAATCAACAGCACCTTTTATAACTTTTTGATGCGCAATGTGCACCCCGTCAAAAAAGCCCGATGCGATTGATAAATTTGGAATTTGTTTTATTTCTCTTAAAATTTCCATGATATTTATAAATAACATTATATTACTAACACAAAGAACCCAAAACAGTAAATAGAATTTATGCTAAAATATAAATCCTGTTTGTCACCACCGTCACAGACAAGTTAAGTGGATGTAAAGCGGAAAGGTAGTGATGAAAAGTGATATTCTGTATTACAGAAAAAGCGCTAAGGCTTATACCAGCAATAACCATAGCACTTTATTTCCACTAAATAGGAAGTTAAGAAAGACTTTAAGAGGTAACGACTCTTAGAGTCTTTTCCCTATACTATTATTTTAAATTATTTTTATACATTTTTCAACCCCAAAATATATCTTACTTTTGCATTATTTTATATAAAATTTTTAAAACAACACCCCGACGATTGCTGCGGACATATAGCCTGTCAATGTTCCGCATATCAATGCTCTTACGCCGAGTCTTGCGAGGTTCTTTCTCTGGTTTGGAGCAAGCTCACCGATACCGCCCAACTGAATGGCTACGGAACCGAAATTTGAGAAGTTACATAGCGTGAAACATCCGATTAAGAATGCTTTAGGCGACAAGCCTTGAATATGAATCAAATCAAAGAATCCGACCATTTCGTTTAATACAAGTTTTGTTCCCATTACACCGCCGACAGCCGTTGCTTCTTTAAGCGGGACCCCGAGAATTATCGCAAAAATTGCAAAAAGCTTGCCCAAAATATAGTGTAATGACAAATGATTTAATGCATAATATCCGATAACGCCTTTATGCAAAGGAATTATTTTCAAACAGAATGCGCCAAACAATCCCAAGAACCAATCTATCATTGCAACAAGGGCTATCAAAGCTAAAATCATTGCAACAATATTTAATGCAACTTTCATACCCTCTGCAGCACCTTGAGAAATGGCATCAAAAACGTTGATATAAGGTTTCTTTCTTTTATTATATTGAATGGTAAAATTTTCGCCCGTTTCTGGTATTTTTGTTTCGGGGTATACAATTTTAGAAATTACAAATGCCCCAGGAACCGCCATAATGGAAGATGCCAGAACATAAGTTGCAGGTACGCCCATTGAAATATAAATAGGCATCATCGCTCCAGACACACAAGCCAAACTCCCTGCCATCGAGGCTAAAAGTTCGGAGCGTGAGAGTTTTTCCAAATAAGGTCTTATCATAATTTGAGCGGAAACATTTCCGACAAAAGCACTTGCAACGTTAGACAGAGACTCTGCGCCCGATACTTTCATCAATTTGTTCATAGCTCTGCCCAAAATCGGAATAATTCGTTGGATAACACCGTAGTAGTATAGAATATTTACGAGTATCATCATGAAAATCATTGATGCTACAAGCTGCAAGGCAAAAATATTTGCATCACTTCCCCATACCAAAGTAAGTTTTGCTTTTTCCATCAAAGGTCCGAAAACAAAAACTCCGCCATCCGTTGCGAAATCAAGAATCTTTGCGACAAATTCACCTAAATCCATAAATATCTTTTGACCTATAGGCACTTTGAAAATAAATATCGCAAAAAATATTTGTAATATAAATCCGACCCCTATTGTTTTATAATTGATTGCCTTACGATTGTTGGACATTAAAAATGCCAATCCAAAAATCACTAAAATCCCGATTAATCCGATTAGTCTGCTCATTTACCCGCTTTCATATTTAATAAGTAAAATATTACCATGAAAATGAAAATTTATATAATAATTTAACATATAAAATTTATATTAATACACAAAAAGCTATGCTATAATAATATAGTTAAGAGGTGTAAATTATAAGGAGAAAAGATTATGATACCTATTTTTGATTCAAAGCGTCAATACAAATTAATTGGGGAAGAAGCCGAAAAGGCAGTTTGCGAAGTAATGAGAAGCGGTTCTTATATTTTAGGGAAGAACGTTCAAGCTTTAGAAAAAGAATTAGCTGAATATCTCGGCTGCAAATATACCGTCGGTGTAAATTCTGGTACCGATGCACTTCATATCGCATTGAGAGCTTTAAATATCGGTAAAGGCGACGAAGTAATCACAACAGCATTTACGTTTGTTGCAACAGCAGAAGCTATCGGCATGGTCGGTGCAAAGCCCGTATTTGTTGATATTAACCCCGACACATTCAATATTGACCCCGATAAAATCGAAGCTGCAATCACTCCTGACACAAAGGCTATAATCCCCGTTCACTTATACGGTCAGCCTTGCGAAATGGATAAAATCATGGCTATTGCCCAAAAACACAATTTGAGAGTTGTTGAAGATTGTGCTCAAGCTATCGGTTCATCTTATAAAGGCAAAAAAGTAGGTACATTCGGTGATATCGGATGCTACAGTTTCTATCCGACAAAGAACCTCGGTACAATGGGCGACGGCGGACTTTGCACAACAAATTCCGAAGAATTAAAAGAACACATCATCGCTTTAAGAAACCATGGTTCTCACGTTCGTTATCACAACGATGAATTGGGTTTAAATTCAAGACTTGATGAAATTCAGGCAGCTATTTTGAGAGTAAAAGCAAAATATGTTGATGAATGGGACAGACAAAGAAGAGAACACGCAGCATATTACAACAAATTGTTTGCAAATTGCCCTGACGTTCAAACTCCTGTTGAAGCAGATAATACATACTGTGTTTACCACCAATACACGGTTAAAATTCCTAACAGAGATGAAGTACACAAAATGTTAGGCGAAGCAGGAATCGGCGCAATGCTTTATTATCCTATTCCTTTGCATTTCCAAAAAGTTAATGCATGGCTTGGAATGGGCAAAGGTTCATTGCCTCATACTGAAGCCGACACGGAATGCGTAATTTCACTTCCTATGTTCCCTGAAATTACAAAAGAAGAACAAGAAACCGTTGCCAAGACTTTGATTGATTGCATTAACAAATCAAAATCAAAAGTCGGTGTTTAATTAATAAAGATACTAAGATACTAAGATACTAAGATACTGGGACACTAAGTAGGTCGGTATTTGCCGACAATACAAAATTTAAAAGTAAACCCTTCTTAAATTAAAGGAGGGTTTATTTATTGAAAAAAGTTCTGTTCATCAAAGCCAATGCATCTAATGATTTGCCGATTTTGTTATCGGATGTTATATTTTGCATTTGCTGCGGAACGCTTTCGCTTTTCGTATCCTGAAAAGTTACCATTACTTGTCCCATACTTACATCGGTTTTGTTAACGGGCATAGCATCAGCACCGATATCAAATGCGGGATTTGTACCGTAAATATTTGATAAATCTGCACCGACTCTTGGATTAAATTGTATTGCGTTTTCGCCTGCCATTTTTGTAGTAAACTCCTTAACCGACCGTATAAAGTGAAAAACATCCGCCTGAGGGATTACCCGATTCATTGTAGGGTCTTAAATTTCCGACCCCCGAATGCGGATAATAAACTCTGTCTTTTACCCTGATTTCGTTATTCGGATTAGACATAATGTCCGCATAACTGTTACTTACATTATAATCCAACCCTATAGCCCGCATAGCCGTTTCAATGATATTACGTTTAATAGTTCCGAATGTTGCTCCTAATGCTCCATTTTCTATATCAAGTTTAGTAGGAACATAAGCTTCACCCGAAGTTGCATTTGTACGATTGATTGCATCTATTGCTCTGCTCTGTGCCATAATAATAATCCTTATAAACTCTGCTCTTATATATATAAAGTATATATAAGCAGATTAATTGCCTTTTTAAGAACATTAGATTTAACAATTCGTAACAATTATTGCTGTTCTTGAGGATAAGCATCCCCGATTGTATCAATAGCTTCTACTTTAATATCTGTAATAAGTTCAGAGTATGAAATGACAACGATTGTAGGAATATGGCGTTCAAGTAACTGATACAGAGGAAGTCTGATTCTTGGAGAACAAAGAACAACAGGCTGCCTGCCGCAAGTTTGGTGCGCCCTCATCAACGTTGTCGCTGTGGTTTCAATAAGTTCCTGAACCTGAACGGGGTTTAACAGAAACATTGTGCCAAGCTCTGTTCTCTGGCAGGAATCATCAAGGATTTTCTCCCATTCGGGTGATAAGGTCAGGGCATACATTACTCTATCTTCCTGAACGTTAGCCAAACAAATCTGCCTGCCTAATGCCGCTCTTAAACGCTCTGACAAAATATCGGGCTCTTTTGAAAATCTTGCATAATCGCACAATCTTTCAAACACAAATATAATATCTTTTATTGAAACTTTTTCTCTGATTAAGTTTACAAAAATCTTTCTCAAATCACTCGTAGAAATAATTGTCGGGACAAGGTCATTAACCAAAGTGGGATCTTGAGATCTGACAAGTTCCATAAGTTTAAGAACATCGGTTTTTGTCATGACTTCATCAACGTGTTTTCTTACGCATTCTTGCAAGTGTGTAACGATAACATCAGTTGCATCAACAGCCGTAACAAGACGGGCAGATTTTGCATCATCTGCACTAATCCAGTACGCCTGAGTTTGATAAGTCGGGTCAATACCGATTATGGCATCATCCGGTACTTCTTTTTTCATAGAATCCCATTGATCGGCAATAACCATATATTTCCCCGGGTATACATAACCTGTAGCTACCGTGTTACCTCTGATTAAAATCATATATTCATTGGCATCAAGCGCTGATGAGTCCATAATACGAATGTTAGGCAAAATATACCCGAGTTCATCAGTAACCCTTTGTCTTAATGCGGCAATTTTAGCAAGCAATTGACCCTCTTGATCGGGATCGGCAATAACAAGCAGATTTGAACCTACCTGCAAGCTTAAAATATCAACACCCAATCTTTCATACATTCTGTTCGGGTTAACAAGATCCTGCATGTTTTGTTTAACATTTTCCAATTGCCCCAACTGAGATTGAACATCGGCATTGATAAGGACCTGAAAACCTGCAATAAATATCATGCCGCCAAATATAAAGAACGGCAGACAAGGAAGTCCCGTTCCTTGCCAGAACGGAGTATGACCTGTTATACCAAGGAATATCAAGAATATTGATGCAAAGAACAAAGCGTGCGGTTTACTTGTAATCTGACTTGTAACATCAGCACCCAATGATGCGCTCTTTGCAGAAGCTCTTGTCATAAATACACCTGCTGATATTGACATCAAAAGGGACGGGACCTGAGATGCCAAACCATCACCGATGGTTAAGATGGTATATTTACTGACCGCATCTGCTATAGGCATCTGGTTCATCAAACATCCGACACACAACCCGCCGATAATGTTAATTAAAACGATGATAATACCTGCGATTGTATCCCCTTTTACGAACTTCATAGCACCATCCATAGAACCCATTAAGTTTGATTCTCTGGATAAATCATCACGCTGTCTTGTAGCTTCTTCGGGGGAAATAATACCTGCGTTAAAGTTCGCATCGATTGTCATCTGTTTACCGGGCATAGCATCTAACGCAAACCTTGCGGATACTTCGGCGATACGCTCGGCACCTTTTGTGATAACCATAAACTGTACAATCGTGATAATTAAGAAAATTACACCGCCGACAATCATGTTTCCGCCTGTTACGAACGTTCCGAATGCGTGAATTACTTCTCCAGCCTCCCCTTTAGAAAGAATTAACCTTGTAGAGGCAATTGAAAGACACAATCGAAACATCGTACCGATAAGAATGATTGACGGGAATGATGATAATTCCAAAGTCTTTTGTACATACAATGCAAACATCAAAAGGACAATACCTAAAGAGATATTTAAACAAATACAAATATTTATAACCCAGTTCGGAAGTTCGCACAACAATATGACAATTAAGAACAGCACGAATACTGCCATAAAAACTTCACTTAACGGATTAGATTGTTGTTGTCCTTCCGGTTGAGCCATACTACTTCACTATACTTCCTTCAAAGCTGCCGATATGATATCTATTTGAGATTCAAGAGTTGCATCAATTACCCCGTTTGTCGTGGTAACAAGGCATCCGCCCTCCATGGTATTTTCATCGGGAATAATAACAACTTTTGCATCCAAGCCCGCAACAGAAATCTGTTCGGGTACTGCTTGCTTCAGCATTGCTGCCTGTGCGGGATTAACCTTTATGATAATTTTAGTTTCTTCTTTTGAAAGATTTTTTAATACCTCCTTGATATTTTCTAAAATTATGTCAGGGTTTTCTTTTACCTCTCTTTTAATAATTTTTTTTGCAATATCAAGGCTTATATCCAAAATATCAGGAGCGATAGCATCATAAACTTCCTGTTTTGCACCGTAAAAAACATCAAGTCCCTGCTTGAAAAGTTCAAGATCCTCTTTTGCCATATCAAGTCCCGCCTGATAACCGTCTTTTGAGGCGTTTTCTCTAATCGAATCGGCTTCTTCTCTTGCTCTGGAAATCAAATTTCGGTCATCAATTCGGCGAAACCCTCTGCGGCGGTCGCCCTTGCGGCGCTCGTTTCTTTGTTTAAAGTCAATATGATCCAAATCAAACAAGTCGATTTGCTCTTCATTTTGCTCCTCTTTGACTTGTTTATTTTGAACCGCAGTATTTTGATTTTCTATCCCCTGATTGTGATTTTTATTTTTCTTAATTATCATAATATGACAATATTATACACTATTTTGCAGGTGCGTGGCAACAATACTTGCAACTTTGGGAGGGATTTTTTCATAATATTTATCCTCTAATGCCGTAAATACAAGTCTTTTAACCCCGATACGCTCTTTTATGAGAATAGTTTCAAGTTCATTTTCCGTATATTTTGATGCAAAATTCTTAATCTTTTTAACAACTAACATAGGTGCAAGATCTGAAGCTTTCGGAAGTTGAAGTTTAATTTCCTGCAAACACCTCAAGGCATTTTCTACTCCGACTCTTTGAGTTAAATCAGGCAGCCTCATATATCTTATAACGTCCTGCGCATCCTGATCTTCAAATTTATCAAGCATAGTTTGAACTCTGTCTTGATTCATTCTCTTAAAGAGCATTGCAACCGTTGCAAGTTTTAGGGCTTTAGGTTCGGGCTCGGTTTGTGCAAGAGCACCAGATGCGGGAACAGCCTGCGGAAGATTTTGCGCAGCTTGAGGAACGGAGTTTGGATCAGCACCCGCAACTTGCGCTGCTGCCTGTTGGGCTGCTTGTTGCTGCATTTCTTGCGCCATTTTATTCATGTTATTTTGAGATGCCGCAAATTTTTCCAAACTTTCATCAATAATACCTTTATTTTTCAAATCTTCAAGGGCATCATTGTATGCTTTATTTACATGATGTTCGATTAATTCAATAATTTGATCGTTTGGTAATTTCTGAGTAAATGCCTGTTTTGCGACTTCAAAAATGGTATACGCAATTCTTTGCATTACAGAATCCCAATGTTGTCTTGGGATTCCAGCTCTTATAGTATCAACGGATTTATGGAACGACCATTCCGCAATAATTTGGGTGATATAAGTACAGGTATCTGCATCAAAATTTAAGCTTTTATCTTCTGCAAGGGCTTTTCCCGCCATCATTGCAAAATTGCCGAGCGTATTTATGACATATTGTTTTTCATCGGGCGAAAACTCATTGGGAACTAAATCCTGCGCCTGCCCCGCAAGGTTTTGCGCAAAGCCCTCATAATCAAATCCTTTAACAGCCATTATTGACCCTGACCTTTCGGAGGTTGATTATTACCCGATGCGCCCGCACCTGTTTTACCCGAGCCGTCTTCTATCCAGCTCTTAATCTTATCTGCCGCATCTTCGCTCAATTCATTTGATATAACATCTAACGAATTATCAAGCAGGCTCTCATCAAACGGTGCACGTTGAGGAATTGCACCTTGATTTTGAATTTTGTTCATCAAATCTTGTGCAAGTTCTGATTGTCTTTGAGTTAACTGGCTCGCACGGGAATTGATATCATTCAACTGCTGTTCCTGTTCTAAGGCTTTTTGACGTAATGCATCAACTTCAACCTGATTTTCTTCTTTAATCTGTTTAACTTTTGCCGTAACAGCTTTGAACGTAATAATGATACCTATTGCGGTTATAAGGAGTGCAAGCCACCAAGGGTTGCCCGACTCATCGACTTTAGGTAAGTTCTGCTGTTTATCGGGTGATAAATAAGGATCGTTTGAATTTGAAAATGCGATAGAAACATTTGCAGCAGTAACTTTCGGGCTTGCTGCACGAGCAATCAAATCTTTCATTTCTTCCATTGTCGTATCGGCAGGAATGCTGTTTCTGTCTAAAGTTACGGCAATTGAAATATCTTCAACCACGCCGGGCTTCATATATTCGTTTGTTTGGGTTTTTGTAACCCCGTATTGAGTTTCTGTTGCGGTTCTTGAATAACTTCTGTCCTGACTTGAATCGGTTCCGCCCGTCGGAAGTCCGTTGGGAAGATATGTACTTACCGCATTTATACCACGGCTTTGGTCCGCTGTTTTATCGCCTAACCCTTCAGAAAAAGACTGTTGAGAAACAGCGGTTTTTCTTTGCGGGTCATAATCAATCGTAAATTTTTCAACGGGAGATTGACGCAAGAATGTACTTACGGTTGCGACATAATTTCCCGGTCCGACCAACCTGTCTAACTGTTTTGAAACTTTTTGCTGCATATACTTATCATTTTCTTCAAGTCTTTCAAGCATTTCATCTTCAGCGTCCATTATGCTATGATAAGTATTACCGTTTGTATCGGTTATTGCTATGTTTTCAGCTTTCAAACCCGTAACGCTGCCGAGTAACAAGTTGGAAATCGCTTTAACTTTTGATTGATCAAGCTTTTCCCCGACAGGCATAACAAGTTGAACTGTAGCCGTTTGAGGTTTTTGCTCATCAAACATTGAATTGTTTTCGGGGATTGAAATAAATACCGTAGCACTTTGAATGGGCGGAATTTGTTTGATAAGTCTTGATAATTCACCGTTCATAGCTCTTGCAAGACGAATTCTTTTATCTTCTTTGGTTGAAGTAAAATCACCCTTATCAAAAATTTCCAACCCTACGTTTTGGTCGACAAGACCGCTTTGAACAATTGCAATAATTGCTTTATCTCTATCGTTAACCGTACATTTTGCCGTTAAATTCGAACAATTTTTAGCATTCAAGAACAATTTGGATTTTGTACCGTCTAAAGATCTTTCTGCAACAATCCCTTGTTTTGCAAGCATTGCCTGAATTTCCAGAGCTTTACCGATATTATCCGTTGTTAAAAGTTCAACATTTGATTTTAAAGGTTCAGAACCTACGCTTTTAACTTCTCCCTTACTGCCTGCCGAGCTGACCGCAATAATTATTGTCATTATTATTATGGCTACAATCAGTATAGCCCCGCCGATTATGCCGTAAAATAAAGGCTTGTTTTCCGTAATTTTGCTAAAATCCATCTTTGTCCCACAGTCTGATTTTTATTTTTACTATAATATTGCAATCGAATTATATGTTGATTTGCATTACTCTATCGTAGGCATTTATAACTTTACCTACCATTTGAGTTGCAATATTGACACTAATTTCTGTTTTTGACATCGCAACCATAACGTCGTGAATATCAACATTTTTATTTCCCTGCATAACATCTTTTAATAAATCATCAGGAGCATTCAAATCCTGATTAAAATTTTCCACAAGTCCGGAAAATACCTGTTTAAAATCTTGCGTTTCGGGCTTTTCAACTCTGTCCATACGAATGCTGGGCATATTAAAGCCTGATGCAAACTTTGTATGTTGTATTCTTCCTGCTAAATCATAATTCGGGAAATAACCTGTCATAATTCTACTGCCTTTCTACTCTATAATACTTTATTTTACCCCGATAGTTCAACTTTTATTTTAAAAATCAACCATACGGAGGATAATTCTTTGTTTATGGCATGTTTTTCTTAATGATTTATTTACAAAAAGCAACAATTAAAGAAATTCTCTTGCATTAAACATTAAAAATGTTCTATTATGAAATCTCTAAGGAGTAAAAAATTATGCAAGTACAAAAAATCAGCTCACCCGCATTTGAGGGAAGAATCAGAATTATAAAAGACCCTGAAAAGTTTGCCAAACAATTTAATGAGGCTTATCAAAATTTACCGCCCGAAGCAAAGGTTGTTTCAGGCTCTACTAACCTGACTTTATCTATGAGCACGGGAACAGCCGTACCGCTTGCAAATACAGCCGCACTCGGTTCATCTGTGGCCGGCGCAGGGCTCAGTGCACACGCCATCGGAGCTGATTCATTCGGAATTGCTCCGTTTGCAGCCGAAAAAGTTCTTGCAACAACATCCCCGTCCGCTGCTCAATCAGCAGAAGAATATCCGATACTTTCAGGCGGGATTTTCTCTGCCGCAGGCGGATGGCTTGCAAAACATTTCAGATTCGGGAACCCGCACCATACTAAAAAAATCCCCTCATAAATTATACGGTTTCTTCAAGCTCTTTTCTGATATCGTCAACAGAAACTCTTACAATGGGGGAATTTTCATCTTTTTGTAAGACACAATGTTTTATGCCCGATTGAACGATAAATCTTTTGCAAAGGATACAAATTATATTATGTCCCCAGATATAAATGGTGGCATCTTTGCATCTGTCTTGTCCTGCTTGAATGATAGCGTTTTGCTCCGCATGAATTGCTCTACAGGTTTCGTATTTTGTGCCTGATGGGATATTATGTTCAATTCGGTAGCAGGTGCCACGCTCTGCACAAGACTCAACCTTTGATGGCGTTCCGTTGTAGCCCGTTGCTTTGATTTTTTTATCTTCTCCGACAATTACCGCACCAACCTGCGCTCTTATGCAATTTGAGCGGGTTGCACAAGTTTTTGCCATATCAAGAAAATATTCATCCCACGGTTTTATTTGCCTCATTTTTATATCCTTTTATTAATATCTTTTATTTCTGATTTTGGTAAATATCATTGCAATACCGTATTTGTCGGCATATTTCAAAAGAGAAGAAGATTTTTTGCCATCTCCTGATTCGATGATAAGTCCTATTCTGCCTTGAATTGCGGCATTTATAACTTCTTTTGTTTCTATTGCGCTGTCAAGAACAAGAACTCCGTCTTTTGAATTTTCGCACGCAAAATCAACGGCATCTTCAACCGCTTCAACCATATTTGATTTGCCCGAAACTATTGCCCTTGCGCATAAATCCTTTGCAACTACGGCGCAGCAGCTTTTTAAATATTTAGAAATTTTCCAAGCAAAAATCCCGTCTTCAAGCTGTTCTTGAGATGGTTTTGCCTGAGTAACGATTTTGAAATTTTCTTTTGTAAGTTTGCTTTTATCCTGTTCCTGAACCAAAATCCCGAACGGCGTTACTTTAATATCTTTTTCCTCAAAACCCTGCAATTCATGCAGCGGACTTTTTACAAGGACCATATTTATATCGGTATCAAGCAAGTACGAGAAAGCTTCTTTTGAAAACTCGCACGAAATGATATTTTTTATTCTCAAAGATACGCATTTTTTTGCGGCTTCCAATGAAACAGTTTTTGAAAAGCCTAATGTTGCACCCATAACGGCAATCGGATTACTTTCTATTACTTTTTCAAATGCGTTTTCCGGATTATCCGCAAGCGCAACGGCGCATATACTTCCCTCAAGAGTTAAAACAGCCGCATTTACATCAAAAAATTCACCCAGAACTCTGATATTTTCTGACAAATTTATATAATCAATGTAGCCTAAATCTTTATTTCTGCTTAAAATTTCATATTCGATACCGCTTTCGATTTTAGCGATACCTGCTTTCTGGTGTTCGTTTGCACCGTATAACAATTCCTTAACTTCACTGATTTCCGAAATATCCATACATCCCTCACTATCTTTTAAGATACTAGCACGAATATTTTTAGCGTTCAACAAGGGGCATGATTTTTAAAATTCTTGCAAAAATAACATGTCTTTTATATAATTATTTTGGATTGAAAGGGTTAAAGAGGTTAAAATGACTGACAAAATTAGCGATAATGTGGGGAAAAAGATAGTTGAAGCTTTGAAAATGCAAAGTGCAGGGAACGTATCAAGTCCCGTAAAATCGACACAAAGCAATGATATTAAAATTTCAAACGTAAAAGAAGATGAAGTTTCAACCCCAGAAGATATTAATGACTCTCTTGAAACGGAACAAAAAACCGTTGAACCCGAGGTACAGGCTCCTGTACGGGACATACCGTCATTTAGCACTTCAGACATTGATACCGCTTTTCAAAACAGCTTAAATAATAATTTATCGGCGGATAATTTTATGACGGTTCAAACAGATGTTGAATATCCGCACAATGTTGTAATTTTGAACCATCTTATTTCAAAGCTTCCCGCAGGCGTAACCAAACAAACAGGCGCCGTTATTATAAGACAAACAATGGAAGCTCTCGGCATTCCGATGAAATCCGTATTGCAAGAAGCAAGACAGGTTCAGGAAGTGCTTTCAAATAAAGCAAAAGAATGCCAAAGAAATATTCTTGATTATAAAAAACAAATCGCCGAACTCGAAACAAAATCACAACAGTATCAAAGACAATCTGTTGTTATGAACGATACCATAAATTTATTCCTCAGCACTGGATTTTAATTAGTGATTACCATAAGAGAATAAATCCTGAATTTCTCCTCTAATCATTTCATCTACGGATTTCAATTCGGTATCAATTTCTTGCAGTCTTGTTTGAATTTCTTCTTTCTGCAAGCTCAATGATTCTTCCATTAATTTTAACTTGTATTGTCTTTCTTGCAAACGTTTTGCAATGATAGAATCCGATTCATAATCGGTACCGACTTGCATTAATTCGTTGGTAGATTTACCTGCAGTCGCAATTGCTTTTGTGATAAGAAGCAATTGGAATTGCAAATTAGACCTCTCCATTCGGAGCTGACGTCTTTGAATTGTTGCAATCAGTAAACCCATTTTGAACTACCTTCTTTGATCTAAGTTGGAACCTTTTAAGAAACTGTGATCGCTGTTTTCGGCTATCAACTGCTCCATCTTTTGAAGCTGGTGTCTGTGATAATTTAGCCTGTATTGAGCCATTTTCAATTTCTTTTTTACTGTCAGAAAATCTTTTATACTTTCAACTACCGATTCGGATAAAGTCTTTATGGGATTTGTCCTTATTATGTAGTTTTTTGTGTATAACAGAAAGTCTAAAAGTCTTCTGAAATATAGTTCTAAAGATTCTTGAATCATGTTATTCCTTGCACTTTAGACCTACATGTATTAAAAAACATCTTTTATTGAATTATTGCTATTTTATAAATTCTTTATTAATATTTCTTAACATGTAGAATCCATGGGTTACTGTTTATTACCTGATAGTATACGGATTATATTAAATAAATCTTTAAAAATTAATATATTCGGTATAAATTTTGTAACATTTTTAAACGGAGAAAATAAAAGAAATCAAATTTAATCAACCGAGAAGATTTCTCTGATGTCATCCATTGTAAGAGATTTCGTAATATTTCTGTCAACGGATATTACGCTGTCTACAAGATCTCTTTTTACACCTTTAAGCTTTTGGATTTTTTCTTCAACCGTATTTTTTGTAATCAATCTGTATACAAATACTTTTTTGGTTTGACCGATACGGTAAGCTCTGTCTGTTGCCTGATCTTCAACCGCAGGGTTCCACCAAGGGTCATAGTGGATTACATAATCCGCACCCGTTAAGTTCAAGCCCGTTCCGCCCGCTTTTAAACTGATTAAGAATATCGGAATCGTAGGATCGTTATTGAATCTGTCGACTGCTTCTTTTCTGTTTTTGGTTTTACCTGTCAGGTATTCATACTTCATTCCTGTTTTGTCTAACCAAAGCTTAATAATATCAAGCATATTTACAAACTGGCTGAACAAAAGTATTCTGTGCCCTTCAGACGTGATTTCTTCAAGCATTGTTTTAAGTTTTTCAAACTTGCCGGAAGTATTAACATGTTTAACGTTATCTTTGTCATACAATCTCGGGTGGCAGCATATCTGACGCATTCTAAGAAGTGCCGAGAAGATAGACATTCTGCTTTTTTCAAGTCCGTTTTGCTCGATAGATTTGAACAATTCTTCTTTTGTAGAATCAAGTACCTGCAAATAGAAGTCTTTTTGTTCATCTGTCATTTCGCAGTATGCTACGTTTTCAACCTTGTCGGGCAAATCTTTTGCAACATCACGTTTCATACGTCTTAAAATGAACGGATAAATCTGCAACTTTAATCTCTTTTCAACAACCTTATCATGCCTGTCCATAATCGGATCTACGTAATGAGTATTAAATTCGCCCATCGAGAACAAAAATCCGGGCATCAAAAAGTCAAATACAGACCACAATTCTTCAAGTTTATTTTCAATCGGAGTACCCGAAAGCGCAAGTTTGTGCATTCCGTGGAGCTTTTTAACCGCTTGTGCCGTTTGAGATGTGGCATTTTTAATATTCTGTGATTCATCAAGAATGATATAGCGGAAATTTATATCTTTCAATTTTTCTATATCACGGCGCACAAGAGCATAACTTGTAATCACAACATCATAATCGGGAATTTTTTTGAAAAACTGTTTTCTTTCACCGCCCTGCAATTTTAAACATGTTAACGTCGGTGCAAACTTTTGAATTTCGTTTTCCCAGTTAAATACAACGGTCGTCGGCGCTATAACTAATGTCGGGCAAGGTCCGTCAACCTCTTTTGCCTTTTGAATTGCCGTCAAAGCCTGCAAGGTTTTACCTAAGCCCATATCATCAGCCAAAATTCCATTCAAGCCGTATTTATACATAAACCATAACCATCCGAAACCTTTGAGCTGATACTCACGAAATTCTGCCTTGATACCAAGCGGTAAAGATGTACTTTCGGCTGTAGAGAATGTCGACATCTGATCCCAAAATGCTTCAAACCTTTCGCTCAAATGTAATTCAATTCCAAGGTTTTTCAATTCGTTGATTAAACCCGCCCTGAATGTTTTTACGGTGAAAGTATTGTTATCGTTTCTGTATACATCAAATGAATTAAAAGTTCTCATCATTGCGTAAATATTTTGAACCGGGAATTCAACAAACCCCAGACTTCTTATTCTTGAATACTTTTCATCCTTTTGAGCGGTATCGTAAATCTCATTAAAATCAATAACTTCTTCCCCAACCTGACCGTAAATATCAACATCAAAACTGTCAGGCTGCTCATCTGAGAAATCAATCTTTGCACACAATCTGAACGGATCATCAAGAATTTTGAAAAATGACATATCGTCTTTTTCTTCAAATTTCCAACCATCGCCTGCCTGCTTAATATAATAATTATAAAAGTCTATGGCATTTTCTTTTTCCAATGCAAGGTTGTTTGTCTGCATAGGTACGAATTTGCAGGCTAAAAGCATCGCATAAGCTTCATTTTCATGCTTGATATTTCTTTTTACCCAGTAAATGACATCTTCATCAGGCTTTTTAACCGTGATATAAGGCTGCTTTTCTGCTGCGAGCTTTGAATAAGGAACTCTTACCCCGTCATATTCAAAATTCAATTCCGCTTTCAAACTCTGGTCATAATCAATTCCTAATGTTACAACGTTTAGCGGCGGTCTTTCTTCAAGCATCAATTTGGATATCTTATCTTCCACCACAACATCCATAACCTTGCGGAGCTTTGGTAAATCTTCATATATAAATTTGCCGCATTCGGCATCTTTCAAATCCGTGAAAGATTCTTTTGTAATAGCCTGCGGGAGCGCCTGAATTGCAACATTTGTCGGGAATATTACGTTTTTATATCTTCCCCATTTCAAATGTCTTGAAAAATATCTTACTTCTTCAAACGGATATACATCATCCGAATCGGGTCTGTGCCATTCTAAAGACAAAAGCAATGTCCCGGGAGTTTGAGATGCGTTTACATATAAAACCAGTTTCCATTCTTCGTCTGTGAATTTTAATCTTTCTTTTGTTCTTTCATCAAGAACCTCATCAGCCTTTGCAAGGAGCGGGAACACCGGCCCGAACTTTGTTATAGGAATATCATACCAACCCGCTTTTTTATCCTGTCTTGAAATCTGGAGTAATTCTTTGAAAATCATAAATTCGACTTTTTGAGAATCGTTTAATTCAAAATTCTTATCCTGCTTTTGAGCCTCAAAAACAGCTCTGAATAACGGTTCAATCTGTCTTATGATTTTTCCAGTATCTCTTGAACGAACAAGAACCGAAAAGAAATTCGCTTTTCTTTTGGAATTAAAATGAAAAATATAATTTCCTTGAGGTTCGTGAGTCAATTCGGTATCTTCATCGGGAAATTCAAATTCCGTTCCGAATTTTGTATGCAGCCAATTTTCATAAGCATGTTCTTCAATCGCTCTCAAACCGACAGCAACGGCATGTTTACACCATTCTTCTTTTAACGGGCAATTACAACGAGCTTCAACTTTGTTCTTTTTAAAAATTAAATCCGTGTTGTAATGATCCTGAAAATTTCCTTTGACTTTCGCCATATAGAAGTTTTTTTCGGGATAATTATCAAATACCATATCTTTTATATGGTATTCATAACCTCTACGCCAACTACCCGGAGTAGAATTATCTTTTATATATTTGAAATTAAAATTCGTTGTACTCATCTATTTAGAGTATTACCACTTTCCTGCCAAGGGGTTGCAACTGCTCTATACGGATTAACAATCCATAATATCTTCACCCTCTGATATTATTATACGAATAAAATTAAAAAACGCAATAGGTATTATTTCAAAATTCAAAATAATACTTTATTTACTAATTTTTCCTTATTTACAGTACATCTAAGATTTTACTCAAATCTTTCTCATTTATTATTATATTAGCATGTTCTTTTAAAACAGGCTTTGCGCAAAACGCAACACGTTTATTTGAATATTTAAACATACTCAAATCATTTGCGCCGTCGCCGACCGCAAGCGTGTTTTCAGGAGTAACATCAAGTAGCTTTTGGAGTCTTATAAGCATTTCGCCTTTGCTATCGTTAAACATCATCTCCCCGCCGACTTCACCTGTTAAAACACCGTCTTTTGAATGCAGGATATTGGCAAATTCGGAATCCAGCCCTAACTTTTGCGCAAATAATTTTGTAGCATTCCTAAATCCGCCAGAGAAACAAACGACCTTATAGCCTCGGTCTTTTAAGCCTGCTACAACTTCTTTTGCACCGTTCATAACAGGAAGCTGCGCACAGATTTTGTTTACCATATCCACACTCAAGCCCTTTAAAAGCGAAACTCTATACGTCAGACTTTCAAAAAAATCCAGTTCGCCCCCCATAGCTCTATCAGTTATCTCTTTGACCTTTTGTTCAATTCCTGTTGTTCGGGCAAAAAACTCCAGAGTTTCCCCGTCCATAAGTGTCGAATCAAAATCAAATACCGCAAGTTTGTTTGTCATTTTGTACCCTTATTTTCTAAGGTGCGTTAGCAAACGCACACCCTACGTATATTCTTAGTGCCCTAGTGTCTTAGTATCCTGGTATCTTTATCACTATACCGTCAAATTTATGTATTTCGGATTGTGAACGCCGTCTATTTTTGAAATAGCATTCAAAGTCTTTTCATCAACCGAAGAATCAATATTTATAAGCATTATTGATTCTGTTTCATGTCTGTCATTTTTTTGAACAACGTTCATTGATCCGATATTGATGTTATTTTCGCCTATAACTTTTGCAACCTGTGCAATCATAGACGGTTTGTTGGTATGTGGAACAAATAGTAAATGTTTTTCGGGCCTTATACTTGTTTCGTATTCATTGATTTTAACGATTCTGGGGATATCTTTTGTAATCAATGCCCCGCCTACAACCGTATCGCCTTTGTCTGTTACCAGTTTAACCGTTATTTTACCCGCAAAATTACCGTTTGTTTTAGAGCGGGTAGAAACAATATCAATTCCCCGATTCTTTGCAATAACCGGAGCATTGACATAATTTACACCCTCAAGCATTGATGATAAAACACCTTTCAAAACAGCAACTTCAAGAGGTTGTATATCCAAATCCGCCAAATCACCATCAGCCGTAATTTCTATAGTTTTAATTACGCCGTTTGAAATTTGAACCACAAGTTCGCCCGTATTTTCGGCAATTTGCATATAGTCTTTTACGGGTTCTAACTTATCGGGTCTTAATGATGGTATATTAACGGCAGATGATGCCGAACCGCCCGACAGTACGGATTTTATCTGTTCTGCAACATCAATTGCAACATTCATCTGCGCTTCAGTTGTACTTGCACCAAGATGCGGAGTCAAAACAATATTGCCCGAGCATTGCAACAGCGGACAATTTGCGACGTCTTTTTCGTTTTCGTAAACATCAACCGCAGCTCCCGCAACATATTCTGAATTAATCGCATCTTTTAAATCATTTTCATTGATAATCCCGCCTCTTGCGCAGTTTATAAGTCTTACGCCTTTTTTCATTTTAACGATATTATCTTTATTTATCATATTAATAGTGTCTTTTGTTTTGGGGACATGAACCGTAATAAAATCACATCTGCCCCAGAAATTATCAAGGTTATCAATATATTCGCCGCCGAATTTTTCAACAACTTCACGTGAAGTAAACGGATCATAAATAAGAATTTTCATACCCAAAGCTTTTGCGACTTCTCCGACATGATGCCCGATTTTACCGAATCCGATTATACCCAAAGTCTTTTTGAATAATTCAACACCCGTAAATTTACTTCTTTCCCATTTGCCCTCACGGACGGATAATGCGGCAGGAACAATGTTTCTTGCCATTGCAAGCATCAGGGCAATTGTATGTTCTGATGCTGCCATAGTGTTACCGTCAGGGGAATTTACAACAATTATCCCTCTTTGAGTAGCTGCGTTAAGATCAATATTATCAACCCCGACACCTGCTCTGCCGATAATTTTTAAATTCTTCCCCGCTTCAATAATTTTAGAAGTAACTTTCGTCTGACTTCTGACCATCAAAGCATCATATTGAGGGATAATTTTTATAAGTTCCTCCTCGCTCATCGTGGGAAGAACATCTACATCTGCAACAGGTTCAATAATTTTCCCCGCCGCCTCGTTAATCTTGTCCGTAATTAATACTTTCATATTTACTCCTTTTTATATTTATTTAATTCAAATCTTTTGTTCTAAAAAGATTGTACCCTTCATAATGATAGCTTGAGTCAATTCCTTTCATATAAACTTCTCTGTCATTAATGTCAGGAGTCAATGCGTTTTTTAACAAAACTTTTATTTCAACGTCTTTTATCGGACTCCGCTCCATTGCAAGAAGATAATCATTTTTATCGACCTTGCTCCAATCAACAACTTTGCCTAACTCTTTTTTTAGTATTAAATCAAGCCAGATACGTGTACATCTTCCGTTTCCTTCTCTAAAAGGGTGCGCAACATTCATTTCAACATATTTTTCTATGATTTCATCGAAATTTGACTGAGGCATCTGATCTATAGATTTTAGAGCGGATTTTAAATACATCACCGGAGCAAAACGAAAATTCCCTTTAGCAATATTTACCGTTCGAATTTGTCCTGCAAAAGAATATATTTCATCAAAAAGATAATGGTGAATTTTAGAAAGCGAGTCAAAACCTCCGGCGTTCAAACTATCCAAAAAGCCGTTTTCAAACATCTCTTTTGCTTTTTTCTTGCTGATTTTTTCTTCGACCCTTGCAAGTTCAGCAGATTCAGTAATACCGAGCTTGTTTTCTAAAACCATATCTTCCTCTCTTGTTGATCAGCTTATGCCAATTCTTTAATTGCAGTTGAAACGCCTTTGCCTAATTCGAATTTATATCCGAGTTTGTACAAAGTTGCTTCTAATGCACCGACTGCCGTTATTATATCTCTGTCGCAGACAAAACCCAAAGTTCCCATTCTGAAAATTTTGTCTTTGAGTTTGTTTTGACCGTTTGCAATAACTATGTCAAAATCTTCTTTCATGATTTTTCGGATATCGGGAACGGAAATTCCATCGGGCGGAAGAACTGAGGTGATTGAATGGCTTGCTTTATTATCATCTTTTACGACAAGTTCCAACCCGATAGATTGCAAAGCATGGCGCAAAGCCATTGCGTGTTTTTTATGTCTTGCATTCATATTTTCAATGCCGTCTTGTTTAATCATCTCAAGCGCAACATTCAGTCCTGCAAAGAGGTTGACTGCGGGGGTATAAGGCGTTGAATTTGCTCTTGTAGACTTTCTGTATGCGTCCCAATCAAAATAGAATGACGGGTGTTTACATTTTTCATGAAGCTCCCATGCTCTGTCATTTGCAACAAGAAAAGACAATCCCGGCGGAATCATGAACCCTTTTTGAGAACCCGAAACCAAAACATCTATTCCCCATGCATCAGGCTTACATTCCATTGCACAGACTGAAGTTACACCGTCAACAACGGAAATTGCGCCGTGCTCTCTGATTATTTTACATAATGTTTTAACATCATTTGCTGCGCCCGTTGAAGTTTCGCTGTGTGTTAACGTTACGATTTTAATCTCTTTATTAACATCTTGCGCAAGGCGGGCTCTTAAAACTTCAGGATCAATAACTTCCCCTGTATCTACTTCAATTTTTTCAACTACAGCACCGCATGAAGATGCAATCTTTGCCCAACGATTGCCAAAGTTGCCTAAAACCAAGCATAAAACATGGTCGCCCTCATTTATGAGGTTTTCCAATGCTGCGCACATTGCGCCCGTACCTGATGCCGTATATACAAATACATCATTTTTCGTTTGGAATACATATTTTAAATTTGCATAAACATTTTCCAAAATCTTAGAAAATTCGCTGCTTCTGTGCCCTATAGGATGTTTTGCAATTTCTAACAATACACTTTCCGGAACCGGAGTAGGTCCCGGAATCATTAAAAACGATTTATCTCTCATTTATTAATACCCCACTTTCAACATAATACAAAGCAATTTTATCATAGTGTGCTATGATTATCAATGGAATTTATATTTTTATTACTTGCTAAAACCCGATATTTATTGTAAAATTTCTTAAAAAGGAGAGCAAAATGGATCAAGAAACATATATGAAAATAATGGGATATGTCCCTACGGTAATTGAAGCATCTTCAAGAGGCGAACGCTCTTTTGATATCTTTTCAAGATTGTTAAGAGAAAGAATTATATTCCTTGGAACGGAAATTGATGATGACGTTGCAAATTCTATAATTGCTCAACTTTTACTCTTAGATAGCGAAAATCCCGATAAAGATATCATGTTATATATTAATAGCCCCGGAGGTGTAATAACTTCAGGTATGGCAATATATGATACAATGAACCTTATAAAAGCCGATGTAGCAACTATTTGTTTAGGGGAAGCAGCATCAATGGGAGCATTTTTATTATGTTCGGGCGCTAAAGGCAAAAGAATGTCTTTACCGAGTTCAAGAATAATGATTCACCAACCGTTAGGCGGCGCTAAAGGTCAGGCAACCGATATCGAACTTGAAGCTAAAGAAATTTTAAGAATGAAAGAAATGTTAATTAATATAATTGCCCAAAATTCAGGACAAGATATTGAAAAAGTTAAAGAAGATTGTGAAAGAGATCACTACCTGTCCGCATTTGAAGCTAAAGAATACGGACTTATCGATAAGGTTATAGAAAAATCTCATAACAAATAAAAAAATATTAAACTTAACATAACTTAATAAAAGGCTAAAAACATGCAATTACTTGATATTGCATGTTTTTATATATATGTAGGTTAAAAAATTTAGGTTAGTTTAAAAATTTAAAAAAGGTAGGGTAGGACAATGGGTTTTCTAATGTGTACCGCAAGAGTTCATGACCTGATACGTCAGAAATCTGATGTACAGTACAAACTCTTAAAGATTTCAAAAAAACTTAGAGATTTGCAACAATATGCCTCAATGGTCGGAAACGGACAAATCTCTATCGGAGATTTACTGGCATCTCCGGGATCAACAATGAGCAGGTCAATGGCATATATGGGTTATGCTCATAACACGGCAATGCAATATATGCAGGCTAATGCTCCTGCTATGCAGATGATGTATCAACAGCAAATGGGCGGGGTTCAAAATCCTCAACAAGCTCAAATGATGCAAAATTATATTATGCGCCAGCTTTATATTCAAGGCAGAGAAATGGCAGCTCAACAGGAAACAAAGAACCTGAAAGTCGAAGAAGAAAAACTTGAAGATGAAAAAGAAAAATTAACAACACTTCAAGAGGAAATCGCTCAGGAATTGAAAGCTGCAAGGGAAGCCAGAGATCAGGATATAAAAGATATGGCTCCTAAATATACGGCGCAAGCTTAAAGATTTTAAAGCAAATTATTTAACTTTACCCTATAAATATAAAAACTAACCCTACAAAAGGGACTTGATACAATATCAAGTCCTTTTTTCATGTGTATCTTTTTTGTTATTTTTTATTTATAATTGCAATTATGGAATTTGCAAATATTGCTATAGGAACAGACATAGAAAAAACGGAAAGATTTAAACGATATTCAAGCAAAGATTCGGATATGCTTGATAAAATTTTCACTCCGAAAGAATTGGAATATTGCTTTTCAAAATCTAAATATTATCTCAATTTATGCGGCAGGTATTGTGCAAAAGAGGCTGTTGTAAAAGCATTGAGCGAACTTGGGATAAAAGATATTTATTATAGCGACATTGAAACTTTAAATGAACCTGACGGCAAACCTGTTTGCAAAATAAAAAAATATCCGAATATAAAAATTAAAATAAGCATTTCACATTGTTCTGACTATGCAACGGCAAATGTTTTTTGTGTTAAAGAATAAAGATAAATTGCCCCTTTTGCATAATTGTAATATAATTATGTGAAGTATGACAGAAAATATTGAAAAAGATTTTGAGATAAAGAATTATACAACTTTTAAAATCGGAGGAAAAATTGACGAGGTATTTTTCCCATCAACCGTTGATGAATTTGTGCATTTGCTGCAAAAATACCCGAATATCCCGGTATTGGGCAATTTGTCAGATACTCTGGTTTCGACTTTCGGATATGGCGGAGCAGTAATTTTAACCTCAAAAATGAATAATATCACCATTGACGGGACAAATGTCAGCGCAGAATGCGGAGTCAAAGGTCCAAAATTAGCACAAGAAGTATGCAAATCAGGATTGTCGGGTTTAGAATTTATGATAGGTTTTCCCGGAAGTATCGGCGGGGAAGTTTATATGAACGCCTCGGCAAACGGTCAATGTATAAGCGACAATTTGATTTCGGTTCAATGTTATTCAAGGGAAATGGGGCTTATCACATTAAAAAAAGAACAAATGGGTTTTGAATACAGAAGTTCAAGATGCGAAAAAGATAATTTGATAGTATTAAAAGCTGATTTTGAACTGACAAAGAAAAATGTTGACGACATCAAATCACAAATGGAACAGAATTTAGAGTTCCGCAAAAAGCACCAACCCTCGCTTGCCCTGCCTAATTGCGGGAGCATATTTAAAAATCCTCCATGCAACCCTGCAGGGAAACTTTTAGAAAGCGTAGGAGCAAAAGAAATTTTAGAAGGCGGCGCAAGAGTTTGGCGCAATCATTCAAACTTTATAGTCAATGTCGGCGGCGCAACTTCAACAGACGTTTTAAGACTGATGTCTGAAATGCAATTAAGAGTAAGAGAAATGTATAATATAAATCTTGAGCCCGAAATAAAATATCTCGGGAATAAAAGTAGAGAGGAAATGAAATTATGGCAAAAATTGACCAAAAAATAGATTTAAATGCAAAAATAGCAGTCCTTTGCGGAGGAATGTCATCTGAAGCGGCAGTATCAAGACGCTCAGGCAAAAATTGTTTAGGCGCTTTGCAAAGACTCGGGTATAAAAATTCCGAACTTGTCGAAGTTGATAAAAATATCGCTCAAAAATTACAAGAGGGCAAATACGATTATGCATACAATGCACTTCACGGCAAATACGGAGAGGACGGCTGCATTCAGGGGATACTTGAGATTCTTCAAATCCCTTACACAGGCTGCGGGGTTATGAGTTCCGCTATTTGTATGAACAAAGAATATACAAAAAGGATTCTTTCAACATGCCCTGATATTCCGATGGCAAAATCGGCTTTTGTAAGAAAAGGCGAAAACCTTGAAGAAAAAACCAAACACCTGAAGTTCCCCGTAATTACAAAGCCTGTTTGCGAAGGTTCAAGTTTCGGAATGACAAAAGTAAACAAAAGAGAAGATTTAAAAGCCGCTTACGAAGAAGCCGTCAAATATAATGACGATGTTTTGATAGAAGAATTTATCGACGGATTTTTTGTAACAGTCGGCGTACTTGAAAAAGACGGCAAAAACTTTGCAACTGAAATTCTTGAAATTCGTCCGAAAAACGAATGGTACGACTACGAAGCAAAATATACGGCAGGAATGTCGGAATTTATCGTACCCGCAAGATTAAGCAAAGAATTAACGCAAAAAGTTAAAGAAATTTCTGTTAAAGCTCACGAAACGGCAGGATGCAGAGGCGTTTCAAGAGTAGACCTTATGATAGGCAATGACGGAATCCCTTATGTTATCGAGATTAACACATCTCCGGGGATGACAGATACAAGTGATTTGCCTGCTCAATGCAAAGTTATGGATATAAGCTACGATGAACTTGTTCAAATTATTTTAAACGGTGCGGGATTAAATAAATAATGACCGAAAACGAAAACGAAAAACCGAATAATGAGAATTTATCTTATTCGCAGGAAATGAAAAAAGCCAAGGAAGAAGGTCGGCATTCTGTTTATATCAGGCAGAAAGAAAGACAAATCCGAAAACAGGCAAAAAGATTAAATCGCTTCAAAGCATTTTTGCGAATGGTGTTGTTTTTTGTGCTCATTTTTTCGATATACTGCTTTGTTAATCTCAAAGGCTGGTATTTAAGATCAGATGCATTTACATCTCCCGACATTCAAACGGTTGAAATAATAAATAACAAAATTGTTCCGACTTCCGTTATTTATAACAGCTTAAAGGAGATAAAAGTTCAGCATATTCCGATTTTTATGATGTCAGTTCGACCGATAAAAAAAGAATTATACAAAATTCCGGTTATAAAAACGCTTTATGTAAGAAGATTCGGTTTTCCTCCGAGAATTAAAATAATCGTGCGGGAAAGAATACCTATGGCTATAATTAAAACCGACCTGAAACAACGACCGGCAGCCTTTATTACAACGGATAAAATAATGGTAACAAGCAAGGATTATATGCATCTGGCTGATACAAATTCGACCTTGTGTATACTTGTAAAAAGTTCCGATATCAAAAAAGATTGGAATGTTGACAGGGTTTTATTTATAGAAAAGATAGCCAAAGCTGTTGAAACATATTCAAAAGAAAAAGTCAGCTACGTTGATATGAGAAATCCTCTTGACGTTTACGTAAAAATTAAAACAACAAGCGTAAGGCTCGGGGTTTTGGACAGCTCGGTATTTGACAGAATAAAGAGAATTTATACAATTTTGCCGCAAATCCATGAAGTTCACGAAAAAATCAAATACATTGATTTGAGCTGGGATAATGTAAATTATTTAAAATTACAACAAAAAGATAATAACAAAAAACCTGCTCCCGCACCGAAGAAAGATTAAAACAACAATGACTTTTGCTAAAAAATATTCCGATATAAAGAATTTGGTATCGCCTGAAATCGGCATTATCGAAAAACATATTTCAAAAATGATAAACCTTTCAGAACCGTTGAATGGTAAAATTTTGTTGTTTTTAAATTCGCACGCCAAAAGAATAAGGCTTGTTTTGCCTGTTTTATTTATTAAAGCACTAGGGAAAGATTTAACCGAAAAACAAGTTTCGGCATTAAGCGCAGTAGAGATAGTTCATAACGCCTCGTTAATTCATGACGATATTATTGATGAAAGCAAAACACGACGGGGACTGGAAACTGTTTCCGAAACTTTCGGGAATAAAATCGGCGTAATTGCGGGGGATTACCTTTTATCGCTTGCGATGAACATTCTTGTGAAATTAAATAACAATGAACTACTGGAAAGTTTTTCAAAAACTTTAAGCAAAATGTGCACGGGCGAAATCACTCAAAACTTTAACCGCTTTAAAATCGGCACAATAGAGCAATATATCGAAAAGACAAAAGATAAAACGGCATACCTTTTTGAAACAGCCGTACTTGCGCCGATTGTGTTTGACAAAACCATTGATGAAAACACCAAAGACAACGCAAAGAGTTTCGCCCTGAATACGGGAATCGCTTTTCAAATACGAGATGATTTGAACAATTTAAAAGAAAATGAAACCGACAAACCGACACGAAACGACCTTAACGACGGGATTTATAATGCGCCCGTGATTTTTGCGCAAAGCGTTGAGAATTATTCCGACGGTATTGAAAAAACAGAGAATTTGTTGAATAATTATATAGATAAAGCGCAGAGTTATCTGGATATTTTGCCCGATAACGATTATAAAAGCGCATTAAACAAATTCTTGGAGCTTTTAAAAGATGAGTAGAGTTTTAGATAAAATTAAAGAATACAAACAGAAGTATGATAAATGGGAAAAGACGGGCTGGGGCGAAACAATAAGTACAATTGTTTTTGTTCTCGTTATGGTAATTATAATAAGATTTTTTATAGCAGAAATTCGCTGGATACCGTCAGGCTCAATGCATCCGACATTAGTTGAAGGCGACAGAATTGTTGTTGAAAGATTTTCAAGATTTTTCTCGGGTCCTAAAAGAGGGGATATTATGGTTTTGTATCCGCCGTCTACACAATTGTCAAGAGCTCCTATACCATTGCTTGAGCGCTTAACAGGCATTATGTGCAAAGATATTGCATACATTAAACGTGTTGTCGGACTTCCCGGTGAAACAATAGAAATTAAGTTTGATGATGACGGTGCGGCTTATGTTTATATAAACGGCAAAAAATATAAAGAAAAATATATTCAAAGCGCCTATGAATACCCGCTTTGCCCTGATAAAAAAATGGAATCATTCTTCAAATATGACGATAGAGTAATGAAATGCGGACCGTTTAAATTAGGTAAAGACGAATACTTTATGATGGGCGACAACCGTGGCAATTCGCAAGACAGCCGTTACTGGGGAACTCTGAAAAGAGATCGTTTTGTCGGGCGTGCGGTATTTTTATTCTACCCGTTTGATCGTGTAAGAGTTTTGCACAGATTAAAAAATACGATATAAACTTTTTAGCTCAACAAATGATAATATTTCATATAATCCGCCATAATAGTTGAGCTCGTAGCATTTACTACGTTGGCTTTTATGGTTTGTTCGCTGTCTTGAGAAGTTTTATTATCCAGCTTAGACAAATCATCATTGTTCGGCTGCAATTGTTGAACCTGTTGTTCTTCCTGCGCCTGTTCAATCATATCTTGAACCTGATTAATTATCTGACTGTGCAATTTTACATCGCCTGCATAAGTTCCTGTTGACTGAATCCCTGCAACATCAAAATCCTCTAATATGTTTTCCCAATCGTTGTAATTGGTAATAGAAGTTCCCTGCGCTTGTGCGGCAGCCTGAGCTTTTTTTAATTCGTCAATTGATGTAATACTTTCATCCATCACAATCTCTCCTTGGTATGTATCTTCATATATATAAAGGTTAAAAATTTTGCAAAATTTCAGAAACCTATTTTCTTTTAACATTTGTTAATATTATTTATACGGAAATTAACACGATTAGGCAAAAATAAGCTTGGCAAATGTTTGGCGCCATTTGCCGCACAAAAAAGTTCCAAAAAATTCAGATTAAAATTTACTAAAATTCGCTGCGATTTTCGTATTGCGGATTTAGTTGAAGTTCTTCAAGCAAAGTATCGATGCCGTATTTTAAACAAATGTATTTTACAACGGCAAGGATTCTGTTTTTTGCATTCAGCTTCTTTAAAATCGAACATACATGAGCTTTTGCCGTAAACATGGTGATACATAGTATCTGTGCAATTTCGGGATTTGAATATCCCCGGCACATTAGATGCATAACTTCTTTTTCTCTGTTTGTTAATTCAATCATGAGCGAAAATAAGGTTTTGTTGCATTAATTTATATTGGGATGTAGATACTCTCAAATATAAAAAAATTTTTTCATAATAAAAATTTCACAAAATAGAATCACTTGTTACATTAATTCACATTTAATTTTAAAATTTACATCTGGGGAAGTCGTTTAAAGTCATTCATTGTAAGGATTTACATAATATTAAGCACTAAAAAATTTATTTTTAAATTTGTTAATATTAGTAACAAAAAGGCAATTTCGGGTCTGAAAAATACTTTATATATATACGGGGAATTAAAAAGGGGAAAATACAAATGATTTCATTAAATACTGTAAAATCTGTCGTAAAATGTTTATCAGGCGGAGTAAAAGGGGCTGAATCCGTCATTCAAAGAACTGCAAAATCAGCACATGTCTCAGAGCCTATATTAGAAGCCGCACCGAAAACGATCGGGGATACTTTTGTTAAAGTTACAAAAGAGGTTTCGCAAGAAATTAACAAAAAAGCAGACGATTTATTAATGGAAATAAGAAAAATGACGCATGCTGATTATGTTGAAAAATATTGCCCCGATGTTGTAGTAAATGTCGCAAAGGGCAATGTCAAAACTGGTGTGGACACGGAATATGAGGCATATAAGTTCTTTGAAGATTTCCGAAAGAAAGCTCCTGAAGCTTTTGTATTGTTAGGAACAGAAAAAGGGAATGTTGTAAATTTACGATTATTAAAGGCTCATTATGGAAATGTTCCTTTTAAAATTGCAAAAAATATGCCAATAGAAGAAATTAAAAAGATTTTTGCAGAAACTGACAAATTTTTCAAAAAGCATACCGAACTCTTTGACGGGGAAAAGCCGAGCTTTAATCATTATATCCAAATGCTTATTTTAAAAAAGAATAATCCTAAATTGTATAATTATTTTATGACAACAACCAATAATAGGGTTGTTGAAATATTATATAACTGGGGATGTGATTCCAGAATGATGCCTTCATCTTCAATGCTAAGTAATATTACACCTGAACAGATTCAGGTAATGATGAATGATAAAATTGGTAGCCGTGTCCGTGTGGGCGAGTATGTCAGAAATAGCGATTCTTTCATTCAGGATAAACAGGCTGTAAAAAAACTGAGTGAAGATTTGTCAAAACATCATTTAAGTACGGATGTTAAACTGTATAGAGGTGAAAAAACTGTCGGAATGTTTGATTCTGTTGCTATTGATAAAGACTTTGAATCTCAAATCAGAGCTATGCTTGAAAAAAATAAAGAAAAAGCAAAAAATATGAAAGTAAAAACATATAACGGAAAATTTGATTCTGAACCTAAAACAAATTTATATGATTTTTTAACTTCTCGCAAGACATTGACACTGGCTGATGCTATGCAGATGGCAAAATTCGGGGATGAGAAATTTATAAATGAATTAATAAAAAGAATAAAATCTGCTAAAATAATTGATAAACGGTTTAAGTCATTATCTTTTGACGGAGGAATGGCATCAAGCTGGGCTAGTCGCAGGGCAGGAGACAGCAGTACCCCAATCATTCAAAATGTAACAGTAAAAAAAGGCACTCAGGGCGGATTTGATGCAATATCAGCAAATTCACAGTATGAAGTCATTTTAAACAATACTCCAAAGGAAATAACTTTTCAGGATGTAGTATATAATCCTAAAGCTGATAATTTTGAAATTAAATCAACCATACAGAATGTATAAATGAGGTTGGGTGAAACCAAGCAATAACAAAAGTATGGTACGATGTTTCGCACCAGATAAAACGTAATAATCAAACAAATGTGTCATCTCGTTTCAGGATCCGACCATCGTGAATTTTATACAGTTGATAGATGCTGAAACAAGTTCAGCATGACAACTATAAATAGACAGTTAGTTTGAGAAAAGTGGGACAGCAAAATGAGAAATTCTCAAACTGTATAAAATTAAGTCGGAAGAATTTCAAAACTAACTGATAAAAAATGCTTGAAATTAAACTGGATATTTTAATAACTTGTAAGAATTTTCTCGTAAATCTCAACAATATCTTTGCTCGGATTTATGAAAATCACTTTTTCAAAGCCGTCATAATTATTTAAATATTCTTTAACTGTACTAATAGCGATTTGGCAGGCTTCTTCTATTGGAAATCGATACACACCACAAGAAATAGAAGGGAAAGCTATTGTTTTGATATTATTTTCTCTTGCAAGCTCTAGTGCTGTATAGTAGCAAGATTTCAACAATTCTCTTTCTTGTTTGTTGCCACCACTCCAGACTGGTCCAACAGTTTGGATTACATACTTTGCAGGGAGATTATAACCTTTTGTGATTTTAGACTGCCCTGTTTCACAACCATTTAAGGTCCTGCATTCATCTAGTAAGCTTCGTCCTGCTGTTCGATGAATTGCACCATCAACTCCGCCACCACCAAGCAAACTTCTATTTGCTGCATTAACAATCGCATCAACTTCTAGTGTTGTAATATCACCTTGTAAAACTTCTATAACTGCCATAATTTATCTTTTAACAATTATGAAATGCTTTTGCCCATTTCGTAGGCTTGCTGAATGAACGGAGTGCCGTTAATTTCGCCTCGTTCGTAAACGCCTTTTGCGTAGATTACACCCATTTCTTTTGAACCTTCAAGGCATGCAGCGAGCCCCCTGAAACACTCTAAAGTGCAATCCATTGTATGTTTTTCGTCCTCTGCTGCAGTCATAATATAATAAAATTCTTTATCCCTAAACTCCAATCAACGAGCAACAGTTCTATCGATAACAGCTTTTAATTGTGCAGAAATCGAATAAAAATAAACAGGACTTGAAAGCACAATCACATCAGCATCAAGCATTTTTTGCAAAACTTCTGCCATATCGTCTTTAATCACGCAAACTCCTGTATCTTTGCAAGCATAGCAACCTTTGCAATAGCCGATATTCTTCCCTGCAACGAATATTTTTTCAACCTCGTTTCCGGCTTCAATAGCGCCTTTCATAAACTCGTCGCAAAGTGTATCTGAATTTCCGCCTTTTCTAGGGCTACCTGATAATATCAAAACTTTTTTCATATAAACACCTCTTTTTATAAATCAATTTTAGCACGAACAATTCTTTTAAAATCTCTTGTCATAATTGAGTTTGATTTAGTTGTTAAGTTTTGTTTTGGAAAGATTATTCCAAAGTATTTTATCCGTATTCTTTGTATAACTTAAAAACGCATTTAAAATCTTGGAATAATTTTTCAACCTTGAATTTTAGCCCTATTTGAATATTCTTTCGAAGAAATATAATTAATTTTATGAGCAATGAAATTTGGCTAACAATTGAAGAAGTAAGCGAACTCACGCAGGAGGTTAAAGAGACAGTTCGCCGTAAATGCAAACGTGGAGAATACGTTTCAAAACACAAAATTGAAGGCAAAAGAAAGCTTTATTTTGTGCAGTTAAATTCACTCCCAGAAGTTGTTCAAGAAAACTACTTGAACAAACTCAATCCTGATTTTAACGACGTTGCAGTTCTTGAAAACAATGCAGAATTATACGCAAAAGCCTCAATTACAGCTCGAAAACAAGCAGATAAATATCTTGAATTGATAAACCTAACAAAATATATGAAACACTCTGCCATTATTGAGTTTTTGCAGGATTGGAACGAAAAACATCCTGATAAAAAATCAAGCTACTCTGCTGTATGCAAAGCTAGGATTAAATATGAACAATTCGGTGAAGATGCACTTTTATCTAAAAAAAAGGGTTTAAAAAAGAGGAATATCGCGTAAAACCAGAATATTATGAGTGTTATAAAGTTCTTTATATGAAACCTTCCGCACCTTCTATTATTGATTGTTGGGTGCAAACACTAAATTACGCAAAGCAAAAAGATAAAATAAAAACTGCAAATTTTCCATGTGATAAGACATTTGATAGATTATTAAAAAAAGAATACTCAACAGAAGAAATAAAAAGAGTAAGACAGTATCACGAAAAAGTTATAGCAAAAATTTTTCAATCATTAATATTCCGCTATCACCCTCTACTACATCGCCATCGAACAGGATATTATTGATGAAAGTTATATGAATTTTTATTTGTAATGATTATTTATACTTCTTTAACAAACTTTGGACTCTATGTAATAATTTTTCTAATTCGTATTTAACATTGCCATTTTTGGTCATGGCTAAATCCCTTGCAAAATCATTTAAATCTCCAAATTGTTTAATTTTCATATTTTTTTAGCAAAGTTTCTATTTTTTGGTGAATTCGCTTTAGTTCAAATCTAACCGTTCCAATATCAGATTTTTCTAAATCTTTCTCAAAACTTTTTTCTGATATCTTATCTCTAAATTTTTTGAGCGCTTGATATGCATGACCAGTTTTGCCAGTATCTTCAACTCTTTCAAAACCTTCATAAATACTTATTTCTCCCGCAGCAACTTTAGCCATTATTTTTTTAGAAGTTTTGCTATTTACTTTAGCTATACCCCCAAGAATATCTCTAATATCAACGGCTTTTGCTATTTTGTCATTTTTTATTGCCTCTGAAATTGTTTCATCCAAATCAGCATTTGTATCCCTATATTTTTTTATGTTTTGATTTTTTAAATACTCATCATAATGACTCCAATGACTCGATTTTAAATCATTTTTACTTAGCATAAATTCATAATTTCTATAGTATGATTTTGCTGTAGGTAAGCTTAACCCAAGTTCTTTAGCAATAATATCAATATCTACATTTGTAGATTTAACTCTTCGATATAAATATCCAGCTTGTTCATAAGGGTTCCAGTCTTTTCTCCCAATTATGTGATATTGACCTAACAGAGTGAATATTGCTTTATCTGAAATTTCATGAGGAAGGACTCTACATTTTACATTTGCCCATTTAACAGGATTAGATTTTGCCAATATTCTATATGCTGCTAAACGACTATTCCCCTCTAGTACCGTCATGTCATTATCTTTAACAATTAATGGATCAATTAAACCATCATTAGCTTTGATTGCAACTACCAATTGTTTAACATGTTCCATTTCTGTTAAAGTATCTTCAATCTCTTCTTGTGAAGGATTTGCAGATACATTATTTAAGATGGAGTAAATACGGGGATTTTCAGCATAAAATTTTAAATCCTTTTGGTTAATGTATTTTTCTTTAATAGGATATTCTTGTTTACCAATCACTATAGAATTTTCCATGTATTTACCCCTTTCTATTCCATTTTTAAAATACTTTTTATAATCTTACCAAAACTATAATTGGATATATTTTGGTACTCTTCAATAGTAATATCTCCTTGGGCTAATGCCGCAGATGCTTTTTTAGCATCTAATAATGTATCAACCCAAGTGTCAATACTATTTTCTATCATTATATTATAGACATAACAAGTTTTTTTCTGTGAAATTCTATGAATACGGTCTTGTGCTTGCAAATAATCATCTAAACTAAAGCCTCTGTCATAAAAAATGACATGATTTGCCATTGTTAATGTTAATCCCTCTTTTGCTGCTTGAGGTGTAGCTATTAAGATTTTATAATCATCTTTTTTAAATTTTTCAACTGAACGATTCCTATCTTCTATTGTCATTTTCCCATGAATTTTAACTGCTTTGTATTCAGCATATTTTTTTGTAAAATAATCGACATTTTCAATAAAATTCGACCATATAATACATTTTTCTTGATTATTGATAATTGTTCCAACTAATTCATTTAATTTTTTTTCTTTATTGGTTATATTTGTATATGATTCATCTACCAATTTAGGATTGGATGCTATTTGAATTAGTCTTAATAATCTTTTCAATATTTGAGTTGAATCATCTACAACAATTTCGGAGTTTTTTTCAACTAATATTGTTAATTCATTTCGAACCTTTTCATATAATAATTCTTGATGTTTTTCAAAATTAACTAATTCATTAATATATTTTTTAGATGGTAAATTTATTATATTACTATTTTTTGTTTCTCTTACTGTAAAATTATTAATTTTATCGTATACAGAATTTATGTTTTCTTCAAATAGCTTTTGTTTTTCTTTATTTTTATACAGGTCATTTGATAAATTTGTATTCCTCTTAAAATCTTCAAAAATAGTGCCTAAACTATCTCCATTATCTAAAAAATAAATTTGAGACCATTGGTCGTAATTGTTGTTCTTGAACCACATTGCGTAACGCCGAAACGTGATATCTGCAGGGATAAAGCTTTGTCCTTGCTCACGCAGTTTGTATTTAGTAAGCGCAGTCGCTTTTCCTATTGAAATTCGGTTTGGGTGTAAAAGCAACCCCATAAATATTTTAATTTCTTCGTCAGTAAGACAAGTGCGATAGTCATTGACGCTAGCGTATTTATACTGTGGTAGTAGCTTTTGATAATCGTCAGTTCCGCCAAGCATGGCGTGCCAGCGATGTAAAGAGCCACGAGAAATTTTACCTATAACTTGGAATAGATGCGAGTTTGATGCGTTTTGTAAATTCACAAAATCATAATCAGCTTGGAGTTTGTTGTTTGTCTTTCGCCTAAACTCAAGCCATTTGTGGATTAAATCAAGCCTAGCAAGTGCGATTTGCTTTGACTTTTCCGGTGTGAATTTAATTGTATCAAGTGTTTCAGTCATATTAAAAATCCTTACTGACACATTCATCACTCTTGTCTCAGGGAAAGTCAAGTCCTGTATCGCAGTCTCAGAGATAATTCGACACATATCAGTTTGTGAGAGAAAATTAAATTGCACTAAATTGCACATTTTTGCACCGGGGGTAAATATAAATTGTGTTGGGCTTTTACCGAATTGCAATAGTGTCTTTTTAGAATTTAGTGCAATTTTGTGCAAAAAAAGGGACAAAAGTGCAAGAATTCGGACGTAAATCTCTATATACAAAAACAGCCTCTGTTAGGCTGTGTGTTTGAAATTTTTTATTTATTTCCCATTCAAAAGTCCCAGATAGGTATTAACAACTTTTAAAAAACTTCCAACCCCAAAACGGGCATAAAAATATACCGCCCTCTGCTCGCACCCCGCTCAAACTCGAAAATCGAGTTCTCGTCAATATCCCCATAAAAATAAAAGACAGATAGAAAAATCTATCTGTCTTTTATGGAGCGGGAGACGAGACTCGAACTCGCGACATCTTCCTTGGCAAGGAAGCATTCTACCACTGAATTACCCCCGCATGAGGCTGGTACTATTCTATAATACATGCAAAAAAAAATATTTCAAGAGTTTATTCTTATTTTTTTACTCCTTTTTGTTTTTTACATTCTTTGTAGGACGACAAATGAACAAAATAATGTTTTAATCGTTATATATATGTAATAGCCGGTATAGGTTAAAAGACTCAATTGGAAATAAGAAAAAGGTTAGTATTAACCGTAATTTTAATATCATCATTGCTTGTCCTGCCCGCTAATGCGATTGAAGCAGGCGACGGAACAGAAAAAATTCAACAAACGGAAGCTCCCGTTATAAGGGTTAAAAAAGGTTCCGTTCTGGAGTTGAACGACTGTATTGCGCTTGCCCTGAATAACAGCCCCTCAATTAAAACTGCGCAATATAATTACTTAGTTTCAAAAACAAGCGTAAATTTGGCAAGATCCGAGTTTTTCCCCACAATCGGCGTAGGTGCGGGATATAACTTTACAAACAACCACCAAAGCAGATTCAGCGCCGATACAAATGCCTACAACCTGAACGCTACACTAAACATGCTGTTATTTGATTTCGGCAAAACATACGCAAGAATTAAAATGGAAAAATTCTACCAAATAGCAGACGAATATAATTTTTACAATGCTGTTCGTGAGGTAACTTTTGACGTTAAACAAAAATATTATCAGGTTCTGGCTGCCCGAGCAAGCGTTTTGATAAATCAGTCCTACGTTGACATAAACGAGCGCAACTATTTAAGAACTAAGGCCTACTATGACGAAGGGTTAAAATCCAAAATCGATCTGGTCAATGCGGAAGTAACCCTTAGCGATTCTAAAATCGGGCTTGTACAATCCGAAAATACATACCAAAAATCTCTTGTCAATTTAAACAACGCAATGTATCTTATAGATGCTCCGAATTATGAAATCAAAGCCCCCGAAGGCTTTATGATTAGCGATAGCGTTGCCCCGATGGATTTATCGCATTTCGGCAAAACTTCAAGCAAAGAAACAAACGAATTACCTAAACAGGTATCTGATGCGAAATTCACAACGACCGTTTCTCAAACCGAAGTTTTAACAAATTATAAAACCGAAAAATTCCCGTATTCGTTTGACGAATGTTTAAAAATAGCAAAAAAACACCGTGCCGACTTAAAAGCTTACGGATTAACAGTTGATGCTCTAAAAGAAAATTTACTCTACATTAAAAGAAATTACTACCCCTCAGTATCGGCAAATGCAGGCTATACTCTGAGAGATACGAGCCACAATCCGACGGCTAACACCATCATAGCAGGTGTAAATCTTTCAAGTTCATTAAACATAATGGCGCAAAAAAATCAGATTGATGCAGGCAAATATCAAATAGACATCGCACAAACCGCTTATGACCAACTTGATAAAGATATATTCTTTCAGGTTCAAAATGCATATATTAATATGATACAATTAGAGAAACAAATTCCTTTGCAAGGGGTAAAAGTTCGCCAGACAAAGGAGAATTACGAACTTGCAGAAGGAAGATACTATGTAGGACTTGGCGACTACATAGAATTGCAGGACGCAAAAGTTAATTACAACAACGCTCAACAATCTTACATAAATACTATTTATAATTATAATGTTGCACGTGCAGCTTTAGAAAGCGTGATTGCTCTGCCGCAAAGAGTTACCAAAACATTAGAGGGTAAAACAAATGGAAAGAAAAAATAAAATACTGAAATTTTTAACCGAGAAAAAGAAAATAGTAATACCGCTTGCGGTTGTTGCTGTTTGCGTTATAGGATTTTCCATAAAAAATGAAACGAGTGTCCGTTATGAAACCCAGCCTCTTACAAGGTGCACCATTACGCAGGTTGTTGAAGCATCAGGCACAATCAATCCCGTTAACACGGTAAGTGTAGGTTCAACCGTATCAGGATTGATGAAAGAAATTTATGTAGACTACAACTCCGAAGTAAAAAAAGGGCAGCTTTTAGCTCAAATGGATCCAACGACTTTTCAATCCCAATTAGAGCAGAATGAAGCTCAAATTATTAATGCAGAGGCAACTTTAGCAAAGCTCAACGCTGAAATGGTTTATGCTCAAAAAACATATAACAGGTACAAAAATTTGTACAGCAAAAATTTTATAGCAAGAAGCGAACTTGATCAGGCAGAAAGTGATTATCTTGCAAAAAAAGCCGCAATAGGAGCTCAGCAGGCATCAATTGCGCAGGCAAGAGCAAATTATAAAACAGCAAAAGCAAACTTAGGGTATACAAAAATCATAGCCCCCGTAAACGGAACGATAATTTCAAGAGATATAGATGTCGGACAGCCCGTTGCAGCAAGTTTCCAAGCTCCCGAACTATTCACAATCGCACAGGATTTAACAAAGATGCAGATTGAAGTGAACGTATCGGAAGCCGACATAGGAAACGTAAAAACAGGACAAGACGTTGAATACAGTCTTGACGGATACCCCGACCAAACATTCTACGGCAAAGTAACGCAGGTAAGACTTGATTCTACCACCACATCAAATGTCGTTACATATACCGTAATCGTGAGCGTTGACAATAAAGACTTAAAACTGAAACCCGGAATGACGGCAAATGTTTCAATCATTACAAACAGAAGAAAGAATGTTCTTTGCACGACTTCTATTGCTCTAAAATACAGTCCCGAATCTAACGGCAAAAAATATAAACAGCAGGGTATCTGGCTGCTTGAGGGCAACCAGCCCGTAAGAATCCCCGTAACAGAGGGCGCAAGCGATGATTCGCATGTTGAAATCATATCAAACAAAGTTCGTGTCGGAGATAAAGTTATTGTCGGTTCAACAGGCGGCAAAGGGTCAAAAGCCGCATCAACAAATTCAAATAAAAGACGTGGCGGACCTCCCGGAATGTTTTAAAAATAAAGTTTAAACTCAAAAGTAATGGGATATTTATATATAATGCAAAACAAAGAAAACCGAAAAAATACTGCAATGCGCAATCTGAGAAAAGAATTTTACGACTTATATTTAAAAGACATATATCCTGTTTTATTAAAACTGGAAAAAGTCAGATTAAGTAACATGAAAAAATTATTTTTCTGCGAAATTATAATGGCTTTGAGCTGCATAATTCTTGCGTATTTGACGTATAAATTTTCAACGAGCTCATCATCTGTTTTATTTGGTTTTAGCATGTTGTTCCCTATAATTATATTTTTAATTATAGCTATAATGATTTGGCTGCCGATTAATTTTGCTAAAAAATTCAAAACAAAAATTAAAGAAAAATGTATGCGACGACTTAAAAAACTCTACAACGGAATAGTTTGGGGAGAAGACTCTCAATTTGATGTTTCTAACGGCATTTTTTTATCTGAAGATATTAATGACTACGTTTACGGAAAAGAAAAAGGAACCGCATCATACATATTTAGCGAAAGCAAACTTTTTGCAGACTTTGACAAACTAAAATTTGATGATACATTCCAAGGAACATATAACGGAGTAAAGTTTAACGTATTTGAAACAGAAATGCTTTATGAAACATATTACAAAGGCAGAAAAACACTTGTAACAGTATTTAAAGGAATAATAGTTCTTGTACCGTCAAATAAGGAAATTAAAGCTCATACAATAATTACGACAAAAGGCGATTATAATATCCGGAACAAAACTCCGCTTGCTATTATTGCCGGACTGCTTTTATATTGTATCGACCCGTTTTCAAAAGGAGAAATTTTAGGGGGATGTATTTGTCTGGCAATAACCGCTATTATCGCTGCAATTAAAATATTATCAGATCGAAGCAAAATTGAAAAGGTAAATCTTGAAGATTTGAAATTCGATAAAAGGTTCTCCGTTTTTTCTCAAGACCAAATTGAAGCAAGATACCTTGTAACTCCAACATTTATGGACAGATTGTATAACCTCAAAACAGCATTCGGAACAAATAAAATCAAATGTGCATTCTTTGACAAAAGGATTTTATTTGCAATCAGCACAAACAAGGATGTATTTGAAATTGGTTCATTTTTCACCTCACTAACCGATGGTAAAAAGGTCAAAGAATTTTTCAATGAAATTTCTTCAATTTATGAAATGATTGAATATTTCAAACTGGACGAAAAGACAGGAATATAAACAAGTATCATAAATCCGTGATAAAATAAAACCAACAATAAAGAACATTGATAATATGGCAGCCTAAAACAGGCTACAACACAGAGTAAAAGAATCTTCTTTCAAAAAAGGACATCGTCACATTTACATTCAGAACTCGGCGTATGCCCGACTAGAAAGGGGGCAATATGGATAATCTCAATTTGACTTTAATTATAATCTTCTTGATTTTATACATATTAAAGAGCGGTCCTCACCATAAAAGGTAAAAACCGCTCAGAACTCTAAAGAGATTCCGACAGCTTAGGAAACTGTCACTCTGTGTTTATATTATAAACGATGTTGATACAAAATTCAAGTATCTGACAAAAAGACTTAACAGGACAACAAAAAATGGATTTAATAGTAGTAAAACATGCGATAAAAACATATTCAACAGGCGAAGAATCTTTTAATGCGCTTGACGATGTATCGTTAAACGTTAAAAAAGGGGAGTTTGTCGCAATTATGGGAACATCAGGTTCGGGGAAATCAACATTTATGAATATGCTCGGCACTCTTGATAAACCAAATTCGGGCAAATATTACCTTGACGGACAGGATATGCTTCATCTTGACCCCGACAGCCTTGCAAAAATCAGGTGCGAAAAGATGGGGTTTGTTTTTCAGGGATTTAACCTGATTTCAAGAACCTCTGCATTGGATAATGTCTGTCTGCCGATGATTTATAAAGGAGTTCCCGAAGAAGAACGAATTAAGCGTGCAAAAAAAGCATTGGAAATTGTCGGTTTGAAATACAGAGAAGATCACATGCCAAACCAAATGTCGGGAGGTCAGCAGCAAAGAGTTGCAATCGCAAGAGCTCTGGTAAACGATGCACCGTTAATCTTAGCCGATGAACCGACAGGAAACCTTGACACAAAAACGAGTATTGAAGTTATGCAATTTTTTGTAAAACTCAATGAAAAATTAGGCAAAACGATTGTTCTTGTAACGCATGAACCTGATATTGCCGAATACACTCAAAGGGTTGTAAAATTCAAAGACGGAAAGATAGTTTCCGATATGCCAAAAAATGAATGGCTCAAACACAGAACAAGAGAAACTTAAAGTTTATAAATTTATAAACCTAAAATATCAGTAAATCGGGATTGCTATCCCGAGATAAAAAGGAAAAACAAAAATGCTTGATTATAAATCACTCTTAAAAATGTCAATAACATCATTAAAAATAAACAAGATGCGCTCAATGCTCACAAGCCTTGGCATAATTATCGGTGTCAGCGCCGTTATTATAATGCTTGCGGTCGGAAACGGCGCAAGTAAAAAAATTGCCGCCGAAATGGAAGCAATGGGCAGCAACCTGTTAATGATACATTCTGCCTCTGCGAAATCTGGCGGAGTACGTATGGGTATGGGTACAAAACCGACTCTGACATTAAAAGATGCTGTTGCAATAGACCAAAAAGCAAGAGGGGTGCTTGCCGTTGCTCCTTATTCATCTGAAACCCAACAGGTAACTTACGGCAACCAAAACTGGTCAACCTCAATTGCGGGAACTTCAATGTCTTATTTTATGATAAGAAATTATGACATTGACGAAGGACGAGGATTTTTGCCCGAAGATACAAAAAACGGAACAAAAGTTGCCATAATCGGGCAGACCGTTTCAACAGAACTATTCGGCGATGTTGACCCGATAGGCAAAACCATTCGTATCGGCAACATTCCGTTTAAAGTTGTCGGGCTTTTGAAAAGCAAAGGTTCAAGCGGAATGGGGCAGGATCAAGACGACCTTGTATTTATCCCGATTACGACCGCCCAGAGAAAAGTTTTCGGAACGGACTTCCCCGGAACAGTCAATATGATAACCGTTAAAGCTCAAAATGATGAAGTTATTTCGCTTACGCAGGAAGATATAACGGAAATTCTCAGAAAACGCCACCATATCGGCACAAAGCAGGACGATGATTTTGAGATAAGAAACCTTGCTGAAATGCAGGAATCAATAAAATCTACAACAAAAACAATGTCATTATTATTAGGCGCAATCGCAGGGGTATCCTTGATTGTCGGCGGTATAGGAATTATGAATATTATGTTGGTATCAGTTACCGAACGTACAAAAGAAATCGGTATCAGAATGGCAATCGGAGCTAAAGCATCAGATATAAGAATACAATTTTTAATTGAATCATTTATTCTTTCAATGGCAGGCGGACTTATCGGGGTATTTGTCGGAATACTCGGAGCGTACCTGATGCATCACTTTGCGGGGATGAATATTGCCATAACGCTTTCGTCAGTATTGTTATCGCTCGGATTTTCGGCAGCAATCGGAATAGGTTTCGGGTATTACCCCGCATACAAGGCATCACGTCTCAATCCGATTGAAGCATTGAGATACGAATAAGATTTCAGTCGGCACAGCACCCAAGGGTATTTCAAAAACCTATCTGCGGGATTTTGGTTTGCAACCTGCATCTTGAGAATCAATTTTGCCGTCAAAATTATTATCGACTCCATCAGAGCATGACCCGATAGAATAAATACTTTCTGCTCTCGGAGCGGATTTTAAATATCTGTCAGGAATAATTTTCCAAAGGTATAAAAAGAAATTGCGATAATTCCTTGCAAAATCAGGATTTGTCAAAACCAGCATATTTTCATCATTCTTATTTTCCCCGCTGTTTGAAAAATTCATTGAACCGATTATCAAATATTTATCATCAATTACAATACTTTTTGAATGCAATTTACCCGCATAATTTTCCGCTTTTAAAGGAATACCGTTTGAGCGCAGGAGTTTATGTTTTGAATTTCTTGTATTAACGCTGTTTGCATCAATTATCACTTTTACGTCAACCCCATGTCTGTGCGCATTGATTAAAGCTTGAGCAATATATTTATGAGTAATTAAAAATGTTGGGACATAAACATATTTTTTAGCGCCGTTTATAAGTTCGACAACCCTTGATGCCGCATTGTCCTGCGGAGAAAAATAAACTTCCAAAATGCTGTTGCCGATTAGAAATCTGTTTGAGCCCGAATGTTTTTCTTTGGCGTTATGGTATTTGCCGCTAAGCATTTGTTCAAATTCAGATGTGTACAAATTTGCAACATCTTTTGAATTAATAATTACAACATCATTTGCATCATATCCGCTCATGCCTGTTCTTGAGTAATTCATTGAACCTGTGATGACTTTTTGATCATCTATAATTATAAATTTGTTATGCATAAGTTTAGACGATTGGGAAGATTTCTCATCACTTGAAACCTCATCAGACAAAACCGAAATTATATGATTTCCCTGATAAAAAGTATTTGCCCCGCCGTCATAAATAAATCTTATTTTTACCCCTCTTGCTTTTGCTTTTCTTAAACTTTGGGTAAACAAAGGAATATCTTCATACCCGTATATAGCAATATCGATTGACTTTTCGGCCTTGTTTATTTCGTTTACAATCAGTCTGCAAACATTATTTGCGCAATACGAATTCGGTTTGAGATTTTTAGCGTAATCAAATTTATATAAAGCAATATTTCCCTCCGACACCACAAGCACAGGCGGTGCAACGTTAAGGACATAGTCAAAATTGTTTTTTGATTTACGTTTATGTTTTTTGAATTTCTTTAATAAATTATGGCAATACCTGCAAGGTCTTACATTCTGCGGCAGCTGTTTTAAAGGAATAATAATTTTGTCATGGGCAAGATTTCCGTATTTGCAATCAAGTTTATGGTAAATATTTGAATGGTGATTGAGTATCACAAGGTTTAATTTTTTGGAATACTTCAACTGCTGTTTATATTTTGACGGGTTTCCGATTTTACCGTTTTTTATCCCGAATCCGCTTTTAAGAAGTAAATCCGCATACGGCATACCGTCAATACTAATTGATGCAAAACGGCAATTTATATTTTCTTTCCCCGTTAAATCAACATGAACTTTTTTATACAAAAGAGTTTTTATTGCAAATTCCCTTGCAAGATAACCCATATCAATCATATCAATTTTAGAAAGTTTAAATTCTTTGGCATATTTATTTAAAAACTTATCGTCAGAATTAAGTTTAAAACTTTCAAGCCCCGCAATACATACTGTTTCATCGTTATCAGCCGTGCCGTTATTATTTAAATCTATTTTGACTTTATCGGCCTCAATAACTTCCAAAACATTATGACCGTTGTTGAAATTTGTTACCCATAAGGCAAATACCCCCGTAACAATTATTAAAAATATGATTGTAAATATCTTTTTCTTCATTTTAAATCGTTAAAATTTGTAAGTTCAAAACCAAGTTTTTCAATACATTCTTTCAGTTTCATATTTTGAGTAATTGAAAACTCTTTGGTATGAGAATCTTTTAAATTCGAATCGTATTTTCTGGGGTGAATTAAAGCTTCGGTTAATGATTCTTCTTCAATAGCTCTCAAGCCGTATTCAACGGTTTGAGAATCCATCAGCCCCGAATATCCGACCCCTAACAGAAAATCATTGGTTTTTAAATCGTAAACATCAGCCGTTTCTTTGTTAGACTTTGTAAAGTAATTTAAGAGCGCAACTTTTAGTAAATTCATCGGGAATTGGAGATTTAAATGCTTTTCAAATTTCGGGACAAAATACAATTCTTCATGCTGCGTTCTTATATAAGGGATTTCGTATTTATGCGCAATCTTGCAAACGATTTCAAAAATTGAAGGGATAGCATGAACATGCACATGTGAATCTATATGAGAAACCTTTGTATGCTCCAAAATCCTCTCTACCTGTGCGATAAATTCTTCTTTTATATCGTCTAATACTTCAACATCGTTTCTTTTCCAAAGGTAATACAAATAACTTTTGTTAAAATTCCCGTCGCTATCGGTAAGAGATTTCGCACCCGTTAAGGATTTTCCTTCCATTATATTTAAATGAACACCAACACTTAAATTAGGACAATCAGGCAATACATCATTTACCGCATTATCAAAAGCATCACCGTTTGCACATAAACTTGCGCTTGATAAAAAGCCGTTTACATACCCTTCCAATACTGCTTGATTTTGCGCAAACCCCAGCCCGAAATCATCAGCATTTAATATAAATTTCTTATCAATCATAACCCATTTCCTTGCATATTGTTTTTTTGAATCCTATAATGATAATAATAATAGAAAGAGAGGGCTAATGCAAATTCCTAAACTTGCCATAATCATACCGTGTTTCAATGAAGAATCCTGTCTTAAATCGACCATAGAAACCTTATCTGATTATCTGAAAAAATTGACGAATAAAAATAAGATTTCAAAAGACAGTTACTTATATTTTGTTGATGACGGTTCAAAAGACAAAAGCTGGAATATCATCGAAGCCTACCACTCTAAAAACCCGCAAGAAATTAAAGGGCAGAAATTCATTAAAAATTACGGAAACCAGAAAGCATTGATTGCAGGACTTGAAAGCGTAAGAAGACTCGGCTGCGATTGCGTTGTATCAATTGATGCCGATTTGCAGCAGGATATCAATGCGATAGAAGCTTTCTTAGATAAATACAACCAAGGGTATGAGGTTGTTTTAGGGGTAAGAAAAAACAGAAAAACAGATTCGTTTTTAAAAAAGACTTCCGCATATTTATTTTATAAAACAATGAATATTTTCGGAGTAAAAATTCCTCTGAACCATTCCGATTTCAGACTTGTCGATAAAAAAGCGCTCGACATAATGGAAATGTACCCCGAAAAAGCGCTGTTTTTAAGAGGATTTTTCCACGAAACAGGGTTAAAAACCACGACTGTAGCATTTGATGTTAAACCGAGATTTGCGGGAAAATCAAAATTTAACTTCTTTTCTCTTATGGGACTTGCCCTAAACGGTATAACATCATTCAGTATTGTACCTTTGCGAATAGTTTCATGCGTCGGGCTTATAATGGCATTATTTGCATTTTGCGTAGCATTGGAAGCAATCCTTAAAAAAATCATTTTTCACAATGTGTTGCACGGCGTTACCACAATGATTTCGCTTGTCGGTTTTGTCGGCGGGATTCAGATATTTTGCCTCGGGGTAATAGGCGAATACGTCGGTCAAATTTACAACGAAGTAAAAGGACGTCCTCGTTATATAACAGATGAAGAGTTGGTTTAATTAATATATCTTTACAAAAAATTCTTTGTATTTCTAAATGTAACACGCAAAATTTTGATTATTTTTTGAATATAAATTTTGAACCAACGAATTATAATTTTTCTATTTTTGAAAATTAAAAGTGTTGATTTTACACGTTTTGAGGCTGTTTTTGATTATTAAGTTTTATTAAGTTTTTATTAATTTTTCTCAATTCAGACTAAAAATTTGCCGTAATACATGGTATAATATATATAGAAGATATATCAATTTTTAAACTGCTTAAAGATCCCCATAAAATAATTTGATATAATCTTACAAAGAGAGGTGGCGAAATTATGAGCAACCTGAAATCCGAAAATGATATTGAAAAATTGTTGGAGATTTTACCCGCAAAGGTAAATCAAAAAGTTTCTCCTCAAATGCTTGACGATGCTATTGAATTTGTACTGGATTTAGGCAGAGTTCCTGAAATAAGGTATTCTGACGGGCATATTGACTACCTTGATACTCCGCCCGTAACAGATGAAGATATTGAGCATATCACATCAAGAATCCCCGAATTTACATCAGACAACAGATCAGGCATAGCGGGTACATTACATAGAATAAGCGCCATCAGAAACAGACAGGGTAAAATTGTAGGATTGACATGCCGTATCGGCAGAGTAGTGACGGGAACAATAGCTTGCATCAAAGATTTATGTATGCAAAATAAAAGTATTTTATTTCTTGGCAGACCGGGAGTAGGTAAGACCACAAAATTAAGAGAAATTTCACGGCTTGTTGCAGACGAACTTCATAAACGTGTTGTTATAGTTGATACATCAAACGAGATCGCAGGAGATGGCGACATTCCGCATCCTGCCGTAGGACATGCCAGAAGAATGCAGGTTCGCCAACCCGAATTTCAAAAAGATGTAATGATTGAAGCTGTAGAAAACCACACCCCCGAAGTCATCATAGTTGATGAAATCGGAACGGAAGAAGAAGCACAGGCAGCACGTACAATTGCAGAACGAGGCGTAATGCTTATTGCAACGGCTCACGGCAACACTCTTGAAAACCTTATCAAAAACCCGACATTATCGGATTTGGTCGGCGGCATTCAATCTGTAACTTTAGGTGATGATGAAGCAAAAAGAAGGGCTTCTCAAAAAACCGTTCTTGAAAGAGAAAAACAACCGACTTTTGACATCGTTATAGAAATCTTAGACAGAAACACTCTGGCAATATACAAAGATACGGCAGAAGCAGTCGATTATATCTTAAGAGGATGGCCGATTAAACCCGAAATTAGAAAAATCGACAAGGTTTATGATTTCAACATTCCGTCTGCCACACCGGTTCCGCAGAGAGTTCCGAATGTTATCGATAAAATAAACAAACTCGACGATACCATTGAGCACCCCGAAAGCCTTAAATTCTCATTCTCAAGGCAAAAATATGTTGAAGATGTAAAACCTTACAAAAAAATCTATCTTTATGCGGTATCAAGAAGCATCGCAGAAAAAGTCATTGAAAGACTTGATTTGAATGCGGAAATTACAAGAAACATTGATGATGCTGATATCGTAATTGCTCATAAAAACTTCGTCAAAGGCGGAGCTAAAGTTCTCAGTACGGCAGAAAAAGACAGATTGCAAATATTCTATGTAAAAACAAATTCAATGGCGCAAATTCAAAAAGTAATCAAGCAGGCTCTTGATATTACGGAATTGAACGAAAAACAAACATTCTATGACGTAACGGAAAAAGCGCTTGATGAAACAAAAGCCGCAATTGATCAAATTCTTGCAGGTACAAAAAGAGATATCGAATTAAAACCTCAAAGCCAACAGATCAGAAAATTGCAGCACGAACTTGCACAGCAGCATAATCTTGACTCAACTTCCGTAGGAGAAGGTGAAAACAGACACCTCAGATTGAGAATAGTCGGAGGCACGGATTACACTCAAGATAAGAAATAAGATATAAAAAATTTAATATAAACAAGTTTGAACCCTCTTTTAAAAACCGAAGAAATACGACATCTTCCACACTTTTATCAGGGGGTTCCCGTTTATATTATTTCTCATCTTTTTTGTTCTTGGATAAAAGTTTTTCCAAGCTGAAGATATGATTTTTATCTTCATTATCGTTATTTTTATACCCTAAAATATTTTCCAAATCCGCTTTGAGGGTCGGAATATCATCATATTTTTTCAATGTTCCGTCCATTGTTATCGAAACATCTCCCGTTTCTTCAGAAACAACAAGACATGCGGCATTTGAATTTTCGCTCATTCCGATAGCTGCTCTGTGGCGTGTTCCGTATTTCCAACTTAATTTAGGATCTTCAGTTAAAGGTAAAAGCACCCCTGCCGAAATTATTTTTGAACCGCTTATAACTATTGCCCCGTCATGCAAAGGGGTATTAACATGGAAAATCGTCAAAATTAATTCGGTCGAAACATCAGCATTCAAAATAGTTCCGACATCTTTATAGGTATTACTTAAATCATTTTGAAATACAATCAAAGCACCCGTATGAGTTTTTGACAAATATTTAACAGCCTCGACAACCTCTTTAATAACATCAATAGATTTGTTATTTTTACTGTTTTTGTTGCCCGACAATAATTTATTAATAAATCCTACCTGCCCGAGATACCCGAGAAGTTTTCTTAATTCTGGCTGGAATATTACGATTAAACTCAAAGATACAAACAATACGACAGAGCGCAAAAATACCCCGAGGATTTTTAAATCAACCGCAATTAAGATTTCACTCAAAATCCAGATAAATACAAGAACAAACGCCCCTTTAACAAACTTTTCGGATTGAGTATTTTTAATAAATTTCTGATAAAGAAACATAAGTATCGACACGATAATCAATACTTCAAATACATCTTTCCAGCTAAATGCATCAATAATAAGCGCATGCCAGTCAACTATTAAATTTTGCAATCCTTGTAATATACTTTCCATTATTTTTTCAACCTATCCGGAATTACATCGTTTCGAATTAAATCTTCTAAAGTTTCACGCACTACAATCTCGTCAGCCTCGCCATCGTTAAGCAAAACCATTGCGGGCTTTTCTACACGGTTATAATTTGATGCCATAGAATAATTGTAAGCCCCCGTATTGTAAACGCATAAAATATCACCTTCATTTAATGACGGCAATTCGATTTCCTCAATCAAAACATCACCGGATTCGCAGTATCTCCCGCAAATCGTAACTTTTTCATTTTGTGTTTCGTCTTTTTTATTTGCAACCTCGGCGCAATATTTTGCCTGATAAAGACTCGGTCTAGGGTTATCTGCCATACCGCCGTCAACTGCAACATATTTTCTGCCGTGCGGAACCTGTTTTGAACTTCCTACGGTATAAAGAGTAACTCCCGCCATGGAAATCATACTTCTCCCCGGTTCTAAAAACAGCGCAGGAGGCGCAATATTGTATTTTTTTACGGAAGTATTCAATCTGTCTGTAATCATTTTCCCGACATCATAAATCGATAACGGTGTATCGTCAGATGTATATTTTACACCCAAACCTCCGCCGATATTAATTTCATCAAGTTTTAAATTAAATTTTTCATCAAGCCTTGCAATTTCTTTGCATAAAATATCAATTTCATCAATATAAACGGCAGATTCAAAAATTTGAGAACCTATATGAGCATGCAGCCCGTGAAGTTTCAAATTCGTGTATTCGCCCAATATCAAATCGACCGCATCATCAATTTGAGTTAAATCAAATCCGAATTTTGAATCAAGATGCCCTGTTTGAATGTATTCATGCGTATGACATTCAATCCCCGGAGTAATTCTTAAAAGAATATCGACCGTTTTATTTTTGGATTGCGCAATTGTGCTAAGCAAAGCAAGTTCGTAAAAATTATCAACCGAAATTCTGCCTACACCTAAATCAAGCGCAAGATTAAGTTCATCAAACGACTTGTTATTGCCGTTAAAAAGAACTTTTTTCATATCAACGCTCGATTTATACACGGTATAAATTTCGCCGCCCGACACCGTATCAAAGCCGACATCCTCGCTGTCCATAACAGCGGTAACAGCCTGAGTACAAAGCGCTTTTGAAGCAAACATTATAGTTGTATTCGGATAAGATGCAAACGCATTTTTATAATCATTACATATTGCACGAATTGTTTTTTCGTCCAACACATACAAAGGGGTGCCGAATTTTTCGGCAAGAGAAACCAAATCACATCCGCCGATTTCAATATTACCGTCAGAATTGACTTTTTGTGTCAAAGGTTTAAGAAATTGGTTTGCGGACTTCGGCATATAGGCTCCTTTTCTGATAACATATTTATCATAGCATACTATTATCTAAAAATACAGGCTTTTTTTAGTTTTAATAAGAAAAGAATTTGTCAAAATCCACATCATCAAAACTGCATAAAAGCAGGAATATATCATCGTCTTCGGGTAATCTTTGGAAATTATACTGATCAAAGCTCCAATATTTGGGGTTTATACCTTTTACAATAGCAATATTTTTATCTTTTAATATTGCGAGTTTCTTTTTTACTACATCAAGCGGAAGATTTACACGTTTGGACAATTCAACCGCAGTAATTCCGTATTCGGAATTACATTTTTCGGGTGTTAAAAACATAAGTTCCAAACCGACAGCTTTTAGCGCTTTATCCTCGTTTTCTAATGATGCGTAATATTCCATATTATTATTTTAAAAGAAATAACGATTTTATATATCCGTTATTTATAGGATTTAATCTTTTATAAATCATTTTTATATTCCCTTTAATATCGCCTGTAGATAACTTATACGGAACTTTAGTAAATTTTTAATATTAACGGCTTTAATAAATTTTTATACATTCATCTTTTTAAATGATGTTAAAAAAAATCAATATTATAAAATAATAATGTAAAAAGGAATAAAGGTTAATGGAAGGCACTTTTAATTTTTCCTCATACAACAGCATAAAAAGATTATCCGAGGCGGAACTTACTGCGCTCTGGGAAAAGTATCTTGCTGATAAAACAGATAAAAAAACAAGAGATCAATTGATTGTTCAGTACATTTATCTTGTCAGATATGTTGTCGGACGTGTAAAAGTATCACTTCCCGCAACAATATCAATTGAAGATATCGCAGGATACGGGGTAGAAGGACTTATTAATGCGATAGAAAGATTTTCGCCGCAAAGAAATTCCAGATTTGAAACATACGCCCTTATAAGAATAAGAGGTTCAATACTTGATAAAGTGCGTTCTCAAGACTTTTTGCCAAGAAGTGTAAGAAAGAAAATTAAAGAAGTAAAAAAAGCTATAGAAACGCTTAAACAAGAATTAGGCAGAGTTCCCACCACAAATGAAATTGCATCATATATGGATATGGAACCCTCTAAAGTAAGTCAAATTATGTCAGAAGATGTTACTATTACATCAATTTATGATAAACGAGGATCATCCGATGACAGCATGGAAATTATAGACACAATTGAAGATGCGGACAAACTTAATCCGCACGAAATTGCGGAGGAGAAGAATGTTAAAAATGAATTGCAGAGGGCTCTTATGAGATTACCCGAACGAGAAAGAGTTTTAATGGTTTTGTATTATCAGGAAAATATGACCATGAAAGAAATCGGCGATACCTTGAATATGTCAGAATCCAGAGTTTGCCAACTGCATGCACAAAGTTTGATGAAACTTAAAAATATCCTTAACGAAAGCAATTCTTCAAGATTAAGACAATCAATTGTTTAAAATTGTTTTTTAATTTTTATTTGGTCTTATTTTATGTATAATAAAAGATATGAAGAAAATAGATAATATACGAGTATATGCATGGATAGAACTTATTGTTTGGCTACTTATTATTGCTCTGTGCGTCTTTGGTATAAGATATCATAACTATCAAAAGCAAAAACAATTTAAGCATTATCAAATATTCATGCAAGATGCGGACGGCTTGATTGTCGGCTCGCCCGTTAAATTTCTCGGTATTCAAATAGGTCATGTTACGAAAATACAGATAATATCATCTGACGTATCAGATATTTATGTAAAATTTATTATTACCCAAAAAGATTTAACTTTGCCTACAGGCGCAATAGCAACCGTTGAAGGCTCGGGGCTCGGAGGTTCCAAAGCTTTAGAAATTTATCCGCCCCAAAATAAACAAAGCGATAAAATTATAGAAACCAAAGATTCTACAAGACTCGGAAAAGTTATGAGCCTGTTTAAAACTATGTTTGTGGATTTTGACGAGATTTTTACGAATATAGGCAATGTGGGCAAACAACTCTATACTCCTGAAACCGTTCAGACAATGAAACAAAACGTTGTTGCACCGGCGCAGGCAAACGACACAATAGATATTTTAGACAGAAAACTTGATAAAATAATAATTCAAAGACAGGAATTAAAGAAAAAACTAAATAAAATGAAAATTGACAGAGATAATCTTAATATTGGGGGTAAAAAAGATGAGTAACGAACAACCGATAATAAATAAAGACAAAATCAGAGTAATTAACAACCCTGTAGTAACGCTGAATTTGTGTACAATGAGAGATAAAAATACTGATAGCCAAGGGGTTAGAATTGCTACAAGAAAAATTACAAGATGCCTTTTGTATGAAGCTGCAAAAAATTTACCGCTTGTAGATACACAAATAACAACACCATTAACTACGTTCACAACGAAAACAATTGACCCTGATATTGAAATTATCATATCACCGATATTGCGTGCAGGATTGATTTTTACAGATGAAGCAATCGATATTCTACCGCAGGCAACAATCAGACATCTGGGAATGTACAGAGATGAAAAGACCCTAAAACCTATCTGGTACTATAATAAAGTACCGATGAAAACTAAAAACCCGCAAAAGACTTATGTTTATATAACAGATCCTATGCTTGCAACGGGAAATTCACTTTTAGGGGCGGTTGAATTGTACGTAAATAAAGGAATACCCGTTGAAAATATCAAATGTATTTGTATAATTGCGGCGCCTGTAGGGATTGAAAATATTCAAAAACATTATCCCGACATTGAAATAATAACAGCGGCAGTAGATGACCACTTGAATGAAAAGGGTTATATCGTACCGGGAATGGGCGATGCCGGCGACAGAATATTCAATACATTGTAATTAAGTTTATAAGTGAATTACCATTTCCTCGCCCCCTTGGGGGGGGGAGGATGCCTGAAAGGCAGGAGAATCGCCTTACCTCACAAATTAAACGGTGCAGAGTGCAAACGCACCCTACTTGTTACATACTACTTACTC
>ONOE01000023.1 GCA_900319365.1 uncultured bacterium | reverse complement strand
CTTTAACCAAATCTCTCCGCAGGTAACGCTTAAATACATAGACGAAGACGAGAACATGAATTTCAGATTCAGAGAAGGAGTGTGCCTGTAATGCCTGAAGTATCCGTAATCATTCCTTTATACAACACCAATAGATTTACTTTGAGTGTATCGGTAATTTTTGAAAATGTTATTCGGCAGCTAAACAGGGGGGAACATGAGTAATTTGCTCTTTTTTAAAGATTTAGATTCTCATTATGAAATATGTTTATGCGGGATAAGATTGAGTCTGAGGCATAAAAGCAGACTCCATTATAAACCTGCGCAAAACACCGGTATTGATAAAAATTCGGGAAGAAACCCCGGAATCATTGTTTCGCTGACAAGTTTTCCTGCAAGAATTAATATGGTTCATGAAACCATTGATACTTTATTAGAACAAACACTAAAACCCGATAAAATCGTTTTATGGTTGACAAAGAACCAATTTCCGAATGGAGATAAAGATTTACCGTCAAATCTTTTAAGGCAAAAAAAGTTTGGCTTAGAAATTGAATATTATGAAGAAAATATTAAATCTTATACCAAGTTATTACCCTCGCTTCAGAAATATCCAAACGACATAATAATTACCGTAGATGATGATGCATATTATTTGCCGAACCTTGTTGAGTCCTTATATAAGGCATATTTAAACAACCAAAAAAATATTTATACAAGGCGTTCTGTCAAATTAGAATTTAAGGATAACAAAATTTCGCCTGTTTCACCAAGGAAGTACGGCTATAAGCATTTGCCAAATGCAAGCTATCTGAATCAGCTAATGGGTTGCAGCGGAGTTCTGTATCCGCCGCACAGTTTATACAAAGATATTACTAATACCGAAATTATAAAAGAAACTGTCCCGACACATGATGATGTATATTTCTGGGCCATGGCACTTTTAAATCATACAAAAATTCAAGTAGTAGGCGGCTTTGATGAAGATTTATATTTCATAGAAGAAGCTCAGGCTTTTAGTTTGAAAAATATAAATAAGAAAGGACAAAGCGGAATATCATTAGAAGATGCCGCACAAACAATGATAAACAAATATCCGCAAATACTAAAGGTATTAAAAGAAGAACAACAACAAAAACAATCATAAGGATAAAGAAATGAAAATTCTGGCTCATAGAGGTTATTGGAAAAAAGAAGATGAAAAAAATACAAAAGCTGCATTTGAAAGAGCTTTTGATAACGGTTTCGGAATAGAAACTGATTTAAGGGATATTAAAGGAACTATTGTCATTTCTCACAATATGCCAAAAGGCGACGAAATGACTTTTGAAGAACTTTTGCAACTGTCAGACGGCAGGAATTTACCATTAGCATTAAATATTAAAGCTGACGGACAGGCTGAGGAAATCAAAAGGTTATTAAATAAATACAACTACACAAATTATTTTACATTTGATATGAGTATCCCCGATATGGTTGTAGAACTTGAAACAGGTTTAAAAGTGTTTACAGGAATTAGCGATATTGTGCCTAACCCTATTATGTTTGAAAAGGCAAAAGGTGTTTGGCTTGACAGTTTTAATTCTGATTGGTTCGGGGAAAAAGAAATCAAAGATATTTTAAATAAAGGCAAAGAGGTTTGCATAGTTTCACCGGATTTACATAAAAGAGAATACAAAAAAGTTTGGGAAAGGTACAAAAGCTTAAAAAGGATAATGGTATGCACGGATTATCCGCAAGAGGCAGAGGAGTTTTTCAATGACTAAGATAAAAGCAGTTATTTTTGATATGGATGGTGTTTTGATTGAGGCTAAAGATTGGCATTATGAGGCTTTAAATCAAGCGTTAGAATTGTTCGGATATAAGATTTCAAGATATGACCATCTTGTTACTTTTGATGGTTTGCCGACAAGAAAGAAATTAGAAATGCTTTCAATAGAAAAAGGATTACCGAAAGGGTTGCACAAGTTTATCAATCACATGAAACAGATTTATACAATGGAACATGTTTATATGAAATGCAAGCCGAGATTTAATCATCAATATGCACTTGCAAGATTAAAAAATGAGGGCTACGGACTGGCGCTTGCGTCAAATTCAGTCAGAGTAACCATTGATATGATGATGGAGAAAGCAGATTTGCAGAAGTATTTGGATTTTACATTGTCAAATCAAGATGTAACAAAATCAAAACCCGATCCTGAAATTTATGTTACCGCAATAAAAAGGTTTGGCTATAAACCTGAAGAATGCCTTGTTGTAGAAGATAATCCGAACGGTGTCAAAGCGGCATTAGGCAGCGGAGCAAACCTTTTAAAAGTTGAAACCGTAGATGATGTTACATACCAAAATATTAAAAACAGAATAAATGAGATTGAAAGCGGAGTAAAATCTGTTGCATTGGCAGGAGGGGTAAGATAATGAATATATTAATATTAATGGCTGGAAGCGCCGAAGATTTTGAAGAAAAAGGCTATTCTTATCCGAAATACCTCATTGAAGTCCAAAATAAACCGATTATCCAAAGAACCATTGAGGCTCTTGAAAATGTCGGGGATAAAATCACCTGTATTATTCGCAAAAAAGATCAAGAAAAATATTTTTTAGGCGACACATTAAAAATTTTATGTCCTAAATGCAAGATTATAGAAGTAGCAGGGAACACCAAAGGGGCAGTTTGCACGGCATTATTTGCGATTGATACCATAAACAATTCGGAAGAATTGCTGATTTTAAACGGCGACCAACTTATAAAAGCAGATATTGCACCTGCAATAGAAGATTTTAGAAAAAGAAAACTTGACGGTGGAATAGTAACAATAAAAGCTGTTCACCCAAAATACAGTTCCGTTTTGCTTGATGAAAACGGTTATGTAATTCAAACGAGCGAAAAGCGCCCGATTTCAGATATTGCATCAACAGGCTGCTGCTATTACAAAAAAGGTTCTGATTTTGTAAATTCGGCATTCGCAGTTATTGAAAAAGATGTCAATACTCAAGGAATGTATTACATAAGTTCGACATTCAACGAAATGATATTAAATAACCGCAAAATCGGAATTTATGAAATTCCGAAAAAGGATTATATTTCATTTTCAACGTATCAGATGTATGAAAACTATTTGGCACACAGGAGAGGTTAGGAATACTTTTTATGAATGAATTATTAGTACGAATACTGACAGGGTTTCTTTGTTTTGAAGATAACGACAAAAAATGGTCTTATGCGAAGTTAGACGAAAGCGGCTTTATAACAATGATTAGGGAAAAAGAAGTCATCTCAGAACATGCAACGGTCGGAATTTATTATTTCCATAAGGACAGGGATTTTGTCGAAAACGCAATAGACATGATTGTAAGAAATGACAGAGTAAATAATGAATTTTATGTTGCACCTGTTTATAATTATGCAATCGCACAAGGCGAAAAATTTGGGATTTACACAATAGATAAAACTCAAATGCACGGAACAGGCACTCCGCAAGATTTGGATAAGTATATTGAATTGAAAAAAGGAATGTTGGTGTAATTATTCTCTCCCCTCGCCCCCTTGGGGAGAGAAAAGTCATTCAGAGGGCTCATTGCTAAAGATTCTTCGCTACGCTCTGAATGACAAAGAGCCCGAAGAATCTGAAACAAACACTCAATTAAAAAGGACTAAAGGATGAAAACAGCGAAATTGAAAGATATGACAAAAGGTTGGTTTGTAGGGAACTTTGAGCCGACTTTGATAAAAACAAACGATGTTGAAGTTGCCGTAAAAAGTTATAACAAAGGTGATTATGAGGGGAGACACTACCATAAAATCGCAACGGAAATTACGGTAATTACGCAAGGCAAAGTCAAGATGAACGGTGTCGAATACAAAAAAGGCGACATTATTGTAATGGAACCAAACGAATCAACAGACTTTGAATGTCTAGAAGACGGTACACAAAATGTAGTCGTCAAATATCCGGGGGCAAATGATGATAAGTATGGAATATTAATTTCAAATCTAAAAGAAATCGTAACAATTTACTTAAGAAAGGCTCAATTATATTACCTCATTATTTCTCTGCTTTGCCTTTTCAAGATGGACCAATAGAAAATGCAAAATGTTATATGTACCATAACATTGCAGGTAGTTTGCCATAGTGAAAAAACCGAACTCCAATCTCGAAAATGCATAATCAACAATTTTATCATCCTCCAATACAAACAATCAGGAATTTATTTAAACAAATATCCCTATAGCAAAAATGAAAAATTCTTCGGAGAGCTCTATCTCGGGCTTTATAACAACTTTAGATTTGAAACCGAATATAAAAAATTCTGTGATCCGAATTATAAAACCTCATTTGATGATAGCGTTATAGGCAATCTTAAAATCGAATATGCCCTGCTTCGAATTTATAAACATATTTCTGTTTTAACAAATCCTCAAACACCATTGCCGAAGAAATTAGAACAAATATTCTTGAGCATTCCCCTGACATCCATAGCTTTTATCAAAGAATTTATTGTATCAAAAATTCTTAAATGAGCTGTGCGTAGCCGTAAACAAGTATCTACCCGAGTTTGCGTTTGAATGTTCGACCGGCGAGAGTCAGCGTCAGAGCGGCAATTATTACTAACGGAATTACATTTGTAAGAACTTCCTCTATTCCCATTCCTTTTAAAAACAGCCCTCTTGTTAGTGCAATGAAAAATCTTACAGGGTTCAAATATGTTACATACTGCCACCCGATAGGCATATCCCCAATCGGTGAAATAAACCCTGACAATAATACTGCAGGCATCATAAATGTCATAGCAGATAATATAGCTTGCTGTTGAGTATTTGAAATTGATGAAAAATATAATCCTACCCCGACTATAGCAAGTAATGATATTGCTATAGCAAAGAAAAATACTATTATTGAACCCCTGAACGGCACATGGAAAAACAGTTCTATCATTCCGACCATTATCATTGTTAAGGTTAATGAAATAATTAACGGCGGTATTGATTTACCCAAAAGGATTTCAAATGACGACAGGGGACTTACGATAAGTTGGTCGAACGTTCCCACTTCCCTTTCTCTTGCAATTGACAATGCCGTTAAAACAAGTGTTGTAATAAGTGCGAGCATCGCAACAATAACCGTCAAAATATACCATTGATAAATTAAGTTCGGGTTAAACCAATTTCTTACGGATATATTTATTCCTGCGCCGTTATTATCCGTTAAATCGGCATTGTAGCCTGCTACAATTTGCGATGCATAACCTGCCGCAATCGCTGCCGAATTTGTTTGTCTGCCGTCTGAGATTATTTGGACATTTGTTCCTCTGCCTGATTTTATATCTCTTGAAAAATCATTTTGTATATTTATTCCCATCTGAACTATCTGATTATCAAGCAGTTTTTGAAATTCATCTTCATCTTTTGCATAAACAAAGAATCGAAATCTCGGGGAATTTTCAAATCTTGAAAGCATTTCACGACTTTCAACGCTTTGGCTTTTATCAAGAACTACGGCATTAATATTTTGAACTTCCATTGTTGCGGCATTTGCAAATATTACTAACTGAACAATAGGCAGCAGCATAATAATCGCTCTGCTTTTGGGGTCGTTCCAAATTGTAATAAATTCTTTTTTAATAAGCGCCCAAACTCTGCGCAAAAAATCTGTTATCATGTTTTAACCCCTCCTTCAAGTTTTTTTATTCGGCGGGGGGATTTAGCTTCTAATCGCATTTGAGTATTTTTATAAACAGCTGCAAATAAAATTAAACCTAAAATCGTCAAATAGAAAGCATTGGCAATTCTTATTGTGTTTACGCCGCCTGCATTAAATTCGCTTTCAATAAATGCAATATAGTATCTTGGCGGGATTACGGCAGTTAAATACTGGAAAAACATAGGCATAGAATTGATAGGATAAATTAACCCTGACAACATCAATGCGGGCATAAAACCTAAACTCATTGCAACCATACTCGCCATAAATTGATTTTTCAATACCGATGAAATAAGTAATCCGATACCTAATGATGTAAATAAAAATATTGCGCTGATTATAAATAAAATTAAATAATTTCCCTTAAACGGGATTTGGAATACGCAAACACAAAGAAAAACGTTAAATGCCATAGAAAGCATTCCCAAAATGAAATACGGGATATATTTGCCTAAAACAATATCAATTGTCCTGACATTTGTTGACAAAAGCGCTTCCATTGTGCCTCTTTCCCATTCTCTGGCTACAACAAGAGATGTCAACAAAATCCCGATTAAAGTCATCGTAATAGCGATTGACCCCGGCATAATGAAATGGTGCGAATTTAAATCCTGATTATACCACGTGCGAACTTCCGTCCCGATTAAAGTTCTTGGCATAAGCCGTCTGTACTTGCTTGTCGCAAGCCATTGATTGGCAATTGACATAGCATAACTTTGAACATAATTTGCTGTATTTACTTCGCTGCCGTCTGTAATTACAAGTAAATCGGCTTTTTCGCCTTTTGACAGTTTACTTGAAAAATCATTAGGAATTACAACCGCACCTTTGATTTTTGATTTAAGTATTGCTTTTTCAATATCTTGCATATTATCAAAATTTATGGAATTAACATACTTTGAATGACCGAAAGATTTGACTAAAGTCGCAACTTCAGGCGACCGGTCGTCATTTTTAATTCCCATTGTAACCTTAACGGAATCGAGGTTAATACCATACATATAAATTACAAAAGATATTAACGGCAGGATAAATGCAATTACAATTGTTGATTTATCACGCAGAATTTGTTTTATTTCTTTTTTAACTAAGGCAAGCAGTATTCTCATTTTTCTGACTCCTTAATTAAGGTTATAAATGTATCTTCCATAGTTACGTCATTCTGAGCGTAGCGAAGAATCTCACCTTCGGCAAGAGGAGAGCCATCGGACTTCGTCTTCAGGATGACGGATGCCGCTTTTTGCTTTAATTGCAGCGGTGTACCAAGCGCAATGGTTTGCCCTTTATAGAAAAGGCTTATCCTGTCGCAGTATTCGGCTTCATCCATGAAGTGTGTCGTAACTAAAATTGTTACCCCTTTTTTTGCTAAAGATGTTATATGATTCCAGAAATCTCGCCTTGTTATAACGTCAACACCTGAAGTCGGTTCATCTAAGAATAATACTGGAGGATTGTGGATTAGTGCGGCAGCCATTGACAAACGTTGTTTTAATCCTAATGGCAAGGATTCGGCTTTTGAGTTTTCATGTTCTTTTAAACCGAAAACTTCAATAATATTTTTAACTTTTTCCCTTGCTTCAAGTGCTCTTATACCGTATGCAAGCGCAAAGAAATTCAGGTTCTCTTTAACCGTTAATGTGCCGTAAAGTGAAAATTTCTGTGCCATATAGCCTAAGTTGGAACGGGCTTTTTCAGGGTTTTTCCTAATATCAATTCCCATAATTCTTGCCGTACCGCCTGTAGGGCGTGCAAGTCCGCACATCATTTTAAATGAGGTTGATTTCCCCGCACCGTTTGGTCCTAACAGTCCGAAAATTTCGCCTCTCTTTATGTTAAAAGTGTTGTTTTTAACGGCATAAAAATTTCCGTAGCGTTTTTCGAGATTATCAGCTTCAACCGTATATTCGACATCAGGTGCCGTATAACTATAGTTTTTTGCAATCAATGATTCTTCTTTTTTATAACCGCCCATAAGGTCGATAACCTTATCTTCAAATTCTTGAGCAGTCGGCGCAAGATCGTGCGGTTTACCCTCATAAATAACTTTGCCTTTATCCATTACAACAGCAGTATCAAAGCTGTGCGCTTCATCTAAATATGCGGTTGACCATAGAACAGTAGTTTCGGGCGTAATCATATCCCTGACCATTTTCATCAAATCTCGTCTTGATATAGGGTCAACACCGACAGACGGTTCATCAAGAAGTAAAAATTCGGGACTGCCAAGCAAAGTACACGCAAGTCCCAGTTTTTGTTTCATACCGCCTGACAGGGCGCCTGCAAGTCTGTCCGTAAACGGAGCAAGCGAAGTAAATTCAAGCATTTTATTTATTACATTTCCGCCCGAGCCCTGTTTTACATTTATACCTTTTAAATCAGCATAAAGATTCAAATTCTCCATAACGGTCAAATCTTCATAAAGTCCGAATTTTTGCGGCATATATCCGATATGTCGGTTTAATTCTTCTTTTTGAGTTTCGGGGTTTAAACCGAGCACGCATATTTCACCCGACCCGGGAATTAAAAGCCCGATAATCGTGCGCAAAAGCGTAGTTTTTCCTGCGCCGTCCGCACCTATTAAACCTGTTATTTTACCTTTTTCAATATTTAATGACAGGTTATCTATTGCGACGGTTTGACCGAATGTTTTTGTTAAGTTTTTGATTTCTACTGTGTGCAAAATAGTTTTACCTCTTTAGCTATAAAGATACTAAGATACTATGGCACTAAGGCACTAAGTTCATTTCAGCCATTCGGGCAATTCAGGATATTTAAAATGTGCTTTAGCACTGGTAACTCTTAGTATCTTAGTATCCTAGTGCCTTACTATCTTTTCTTTGCTTTTCCTTTTGTCAAGTCGACATTGATTGTTACCGGCATTCCCTGTCTTAAAAATTCATCTATATCATAGATATAAACTCTCATACGATAAACAAGATTTGTTCTTGTATCGGTTGATTGGACCGTTTTGGGCGTAAATTCCGCAACAGGTGAAATATACCCGATTTGCCCTTTGTATTCACGTTTTTTGCCTGTAGCAGGATCTATGGTATCTGTGTAAACACTTACCTGCTGACCGTATTTGATATTACCCAAATCGGTTTCGTTTACGTAAGCTCTGACCCATACGGGTTTTGTTTTTGCCATTGTGTAAACAGCCTGACCCTTTGCAACGGTTGCACCGGGCTCTTGTACTCTTACCATAATTATGCCGTCATCAGGCGCATAAAGCTTTGTATAATTTAACTGGTTCTGTGCATAATTTTTCTGAGCAACGGCAGCCTTTAAATCTGCAGCCGATTTATTTTTTGTATTTAATAATGTTTCGTAATCCTGTTTGGAAATGGTATCATCCCCGACTAAAGGAGCATTTCTTGTGAATTTGTCATCGGCATCTTTTTTAATCGCAGTAGTTTGAGCTACATTTGCATTTGCTTTATCTAAATCCGCTCTGTAATCTCTGTTATCAATTAAAGCTACAAGCTCGCCTTTTTTAACGGTGTCGCCTTCTTCTTTAAACATTTTTGAAAGCTTGCCGCCGACCTGAAAACTCAAATCAACCTGACGAATTTCGATGTTTCCATACAGAGTCAATTCGTTAGGATTTTCTTTTTTACGGTTTAAGAATAAATATACCCCTGCGCCGATTATGATTAAAATTAGAATTATTGCGATAAATTTTTTCTTCATTACAGTTTACCTCCGACTGCTTTATATAATGTGTAATAGTTTACGATTTTTTGTGTTTTAGCCTGAGCCAAATCCATATCCTTATTTATATAAGAATTTTGAGCATCAAGCTGTTGAGGTTTTGAAATAACGCCCTGTTTAAATCTTTTATCGGCATTTTTCAAATTTTTACCCTCTAGTTTTAATTTTTCTTTCCTTTCATTTTCAACCGTTTTATCGTGCTTAATAAAGCAAAGCGATGTGTTGACTTCCTTTACGGCTTCCAAATCCGTCCGGTTATATTGTTCAAAGAGTTCCTCATATTTTGCTTTTTGATATTTTAAATTGGCAACTTTTCTGCCGCCCATGAAAATATCTTGCGTAGCCCCTGCCATTAAAGCAGCCAGCGAAGATTTCCAAGAGAAGAAATTCCCCGGAGCCATTGTGTTAAATGCCCAGATACCCGTGATGTAAAATGTCGGCAAAAATTCTTTTCTTGCTACACGAATATCAATTTTTGCTTTTTCCAAAGCTGCCTCTGCTCTTTTAACGTCAGGTCTTGAAAAAATCACATCGGATTCTATTTCGTCGGGAATCGATGCGCTGTATTCAAATTTATCCAAATTCCCTCTTTCTATACTGTTTGCCTTATCGGAACTTCTGCCCAGAAGTACGGCAAAATCCATTAAAAGAGTTTCTCTTTGTTTTATATATTCTTCAAGTTTTATTTGAGCGCTTTTATAACGGCTTTGTGAATTATTTAAATCAGTTGTATTTATAGTTCCTCTTGAGAATTTTTTGTCATCTCTATTCAAAATTTGTTTGTAATTATTTACGATTTTTGTTTGCTCGTTTATAAGTTTGTCATATTCAAGAATATTTGTATAAGCTGTTGCAACATCACTGACTAAAGCTAGGTAAGCGGATTGTTCATCAAACTTGCTCATCTCAAGAGTTTTTTTAGCACTTTTTGTTTTATCGTGATTTTTTAATAAGAAATCGGCTTCATAGTTTGCGACAAACGGCAAAACAAAAGCGTTTTTCTTAACTTCATAACTCGGGTTAAACTCGGGGACATGAACTCCCAAGTAACTTGCGCTTACCCCAAAAGTCGGCAATTCGTTTGCAAATTGCATTTTTACTCTCTGGCGGTATTCTTCAACCCTGATTGTTGCCTGTTTTGCGTCATGGTTATTATCAATAGCCTCATTTACATAATTGTATAAATATTCGTCATTAAATCTGTTAAAAAAATCAACATTTAAATCACTTTTATCAATTGCAAATGCCATGGGTGTAAAAGATATTACTATTGCGGCAAATAAGATAAATTTTTTCATTTACCCTCCTCATCTAATAGTGCTTTTATATAAATTTTTGCATTCTTTTTAATTATTTCTTTATCTTCAGGTGTAAAAGTCTTTTGATTTAACAATTCCAATGAAAATGCGGGAAGAACCCTCGGGGAATTTATCTGAGAAATTATAAAATTTGTTTTATAGATTATATCTTTATTATTCATACTTTTATCAAAAACAGCAGCTACAATTTTCCTGAAATATACAAAAGCAGGGGATGTAATCGGAACTTTACGACATTGCTGGGTTCTTAATAAAAATCCAAATAAGTCATCTGATATTACTTCGCCGTATAAAAAATCAATTATTTTATCAACAACGGTGTATAAAAGTTTAATTTGTTCATTTTTAGGCAGAGAGGAGGGCTCAATTTCAAAATTCAAAAAACTTTTTGCATACTGAATTTGTTTTTCAACAAGATTTTCGATTATGCCTCTGTATAAGCCTTCTTTGCCGCCCCAAAAATATGAAATCATACAAATGTTTGCGTGTGCATCTTTGCATATTTCTCTGACACTTGCGCCGTTATAGCCTTTTTGCGCAAAAAGCTTTGTGGCAGAAATAAGTATTCTTTGCTTAGATTTTTCTTTTTCTTCTTTTGGTCGAACAGACATACAGCGCCTCATTTTATTTGGCAACATTATAAAACAAACGTTTGATTATTGTCAAGAAAAATTTATACTGCTTTGATTAATTCTTAAAACAAAATTTAGAGGCGAAATTTATATTACAAAAATTTATTACATCATTACAATTCGGGTTCTTTGGAATAGTGGATATTGCTGATTTTCCACTCGCCATTACGCAATACGAGGAACTGTGTTTCTCTGCCTTTGTGGATTATATTTTCTCCCGTTTCTTTTACCGTTGCATAAAAATCCCAGCGAAACTCGAGAAAAGCTGTATCTTTATAAATTTTAGCCTTAATATCAAAAAGCCTTAAATCACGATTTTCAAACAGTTTTCCCATTGTGCCGATATAAAAATTATCTTTAATTTCATCAAAAGAATGTTCATTACCTCTCGGGTGAATAAAAGAAACCTCATCTTCACTGTCCCAAAATGTGCGGGCAAGTTCCGTATCGCAATCATTAACGGATTTTACATAATTTTTTAGTAATTGGTTTATTTTGTCCATTTTTAACCTCACATTAAGTTCAATCATACTATAAAAGATTTATCATTGAACTGCAAGTATATTTTATTTAAATCTCTCTGTTGTCGCTATAGCTGGTTTTATGGTATTATGTCTGTATGAAGATAGTTGACGGAGTACAGTATTTAGACAGCATAAAAGATTTAATCCTTGAGTACACAAAATTATTAAACAGAAATTTAGAGTTTCAGGGACTAAAAGAAGAACTGAAAGACCTTAAGTCAAAATATGCAGGCGAAGAAGGTGAAATTTTAGCTGCGATATCTGATGATAACATTGTTATGGGTTGTGTTGCATACCACAGGCACAATGATGAACGCTGCGAGATGAAAAGGCTTTTTGTAAAACCAGAATATCGCAAAATGAAACTTGGTGAAAAACTCGTGGAAGAAATTATAAAACACGCAAAGAAAAAAAGGCTATAAAGAAATGGTTTTAGATACGATAGAACCTTTAAAAGCCGCAATTCATCTTTACAAAAAATTCGGATTCAAAGAATGCGAACCGTATTATAACAATCCGATGAATGATGTTATTTATATGAAAAAGATATTGTAGCTGCAAATATGATTATTCTTAATCAAATGTGTCGGGTACTAATGCCAATAATTATCTATAATACTAATATATGTAAATAATCACTTAGTTTGAGATTTTTGTGTCAGCAGTTTGAGATTTTTCCGCCATGTCATAAAAAAAATTGTTCGATTTTTACTTCAAAAAGTCATGGAAAATGAAAAATTTTAATAAGAAAATTCCCGCTTGAAAAATTTTAAAGCGGATTTTTTTTGCTAAGAATTGCTAATTTTCGTAGCAAAACTATGCAAACGGTTTATCTCTGCCTGCTTATCAGTCATAATATACAAAAGGCGAAAACACGCTATATAAGAGGTAAACAGATGTTTTATACACATGAAAATTACAAAGGCGGAACTAATAACTTATTAATCGTTTTCGATAGCAAAGGCAATTACGCAACAAGCCTAAAAAACTTCTATACCGCCGAGAAGAACCTTAAAGCAAAAATCAGACGGAGGAACAAGCAAGATGAAGAAAGATTATTGTAAATTAACACTTAGTTTGAGAATTTGTAACAAATAGATTGAGAATTTTTCATTTAAATTATTTAAAAGTAAATTATATTTAAAAGATTATTTTGTTTTTGTTATTAAATCCTATAAAGATTTTCATATGCTATTATTATTAATAGACAGAACAAATTGAAAAGTCCGACAATGAAATTGAAAAATTTTAATTTTGTGAGTTGTTAAGTCGGAAAAATTTCAAAACTAACTGTCAGACATTTCAAATTGAAAAGATAAAAACTTCAAAACTCTTTGATAAAAATTACATATTTTTATTTACTTTGAATCTCCATATATGTAAAATTTTACCGATATAATTATTTTCATCTATATCTAATGATAATTTTTCAGGAGTAATCTTGGGAAAATTAGAATTTGAAGACTGATAATAATTTACTATATATTTATATTTGTTTGATATCAAGCTACTTAGTGTTCCTATCATATAAAAAGGTTGTTCTTCTTCATTACCTTTTATTGGATTTGATTCTGTTACAATAACTCTCTCACCAGTTTGTTCATTAAATTCAATATATTGTTTCGCTTGCCAATTCCCAAATAAAATAAAATTAAATGCTAAATTTTGTTCGTATTTATCAGTTATTAAATTGCCATTAGAATATAATTCGACTTTATCAATAACACCATTTAGACATTTTGGAGATAATTCATTTTCTTTTACCTGTAATTTTAGTTCCAATGGTGGATTTGTTGCTAACCAATAATCACCCAAAATCGACATTTCATTATTCAATATTGCAGTTTCAATATTTATAGAAGCATATTTATTGTCCTCAATGAAAAATTTTGTATCAACCAAAGTCCACATTCGCATATTGCTCCAAAATATTGCTATTTTAAGATTTGTATGCATTAGATTTGAATAATTTTTTAATTCTTGTAGTTCTGTTTTTCTTAAATAAAAATCTTTTAATTTTATTTTGGAATGATGATTCTTTACTTCTATAAGAAGTTGCTCTCTATTTTTAAGTATAATTCTAAAATCAGGAATAACTACTTCATTGTTAGAATATATTTCTCCGGCATCTTCTTTTTTTATCAATTCGCATTCTGATAAATTAGATAACACATAGGCAAACATTTTTTCAGTTTGTTTGCCATACTTAAATATTTTGCTTTTGATGTTTTGCTCCAAAGATTTTTTAATTAAATCAATGAATTCAGAATCATTACTAAAATTATTTTCTTCAGCCAATGACGAATAAAGTTCATATATATCATATTTTGCAATATTTCTATTTAATTTATTAATTGGTTTCATAATAACAGATAATATCATAAACTTAATGTTAAGTTTTGTTTTGGAAAGATTATTCTATATAAAAAATCTTGCAGTTTGATTATAAATTAAAAAATAAATTTTAATTATGGAATAATATAATAGACTTATCCGAGCAGTTAAGAAAAACTCGAAGTTGAAAAGATTACCAAAGTGGAAGTTTTTCAATTAGACAGCTGGGGAATATCGGTGCAGTAAAAAAAATTGGTATTATCAAAATGTTAAATAGTGCCAAGTTGAGGAATTGAAAAATTGAATCAAATGGTGTCACAAAAAACTATTTTAACAAAGTACATTATAATGTCATTGGATATCAAACAGGCATCAATAGCCAGAGATTTGCATCTATCCCAAGGTCAAGTGAGCAAACTAATTGCAGGAGAACAGAATAATCCTCAGTTTAACGAATGGATTATTCAAAGGTTAAGAGAAGTCTATTGCAATTAGGAGTTCAATGAATAATTCTGAATGGGTAGATATAAAGATTTTGGCTGATGCTTTGGGGTTCAAGACAGAAACATTAAGACGGGGCTGCGCATCAGAAAAATATGTTTGCCGGTTTAAAAAATCAGGGAAGTATAAGAATTATGAAATTGCGATTTCATCCCTCCCGTCTGCCTATTTGAAAAAATATAATAATTTTATTAATAAACAAAATAATTGTTTGCAGTTAAATTCTGAAGTTTATGATAATGCACAGGAATGGCAGAGAAAACAAGCAGATAAATACCTCCAGCTCATAACATTGACTGATGGAATGTCGTACAATAAAACGGTTGAATTTCTAAAAAGTTGGAATATTGCACATCCTGATAAGAAGGTTTGCTACACTTCGCTTTATTATGCAAAACAAAAATATGAAGAGTCAGGTGTTGCAGGTTTATTGTCAAAAAAGGGACAGGGTAATAAGCACAGCATTATTCCTGATGATTATTATGAATATTATAAAAGTTTATATTTAAGAGAAGGTGCGCCATCAGCATTTTTCTGTTGGCAAGCAACTTTAGGATATGCAAAGGATAAAGACAATATTGATATTCTAAAATTCCCTTCATATAAAACATTTGAAAGATTATTAAAATCAAGAATTCCTGAGCAAGCAATTTATATGGCTCGATTTGGAAATGCGGCTTGGAATAAAAAATATGCATCATATATTCCAAGAGACTATTCAAACTTAAGGGCTGGCAGTTGTTGGGTTTCAGATCACGCACAGATAGACGTTGCAGTAAGTTTCAACGGCTCGGTTTGTTTCCCTTGGGTAACTGTATTCAGAGATGTTAAAACTTCAAAATGGCTCGGATGGTTTTTACACGCAGAAGCTCCAAACTCCGACCATATATTTCAGGCTTTTTATTATGGAGTCCAACACTTCGGACTTCCTGATGATATTTATCTTGATAACGGTAAAGACTATCGTTGTAAAGATTTTGCAGGTGGAAGGACAAGTTCAATAAAAGTTGAACATAACAGTATGAAAGAGAACTCACTCCTAAAAAATATAGGTATAAATGTGCATTTTGCCCTCCCTTATAATGCCCAAACAAAGCCTGTCGAAAGGGACTTCTTAAAAGTTAAGTCGTTCCTTTCAAAGGGTTTTGTCGGGTATAGGGGTGGAAAGATTACTGAACGACCTGAAAAATTAAAAGATGAAATAAAAGCTGATAAAATTATGCAGTTTGAGGATTTCAAAGTTTTATTTGACGATTTTATTGAAAACTTCTTAAATAAAAAACCATCAAGAGGCAAAGTCTTGCAGGGTAAATGTCCTGACGAACTGTGGGCGCAAGAATTTACGAATAAAAAAGTAATTAGTAAGGATGCTTTAAAACTGTTCTGTATGCGTACATCTAAAACTATGACGATAGGCAGAAACGGTATTTACGATTCCCAACTTGAATTAACTTATTGGGGCGAGTGGATGATTTGTGAAAAAGGTCGCAAAGTATTTATTAGAAGAGATATAAACGCATACCAAGAGGCTTGGGTATTTGATGCTCAAACAGAAGAATATCTCGGTAAAGGTAATGTTTATCACGCAGTTTCATTCTTGGCTCAAACAAATATTGAAAAAGCACAATACAAAAAGGCTATTGAGCGTAAGAATAAAGAAAAGAAAATTCTTAAATCTTATATTAAATGCAAATATAATCCGTCAAACGAGGAAATAGTCGCTAATTTGAAGAATGGATTAGAACAAACAGAATTTATTAGCACACCAACTGTGTCGCAGATTACTAATACAAAAATGGATCAGATTGTAAATAAGGAAAAGAAATCTGATAAAAACTTGCAGTTTAAATATGTGGCACAAGCAAAACCGAAAAAGACTCTCTATCTTACAGAGAGCCAAAAAAGACGTGCATTGGAAAGGTGTGCAATGTAAGGGGGCATTATGGATTTACAAAACAGATTAAAAGATTTTATTAAAACTAAAAAACGCACGATTTCATCTGTAGCAAAGGCTGTAGATGTCTCAACCGCAACTCTTCACCTTTGGATGAATAATAAATACGAAGGTAATATTAAAAAGATAAATGATGCAGTTGCTCGTTTTTTAGAAATAGAAGAACTTCGTGAAGGCAGAGTCTCACTTGATTTCGTAAAAACAACTGTCGCAGATGATGTTTTTGATATAGCAAAAACCTGCCACGTTGAAAATGAAATTGGCGTTTGCTATGGTGAGGCCGGCATTGGAAAGACCTTTGCAGTTAAAAGATATAAATACGAAAACGCAGGAGTTGTACTTATTGAGGCTGATTTAGGTTACAGACCGAAAGTATTATTCTCTGAAATTCATAAAAAACTCGGATTTGACGGGCATGGAACAGTCCATTTAATGATGTTAGACATTATTGACAAATTAAAATCCTCCGGCAGATTAATTATAGTTGATGAGGCTGAACATTTGCCATATACCTCATTAGAACTTTTGCGCAGGATTTATGACAAAGCTGAAGTTGGCATTTTGTTGGTCGGTATGCCAAGACTTATGAAGAACCTCAAGGGCGATAAAAAAGAATACGCACAACTTTATTCAAGAGTTGGAATAAAAACCGAACTTAATCCTTTAACAGATGAAGATAAAGTAAAAATAATCTCTAAACTCCTTCCAAATCAAGATAGCGTATATCCCGCTCTCTCTTCTTATTGCGCAGGTAATATGAGAGTTCTGACTAAACTTTTAGTCAGAGCCATTCGTATTGCCGAATTAAACAATATGGAAGTTAACGAAGATGTGGTTCAGGCAAGCATAAGCCAAATAATAATGTAAGGATCGAAACGTGAACGAATACTCAAAATTTGAAAAAGCATTATATATCTTTTTAATCGGACTTTTGATTTTTATTATCGGGGTTCAATTGGGTATTGCACGTGGCAGAGAACTTCAAAGGCAGGGTTATTATGAGTACAACTTATCAGATTAAAAAAATTCATACCCTTAAAAACGTATTAGGACTTGATGATGACACTTATCGTCAAATGCTTTTAAGTTTTGATGTTTGCAGTTCAAAAGACCTTACACAAGCAGAAGCAGAGATTTTTATTGATATTTTACAGAATGATGCAAAGTATATTCAAAAAAATAACTATAAAAAATATGACGAATTTGCAGGCAGAGACGAGAAGATGGCAACACCATCACAGCTCCGTAAATTGGAAGTTGTATGGGCGTGCATTTCAAAGGCTGAAGATAAATCAACAACTCTGCGCCAGTTTATAAAAAAGCAATTCCACGTTGATGACTTGCGCTTTTTAACCAAAGCAAGAGCATCTCAGATTATTGCTGTTTTAGAAAAGATTAAATTACAGATGTGTTTAAAAGCCATTTAAAAGGCTTTTAAGTAGTAGATAAAAAAGAAAAGGAGTAAAACTATGAACACAACAATGGAAAAATCAGAAATGATGGAAAACGAAATGGAAATGTGTATGGAAACCCAAATGTCTGAAATGATGAAGGCAAATCTTGCAGGTGAAACAGATGAACCAAAAGCATCTATGAATCCAATTGAAGTTATTATGGGCATTGTAAAAAATCAAATTAACGATTTGGAAGAATCCTGTAATGAAGCTGATATTGCCTTTGCCAATGCTCATCACGACAATAAATATGGCGAAAACACCTATAAACTTGAAGATCAATGCAAAATGTTACACGCACAAAAATCAATATTGATTAAAGTTTTGGATTCTATGGAAGATGTTATGTCTTCAATGATGCCTGAATGTGCATAAAAGGTCGAAACGGTCGGCTAACGTTGCAAGCTGACCGTCTTAACGTAATGCGTTAACTGACGAGACCACACCGGACTTAAGGAGAGTTTTTTGGAATACCCATGGACTAAATACATCAATATAGATAATCTTCCCAATGAAGATATGAAAATTCTTGCCTCAATAATTGGATTAGAAGCAACGATTAAAATTATGTGTGAATTGCAGGGGGTTAATATTTCAGTTCCTCAAAACGCAACTGTGCCAGCAAAAATTGCATATATTCAAGATGTATATGATGGTTCAAAACAAAGTCGTGTGAAATTATCAAAATTATGCGGTCTTTCAGAGAATTATATTTTTAGGATGTATAGAAAAAGATTAAGCGATACTACCAAACGGTAGTCTTGACTTGTGTTTGCGTTAATTTTATAGTCAAAATGGTCATTCGGTAATGGCTACGGGTGGTCATAGGATTTTCTACAGAAGCCGTAGAGGGACTAGCGAATGGCTACTTTTATGAGGAACTGTTTTGGAAATAAAACTCACATACGATACTGCAAAAGATAAATATTATCTCGATATACATTCAGGAAAACAAACAGATACCGTAACTTTTTATGGTGAATATGCTTTAGAAGAGTATTTAAGAGCTAATTTTGATTTTGATACAGAAAAAATAAATAAATTATATACTGATATGCGCCAAATTAAATACATTTAACGAGGTATTAATGAAAATTATATTTGAATTTGATACAGAAAGTGAAAACTTTGATAGAACAGAATTAGAAATACACCAACAGGCTTGGAATATGGCAAGTTGTTTAAATGATATTCTTAATCAACTCCGTAGTTGGTATAAATATGACGATCGTGAAGAATTGCCTGTTGATGAGGTTAGAGACCGAATAATTGATATTATAAATGAGAATGTAAATATGGAAAAAATGGGATATTAAAATTAAAAGGAAAATAAAATGAAAGTCACATTTGAATTTGATACGGATAACGAAAATTTTAGCAATTACCAACTACAAGCGCACTACCAAGCAGAAGATATGATGTATTGTTTATCAGAAATATTAAAACAACTACGAGAATGGTATAGTTATGACAGCCGAGGTTCAATTCCAACAGAAGAAATAGATGATAAAATTAAAGAAATAATCTGCTCAAATGTTAATATGGAAAAAATGGGTTACTAATATATTCAAAATTAATATAATCTGTCCACATTTGACATACCTTTAAAATATAATAAAATAGAGGTACAAAATGTTTTTATGTCATAAATGCGGATACAAAGATACAAGCGACAAGCAAAAGACAAATTGCCCAATTTGTGGCACTAATATAATAGTGCCAAAATGTGCATTAGTATTATTTTTATCTTTTGTTTCATATGTTGTTTTTACCTTTTTATCAATGTTTAACGACAAATTAAACACAATAGCAGTTGTATCCTTAATCGTTGCAGTTGTATCTGTGCCGTTTGCGATTAAAGAAGCTATAAAAAGAAAAAATGAAATTAAAGAAGGCTTTCGTGCGCCAGATTATCCAAGTGAAATAATAGATGGTGATCCAAGAATTCCTGATTTTAAGTCTTATGACTATGTATATGGAATCGAAAATGATGATGGCGTGAAAAAGATATTACTTGAACCATACAAAGATGGTTTAAACCTTTACTACAATAAATTAGGCGCAACGCAAAAAATAGATTATTCAAATATCGTTGGACTTGAATTGCACGAAGAAAATGAATTAAAAATGTCTACCACAAAAAGTCTTGTATATGGAGCTTTATTAGGAGCAATGGGTGGCATAGCTGCCGGAATGGTTGGAGGTGCTCTTGGTGGGATTGAGAACAAAAATCGCTATGTACTTGAATTGCAATTTCAAGAAAACGGAGAAGCCGTAAGAAGTCTTTATATAACATCAGATAAACATTCCTTGCAAAAACTTGCAGGAGATATTGAGGATAATGCGAATGGCAAGTAAAAAACAAACATTAAAAAGAGAGAATTTTGTTATAAGTTCGTTATATTTTAAAGAGGAATGTTATGGCAATCCCGGACATACATATCTCTATTCTGCAACAGGTGATAAAGCAACAATTATTTCAACAGATATCTTGGAAACCGATAAAAACTCAAATGAATTAACGATTACACCCGATGAATTCAATAATAAAATTTATAACCTAATCAATAATTGGAAACGAAATTATAAACCCAAGTTTGATATTTGCGATGGCTTAATGTGGAAACTGGAAATTGAATTACGAGATGGGACAAAATATAAATTTGCAGGATATCATGAAACACCTGAAAATTTTGAGGAATTTGAAGATTATCTTAATAATGCTATTGGCGTTGTTCATAGGCATCAAGAGTAGTGCCATTTTCAAGTTTCCATTCAGTTCTTCCATTAGTACTACTTCCGGCAACTACATCTGAAGCTCCTGATGGAGATTTAAAATAAATATCTTCAGTTGTTATATAGATATCGCCTATATCTTGCAATAAACCTTTATCGATTAGTTCATTTCTTTTTTTGTAAGCTGACATACCTGAAAAATAAGGTGCTTCATCTTTTGCCACATAAGAACCTTTTACTAATTTATACCCGTTTTCAGTAATTTCAAGACTTGCAGTTTTGTCTTTATTATTTCTTTTTAAATTCATTGTAAATACGATATCACCATTTGGTATTTGTTTAGGTGTTTTTTCTTCGCCCGTATTCATAAATTCTAAAAGGTTTAAGTTGTTTATTATGACGAGTGCTTTTTTCTTATATCCTTCTACACGTGGCATATACATATTTGTTAACTTGCCATCTTTTTTAACATTAGAACCGCAAGAATTATCTAATGTGATTGAGCCGGCATTTTTCTGTGCAAGTTCAATAAAATCTGCTTCTAAGTATTCTGCATGACTACTATTTAAATCCCCGTTTTTAGAAGTAAATGCAACAAAACTTTCAAACCAATCTTTATTATGGTCTGAATTATGAGTTTGAAGTCTATTTGCTAAATTATTACTTTTGCCAACATATAAAACTTTTTCGTTAGTTTCTTTATAGCTTCCGATTAGGAAATATATTCCGGGATAACTCAACTGTTCAATTTTTTGCAAGGTTGGAATATGTTTGCGCTCTCCAATATAAGCAACTCCATCCCAATTATCTAATGTTGCTTTTTTAAGCCCATTATAGTGATTCATTATAAGTAATGTTATACATTCGTTATCCATGCTACCCTACCTTATAAATTTAATTATATCAAAAAAATTATAGTGAATATTTTATACAAAACCCTTACGCTGATGAAGAGTGATAAGGT
>ONOE01000024.1 GCA_900319365.1 uncultured bacterium | reverse complement strand
AATTTTGAAAACGGTCAAACTCACTATCGTTCAAACAATGACCGTTTTTGTTGTTATTTCGCTAACAAGTTATTCCCAAATTTTGCGATTGCGGTAATTCTTATTGTATTGTAACTTTGTATATAAATTTCTTAAATATTTATATTACAGCGCAGTTTTATAATACTGGTCAAGGAAGTATCTTTCAAAAGCTTCGGGTTGAAGTCTTTGAGCTGCGTGGTCTAACATCCCGTGAGGCATTGTTTTTAAGCCTGCTTTTGTTAAAAGAGTGTTTACTTCGTTCATAAATAATGAATTATTTATTTGACCGTACGGACGAGCATTAGCCGCATATTGATAATGTTGACCAATCTTTTTGATGATTTCATCTTTCGGTGCATTATTTTTAATCAATTCCAATGCTTCGTTTGCAGTTCTTTGCATTTGCGGGTAGTAATATCTTTCTAATGATACACCGTCAGGATATGTGTGGCTGTATCCGTTGATGTTTGTATCTTGAGGTTGATATTTCTTAGGAATACCCTCTAAATCAACTCTTTGGAAATTGTTTGAAACTCTATACGGGTCGCCGTAACGTTTAGCAATTTGTTCTACAATGCCTGCTTCTTTAATTCTGCCGTTGCGCATTGCACCCTCCCCACGGATTTCACCCGGGTGGATTTCAATGTGTCCTTGTCCTGCTTGTTTATACCATGTAGATTTACCGTCAAATCCGCCGTATGCGACTTTGTGAGCTTCGTTAATAGTTTTGATATATGTTTCAGGGTCTGCTGCATAACGTCCTGATTCAATTGCATCGTTAAAGTATGCTCGGAGTTCTCTTGAAGCTTTTATGTAGTTCTTGTTTACTTCTCTGCCGCCGTTACCGACTTCACGAACCAATTCATTTTCATTTATTTGGGGAAGTGTTCTGCCTAAAGATGTTCCGTTTGTAGAAATATCTTTGATTACGAAACCGTCGCCGCTTTTACGTATAGTTAAATGCTTTCTTGAAACATAGGTATTATCTTCGAAAACCCTTATATCTCCTTCACGTCCTATTGTTAACGTTTCACCGTCTTTCATTGCTTTTAAACGTGCTTGAATTTCGGGGGAGGATAAATCTAAATCCTGTCCTGCTAAACGTAATGTTTCATCACCTTTGACAGAAATTTCCTGTCCTTTAGGCAAATTGTCGCCCGTATGGAAATTTGATACGTCCATATAAACTTCTGCTTCAGGTTCAGCTTGGGCTTTAGCCTCCTCAGCTTTCTTGGCTTCCTCTGCTTTCTTTGCTTCATCAGCAGCTTTTGCGCCTTCTGATTTTGGTGCAAATTCGGTTTTTAATTTGTTTAATTCTGCTTTATTGCCGCTAAGAGAAGATGCTTTTTTATTCAATACATTGTCTAAATCTCTCAAAGAATTTTTAAGTGCAGACAAATTTTCATTTTTCAAATTATGCATTGCGCCCGAAACCATTTGCATAATCTCATGAGAACCGCCCCTGTCAGGGTGAGCCGCTATTGTCATAGCTCTTAATTTTGCTCTCAGAGCCGAAACTTCTTTCGGATTATTGAAATTGATGTTAAAGTTTCCGTTCAAAAGATCCGCATACTTAGCCTTGAAATCTTGAGCAAGTTCGCCCTCTTTAATTTCTTGCTCTAATTCAGCCATTCTTTCTTTAGCTTGAGCTTCGGTCATTTTTGCGCCTTGAGCTTCTTCAGCTTTTTTGGCTTCTTCGGCTTTCTTAGCTTCTTCGGCTTTTTTAGCTTCTTCTGCTCTTTTTGATTCTTGTGCCTTTTTAGCATTATCGGCATTTCTTGTATTTTCGGCTTTACCTGTATTTTCAGAACCTCTTACGCCCTCACTCGGACCGCCTGATGACGGTTTAGGACCGTCAGGTCTTGCGCCGCCTGCTGCATCGACATCAGGTTTTGAAAATCTGTCTTTTACATTGTGAACCGCATCTGATACTTTTGATTTCGTATTATGGAATGCATCAGATATGTGGCTCCTTAGCTTTCGTGCTGCACCTGTTTGGGATAATTTTTCACCGACAAGACCTGTAGCACCGAATGCCATATTGGTTGCAAGACCTTCAACGGTAACTTGACCTGTTTGAGCATATTCTGTGCCTGCACCGACAACACCGTCAGACAACGTATCAATTACAGCTTCTTCTGTTCTTGATAATGCTGCATTTCCTGCTTTAGCGGCTGCATCTTCAGCGCCTGCTGCAGCCTGTGCGCCTGCTGCACCTTGAGGAGCAGGTAAACCTTTTGCGCCTGTTGTTGCACCTTGCGGAGCGGGTAAGCCTTGAGCAGAAGCTTCAGGTGCGGGCAAACCTTGTTGCGCAGTCGTACCTCTTTGAGCAGTAGAAGTTACGCCTCTTTCACCTGTTGTTGCCACGCCTCTTTCACCTGTTGTTGCCACGCCTCTTTCACCTGTTGTTGCCACGCCTCTTTCTCCTGTAGTTGCAACACCTCTTTCGCCTGTGGTTGTAACGTCTCTTTCGCCTGCTTTTACGATACCTCTTTCGCCCGTTGCTGCGGGTAAACCTTTTTGAGCGGGTGCGGGTAAACCTTTTTGAGAAGGAGCGGGAAGTCCTTTTTGAGCAGGAGCGGGCAAGCCTTTAGCTCCCGTTGCTACGCCTTTTGGAGCGGGTAAACCTTTTGATGCAACATCTTCTCCTACGGATGTAAGTCCTCTTTCCGCATTTGCTGCCGCATCTGCAGCAACTTTTTCACTTGCTGCGGTTGCTTTTGCAGCTGCACCCGTTGCTTTACTTGCTTTATATGCTCCATAAGCACCTTTTGCAAATTTTGAAGTCCCAAGAGTTACGGCTGTAATTGTTCCATCAATCCAACCGTCTTTTGCAATACCTGCAAGATCGGTTCCCTCTCTGAGAACACCTTTATCTTGTACGGTTTTGCCCTCAGAATCTTTGTATTGACCCGTGATTTTTGTTCTGTCTGATACATCTACGGCAATATCAACCGCTGCAGTAACGCCGCCTGCTGCTGCCATTGCGCCTGCTGCCGCAACAAGTGATGTACCGCCTGAAGGGATTGCAGTTGCTACAGCTGCGATACCTACACCGACTTTAACGGCTGTTTTTACATAGCCTGCGCCCTGTTGCTGTGATTGGTTATATTTATCTACTCTGTATCCGATATCATTTTTTGTACCGAATGCTTTTTGATAATTTGCTTTTGTCGGGTGCATATAGTAATTTGCAATTGCGTTTTGATCATATTTTACGCCATAAACGCTCTGGAATGTTTGTCTGAATGCTGCATCACCTTTTTTAGCTGCATTTTGTAATCTTGCAACATTATTTTTGTATGTTTTTAAATCTGCTCTGACTTTGTCTGCGGTATTATCCGAACCGAATACTCCGCCGACCCAATCAGCAAAGTCGCCTGCCCAACCATCATCTCTCATTTGTTTGTCAAATGCTGCCTGAGCATCTTTCAATTGTTTATCCATCATTTCGACGGTTGCTTTGTGAGCTTCGCCCTTATTCTTTCTTATGATATCTGCTCTGTCGCTTCTTGCAACATACGAAGATTTTAATATTTTATTATCATGCGACATTACAAGTTGTTTGCCGTTCGCATCATAAACAATACTTCTGCCGTGTCCGTCTTTTCTGCTTCCGTCAACAGCTACTCTTGCTCCGTTTTTCAATTTTACGACTTTACGATGAGCACTTACTTTTACGTAAGTATCTTTCAAAATTACGCCGTCTTGTGCAACAACATAAACTTTGCCTTTACCGTCTTTGCAAATCGTACGTCCATGAGTTGCATTCCCGATTTTGGTAAGTTTCACTTTTCTGTTTGTTTTTGCATAATGCGCATCAACTTTTGAATCTGCGCCTTTATGGTTTGTAAGTCCGAGCCCTTTTAATTGAGCTTCTTCTTGTGCTGCAGCTACTTTTCTTTGTGCTGCGACAGCTTTTCTTTGGGCTGCGGCTGCTGCTCTTTGTTTTCTCAATGCAGCTTGTTCTCTTTTAATCTGTTGATCATGTGCATAATCCGCTTTAGCTTGACTTGCTGATTTTCTGCCCTGCAATGCGGGTTCATCAGCTTCAAGTTCTTTGGGGAGTTTAATCTCATCGCCGACTTTAAATGATTTGTTATTGCCTAAAATATCCTTATTAACTTCTTTTAAAGAATCTTTGGAAACATTGAATTTCTTTGCTATATCAGCAATTGTTTCACCGTTCTGAACAATAACCCCTTTTGTATTGCCCTCGCCGTCATAAGTCAAATTGTATTCTTTGCCGTCAACAACTTTTTTCTGGCTTAATTTGTGCCCGTCAGCATTCAAAGTGTTAGTGGTTGTAGTTTTTGCACCCAGTTGAGAAATTTCTTCCGTTACGGTGCTGTCTTCGTTGTAAGTATAATTTGTAGTTTTTTCTAAAGCATCATTGCCTTTGTTTTCAATCTTGCTTTTAATTCTGCGTTTGCCTTCTACATATTCGAAACTGCTGATATTATCGCACTGACGAACTTCTTCTGTAGTCGGTTCGCCATTTGTATATTTGATTTCAGAACGAGCTTGCGTTGAATTATTAACGGTAACTTTTATTTCGGGTTTATCATTTTCATCATACGAAGTTTCAGTTTGAGTGTTGTTAGCTTTATCGGTTACAACATCGCTTACACGTTTGCCGTCTTTATAGAAAGTCGTAGTAGTCGTATTTTTATCTTTAGATTCGACGGTATTTGAAAGATGGTTGTTATCTGCATCATAATTATCCGTAACGGTTTCTTCGTCAGCATTTTGCTTGGTAGTAGAATAGGATTTATCTTTGTTGACAGTTTTTGAAGTGCCGTCTTTATAATTAATTTTAACGGCACCGTTTTCTTGAATTTCGGTATCTTGAACGTTTTCAGTATTTACACCTGATTGCTGCAAGAATTTGATAACATCTTTTTTCTTTATTTTCGAACCTTTAAGACCGTTATCCTTGATGAACTTCTTTGCTTCTTTTTTAGTTGCAATGTCATCACCGTTCTTGTCATAAGTTTGTTTAAATTTTTCAATTTCACTTTGATCAAGAACGCCGTTTTTGTCCGTATCCATTGCATCAAAAATAGCCTTGTCCTTGTCATTTTTCAAATTGGTCTTTTCCATCCCTGCCTTTAATTGGGTAGGTCTGATGTCTGCTTTCGAATTGCCTATACCGTCTACTGCCATGTCAAATCCTTTCATAAATTGCGTATAAGTCTATAGACGGCACTTTTACCAAAATTCTTTATAATAAAAATTTTTTCAAAATCAAAATCCCGCAGATAACAAAGTAAATTTGCCATCTTCGGACTTTACAAAACTTTACAATGCATTAAGAGAATTTCACATATATTTAAGTGCTTTATAAAAAATGAATCATTATTTACTGTTGCAGACATATATATTCTATTTTTTGCATTATAGAAAGATCCGAATTTCTCCCTCAAAAGTCGCCTGACCTTGATGTTCCAAGTCCTTACCAAACAAATACAAAAATTTATCATATATATCTCTATATTCATTTCGGTTTATTTTTATAGAAAAACTGGATTGAATAACATCAAGACAAGCATGGAAATCATCCAAAACAATAGTATTTACCGAAATAGATTTGCTATTTAGCCCAAAAAGAGTTTTTGCATTAAATAATTTATTTACATTAGTAATAAGAATTATTCACCGTTTTCAAATTCATAAGGTAAATCATTATCCGCGGTGCAATAATCAATACCAAAATTTTTTGCTTCTATACAAGTTTGCTGTACTAAATAATTATTTGGACAAAGATATAAACATGGTCCTTCTCCGCTATTAATTTTTGATTGTAATATTAATAATCCAATAAGAGTTTTACCACGACCTGTACTTAATTTTATTATCAAGTCTTTGTCATCTTTTCTCTCGGTAAACCATTTTTCAAGAATAATTTTCTGAACATTTCTTAGTTCTCCTTTAGATGCTTTACGATCTAAAGAAGCATATATCTCGATTGGATTGATTGGCTTTTGCAGTTTCTTTTTTGCCAATCGCTCTCTTAAGTTTACCATTTAAGATACCTCCTTTGTTTTCATATATTTATATATAAAATAGAGCATATTTTGTTATTGTGTATAAAGGTTAAAATATTTCTGAATGTTTTTCTGACTCTTTAATTGCATACATAAGTTCTGCGTTGGTTGTAATAATAGGAATTTAACAGTTTAATATTTTTAAGCATTTATTTCTCCTACTTTTAATGCCGGATTTCCCTGCATATAGCAATTATCTTTACAACCTTTATATATTGCACTTATCGGAGCGATATCATTATGATTCCCTATAGCCGAATGAGGCAAAAATACACTGGCAGTTCCTATTTTATTACTATTTCCTATTTTGACCCCGCCTAATACCTGAGTTTTCCCACCAAAGAAATTAAAATCTCCGATTTGAGCATCATGCCCGACAACAACATCACCATTGAAGACATTGCCATTTCCGATTCTTACATTCGGCCCCGGGGAAAAAGGAGCTACAAAAACGTTCCCCTAACCTATCTCTACTGTCGGATTAATGTATACATAAGGAGCTATAATATTGAACATATTTATTCCCCTTGTCTTTAGTTCTTTGTATATTTTTTCTCTTATTTCGGGGTATCCGGCACCTATAACGACATATTCATTGATATTAAACTTATGTTCAGAAACTTCACCAAGATAAAAATTCTGTAAATTCAAATAATCAACAGTATGTCCGTATCCGCCATGGCCTAAAAAACCTGCGAATTTTATGTCCGGTTGTTGTTCGCTCATCCACAACAGATATAAATAACATTCTCTGGCAAATCCGTTCCCGCCTACAATATAAACATTCCGCATTACATAACCCCACAATCAACTATATAATTTTGAGCCGTTACCCATTTTGCTTTGTCTGATAATAAATAAATAATCATATTTGCGACATCATTAACTTCACCCATCCCCATGGGATAACTCCAGCCTGGATTTTTTTCCTCTCCTAAAATGTCTTTTATCCATGATTGCATAGGAGTTTTAATATCTGAAGGAGAAACGCAATTGAATCTGATTTTTTGATTCGCATATTCTTTTGCGATACATCGAATTGAAGAAATTAATGCGGCTTTTGCTCCTGAATATGATATCATTCCTCTATTGCAGGATTTTGCAGCTAATGAGGATATAAATACCGCACTTGCTCCCTCGCCTATATTGTTCCGCTTGTCAGCAAAACCTTTTGCCATAAAAATAGGTGCAAAATAATCTATATCAAATAGTTTTTTTGTATCATTAATATCTAACAATTTTAGGGGTTGTAAAGATGTTATTCCTGCACAGTATGCAAGCCCTGAGAATTTACCGTATTTATTTTTTAGTTCCTTTACATATTGGGGTAGTTCCTCAATATTTTCGGTTAGATCTTTCATTTCTAGGTGCATGTTCTCAGGATATTTGCATTTCGCTTTCATAGCATTTAATCGTTCTTCGTTTCGAGCTATTCCGACTACTGTCGCTCCGAGTTCATTGAGGAGAAGGGCTGTTCCCTCTCCCAGTCCTGAACTTGCACCTGTAACAATGAAAATTTGATTTTTATTAAATTTAATCACTGATATTATCTCCTGCTAATTTTATTAAATCTGATACTGATTTTAAGTTATTTAAATCATTTAAAGTTACGCTTATCCCGAAATTCTTTTTATAATAAGCCATAATTGCCATTTGAGATAAAGAATCCCATTCCTCGTAATCATCTAAAATATCTGTTTCATTGCACGGTTCTTCTCTTTGCAATATGTCTTCCAATGTTTCTAAAAATTCAGTTTTTTTCATCTTAAATTTCTCCTTTCGTTTAAATTTCACCTTTAATTTTCTTTCTCCAATAATCTATATATTCATCTCTTGTTTTTACATAATCGGGTTTTACAAATGTATTAACATCTGAAATATATGTATCTTCAAGATTCAAAATCGTACTTGCGGCGATTAGTCCGTTTCCGTAACCGCAGCAGCATAATTTGTCTTTTTTTATTCCTTTATCAAGACAAGCAATAGTTGTAGGAATAGAACACATTGTATTGTTTCCGTAATTCTCAAAAGCAGTATAAGGGACTTTTTCTTTAGCAAATCCTGCACCTTCACCAACAGATTGAACAATCTGTTTATTTGCCTGATGTAAGCACAAAACTGGAATATCCTCCGGCGTAAGCCCTGCGTACTTTAAGACAGTTTTTATATTCTCTGGGACATAGTTTATAGTAAAATCAAATACGGCTATTCCATCCATGTATCCGCCCATTAATGGAACAACTTTACCTGTCGGCATTGTAATTTTTTCTTTGGTAAGCTTAGAAAGAGTTGTTAAGGCATCATTATTCGTCCAATCTAACCTGAATCTTACTCCGCTAAAAGGGGAGATTATTGCTTCAAAACCTGAACCTACCGTATCAATATTGTAATACGAATCTATTTTATCTTTAGAATATTCAACTAATGTTGCACAACCCCCATCGCCAAAAATAGGTGCCTCATTTCTATTAGAGGGATCAATTCCAACAGAGGGAGTATCACCATTTAATAACAATACTTTTTTATAAGTTCCTGATTCTATCATTTGGCTGACCATGTGCAGACCGAATACCCAACCGGCACAGCCTTGATTTATATCTGTTGCAATACAGCTTTGCTGAAATCCCAATTTGTCATGCAAAAAATATGCAGTAGAAGGACTCATAACATCAGGCTGTTGAACAACAAATACTAATGCATCAATTGTGCTTTTATCTATATTCATTTCTTTTATTAAATTTTGAGCAGCATTAAACGCTAAATCGGCAGGCGTTGTTGTATCATCTGCCACCCTACGTTTCCAAAAACCGACCATTTTACGCATACGGTCTATTTTTTTTATGCTGTTATTGTAATATTGTACTTCGTCATAAATATTGATTTCTTTCTCGGGAACAACAACACTTATTCCACTGATTTTTACATGTTTAAATTGTGATACTGCCATTATTATTTTCCTTTCTTATTTTTATTTGTATACCCAGTATAGAAATAATTGTATGTTTTGCTTTGCCGTGCAGACCAACTGTTCTAATAGAAAACAGCCTTTCGTAAAATTCATATATATAAGTATTTGTCCTAAGAGCTGAACGTTTTTTAAATTCATTCCAACTATTTCTTGATCTAAAAAATCTTTTTAACTTGTTTATTATATTTCTATATTTATGTGATTTTTGGGGAATATATAAAAAACATGCACCTGCGGCATTTATTAAATATTCATTCCAAAACAGTTGCTTTTTTTCCAGCAGATTATTATTTAATAAATAGTTATATGCACAATCGATATTATTAATATAATTAGAATTTTCATCTGTTTTTTTGTTAATTAAAGAGTTATCATATCTTACGTAATTATATAATTTGTCTTGCATATATGTTATAGATGAGGACATGATATAACATAGAAAAGTAAAACAATAATCCTCTCCAATTCTGGAATTTGAAAATCTTATATTATTACGCTTTATAAAATCATTTCTGATACACAATAAATGTAAGCCCGCTTCCATATAAATATAACTGTCGTACAGTCCCCACCTTTCTATTGCTTCTTTACTTAATAATGCATTTATTCCTATACTTTCCTTTAGTATAAACTTTTCAGAGTTGTAGTCATAAATATTACCTCCAAAACGAACAATATCTGAATTTGTATTATTAATTTTTGATAAAATAACATTAAAAGTGTCAGGTTCAATCCAATCATCCGGATCTACCCAACTAATCCATTGACCTTTTGCTATATCTAATCCTTTTTGTCTGGCAGCTACAACCCCTTTATTTTCTTGAGAATATATTCTGAATCTATGATCTTTTATTGCATATTCTTTCATAATAGACAAACTATTATCCGTAGAACCATCATTTATTAATAAAAATTCTATATTCTTCGGTTCTTGTATTATCAAAGAATCCAGACATTTTTTTAAATATTTGGCTTGATTATATATAGGGACTATTATTGTTATGGCTATCACTTTTTAATCCTTTCATATTAAAGAAAAATAATACTTCTAACTTGAAGATTGAGTGTTGTATTGTGTATTTGAGTTATTTTTTTTACATTTCCTTTTCTCTTGCTATTTTTATACTTATTTTTTTCTTGTTCCAAATAGGAATTTTTAATTCAAAAAGTGTTTTTGAATTAATATGTTCGTTTGTTTTGTTTTTATATGTTTCTAAAATCTCTTTATAGATTTGCCACAGTTTCTCTTTTTGAGCAAAATACTTCAAATAAAGCGTTTTACAAAACGGAATCGGAACCCTGCGTTTAAAGAAAGCCAAGAACATCGGATTATACCTGTAATCAAATTCTGCATTGATTTGATTTATTACATTTGCACTCATATAATTCTGAGTTCTGTAATCAGCTCCTGAGTATACTCCCGAATAGCTAAAATTGTAAACGGACATAATTTTATCTGAATAATACATCTTGCCGAATTGCAAAAACCAAAAGATGCTTGCAATATCATAACAAACCATAATGGGATTTTTAACTTTTTCTAAATGCAAACAGTCCGTTCTGTACATCCTTGAAGAATAATGAGGTTCAATATATTGTTTTTTACTGATTTTGTTAGGAAATTTATATTTCCCCGATTTAATTTTCGGACTTATATAAGGAGTATTATGTTTAGAATTGGTTTCATTGTTCGGGTATCTTCTATATGAATTATGACAGCAGAAAGAGCAATCAGGATTACTTTCTAATATATCAACCTGTATTTGTAATTTATTCGCATCACACCAGTAATCATCACTTTCAAGCGTTGCATAATACTTTGTATCAAGTTTTTCTAATGCCTGCAATACATTTTGCATCGCACCCAGATTATGATCTCTAATTATAGGGACAATTTTATCAGGATAATCTTTAGCATATCTTTTTACTATTTTAGTTGTACCATCAGTCGAACAATCATCAAGCACCCAAATCTTATATTCAAAGTTTGTCTTTTGCTCTAGCACACTTTTAATAGCTTGTTCAAAAGTATTCAAATGATTATATGTTACAACTAATACTGTTACTAATGGTTTATTCATAAAACCTCCTTAACAATATTTGCAATTCTTTCTACAGCTTCATCTTTTAAATTCGGATACAATGGCAGGTTGGCGATGCGTGAAGTTATATCTTCGCTTATCGGGCAAGATTGACGTTCACTTAAATATGGCAGCTTATTTAAGCTCGGATAAAAATATCTTCTGGGATATATGCCCTCTTCGTTCAACATCTCAAAAACTTTCAAAAGTTCATCTTCAGACTTAAATACAACAGGGTAATATGCGTAATTGTATTCCAAGCCTTCCTGTCTTTTTGGTCTTTGAACCAAGCCGCTTAAAGCCTTATCATACATCTGCGAAATTTCTTTTCTTCTTGCAATAATTTTTCCGATATACGGGAAATTCGCAAGTCCCATTGCCGCATGAAATTCCGACTGTTTAGCGTTTATTCCGAGTGTAAAATGTTCCTCTCCGACACATCCGAAACGTTTGATTAAATCAAGTTTTTTATTGACTTCATCATCTTTAACAACGCACGCTCCGCCCTCAACCGTATGATAAAGTTTTGTAGCGTGAAAACTGCAGCAGGATATATCGCCGTAATCAAGCAATGACTTTCCTTTATAAACTGAGCCGAATGCATGTGCCGCATCATAAATAACTTTCAATCCGTATGTATCCGCAATTTTTTGTATTCCCTCAATATCACAGGCATACCCGAACACATGCACAGGCATGATTGCCTTAGTTTCTGAAGTAATTTTTTCTTCAATTTTATTTACGTCAATCGTAAAATTATCAGGCTCAATATCAACAAAAACGGGTTTACACCCCTGCCACAAAACAGAAGATGTCGTTGCAACATACGAAAACGGTGTAGTAATGACTTCACCCTCGTCAATCCCCAGAGCCTTTAATGCAATCTGCAAAGCAATCGTACCGTTTGTAACATATTGAAAATTCTTTACCCCCAAATAAGAAGATAATTTTTCCTCAAGTTCCTTTAATAATGGACCTTGATTTGTTAATATATCGTTCTCATAAATCTTTTCGACATATTTGAAATACTCCTCTTTCGGCGGCAAAAACGGCTTTGTTATAAATATTTTTTCTTTTGTTGTGTTCATTGTCTTACCAGCTTTCTGACATAATCAAAATACTCATTATTCTTAAAACCTTTTATGTTTTTCAAAATCTTATTTTTCGACATAAAGCCCATTCTGAATGCAACCTCTTCCAAACAAGCCATTTTTATTCCTTGATTTTCTTCTATTGTTTGAATATATTGACCCGCCTGCAATAAAGATGATGGAGTCCCTGTGTCCAACCAAGAAAAACCTCTACCGAGTTTTTCCATTCGCAAAGTATGATTGTATAAATAGATTCTGTTAATATCCGTAATCTCAAGTTCGCCTCGTGCGGAGGGTTTGAGATTCTTTGCATATTCAATAACCTTATTGTCATAAATATAAAGCCCCGTAACAGCATAATTCGATTTTGGTTTTTGCGGTTTTTCTTCAAGAGAAAGAATATTATTGTGTTCATCAAATTCAACAATTCCGAAACGCTCAGGGTGTTTTACAGGGTAGGCGAATATACACGCTCCACCCTCATTTTCAATCTTTCTTGTTAAGTATTTCAAAGTTCCCGAAAATCTCGGACCGAAGAAAATGTTATCCCCTAGAATTAAAGTTGCACAATCATTTCCTATAAAATCTTTCCCTATAATAAATGCTTCAGCAAGCCCGTTCGGTTCTTTTTGGGTTTTATAAGACAAATGTATGCCGAATCTCGCCCCGTCGCCTAACAGTTTTTTAAAATCGGGCATATCCTTTTCTGTCGTAATAATTAAAATATCTTTTATCTCGGCAAGCATTAAAACCGACAAAGGATAATAAATCATAGGTTTATCGTAAACAGGCAAAAGCTGTTTTGATGTAACCATTGTCGTCGGATATAGCCTTGTTCCCGATCCGCCTGCAAGTATTATTCCTTTCATTCGGATACCCCCTTTTTCTTGCTTTCAATATGTTCTATCCAGTCTTGATTGTTCAAGTACCAATCTATGGTCAATTTTATTCCTTGCTCAAACGTAACAGACGGTTTCCAACCGAGTTCTTTGGTTATCTTTTCATTTGAAATAGCATATCGTCTGTCATGCCCCGGTCTGTCTTTTACGTATTCAATAGAACTTTCGTCTTTGCCCATAGCTTTGAGGATAAGATGTGTTATTTCAAGGTTTGTTTTTTCGTTGTGTCCGCCGATATTATAAACTTCGCCGATTTTTCCTTTATGCAAAACGACATCTATTGCTTCGCAATGATCATAAACATAAAGCCAATCACGAACATTTTGACCATCGCCGTAAACAGAGACTTTTTCGCCTTTCAAAAGTCTTGAGATGAAGAACGGTATAAGTTTTTCAGGATACTGATAAGGACCGTAATTATTTGAACAGCGGGTATTTAATGTCGGAAGTCCGTAGGTTTTATTATAGGCTCTTACAAGCATATCTGCACTTGCTTTGCTTGCAGAATAAGGACTGTTCGGGGCTAGGGGTGTTGTTTCATAAAAATATCCGCTTTTGCCTAAAGTCCCGTAAACTTCGTCTGTTGAAACCTGTAAATACTTTTCAACTCCCAGTTCCTTACTTGCCTGTAAAAGGTTTAATGTACCTTGAACATTTGTTTCTATAAAAATTTCAGGGTGTTTTATGGAGTTGTCTACATGAGATTCGGCAGCGAAATTAATTACGCAGTCAGATTGTTCCACAAGTTCTCTGACAAGTTTATTATCGCAAATATTTCCGTGTACAAATTTATAATTCGGATTATCTTTTATATCTTTTAAATTCTCAATATTTCCGCAATATGTCAGCGCATCAAGGTTAATTATTTTATAATCCTGATGTTTCTTTAATTCGTGTCTTATAAAGCAACTGCCGATAAATCCGGCGCCGCCCGTTACAAGTAATATCATTTGAGACCTCTCTGTTCTTTTGAGGTAATGCTATAAATGGGACAATACCCAAACAATAGGCATTTTTTAGTATGTAAGCTTTCTTTTACTTTAATAATCGGAATCCCTAAGAACTTTATTTCTTTTGTTACAGCCCAGAAATCCTTATCTCTTAAATTTGCATTTTTTGATTTTAAGAAATTCAAAACCTCAAGCCTTGCCTGATTTCTGTAATCAATTTTATTTTTAACAACATTTTGCCCTTTGGTTTTTACG
>ONOE01000025.1 GCA_900319365.1 uncultured bacterium | reverse complement strand
TTTTTCAGCACAAAACCTTTCACACTACTTACATTTATATAAAGTTTTTTGTGTAGCCTGATTTGCCTGTTTTTTAATTTTTGTTACATTTGTTAAAAATTATCCCTAATCCATTGCGAAAACATATCAAGAGCGGTTTTCAGGCGATCGGTGTTTTTGCTGTAACCTATGCGCAAATATTTGTCATACTCCATCGTTTTCCCCGGTAAAATCATTACCCCCGTGTCTTTTTGAAGCTTTTTACAAAGTTCAACGGACGAAATGTTCATATCATATCCGACAAATGCTGTTGTTCCGCATTTTGGCAGCACGCAATGAACGTGCGATTCGCTTTGCAGCCAATCATCTAAAACCTCTTTACCCTGCAAAATTTTAAAAATATTTCTTTTTATAATCCTGTCTTTATTTTCTATAGCAATACTTCCGAAATAATCGTCTAAAATCCCTACGCTGATTGTGTTGTACTCTCTTTGGTGATTGATTTCGTTTATAACTTCAATCGGTGCTGCAACCCACCCCAGACGCAATCCCGCAAGAGAAAAGACTTTTGATGTACTGCCTGTCGATATTCCTTTTTCATAAATATCGGCAATCGATGTGTTAAAATCGGGTTCCGAATGTGCAAGTCCTCTGTAAACTTCATCGCACAAAATGTATGAATTTGATTTGCGTGCGATTGATACGATTTTTTGCAGCATCTCATCAGGAATAACCGAACCCGTGGGGTTATTCGGGTTGTTCATGCAAATTATTTTTGTGTCATTTCCGACGAGTTTTTCCAGTTCTTCCAAATCAGGCAGCCAGTTATTTTTTTCTTGCAAATAATACAATTTAACCTCTGCCCCGATTGATTTCGGGATAGAATAATGCTGCTGATAGGTCGGTATAACCGAAACGACTTTATCCCCTCTTTCAATCAAGCTAAGCATTACAAGTTGATTTGCACCGATTGTCCCATGGGTAATTGTGATATTTTGCGGCTTTTGGGCTTTATACAAAGAACAAACCGCATTTTTTAATCGGGCAGAACCGTGAATATCGCCGTAATTCAGCTTTTTTTGAAAAATTTCTTCTAAGCATTTTTCTTTATTGCCTGCGATATCAAACAATTCATCAATCGATAAACTCTCAACGCATGTATCCGCAAGATCATATACAGCCTTGCTTTCGTATTTGTTAAACCAATCCTCTACTTTAAACTTATCAATTTTCATAATTTATATTTTGTAATTTATTTTGTGTTTATCCAAAAGCTCGTTTAAATAATCTTTATTTCTAATCATATCAAGGGTGTTAAATTCCATGGAAGTGTTGTCGTACAAATCGTATTTATCAACCCTTTTGCCGCTTCTTGCAAGCTCTCTTATATAATCGCTTACGAGGTTGTTACTTGTAGTTGCGATATCTGCTGCGTTTTTATAATTCCCCGAGTCGATATGCTTTCTTAAAAATCTCGCTGAAATCTTTTTATCTAAAAATTGATTATCTTTGGCTTTGGTTAAAATTTTTAAATTATGCAAAACCTCATCAAGATTATCTGAAACAATGTTAAATCCGTATTTTGCAAAAAACTGAACGGCATCTTTTAATGAAAAAACGTGAATGTTATTAAACGCATTTTCTTTAAATTCAATAATTGAGGCAAGGTTTAAAACTTCTCCGATGCCTTTATTTTTGGGGTTTGCAACAATTACTCCCCCGTCTAAAGTATTGCCGTGCAAAAATTCAATATCATAAATGCTGCGCTCTTTATCGTGAGAACTTTTTGCAACAATTGTCGGACTTGATGCCTCAAGCGGGTGATTTATCGAAACTTTGAGCGGTTTCATTTCGCTATCAACCGCATTGAACGGTTCAAAAAATCTGAATCCCTCCTGTTTGTAAAATTTTAAAGGCTTTGTTCTCAAAATCTCAAAATTAATCATAATAATATTAAAGCAGAACAAAACAGATTTTGCACTTATTTATGAATTAATTTTAAGGTTTTTCAACGCCTTATTCAGCTTGAATTTCAAGCTTACTTTTAACGATAAGCTCTTTAAAACGTCTGTTATTGTTTTATCTTCAACCCCGAGGTCTTTTAATTTTTGAGTGTCATAATTTTGTGCGGTGATTAAATATTGAACCGTTTTGAAATTATATTTGCAGCCTGATTTAAGGTTCATATTTTTCAGGTATGAGTGAATTTCATCCATTGTGTAAGATAAATTTTTATTATTCAAAATCGATGAAATTATATAAGATGTTGTATCGGAATTATCTTTTTCGTAATATTTTACGCTGTTATCCAGCAGAAAATCCAATTCGGGTTCGTTTGTGATGCCGAGCGCTTTCATCGCTTTGCGGGGCAAGTTTTTAACAGGCTCATATACGCTCCAAACTTCTTTACATTTTTGGTTAAGGATTTTTCTTGCATCGGAAAATTCTTTCAAATTTCCGTATTCTTTCTTTAATTGTTTTATCTCTGATGCCGAATTTTTATCAATTGCATTTGCAAGTTTTTGGACGATTATTCGCTCGGTCGGATTGTACAACCCGTCAAAATCGTACAATGGATTATAATTCCCGCCTATTTCAAACGGGTTTGTTGCGGCAACAGACGATGATAATGTTTTGGCATCATTTTTTTCGATGTCAAAATTCATTTCACGAGCCGAATTGTTCGCAATCAAATTACAAATATCTTCTACCGTTTTTCCCATAGAAACATCTAACCTTTAACCTACATATTAATAAAGTATTTTGAGATGAAAAAATTGCCTTTATTTTAAAAATTCTTTCAAAAATTTTAACAAAAATTCTTGTATATTCATGATAGAATATATTCGCAATGATAGACAGATATTCAAGAGAAGAAATAAGTAAGATTTGGAAACTTGATTCAAAGTTTCAATATTATTTAAATGTTGAACTTGCGGTTTGTGATGCTTATGCGCAAATCGGCAGGTTTCCGAAAGATGTTGTAAAAGAAATCCGCAAAAAAGCAAAATTCAACGTAAAAAGAATTGACGAAATCGAGCGTGAAGTAAAACATGATGTCATTGCGTTTTTGACCTGTGTAAATGAAAGTTTAGGAGATTTGGGCAGATATGTTCATGTCGGAATGACAAGTTCTGATGTTATTGACACTGCTTTTGCACTCCAAATTCAAGACAGCGCAAAGATTATTCATAAAGATTTGGAAATTTTAATAAGTACCTTAAAGAAACTTGCTGACAAACACCGCAAAACCCTTTGCATAGGTCGTTCGCATGGTGTTCATGCAGAAGTTATGACTTTTGGTGTAAAACTTTGCAACTGGATAGATATTTTGCAAAGACAAAAAGAAAATTTTGAACAGGCAACAGAACAAATAAGAGTCGGGCAAATCTCGGGACCTGTCGGAACATACAGCAATATTCCGCCCGAAATCGAACAAATTGCTTGCAAAAATTTAGGTTTAAAACCCGCCAGAATTTCGACCCAAATTATTGCACGTGATTACCATGCACATTTTATGCAATCGCTTGCGCTGATTGCTGCCGTAATTGAACAGTTTGCAACGGAAATTCGCCATTTGCAAAGAACAGAAGTTTTGGAACTTGAAGAAAGATTTTCTAAAGGGCAAAAAGGTTCATCTGCTATGCCGCATAAGAAAAACCCCGTTTTGAGCGAAAATTTGTGCGGATTATCAAGAGTTGTCCGTTCAAATTCGATTGCCGCATTAGAAAATGTCGTATTGTGGCACGAAAGAGATATTTCACACAGCTCGGCAGAAAGAATTATTTTCCCTGACAGTTTGACTCTGGTTGATTTTATGCTCAACAGATTTAATAATATTATGGGAAATATTGTTGTTCATAAAGATAATATGCTCTCTCATTGCGAGGAATTTGGCGGAATTGTTTATTCGCAGAAATTGCTTTTGAAACTGGTTGAAAAAGGCTTAACAAGGGAAGATGCTTACGCAATCGTTCAAAAAGATGCGCTTGATGCATTCAATAATCACGGCAATTTCAAAAAGGATGTAACTTCCGATAAAAAAGTTTTAAAATACCTGACCGAAAAAGATATTGAAGATGTTTTTAATCCCCACGAATTTTTGAAAAATATTGATAAAATTTATGAAAGAGTGTTGGGGTAATTTGTAAAATCAGGCGAATTTTACATCTATTTCAGCGCCGAGCCCGTGTAGAATTTTCATTGTTGTATCAAATCCGGGTTGGACTTTTCCTTTCAAAATATTTGAAAGGTTCGAACGGTTCATGTTTAAATCTCTTGCAAGTTGACTTACTGTTGTACGAATTTTTACAACTCTTTCAAGGGATTTAAAAAACAAAGAATAATCCCCGTTTTTTGCATATTCTTCTAAATTCAAGCGCAAATATTCTTTTTGATAATCTTTGTCTTTTAAATTTTTGTGCATGTGTTGTTCATGCGTTATGCCACGATCTAAAATTTCTTGTTTTATTTTCATGATTTATTCCTTTATCATTTTAATTATTTCTTTAGCTCTTTTAATATCTTTTGATTGGGTTGATTTATCTCCTGCGCATAAAATAAGAATAATAATATCTTCTTGTTCTGTAAAATAAATTCTGTATCCTGAACCGAATTTACATCGCAATTCAAATAAGTCCTGTGCAATACATTTACAATCACCGTAAAGCCTTTCTTCAAGTTTATCTATTTTCATATCAATACGCAGCTTTATGCTGTTATCCAAAGCATTATACCCATTGAGATAAGGACATTTACCATCTGAAGTTGTATAGTATATATATTACTTGTTTTATATTAATATTGTATGCTATAACATACAATTAGTCAATAGTGTTAATATATATGTTTACCCTCTTTACAACAAGCGCTTATGATTGTATTATTATATTTGAAAAGTGAAAAAGATTTCTTTTGGAGGCTTGAATTGGCACAAAAGTTTTATATAAAAGGCGGAACACCTTTAAGAGGTGAAGTCCATATCGGAGGAGCAAAGAACTCCGTATTAAAATTAATAGCTGCATCTTTACTTGTAAAAGGATGTACAAAAATATACAATGTTCCCGAACTTACCGATGTAAATATTATGCTAAAAGTTGTTCAGCAGCTTGGTGCAAAAATTGATTACGATAAAAAAGAAAAATCTGTCGTAATTGATGCAACCAATTTGACGGGAATTACTGCCCCGTATGAACTTGTCAGCAAAATGAGAGCATCGTTTGTTGTATTGGGGGCATTGGTTTCAAGATGTCGTGAAGCGAAAGTTGCCATGCCGGGCGGCTGCGCAATAGGCGAAAGACGTGTTGATTTCCATATCAAAGGACTTGAGGCACTCGGTGCTAAAATAAAAATTGAAAACGGTTATGTAATCGCAAAAGCCAACAAATTGACGGGTGCGGAAGTTTATTTGGATATTCCGTCAGTCGGTGCAACGGAAAATATTATGCTTGCTTCAATTTTGGCAGAAGGCTCAACAAGAATCCAAAACGCTGCTCAAGAGCCCGAAATCGTTGATTTGGCAAACTTCTTAAATACAATGGGTGCTGATGTTAACGGTGCGGGAACGTCAGAAATCGTAATTAACGGTGTTAAACAGGATCATTTACATTCAATCGAATATACGACAATTCCCGACAGAATTGAGGCGGGAACTTATATGACGGCAATTATTGCCACCAAAGGTAAAGGTATAATCAGAGATATTTATCCCGCTCATTTGACATTCTATACAAACAAATTGCTAAAAATGGGCGCAAATATCAAACTTTTAGACCCGACATCAATGGAAGTATCATGCAAAAACAGATTAAATTCCATAAACTTTATCACCCAGCCTTATCCGGGATTTCCTACGGATTTGCAGTCAATGGCAATGGTTTTGTTAACCACGGCAAACGGTGTCGGAATTATAACCGAAAGTCTTTATGAAAACAGATTTATGCAGGTTCCCGATTTGAACAGAATGGGCGCTGATATTCACCAAGATAGAAACCACGCAATTATTAAAGGCGTTAAGAAGTTGTCAGGCACAACTCTTACGGCAAGTGATTTAAGAGCAGGTGCGGCTTTGGTTGTTGCGGCTTTAATGGCTGACGGAAATTCTGTTGTTGAAAAAATACATCATATAGATAGAGGATACGAAAATTTCGAAAATAAGTTAAGATTACTTGGAGGGAAGATAGAAAGACGAGAAGATAATTCCCAAATGAACCTTACGGAGGTTAAACATAATGAGTCCTACTTATAAGCGTTGGTACGATCATGACCCGTTATTGCTTGAAGTAATCGATTTGTTAAGAAATTATCAAACAGAATTAAGAGCACAGGCGGAAATATTTTTACAAAAAATAGAAGAAAAAGTTTCCAAAGAAACCATTGATAAGTTTTATGCAATGGTAAAGCCTGTAAATGCGAATAACAGATGGTATGACAAAGACCCTGTTATATCAAAAACAGTTGAAATCCTCAGAATTGTGCCTCCCGAAGCACAAAGATTATGTGCCGAGAATTTTATCAAAACCCTTAAAAGCATGGGTATTGATTACAAAAGCCCCAATGGCACTACCCCGAAAGCCGAAAATTAGTTCATTTATTTTAAATAGAAATAATTAAAGAGTTTTTAATTATTGATCTATTTTCAAATTGTTTGGAATACCGATTCCAAAGAAGTTTTTAATAAATGAATAAATGCCATATACACCGATGCCGCAAGCGCTTGCAATGGACGTCTTTTTGCCGCCTAACAATGCTCCGAGTCCTAACCCCAGAGGTACTGCATGATTTACAAGCATTGAGGTAAATCCTTTGACATAACCGATGCCTTCGTTAAAAAATCTTTTCCATGTTTGATCAAGTTCGGTTGAATATGACATATCTTTTATTTTTGATTGGAATTTGCTCATATTGCCAAGATGCATAGAATTATTTAAATAATATACGCTTGATTTTGCATCTTTCGAACTTGCATATAAATCGGATTGAACTTTGCCTAAATAATTAGAATCATAGGCAACCATGCCCAATGCCGCAAGACCTGCACCTTTTGTAAGTACGGTCGTGGCACTCGGTAAAACATTTCTTATTCGGGTTAGTATAGCCATAATAATTTAGTCCTTCTAATTATTAGATTTTATTTGACTTTTCTTTTCGTCTTTCTTTTCTTCAGTCTTTACTTCTTTTTTGACTGTTGTTCGTTTGTCGGGGTCGACGGGAACTTCTTTGTCGGCTGTTTTGGCAGACATATCCAATAATATTTTTGACGCATCGCTTGCATCAAATCCGTAATCTTTCGGATGAGCTTGCATTTGCTGCAACAATTGTACCGTCAATTGATCGCCGTTGCAAATTCTGCCGTCTAATGCGCTCAAGGCAAGTAATCTGATTTCTTGGGACGGATCTTGAAGCATTTTGTTAACTAAAGCGGTTAATGCTTTGTCATCTTTTCTTGACGGATCTTCATCAAGTCTTTCAAATACCTGTTTTGCGGCATTCAATCTTTGGGTTTTATCAGGACTGTTCAAATAGTTTTCAAGGTTCCTGATATAATTATCATCAAGTACAACTACACGTTTTTTCTTGGTTTTTTTCTGAGAATTTTCATCTGTTTGAGTTGAAGTTGTTGAGTTTGTCGAGTTTGCAGCATTCGCCGCACTTGCAGCGTTTGCGTTTGCGGCATTGTTAGCCGAACCGTTTATATTTCCTGCCTGATTTGTTCCGTTATCTGCGCCGGGTTGAGATGTGTAATAGTTTGGCGGATAACAGTAGTAATTCGGAGCGTTTACATTGTTGTGGCTTTGCGCTCCGGGAGTTGATACGGTCGGATTAAATATTTGAATGTTTACGCCGTTTGCATTGGGCGGAACATTTATTTGAGGCTGATAATAGCAAGGTTGAGGAGCACCGTTTGCCGTTGGAGCAACGGGTACAGCTTGTTGAGGCTGAGCGGGAACACCGTTTACCTGATTTCGCAAATTGCCCGCAGGATTGATATACCCGTTTGCAGGATTTGTTACGGCGCTGCCGTTATACTGCATTTGAGGAATATATGCATTATTTTGACCTGATACTTGCATGATATACTTATCCTACCTTTTCTACATGTATATAAAGTATCGTTTTGGCGATTAATTGCTAGTTTAATGATTGGAATGTTAAGAAAATGAAACATTTTTACAGATAATATTTAAACTAAAAGACGAAGTAATATTTTATTAAATACTTCGTCTTTTTTGCTAAATAATTTTGTTTTTTATTATTAAGGTCTGCCTGTATGTTGTCCGTCTTTATCCCACCAGCAATGTGTAGAAATTTTTGTTACATCAGGCAGCATGACTTTTTCGTTTACTATCCTTCCGTCTTTTAACAGCTTTTGTACATATTTAAAGAAATGCCCGTTTGAATCCATGTAAATGCCCTCGTGAGGAGTGGTTTTGGAGCCTTCCTGTTTAGCGAGTTTATCTTGATTTTTATAATCACCGGGGATCATATTTTGATCTTTATCAAATCTATTGTCTTTTAGTTTCCCGAGTTCGGGATCTTTTAGTCTTGCATATTTGGGATTGAGTTCCGTTCCGTCTGCGGCACGATACTCATACGTTCCGTCGTTATTTTTGAAAGCTTCTCTGCCGCTTTTTGTTACTACTTTTTTAGAATTTTCGGTTGTGGCACCTTGGGAAATCTCAACACCCATGGCTTTGTATAATTTTTCGGTTTCTTCTTCGGTGAAATTTATTTCATCGCCTGTATAAACAATATAATTATCTCCGAAAATACTTGTTTTGCCGTCTTGTTTTCTTTGAGCCTGAATTTCGTCAAGTGCTTTTACCGTGGCAGTCCATTCATCTTTTGATATGGAGCCGTCGGATAATTTGGCATTATTTTTTGTAACAAGTTCTTTCAGAGCTTGAGTTACGCCTTGCCCTTTTTTAATGGTAATATGCACAGGTTGAATGTTGTCTGTACTCATTTACAGTCCTCCGTATATTTATTTTTTTAAGCACACTTTGCTTTTCTCTCATGTATATAAAAAATATATGCAAATAAAAATTGCTTTTATCCCTCCCAAATTATTAAAAAGAAACTGGCTTTTTAACGGGAAGTCCTTATTTTACGGTGTTTTTAAAATTTAATATAACTTCATACAAGGAATTTTATTGCAAAATCTTAACATGTTTCTTAAATCTAAACAAAAGTATAAAAAACATTGAAGATTAATCTTTTTTAAGTTACTTTTTATATTGTAGCCGTTTTTTTAGAAAGGAAATTATGGATAAAGGATTTACGGATAATGGCTTTATCATAGATTTAACGCATGCTCAGAAAGTTTCAGAAATTATTTATGAACTTTCAAAAGCTCTTGATATGCCTGATGCCAAAAATAAACATATATGTTTAAAATTAGGTGCGGTCGATTTAAACGAAACCGAACTTTCAAGCATAAAAACATTGATTGAACTTATGGAATCAACGCTTGCTTATATCAGCACGAGTTCGGCAGCCACTCTTGAAACTGCAACAAAATTCGGAATAAAAATTTCGGAATTTACAAATGAAATTTCTGCTCCGTCGTTTGATGATAAAGATAAGGATTCTTCAGAAGTCGTTAAGGCTCTTGATAACATCTTCGGAGAGGATAAACCCGCAGAAAACGAGTCGGTTAAAGTTGTTAAACATGAAGATGAAATTGAAGAACCAGAGATAAAAGAAGATGAAGAAGAAGATGTTAAAAAATTAAGAAAAGAGCCCGAAAATTTGCCCACTCTTTATATAAGAAGAACAATTCGTTCGGGGCAGAGCATATCTTCTGACGGAAATCTTGTTATTATAGGTGATGTAAATTCGGGCGCAGAAATCATTGCAAAAGGAGATATTACCGTATGGGGAATACTTGCCGGAATTGCACATGCGGGATCTGACGGCAACAATTACGCAAGAATCAGAGCGCTTAAATTAAATCCCGTTCAAATCAGAATAGGTGATATTTTTGCAAGACGTCCCGACAGCGTAAATATACCGTTCGTACAAAAAACAAGCGAATATACGCCGGAAGAAGCTTTCACTCACAACGGAAGCATAATTATAAAAAAGATACATAATGAAAATTAAGGAGATATAAATGACCGGAAGAGTAATAGTTATAACCTCCGGAAAAGGAGGGGTCGGTAAAACAACAACCAATGCTAATATTGGTACGGCACTTGCCAAAATGGGCAAAAAAGTTGTCATGGTTGATACCGATTTGGGATTAAGAAATCTTGATCTTTTGTTAGGTTTGGAAAACAGAATTGTATATACAATTGTTGATGTTGTAGAAGGCAGATGCAAACTTAAACAAGCACTTGTAAAGGATAAGAAAAATCCTAATTTGTGCCTGCTTGCTGCTGCTCAAACAAGAGATAAGACCGCAGTAACGGAAGAACAATTGAAAAATATTTGCGACGAATTAAAAGAAAAATTTGATTTTGTTCTTGTTGACTGCCCTGCGGGTATTGAACAAGGTTTCCAAAACGCCGTAGCGGGTGCAACGGAAGCTATTGTTGTTACCACTCCCGAAATGTCTGCTGTACGTGATGCGGATAGAATTATCGGGCTTTTGGAAGCTAAAGAAGAAATTAAATCTTACAAATTGCTTATTAACAGATACAGACCGAATATGGCTGCTTCAAAAGATATGATGAGCAAAGATGATGTTGTAGAAATTCTTTCAGCCGATTTAATCGGTATAATACCCGAAGATACGGGGATTATCACATCTACAAACAAAGGCGAACCCATCGTAAACGATGAAAATTCGCTTGCCGGCAGAGCATATATGAACGTTGCAAAACGAATTATCGGTGAAGATGTACCTATTATAGATTTTGAAGAAGAAGCAAAATTTACCACCAAAGTAAAAAAATTCTTCTCGAAATTCCTGAATAAGGGAAAGGAGAATAAATAAAATGAGTGATAATATTTTTGCAGAAATCTATAGCAGACTTCTGGGTCTGTTCGGTCAGAATACGAAAGATGAATCAAAAAATACTGCGGTAAACAGATTACGTCTTGTTTTGATGCAGGATAGAACAAATCTTACGCCCGAAATTATGAACAAAATGAGAACGGAATTGATAGAAGTTCTTTCACGTTATGTTGTTCTTGATAAAGATGCACTTGATTTGAATATCGGTCAAGAAGGCGAGCAGATGGCTTTGATGCTTTCAATTCCCGTAGTCAGAGCAAAGAATGAAGAAGAAATCGAACAGGCTCTCAAAGAGGAAGAAGAAGCTAAAAAAATAGCAAAAGAAATCGAAGAAAAAGATAAAGAAGCTCAAGAGGCTGACAAAGAGTCAGACGACAAAGACGAAGAAAAACAAGATGAAAATGACGAAGATAAAGATGAAGAAACTTCAGAAAAAGAGCTTGAAACTTCCGAAAAATCTGAAAAAGAAATAGAAGATTTGGAACCCTCAACAGAAGAACCTGCCGAGCCTGTTATCGAAATAACGGAAGAACCTGCAACAGAAGAACCCGCAGAACTCGTTATTGAAATAAAAGAAGAACCCGCAACGGAAAAGCCGACAGATTCTCCGTCAAAAAAATCTTCTAAGAAACAATAGGTATAATATAAATGAAATATTTAAAAAGCAGGATGTACCCTAATCGGCACACCTGCTTTTTTAGTTATAATGTTGGCAAATGATACTTGCCTGACCTGTAGGAAATACTGTCATTGGGGAGGGCGAAGCCCGAAGAATTGACTTGTCGTACGAATAAGTTCATAGGTTTATAAGTTTATAAGTTCATAAGTGAGTTACAAATTCATTTTCCTCCACCCCTTGGGGGGAGGATGTCCGC
>ONOE01000030.1 GCA_900319365.1 uncultured bacterium | reverse complement strand
TACATTTTCTACTTTTTTTAAATCTTTGATATTTCTAATTGGTTCTACGGTTGTCATAAAATCTCCTTTCTTCCCGTAACTACTAAACTTGAGATTGTTGGAAAGCGTTTAGGCATCATAATAATGATTCGCAAGGATGGCTGACCGCAAACGGGAATACGACAGGATGGTTAAAGGTCGAATTTAGAAATAAAAGACCTAAAATTACTGCATTTTCTATTACTTCTCGAAATACTACTGATGCAAATTTGCACGCACCCTGCGATTTTATTATTGAGGGCAGTAATGATGATGTTAATTGGACTTTGCTTGGCGATTATACAGATAATTACAATTGGTTGCAAAATGAAAAAAGATATTTTGAGACCTTTGCAAATTACTTATTAGGTGAAGTTCAAAACTTAAGAGCATAAGGAGGATTCAATGACTTGGCGAGATTTATTAAATGTTCAGAATGTTGAAAAAGGATTTTTTCGCTCCTCTAATTCCTACGGGATACCTGATATAAGAAAAGATGAGTTCTATATAAAAGAACTCATCCCTTATCGGGTGGACAAAAACAGAAAAGGAACGGCACATTTCTTTCTTGATGATTACAGATTCGAGCGTTGTTGGAAATGGGCTGATTCTCAAATTCCTGAATTAAGAAAATATGACGGGGTTTTGTCTCCTGATTTTTCTATGTACACCACATATCCTAAAGCATTCCAAATATGGCAGGTTTATAGAAACAGATGGTGTGCCGCATTTTGGCAAGCTCATGGAATTAAAGTTATTCCAACCATTAGTTGGTCTACCGAGGATAGTTACGACTTTGCATTTTTAGGAGTTGAAAAAGGCTCTGTGGTGGCTGTCGGAACGGTTGGTGTGCTTAATGACGAGTATGCTAAAAAACTGTTCTTGGATGGTTTTAAAGAAATGTTGAAAAGACTTGAACCGAAAGAGATTTTGGTTTATGGAAACAGACTGACCGAACTTGATGAATATAAAAATGTTCGTTGGTTCGAGCCGTACATGAATAAATTTGACGATATAAAAAAGAAAGGACACTAACTATGGGCGGAAGAGGTTCCGGCGGTGGTAAAGGCGGTGGCGGGGGCGGTGCCGCTAAAAAAATACCAACAGGTGAAGGCATAACAGATAAAAACGAATTAATCAATTTATATAATAGTATTTCAGGCAATTCTAATTTGTCTGTTGAACAGCGTGTAAAAGCGATGCACGATATTGAAGAGAGAATTAAGGAATTAGATGCTAAAAAACAAGCGGATCTAAAGCAAAAAAGACTTGATGCTCTTGCAAAGGCTCGTGCAAAACGTGCTGAAAATAAGAAAAACGGAATTAAACCTGAAAAGAAAGAAAAAGATCCGAAAAGAACAAAAGCTAAAATGTCTATGGACAGCACAGTTTCAGACCTTAAATATAATTTAAGACGAGGTGTTGAATCAGACGGATATATTTCAAATTCAGACTTCAGGGTTGAAGATTACGGAAATTCCGTCAGCGTACAAGTCAGATATTTAGGAAAATGGAAAAATCCTTCACACGCTCGCTATGAGGAAGATTACGATTGGCAGGAATTAAAATCATCAAGCGGAAAACAGATTGATAAAGTAATTAAAAAATTATCCAAACAGTCAGGTCGTAAAATCACTTGGGGAGCAAGTGAAAAGAATTGGATTGATATAGATATACCAAAAATGAAAGGAGACTAATAAATGGGCGGTCGAGGTTCAGGAGGCGGCAGATCAGGTGGAGGTGGCGGTGCATCATCTCAACAGGATCACGAAGTAAAACTCCGCAGTCTTAATGAAATATATCAGGAAAAATACTCTCAAATGACAGATTCTGAACTAAATCGGGCATTAACTAATGCTAAAAATCAGATGAGTAAAGAGGAAGCAAAAGTCCTGCACGAACAACAGAAACTTCAAAAAATGGTTGATGAATTTAAAAAAATGAAAGACACCGATCCGGGAGTTGATGAAAAATGGAATGCCATCGATAAACAAACTGGTGTTTTGAATGATGCACGCGCAAGATTGGATATCAGGTCACAGGCATATTATTTAGGCATTAACGAAAAACACAATGTCAGAGGGAAATACACCGCAAATGATATTAAAAATATGTCTAACGGACAGTTAAACTCTTTCTATAATAATTCATATAAAGAAAGCACCAAAGCACGAAAACGTATTGAAAATACATCAAATCCCAAAACGAGAGCCAAATATCAAAAAATATACGATACTCAAAACGATTATTTCAATAAAGCTACTGCTGAAAAAAATATCCGGGGACTTGACGGAAAAGGTTGGTAATTGTGTCTGAATGATACAAAACTCCGCTCAATGACTTTAATTTCCCCATTTCCATAGTTCTTCAGATAAATGAATATAAAATCTATGAGCAAATGATCTGCTTAAAACTTTGCGAAAACTTCGGAGATATATGTTTTTAATTTCCAATCGTTCCGCCTCAGTATGTTTTACAAGATTACTCCCTTTTAATAATTTATCTGATACATATAATTTGTGGTCATACAAATATAAATAGACTTTTGCCGTCATATAAATCCGTTCTTGACCAATTTTGGGATGTTTTTCAAAATATGTTAATAATTCCTTTTTTTGTTTTTCATATAATGAAGTCCTTAAATATTGATAAAAATTATTAGCAACGTGCTTGCTAAAATTAAAAATATGCATTATTTTTTGTGCTTCTACATCAGCACAAAATGATTTTATTATATAGTCTATATCTTGATTTGAGTGATATTGAAACATTAATGGTAATTTTACAGATATATCTCTGTTCTTTTTTTGGTAGTAATAAATATCCTGTTTCTTTAATAATAATTTTTCTGATATTAATTCATTTAAAACAGGCAGAATTTTTGTTGTATCCATCTCTGAAACAGTTTCAATATCAGCCAACGAGAACTTGTTTAGCCGTTTGCAAAGTTGTAATATTCGGTCTTTCATTTAATAACCCCCTTAACGTATTTTCGTCTAACAATTTAATTTGATTTGTTTTTGCTTTCTTTTCAATTTTATTTAACAGTTTAACTATTTGTCGGAATTGATTTTCTCTTGACGATAAGTATTCAAGTCCATCATTAGTAAATGGTATCTCAGTTAATTCTTCTAAAATTTGTTTGATATCTTCTGATGTATATTTCTGAAATTCATATTTTTTATAAACCCGATCCATCAAATGTGGATATCTTGCAAGTTTAACATTTACATTTGCCATTCCTACAAGAACTAACGGACATCCTGTTCTATCGTGTAAATCTCTTAATGTTTCAATTGATTTTTTATCTACTAAATAATCAACTTCATCAATAATAATAGTTTTATGACTTTTGATTAGTGCTTTTTCAATTTCATTAAAAGTTTCTTCAATATGCCAATATGATTCCACATTTAATTCTTCAGCAATATCTGATAAAAGCCATCTGCTCGACATTCCTTGATTTGCTCTTACATAAATACAATCATTTCTAAAAGTCCACCACTTAATTGTTTCTGACTTACCAAGTCCATATCCACCGTAAACAAGTGCAATTTTGGGTATTTTTGGCGGCAAATTCTCTAATTCAGACATTAAATTTACAAAACCTTTCACGTTTTTTGTTCTAACAAATACATTTGTTTTCATCTGTTAACCTCCATATAAGTTGTAGTATTCATCACTTCTAATGTAATCTGCGAGCCATTTCCTATCTTCAGGATTGGTACACCCGTTATTTATTAACCACTCGTATTTTTCAAAATCAGAATCAAACATCGGTTTATTCATTTGTTTTTCACGAGGGGTTAATTTATGTTCACGAGCCATTTTTTCAGGTTCAAATTGTTCAATTTCAAGTGTTGGTTCAGGAACAATATCTAAAACTTGAAGTTCCTCTTTTGGAAATGTTTTTTTAATTTGTTTTACTAATCTATTCTTAATTTTTTGTTGTTTTTCATATTGATACTTGTATTCTTCCATATCTTTTACAGTTCCAAGAACACGAGCCATAGGGTGTACTTTTTGAACTCTATGTGCAACACATATAAACTCGCCTTTTTTAGAATAAACATTGACTTTTGATAAATCAAACAGACTGTATCTAATATTTACTTTGTCTCGGATACCAAGAATTGCCTCGCTTCTGTAATGCATATTTAAGAATGTAATTCCATGTTTATTAATTGTTCTGCCTTCTGTTTTCATCATCAAATCATCGAGTCTTTGAACATCAATGTTTTGTTTTTGAACGCTATTTAAACACTCTTTGATAGTTTTAGTTCTATCGTTCGGACAGGGTTGATTATTATGAAATTCAATCCAACTGTTAATATATTTACTTGCTTCCGAAACTGACGGAATATGATTATCTGTTAATTTTTTATGCCATTCCGCATGGAGTTTTTCACCTCTTTTTAACCAAGCCGGCTTATCTTCAATTGATGTTCCAATGTA
>ONOE01000026.1 GCA_900319365.1 uncultured bacterium | reverse complement strand
AATTTTGAAAACGGTCAAACTCACTATCGTTCAAACAATGACCGTTTTTGTTGTTATTTCGCTAACAAGTTATTCCCAAATTTTGCGATTGCGGTAATTTTTATCGTACTGTAACTTTATATATAATTCCATAATTAATCTATTTTCTTATATTTTGAAAAAACTCTTTTATTAATTTATTGCATTCTGTTTCACAAATGCCGCCATAGATTTTTGTTTTTGAATCAGTAAGTTTTTCTAAGTGTGCAGCAGAGAATGCGCCGTATTTGCTGTCATAAGAACCGAAAAATAAATTTCTTATGCGTGATTGTACTATTGCCCATCCGCACATCGGGCATGGTTCAAGGGTTACGTACAAATCACAATCTTCAAGTCTCCAATCGCCAAGCAGAATCGAGGCTTGGCGCAGCGCTATAAGTTCTGCATGCGACGTTATAAGGTGGTCTTTATTTGTTGAATTTGAACCTGATGCAATAATTTTTCCGTCTTTTACCACAACGGCGCCGACGGGAATTTCATGATTCCCCGCCTGATGTGCCGATTCTATTGCTTTTTGCATGTAAGTATTTGTCATATTCGTTTATTTTGCAATATTTAATGTGATTGTTGCGATAAATCCGTATTCATCTGTTGAAGCAAGCGAGATTGTGCCGTTCATTGCTTCAACCAACCCTTTGACGATAAACAGTCCGAGTCCTGATCCTCTTGTAGTTCTTGTCATTTCATCATCTAATCTGATAAATTTTTCAAACAATTTTTTAAGTTTTTTCTTGGGGATTTTATCGCATTGGTTCTTAACGGTTATTATTGCTTTATCGCCTTTAACTTCCGTATCAACTATTATGTCGGTGTCAGGATATGCATATTTGACGGCGTTTTCATATAAATTTACGATAACCTGTTCCAATCTGCCTTTGTCTGCAATTACCTGCGGGAAATCCTGCGCAAGGTTAACCGTTATTCTGTGTCCTTCATGCTTTCTTAATAGCAATTCGGACTGCGTAAAAATTTTGTCTAAACTGACGTTTGTGTTTACCGTTCTAAGGCGCATTCCCTCAATGTCGGGGATTGTGAGCAAATCTTCTATCAATCTGTTTAATCTTTCGGATTGTTCCTTAATGATGCGCAAAGATTTTTGCTTGGTTTCTTCATCAATAACAATATCCTGTCGCATAAGTCTTGAAGTGTACCCTTGAATACTTGTTAACGGGGTTCTCAATTCGTGAGAAACCGTATCTATCAAGTTTGAACGAAATTCGTTTAATTCTTTCAACTCTTTATTCTTCTTGGAAAGTTCGTTATATTGCTTATGGATTTCAGATGCCATTTTGTTAAATTCGTTTGCCAGGAACACAAGTTCATAAGGAGTGAAATATGTTTTTAACAATCTTATTTGGTGTTCATAATTACCTTTTGACAGAGCCATAATGGCTTTGAATAACTGTCTTATATTTATGTACAAATAGAACATATAAAATCCTATAAGCACCATTGTGAATAAAATTGTAATAAGAACGGATAAAATAATTTTTACCCTGTTATCAATAATGGCTTTTTTTGCGATGCTTTCTGTTGTTCTTACAATGATTGAATATTTCGGGTTTTTACATCTCAAATAAACAATCGGCTGGTTTTTTTCATCTCCGAAAAGTATCGGGCTGTTTACATGCAGCTCGCTTTTTGACGGCAGCATATCAATTGTTTCTTTAAAAACATCAGGCGTAAAATTGTGCGAAGCAATTAAATGATGATTGTTCAGCATAATATAAATTTGTCGGTTATCATCTTCCAATGATTTAAACAGTCTTATATCAATATTTTTTGAATTGAATAAAAATACAAGAAATGATCCGTCTTTTAACTGGGTTGAAATTATCGGCTGTTCGTCGATTTTAGAACTGTCCGTTAATTTTTCCATTTCTTTTTGATTTTTTACAATGGATAATTTCTGACAGTACGGATATTTCTTTTCCATTTCTTTAAGAAATTTATTTTTCTGATATGTAGTCGGCAAATATTCGAGTGCATCTGCAATCTGCAAAGTTGTAGCTTCGCTTGATTGGATTAAATAATCCATTTCGTCAGAAACCATACTTGCAACAAGAATTGCCGATTCTCTAAGCTGATGCCTTACAGCCTGCTGGTTGACGTTATTTATGACAAACCCGCTTATAGACATCGGTATAACAACCGCAAAGAAAAATACGATTGCGATTTGTTCGATTATTTTCAATCTGTGAAATTTAAAATTCAACATAATTATATTTATTCTCCGAACGGGGTTAATTTATATCCGACGTTTGTTACCGTGTGCAGGTATTTCGGTTTTTTAGAATCGGGCTCGATTTTATTTCTCAATCCGCCTACGTGAACTCTCAGCATTCTTACATCTTCGTTACTGTCATATCCCCAAACTTCATCTAATAATGTTGCAAGGGTTACGGGATGATTAAAATGCTGCATAAGACAGTATAAAATTTCAAATTCCGTCGGGGTCAATTTGACCCTTTTATTAACAATAACAGCCTCAAGTGTATCAGGGAAGATTTCAATATCTCCGCTTTTTAAAACTTCGTTTGATAAAGAATTTTGCGGGCTGTTGATTTGATTTCTGCGCAGCAAAACCCTTATCCTTAACAAAACTTCCTGAATATCAAACGGCTTTACAAGGTAATCATCAGCTCCGCAGTCAAATCCGCTTGTTTTATCTTCAATCGTGCCTTTTGCGGTTAACATCAAAATCGGTATGGATAATTTAGCGTTTCTGATATTTTTGCAAACGTTAAAGCCGTTCATTTTCGGCATCATAACGTCAAGCAATATCAAATCATAAGAATTATTCAGCGCTTTATTAAGTCCTTCTAATCCGTCTTTTGCCGTGTCTACAAAATATCCGCTTGAACGAATATCAAATTCCAACAGCTCTCTTATTTCATCATCATCATCAACAATTAAAATTCTTTTTTGACTCTCAGGCATAAGACATACTCCTTTTAAGCAATAAAAAAAAATTAAATTTCTTCTCTCCTGCGAGGAGAAAAGAAAATCAGACTTTATCGTACGTAGGTCGGCATTGCTATGCTGACATTTTTATTGTCGGGATGGCAATCCCGACCTACTATATAAATATCCGTAGATATTTTACAAAATAATCCGTTGTTTTGCAAGAGAAAAATTAATTACTTTTTCCTGCTCTGTAGCCGCAATATGCATAAATTGCAGGTAAAAGTCGTTCGAGGTGCAATTTATCGGCAAGCGGGAATTTTGCAAGTACAAATACGCCTATTGCATCATCAATATTTGCAAGGCAATCTTTGAGCGTTAATTTTCTGTCAGGCTTTTTGTCAAGCGGATCAAAAATTAAATTTGAAACCGTTGCAGTTCCGAACATTCCGACAGTCAGCGCAATAATTACGGAAGCAATTTTAGAGGGAACATTGTTGAATTTTTTACTCATCTCGGTCAGTTTTAAAACTCCCGCAACAATCCATGTCGGAATAGAACCGTTTAAAAATTGGAAAACACCCTCTTTAAATTTGTTTTTGTTAGTTTCTTTAGTTTCACCTATCATACCGAGAGCAACACCGCCCGTAACAGATGATGCCGAAAGGGTAATCATATCTTTCAGGTCGTAATTTAATTTTAACGGATTTTTGATTTTTTGCTTTTTCATAATTAATGCCATAGGTATGGCAGTACCAAGAATTGAGCCTGCTGCGGCACGAATTTTGTCGCCTGTTGTAATTTCATGCTCATAAGAGCGGCTTCTCAGTTTTTTGCTCGGCGTATAAACAAGTGTATTCGGTACTATAGGTATATTTGAAATTGTTGTATTAAACATTTTTTATATTCTCTTGATTATATTAAAACCCGACATGAAAATTTTTAACGGTTCGGTTAAAAATCGTTACAGTATGAATTTTTAAACTTTCATCTTCATCGGACCTTCAAGAGCTCCCGTTACAAACTGTTTTGAATACGGCGTATCCTGTTTTAACAGTTCTTCCGTTGTTCCGGCAAAAACTATTTTCCCGTCATAGAGCATAATTACTCTGTCCGCCGTGCGTTTAATTGTTGACATCTGGTGAGTTACAACAATGGATGCAGCATTTGTTTCATGTTTTAATCTTACGATATAATCTTCAATTAAGGTTGATGACATAGGGTCAAGACCTGCTGTCGGTTCATCATAAAGTATTGTGTTGGGTTCTGTTACGATTGCTCTTGCAAAACTTACCCTTTTTTGCATACCGCCGGACAGTTCGGAAGGGTATTTGTTTTCTATTCCTTGAAGTCCGACAAGTTCAAGCTTTTGTTCTACAATATCGTGAAGTTGTTCTTCTGTGTAGAGTTTTCTTAAATCTTTTCTTTCTCTGAGTGCAAACGAAATATTATCCGCAACATTCAATGAGTCAAATAACGCCGAATACTGAAATACCATTGCAATATCGCCGTCAGAAGTTATAATTTCCCCGCTATCACGAGGAATTAAACCTGAAATAAGTTTTAGAACGGTACTTTTCCCCGAACCCGAAAATCCGATGATTGCAAGGATTTCTCCGTCATCGACTTTAAATGATATATCGTTTATAACGACTTGATCATCAAAACTTTTTATTAAATTTTTAACTTCTATACTCATTATTTTGTCCTTTATTAAAAGAAGAATAACATTGCAAAAATCATATCCCAGATTACAATGGCGATAAATGACCATACAACGGCTTTTGTGGTTGCAAGACCTACGCCCTTAGCTCCGCCGTTGGCAAAATACCCGCAGGTGCAACTGATTAAAGCTATCGTTCCTCCAAATACTGCGCCTTTTAAAATACATACGCATAAATCTTTCATATATAATCCGAGCCATACTGATGTAAAATACGCTCTGTATGATAATCCTGAGAAAATGTTTGAAGCCACCCCGCCGAGTATTACACCAAATACCGAGGCAATTATTACGACAACCGGCATCATTAAGATGCCTGATAAAACTCTCGGGATAAACAAATACCCGACAGAATCAACCCCGAGAACATCAATTGCATCAATTTGCTCGGTTACTCTCATTGTTGCAAGTTCAGCCGCAAGTGATGAACCAATCATTGAAGTCTGCGCAAAACCTGACATTACGGCACCTACTTCACGCACAATCAATATTGTCATCAACATTCCGATAAAAGCCGAACCGCCCTGTTTAACCATTTCGTTTGCGACCTGTGAAGCTACAATGATTGAAGTCATTCCGACAATTGACAGGGTAATCGGCAGCGAACTTATACCAAATCTTTCGCATTGCTCCATAAGTTCTTTCCACGAAATTCCGTCGACGAACATTCTTTTGACCATTCGCACACCGACCTGCGAAATCTGACCTATGGTAGACAAAAACGATGCCATATTGGTAAGAATAGCCGAAAATATTCGGTATGTTGTGGATTTTTTAAAATATTGCGCAAATGTTACCATAAATTGATTATATCATAAAAGGTTAAAAGTTTAAATAACGTAACCTTTTGATGCTATGCATCCAAATATTCGGTTACGAGTTCCGACATGCATTTTCTTTTATCATAAATTTCGGATTCGTCAAAGTAAATTTTAATTTCTCTTTCGGCACTTTCAACAGAATCAGAACCGTGAACTACATTGTATTCCATAACTTGAGCAAAGTCAGCTCTGATTGTTCCGACTTCTGCTTTGTCGGGATCTGTTGAACCCATAAGATGTCTTACGCCTGCAACAGCATTGTATCCTTCAACAACCATTGCAACAATAGGACCGCTTTGGATGTATTTAATTAATCTGTTATAAAAAGGTCTCCCTTCGTGTTCTGCGTAATGAGCTCTTGCCTGTTCGTCAGATACCTGAAGCATTTTAAGAGCCGTAATTTTATAACCTTTTGTTTCAAATCTTTTTATGATTTCTCCGACAAGTTCTCTTTGAACCCCGTCAGGTTTTACTGCTACAAATGTTCTTTCTTCACTACGCATAATCTTTATCTCCTCTTATATTAGCCCTGATGTTTTGATTATAACATAAGCTCCGATTTTTGCAAATGAAAAGCCTTATGCTATAATATACGTATGAAAAAGATTTTACTATCCTTGATTTGTATAATAAGTCTGTGCGGTTTGAGTGTATGTGCTAATGAAGTAGAGGACGATTATTTGGATATTGCTGCAAATTATTGTGTTACGGGTGATTACAATACCGCTATGCAGTATCTTGATAAAATTCTTACAATTAACCCAAACAACCGCCATGCACTTGATTTGAAAAACGGTTTAAATCATATAATTTCAGGCGATAAAAAAACTTTTCTTGACGGAATTTCGCCTATGGTAAAACAGGCTATGGAGTATAAAAAATCAGGCGATGAAGTTCAGGAATTAAATACCCTGATTCAAGCGACACAGGATAAAAATCCTTATCTTGCATATTATTATCTCGGGAATTTCTACCGTTCAAAAAAAGATTACAAAAAAGCGCTTGATGCATTTAATTCTTCATCATCTGCAAGGAGTGATTATGCTCCCGCTTATTTATCTTCGGGAATTGTACTTTACGAAATGGGGGAATACAGCGCAGCTTTAAATCCGCTTGATAAGTATTTGACATTCAACCCCGATGATGATTTGGCTTATGCGATGAAATCAAGAGCCGAATTTGCTCAAGGAATGCTTGAACAGGCTAAAAGTGATAACGATATTGCAATAAGGATAAACAATTGTCCCGAATATCAATTTGACAGAGCAAAAATTTTATATAAATCAGGTGATTATCAGGCATCAAAAAATCTTTTTAAAAGTTTGTTAAACGATATTCAAACTTCTAAAATTTATGAATATATGGGACTTTGCGACGAAATGTTAAAGGATTACAAGAGCGCTTTAACTAATTTTGATCGTGCAATCCTCTTATCTAATGATGACGAATACTTAGAATCTAAGTATAATGAAATGAAACAAATATTGGAAACCCAAAGCAATGAAACATCAACCCAAGCACAATAAAAGACATAAATCCGACAACTTTTGGTCAAAAGTCGGTAATACTTTTGTAACGATTTGCCTTACGGTAATTTTAATGTGGGGGTTGCAGGCATGCAGTCATACTGCGGCATTGAGATTTATTCAGCTTAGCGATGTTCATTTCCTTGAAAACGGCTCAAATACGACATTCAAAATGATAGGAGAATCCCCGAGATTGTTGGACGATGCGGTTTCTCAAATAAATGAGCAAAAAGATATTGATTTTGTTATGATTACGGGAGATTTGATAGATAAACCGTTTGAAAAAGAATTAAGAGCGGTTTTGCCCCATTTGGGTAAATTAAATTACCCGTGGTATTTTGCATTCGGCAATCACGACAGATGTGTAGGCGGATATCTTGATACAAATGTTTATTTAAAAATGCTTAGAGAAGCTAATCCGAATTTCAAGTTTGAGCGTGCATATTATTCGTTTGTTCCTAAGAAAGGTTATCGTGTAATAGTTTTGGACGACATTATAACAAATGAAATTACATCTCAAGGTTATGTAGATCCGACACAGTTAAAATGGTTGAAAAAACAACTTGATAAAGCAGGCAGCGACACGGTTTTAATTTTTATGCATGCGCCTGTCATAGAACCTTTCGCAAGCCCTAACCACAGATTGAGAAACGCATCGCAGGTTATGAGCTTGATTGAAAGTTATAAAAATCCTATAGGGGTATTTCAGGGGCACTATCATGCAACACGTGTCGTTCAGCATAATAATGTTTTGTATATTGATACTCCTGCTCTTGTGTCTTATCCCAATGCTTTCCGTCTGGTAAGCGTTGAAAACTTTAAAAATAAAACTGTTTTTGAATTGAAATGGTTTGAAACACGTGAAAAAACTATCCAAAAAATGGCAAAAATAATGGTTATGGTTTCTTCAATTTATACGGGCGAAGAAAAAGACCGTAATGGCGTTTATGAGATTAAAAGGGATTAATAAAGAAGTTTATAAGTTCCATAGGTTCATAAGTTCATAAGTGATTTACGGTTTTATTTTCCTCCACCCCTTGGGGGGAGGATGTCCGCAGGACAGGAGAGGGGCTATAAAAAACGACAAATTTGTCTGATAGCCAGTAGTAGTAGGTCAGGTTTTAACCTGACATTAAAATTTCCGGTCATTGGGGAGGCTTTAGCCGAGGTATCTCCTTATTATGCGCACATCAGGTGATCTTTCGCTATCGCTCAAGATAATAATAAATATTGTTTGCGGCGTACCGAAATAAAATTTATTAATATTTTAATATTTGCTTAAATGTCGAGGATTTTGTATAATTGTTTAAAAAAGAAGGTTAAAAATAATGAGCGAATTTAAAGTAAAATTCAGAGGTGTAAGAGGCAGTTTTCCCGTTGCAGATAAAAGGTTTTTGCAATATGGCGGGAATACGGCGTGCGTTGAAGTTAATGCGGGCGGGCATATAATTATTCTCGATGCGGGAACGGGAATTGTAAAAGTCGGCGATGAACTAATCGAAAACTACATTTCATCAAACATCAACCCGCAGGATAGAAAATCCATAAACGCAACAATATTGTTATCTCACATTCATCAGGATCATTTGCTCGGTTTGACTTTCTTTAAGCCGATGCATATCCCGTCAAGCAAAATTTCTATATTTGGCGGAGGAATAAGCGAAGTCGCCGATTTGAAAGAAAATTTGTCTACCCTTGTTTTTGGCAAAACTTTTCCGCTTGATTTAGGTGATATCGCATGCGATATCGATGTTCAAAATTTAGTAAAAGGCGATGCTATAGTCTTAAAACCCGATCAAAAACCTGTTTTGATATCGGAAAACAATCTTAACCCCGAAGATGATGATGTTGTTATTACTTATTACAAATCCTATGTTCATCCGCAGGACGGTGTTATTATGTATAAAATATCATACAAAGATAAATCTCTTGTTTATGCAACGGACAAAGAATGCTACTTCGGCGGAGATAAAAAGTTTATTCAATTTGCTAAAAATTGCGATTTATTAATTCACGATGCTCAATATACGGCAGAAGATTATTTAAACAGTCATTCTCCCAAGCAAGGCTACGGACATTCGACATATGATATGGCACTTGAAGCAATGCACCAGACAAATGCAAAAAATCTTGTATTCTTCCATTATGAACCATCTTATGATGATGCAAAATTAGACAGAATAAAAGAACTTGTTACTTCAACAAATAAAAATGCTCAAATGTCTTATGAGGGTTTAGAGATAAATATTGAATAACAAAAAATAATTATTAAAAGGTTATTATGAAAAAGTTTTTTGTAATATTGGCGCTATTATCTTTAACACTTCCCGCTTTTGCAAAACCGGGAACAATAGTGTCTTATACGATAGATCCTGAAAAAAATGCGTGGGATCATAATAATAAAGGCGTTGAATATATGTCTGAAAAATGTTATTATGCCGCAATTCAGGAGTTTAAAATCGCAATAAGTTTAAACCCGAAAGCTCAATCTACCGCTATATATATGAATAACTTGGGAAAAGTTTATCTTGTTATCGGATATCCGGAATTGGCTGTCGGATGTTTTGAAGATGCACTAAAGCAGTACAGTTTGAATTTTGAATTTTATGAAAACCTTGCAAAATGTTATAAGCAGCTTGGCAAGGCAAGTTCGCAGCTGTCGGCATATAAAGCAAAAGAAAAAACTAACCCGACTGCACAAATTATGGTCGGTTTATTGCAGGAGCAAACAGGCAACATAAGACAGGCAATCACAACGCTTGATGATTTTGCGATGTCTGAACCCGATTTGATTATCACACCTGCCGTTAAAAAGCATATAAAAGATCTTGTAAAGAAAATAAATCGATAGGTTTGCTTTTACGCAGATAAAAGCAAATATTAATCTCTCAGACGTTTTGCTATTTTTGAATGTATGGCGTTGGCTTTGCTCAAATAATCCGTCAGTTTTGCATAATTCTGCCCTTTTTCACCGTACGGAACATTCATATCAATAAGTTCGTCCACACTTTTGCTGATTTCAGAAAGCTGTTCCAATGAATCGCTTAGCGCAATAACAGAATTAACTTTTTTTGAAACTTTGGCAAGTATGTATCTTGAAACAAACGACTGCATTTTATATAAAACGGGCATTTTTTCTTTAAATATTTGATGATAAGGCTGATCTGTTTCGCCTAGAACTCTTCCGCCATAAGCTCTTTGCTTTTGCAAAGAAGAAAGTTCCTGCATATATCTTTGTCTTTTTGCTTTCAGACCCAATGATTCGTTTTGGGTTCCGTAGTTATCAGCCATTTTTATTTTTGAATCCAAATCTTTTATGGCTTGTTCTTTTTCTTGGATTTTAAAATCAATACTTAATTCCTGTTCTTCATCATCTTTGAAATTGGAATTATTTAAAATAGTGGAATCATAACCGTTCAAACGTTTTGGCGGATTTTTTACAAACGAAGTTTCGGGCTTTTGAAAACCGACGGCATTAAACGGGTTTGCCGACGTTTGAGAGCCGTTTGTTGAAAACAAATTCATTTTCAAATTATTTTTTGAGCCGTTATTATCCATACTGAAATTATAAACCGTAAAAATTTATTTTTTCACCTTTAAAAGTATGATTTTATAAAAACACGCATAAAAATAGCCGTTGTTAGGGGACGGCTTTAGGTAAAAGGTAAGTGTAGGAGAAAATAAAGAAGTTCGAAAATCTGATTATATACATGATATACATTCCCTAAATACCTCGGAAAATAACATGTTTTTAAATTATTGGTAATAAATCTTAACAATAAGTTTTTGGTGAATTCAAGAAGCAATCGCAACACTAAGCTGTGCGAATTTTTCATTTGGTGTTAAATAGTTGAGAACTTTCATCGGTCTGTTATTTATCCAATTCTCTAAATATTTAATTTGCTCCGAACTTATTTTACCAAAATCCGTTCCTTTTGGAAAGAATCTTCTGATTATTCCATTAATATTCTCTACCGTTCCCTTTTCCCACGCACTATACGGTTTGCAAAAATAGCTCTTTATGTTAAGCGTTTTGTTAATTTTTTCGTGCATACTGAACTCA
>ONOE01000028.1 GCA_900319365.1 uncultured bacterium | reverse complement strand
CACTTTGACCATCTACAAACTTCCATTTTTCACATCTTTTATATACTAATCCGTCATCTAGACCGACTCTTGCTCTTTGTTTAGGGTAACAATATTGATCATTTAATAAATCGCTTATTATTGTTTCTGTTGTATAAAATGCTCTCTTTGCCATAACGACATTTTGATCAGGCAATAAATTGTGAATTATAGGCATGGAAATTGCAGTCAATATCGCTATTACGCCTAAAGCTATTAGTAATTCTGATAATGTGAAAGCACCGATTTTTGATTTGCATTCACCATTCAGCCATTTCATGCAGTCGATTTGTTTCATTCATTTACCCTTAAAAATAATTTACCCGATATATATAAACTATAGTTTATATATTTATTTTATACTTTATAGATTTAATAAAGTCAAGGTTATAAATTTAAACTATGAATGATAAAGAATTGCTAAAAACTTTTGGGTTCAATATTAAAATAGAGCGTATGAAGCAAAAAATCTCGCAAGAAAACCTTGCCGAAATTTTGAATTTCAGTTCCGTATACATATCAAACGTTGAAAGTGGTAAACATAATATTTCCCTAACCAATGCACTCAAATTTTGCAATTATTTTAAAAAACCTGTTGAATATTTTATAAAAGAAAAAGTATAAAACCGTAACTCTTAATGACATTCTGAGCGTTCACAATTTCTGACTTGCTATCTGCCATTGCGGGAAAAGCCCCCTCCTAACATCACCGAGCATGGGTGGTACAAATTTTGTCATTCTGAGCGCAAGCGAAGAATCACCTTGTTGAACAATTTTAACGGTGCGGAGCGCAAACGCACCCTACCATTTTTGTTGTCGGCATAGCAATGCCGACCTACAGCTGTTCCCTTTTTCCCAACAATGGGCGAGGGTTAATAGAAAGTATGCATAAACACTAAACAAATTTTCATTATCAACTTTCAATTATAAAAAATATTTTCAAAGCAGTCATGAAAAATTATTTTTCTTCACATTTGATTTACAACAATATTTTTGTTAATATCTGATTGTAGTTTAAATTAAGTTTTTAAGGAGAAGTTTAAAGATGGATTTAATGAAGGGAAAAAAAGGTTTAATTTTTGGTGTAAGTAACACTCACGGTATTGCTTACGGTATTGCAAAACAAATTCACGATGCAGGCGGCGAAATCGCTTTCACTTATGCTAACGCTGCTATGGAAAAAAGAGTTCGTCCGATTGCTGAAGGTTTTGGAGCTAAAATCATCATGGAATGCGACGTAACTAAAGAAGAAGATGTTAAAAGAGTTTTTGACGAATGCGAAAAAGTTTACGGCAAATTGGATTTCGTTATCCACGCAGTTGCTTTCGCTAACAAAGAAGATTTAACAGGCAGATTTATTGATACTTCTCGTGCAGGTTGGGATCTTGCTATGGGTATCAGCGCATACTCTCTTGTTACAATTTCTAAATACGCAGAAAAAATTATGGGCGAAGGCGGATCAATTTTTGCAATGACATACCTTGGTTCAATCCTTTCATTACCGGGATATAACGTAATGGGCGTTGCTAAAGCAGCATTAGAATCTTCAATGAGATTTTTATCTGTTGACCTTGGCAAAAAAGGTATCAGAATTAACTGCTTATCGGCAGGTCCCGTTAAAACACTTGCTGCAATGGGTATCGGTGGATTTTCGAAAATGCTTAAAGCTGCCGCAGCTCGTTCTCCGTTAGGCAGAAACGTTGCATTGGAAGATGTCGGTAAAGCAGGTTTATATTTAGCTTCTGACCTTTCAACAGGCACAACGGGTGAAGTTATCTATGCAGATTGCGGCTGCCACAGCGCTTACGCTTCAGCTAAAGAAATGGATATCTTATCTAATAATTTAGAAATATAATAACTTCCAAAAAATATACAATTACAAAAAGCGGTTTCCAAAATGGAAACCGCTTTTTGTATAAAAACTTCATAACCCGAACACTACAAATTTTTTCCATTCCGTTCGAGAATAATTAAAATGCATCGAACGAATCTTTGAGCGGGTTTTTGAATTTCGTAATATTTGATTGGAAAAGTAACTTGACCGTATCGACAGGTCCGTTTCTGTGTTTTGCAACAATAATTTCAGATAAGCCTTTTGAATTTGCCTTTATGCTTTCTTCTTCTTCCGATTCTTCGGGTTTTGCATAATAATCAGCACGGTAAATAAACATTACGATATCGGCATCCTGTTCGATTGAACCCGATTCTCTCAAGTCTGACAACATAGGTCGTTTATCGTTTCTGCTTTCAACCTGTCTTGACAACTGCGAAAGTGCAAGTACGGGAACATTCAATTCTTTTGCAAGAATTTTCAAACCTCTTGAAATCGCAGAAATCTGCTGGATTCTTTCTTCCTTGCCCGAGCTTTCAATAAGTTGCAAGTAATCAATTACAACAAGTCCCAAATCCTTTACCTGAGATTTTAAACGGCGCAATTTCGTTCTGATATCCGTGATTGTCAATCCGCCCGAATCATCTATATAAATTTTTGATTGAGAAAAATCGTCCATTGCCATTGTAAGTTTTTCCCAGTCTTTTTGCTGCATTTGACCTGTTTTTAATCTTTGAGAATCAACTTCAGAGTATGAACAAAGCATTCTTTGTACAAGCTGATCTGATGACATTTCAAGAGAAAATATACAAACGGGAACTTTTTCTTTTATCGCAACGTTTTGTGCAATGTTTAAAGCAAGCGCTGTTTTTCCCATTGCAGGACGTGCTGCAAGAATTATTAAGTCAGATTTATGTAATCCGTTTAAGAGTTTATCCAAACCGTCAAAACCCGTACTTACTCCGCCTAATTCGTCTTTATGGTTGTATCGGTATTCGATTTTATCATAAGCATTTAATACCAAATCTTTGACAGGAATCAGGTCGGAAGTGGTTTTGTTTGAACTGATATCATAGATAAGTTTTTCAGCCTGTTCAATAGATGCTTCGCTCGGTTCCAAATCGTAGCCTTTGCTTACGATTTCTGACCCCGCATTGATTAAAGCCCTTTTTATAGCTTTTTCTTTGATTATTTTTGCATAATATGCAACGTTTGTTGTTGTAACGGTGTTTTCAGCCAAATCGTTAATATATGCTCTGCCGCCAGCGGCTTCAAGTTTTCCGCTATAGCTCAAAACGTCAGACACAGACACAATATCAATATTGTCGTTATTATTGAACAATTCAAGCATTGCATCATAAATATATCTGTGAGCCGGTTTGTAAAAATACGATGCTTGCAAAATATCAGAAACCTTTGCAAGTCCGGCAGGGTTAACCAAAATTGCGCCCAGAATTGCTTCTTCGGCCTCAATATTTTGCGGTATTAATGTTTCGTCTACTTTCTTTTTTGATATTGAAGGCATGTTTTTACTTTCCTCCCGTTAATAAACATGATATTACATAAAAACCGCATAATCTTTTCATGTAAATAAAATGTTTACAAAATAAGTTCAAATTATTTTAAAACTTTTCTTGTCATAATGATTCTTCCGCTCTCATCATAACAATTTTGACCGACCCAATGCCCTATGAGTTTCCCAATCGGCGAAAATATAAAAGTTTCATTTAATGAAACCCGCAGCGTCATATTCACAAGTTCGCCTTCGGGGGAATATTTATAAGTTTTATACGGATATTTTGTACCCGTTTTAACTTCAGCATTAATAAGCTCGCCGCCTTTATTGTAATACCATACATGCATCGGGTCATTATTATAAATTATTCCGTAACTCCCGTCAGAAAATATCGCAAGAGTTCTGTCTTTGAGCTTTGTAATACCTTTTAACAGCGCCGAATAATTTTGTGCATAATTATCATCAATAAAATTATTTTTTGTAAACAAAAAATCTAATGACGACGGACGATTATTTTGAAGCTCAACTCTGGCATCATTGACGGAATATTCAACCTCGCCCGTTAATACCGCAGCATTTGCAGGCAGCATAAAAAATAAAAGAAAAATAATAAATAATTTTTTCATATATTTTATTATAACAATTTATTTTAAGTATTCAAGATTTTGGGTTTGAAGTCAGTAAAAACAATGGCAAAACCGTTTTAAATGTTGCCCGTTGAGCTGTTTTTGTCGTCCTCTAACTGTTTTATGTCAATATTTGAATCATCGTCATTATAATTGTTTATCGTTGACATATTAGTATCAATTTCGACGTTGACTTCGGCATCAACCATTTCGATATCTCTTTTGTCAAATTCTTTTGTCTTGCCGTCTTCCATTTTTACGGCAACCTTACCGCTCAAGAACTGCAATGCGCAAACCTTACCCAAGCCCTCTGTTGTCATTACAGATGACCCGATAGGCGGCATTCCTTTTGCCGCTTCAATATAATTTGAATATTCATAAGTCAAACAGCACAGCAATCTTCCGCAGCTGCCCGAGATTTTCCCGGGAGCTATCGGCATTCCCTGATCCTTGGCAAGTTTGATATTGATAGATGCGAATTTTCTCAAAAAACCTCCGCAGCAGAACGGTTGTCCGCAAATTCCGACCCCGTCCAATATTGAGGTTTCATCTCTTACCCCGATATGTCTTAAATCTATTCGAGTTCTCGGGAAAGTTTGAGTTAAATCTTTTAACAACGCTCTAAAATCGACTCTTTCAGGTGCCGTATAATAAAAAGTTATTTTTCTTCTGTCGAATGTAATTCTGCATTGAACAAGATTCATAACCAGTTTATGACGTTTGACAAGTTCTTTGCATTTGAAAAATGCGGTAACTTCTTCTTTTTTGATATCATCAAGAGTTTGTAAATCCCTCTGGGTCATTATTTTTAGCAAAGGCAAGGGTTTAGGTTCTTTGCCTGATTTATCCCAGATTTTTTTGATTTTGGAATTTACAATAAATACTTTTAGTGCTTCTTCGCCTTTTTCGGTTCTGGCAATAACCATTTGTCCGTCGGACAATTCTACATTATCAGCCACATCAAGGGGATAAAAAGTATTTTTTAAATATCTTACTGCATATTTCATTTATACGTATCTTTCTTCTTGTTTAAGTTTTCTGTTCATCAGTTTTGACAGAAGTTCTTTAGGAGTGATATCTGTGTAAACCGCTTCATATATAGCATTTGAAACGGGGACTTCAATATCAAGTTTTTTTGCAAGTTCGCAAATTGCTTTTGAAGTTTTGACACCTTCTGCAACCGAGCCTAACTCTGACAGTATATCATTAATTTTCTTGCCTTGCGCAAGCATTTTGCCGACTCTGAAATTTCTCGAAAGAGGGGATGAACATGTTGCAATCAAATCACCTATGCCTGACAATCCGTATAAAGTCGAAGGGTTAGCGCCCAATTGAATACTTACTCTGACGATTTCTGCCATTCCTCTTGTTAAAAGTGTACCTGCGCAATTGTCGCCCAAGCCCATTTCGTGAGCAAAACCGGATGCGATTGCTATAACGTTTTTCAAGCTGCCGCCAAGTTCAACCCCGATTACATCGGTATTTGTATACAATCTGAATTTATCTGCAACGTTTAATTTTTGTTGTACGAATTTTGCCGTTTCAATATCTTCGCAAGCGATACAAGCGGCTGTCGGTTTGCCCTGCAAAACTTCCTTTGCAAGCGTAGGGCCTGACAAAACAGCCAATTTTTGTTCGGGCAATACATCTTTTATAACCTGCGACATTCTCATCAATGACGGCAATTCAATACCTTTTGATGCGTTAACTAAAATTTGAGAATTTTTTATTCCCGATTTTTTAAGATTTTCACAAACATCACGTGTTCCAGATGTTGCGATTACAGACAAAATAATTTCCGCATCTTTAATTGCCGAGGACATATCGGAAGTTATTTCAATTTTTTTATCAAGTTGAACTTCTAAAGGTTTAGAGGTGTGTTTATTATTTATTAAATCTTCGGACAAATCCTGTGCTCTGCCCCAAACGGTAATATTTTCAAAATTATTTGTTAACAGATATGCAAGTGTTAAACCCCAGCACCCTGCGCCCAAAATTGTTAATTTCATAAGCCTCCCCCTTTTTTATTTTATATTATCATAAAGAATTGAAGTTGATAAGTTCATAAGTAATTTACGGTGCTGTCGCACATAAAGATTTATTTAAAAATGTCCGAAAGGACTGAAATGAACTTATCAACTTATAAACTTTCCCTTATGCCGTTGTTTCAACGTTGAGCAATCTTCTTAATACCCCGCCGTATTTTCTGAGTTCTTTTCTTGCACCCTCGGCATCGGTATTCATTTTCAACATTACAATTGCCGTTTTTATTTCCCAGTCGCATTTCAATAACGCTGCAAGCGCATCGCTGTTTGACACATCGGAAATTTGAGAAACAATCCTTATCGCACGATCTTTTAGTTTTTCGTTGACGGCTTTTAAATCTATCATAAAGTTTTCGTAAGTCTTGCCAATCTTTATCATAGAGCCTGTTGAAAGCATATTAAGAACCATTTTTTGTGCCGTTCCCGCTTTCAATCTGCTTGAACCCGCAATTACTTCGGGTCCTACCTCGGTACAAATTACATGACCTGCCTCACGGGCAATTGCACCTTTTGAATTGCATGTAACGGCAATCGTTGCACAGCCTATTTCATCAGCCATATCAAGAACCCCGAGCAAATATTTAGGGTTGCCGCTTGCCGAAATCACAACGCAAATATCTTTTTCTTTTAAATCAGAAGCATCATGCCTGCCTGCCTCAAAATTATCTTCCGCACCCTCTACAGCGCTTAATAAAGCTTTTTCGCCGCCCGCAATTCTTCCCTGAACCATAGACGGATTTACGCTGAACGTCGGAGGACATTCCGATGCATCTAAAACACCCAATCTGCCTGATGTTCCTGCTCCGAAATAAAACAATCTGCCGCCTTTTAAAAACGCTTTTGCAATCATATCTATCGCATAAGCAATATCGGGTGCAACATCTCCGACTACTTTTGCGACAATCTGATCTTCTTCATTCATTTTTCTGACCATGTCAATTGTGGACAACAAATCAATGTCTTTTGTGTTCTCATTTCTGTACTCGGTGATAGCTTCACTCATTTTTCAATACTCCTTTTATATGCAGTAAACGTTATAATAATTTAATCAGATTAGCCATTTCAATAGCAGTTCTTGCAGCATCAGAACCTTTATTTCCCGCTTTTGTTCCTGCTCTTTCAATTGCCTGTTCGATATTTTCCGTAGTCAATACGCCGAACGTAACGGGAACACCTGTTTGCAGGCTGACTTGCGCAACACCTTTTGCAACTTCGCTTGATACATATTCAAAATGAGGAGTTGCACCTTTAATAACGGCACCCAATGCAATTACGACGCAATATTTGCCCGAAGCTGCGACTTTTCTTGCAATAACAGGGATTTCAAAAGCTCCCGGAACTCTTATTACATCAATATTTTCTTCTTTTGCGCCATGTCTTTTTAATTCGTCCAATGCGCCCGATAACAGTTTCGCACCGATAAAATCATTAAATCTGGCTAAAATTATACAAAATTTATCGCTTTCACCCGCAATAAGTTTTCCTTCATAAGTTGTCATAATAAACTTTCTCCTAATCAATATCAACTGTAAGCATGATACAACATTAGAGCTTATTTTACAAGGGTTTTACAATAATTAAAGTCTACAAAATTTATAAGTATTTATTTTTAAAAAGATGTCATTGGCACAACAGACAATAGATCGTGAACACTTGTTAAAAATTAATACTCAATGCCTTTTCTGGCATGAACACCTTTATCCCAGTAGTGTTTTACAGGCTCAATTCTTGACACAAGGTGAGCAATTTCAATAATTTTAGGGTGAGCATTTCGTCCGGTTAAAACAATTTCCATTTCGTCAGGTTTATTTTTCAAAACCTTTACGACTTCATCTACATCTAAAATACCCATATCAATAGCGATATTTGCCTCATCCATAATAATCATCTGGTATTCGTCGTTTTTTATAGCTTTTTTGACAATATTCCAACCGCGTTTGATTTTTTTATGGTCCTGTTCGCATTCGTTTGACTTGTATATAATACGGTCTAAACCCGCCTGAACAATGGTTAAATTATCCTCAATTTTATCTGACAACTGACGGAAAGAGTTTAATTCGCCATAATCATTACCGCCTTTGGTAAACATTACAATCAAAACTTTCCAATCCCTGCCAAGTGCTCTCATAGCAAGCCCGAGCGATGCCGTCGTTTTTCCCTTGCCATCTCCCGTGTAGACCTGAATATATCCGTGCTGATCCCAGTTCGGATTTATTAATTTCATTTGCTTATACATTGTCATACTTTTATTATATATTAAAATTATGGATAATAAAATCGATTTAAGGATTGAAGCAAAAAAACTGCGCAAAAAACTTCCGATGAAAGAAATTTCGTCAGAAATAGTCAAGCTTTTGAGAAAAAACAAAATTTATCTTAATGCGAAAAACGTCATGCTGTTTTACCCGACAAAATTTGAAATCGATTTAAGAGAACTTTTAAATGACGATAAAAATTTTTACCTGCCGAGAGTAAACGGCGATAACCTCGAAGTTTGCCCTTTTAGCAGCAATACCCCGCTTATAAAATCATCTCTGGGGATAAATGAACCTGCTACAATACAAATCGACCCCAAAATTTTAGATGTCGTAATCGTTCCCGCACTTATGACAGACAAAAACGGCTATCGTCTGGGCTATGGCGGAGGATTTTACGACAGATTTATTAAAAATAACAACTTTACAACAATTTGCCCGATTCCGAAAGAATTAACCGTTGATTCTCTGCCCGTTGAAGAATTTGATGAAAAAATCGATTACATTATAAGTTTTTAATTTGTACAGAACAGTTTCATTGTCGGCATAACACCCTCAAGGGTATTTACATTTTTTAATGAAGTGAACTGAGAGATTTTTTGCCTACAACTATTGTCCTCTTTTTGGGGGGCACTTCAAGTATGCCCAACCTAGAACTCAGAATGACGATTTAATACCCTCGCCCCCTTGGGGAGCAGGGAAGAATTTCAACTTGAGCTTTTGCGAAAGTCAGAAATTCGGGAGAGGGGCTATAAGTTAAACTTGTCCGCATTTTGTAGCCCCTCTCCTGTCCTGCGGACATCCTCCCCCCAAGGGGTGGAGGAAAATGAATTTGTAACTCACTTATGAACTT
>ONOE01000031.1:4325-4836 GCA_900319365.1 uncultured bacterium | reverse complement strand
CGCTTGGGAACAGCGTAAGTTAGGTGATAATGTTCAATTTTATAGCGGCTTGACTTATTCTCCACATAATATTATAGGCTCTGATGGAACATTAGTATTACGTTCTTCAAATGTAAAAAATAGCGAAATTATTCATGCAGATGATGTATATGTTGAACCCAATATAGTAAATTCTGAAAATGTGAAAGTAGGGGATGTAATAGTTGTTGTACGAAATGGGTCCCGCTCATTAATTGGAAAACACGCTCAAATAAAGGAAGAAATGCCATCAACGGTTATTGGAGCTTTTATGACAGGCGTACGTTATTCTTGTCCTGAATTTTTAAATGCTTTATTGAGTACAAGTAAATTTAATAAAGAAATCGAAAAAGATTTAGGTGCAACAATTAATCAAATTACAACTGGTTCATTTAAAAATATGGAATTTAATTTTACAAATTCTAAAGAAGAAACCAAAATCGGAGCATTTTTTAGCAAGTTAGACAACCTTATCACTCTTCATCAGCGTAAG
>ONOE01000031.1:0-4285 GCA_900319365.1 uncultured bacterium | reverse complement strand
CGCTTGGGAACAGCGTAAGCTATCAACTATTGCAAAAATGCACGCAAGAATTGGGTGGCAAAACTTAAGGACTTCAGAATTTTTAGATAATGGGAATTATTATTTAATAACAGGAACAGATTTTATTGATGGAAGAATTGACCTCAAAACCTGCCATTTTGTTGCAAAAGAACGGTATAACCAAGATAAAAATATTCAAATAAAAAATGGTAGTATCCTTATTACAAAAGATGGAACACTCGGGAAAGTTGCTTATGTAGAGGGTTTAGACAAACCTGCAACACTTAATGCCGGTGTTTTTAATGTTGTTATTTTAGATAAAAATATAGAAAATCAATATTTATTTCAATACCTGAAAGCTCCATTTCTAATGGATTATGTACGCAAAAGAGCAACGGGCGGTACAATAAAACATTTAAACGTTGATTTTCCAATAATTCACCCATCTTACGAAGAGCAAACCAAAATCGGAGCATTTTTTAAGCAGTTAGACCACCTTATCACTCTTCATCAGCGTAAGTGCGAAAAATTGAAAAACATCAAAAAATCAATGTTGGAAAAGATGTTTGTATAGGAGAACTAATGATATTTAATACCGAAGCAGAATTTGAAAATGAAGTTATAGAAGCTCTTAAACGAAAAGGGTGGGGGGATTTACCTGTTATAAAATACCCAACGGAAGAAGAACTAATTCAAAATTGGGCAAATATTCTTTATGAAAATAACAGAGCTATAAATCGTCTTGGGGATTACCCGTTAACAGATAGCGAAATGCATCAAATTCTGGAACAAGTAATTAAATTAAGAACTCCATTAAAATTAAATGAATTTATAAATGGGACAATTTCAATAACTCGTGATAACCAAGATGATAAATTAAATTGCGGAAAAGAAATAAGCCTTAAACTATATGATCGAAAGGAAATTGCCGCAGGTCAAAGCAGATATCAAATTGTGCAACAACCAAAATTTAAAACTAAATCTAAAGTTTTGAATGACAGACGTGGCGATCTGATGCTTTTAATTAACGGAATGCCTCTCATACATATTGAACTTAAAAAGAGTAATGTTTCTGTAAGCCAAGCATATAATCAAATTGAAAAATATGCTCATGAAGGTATATTTCAGGGAATTTTTTCTCTCATTCAAATATTTGTAGCAATGGAGCCGAATGAAACAGTTTATTTTGCTAATCCCGGCCCCGATGGAAAATTTAATAAAGATTTTTATTTCCATTGGGCAGATTTTAATAATGAGCCAATAAACGAGTGGGCGGAAATCGTTGAAAAATTGTTATCTATCCCAATGGCGCATCAGTTAATCGGATTTTATACTGTTGCTGATGACAATGACGGCATATTAAAAGTTATGAGAAGCTATCAATTTTATGCTGCAAGAGCAATTTCGGATAAAGTTGCTTCAGAACACGACTGGAACGGCAAAAACAGACTTGGCGGTTATGTTTGGCATACGACAGGTTCAGGTAAAACGATGACAAGTTTTAAATCTGCACAATTAATTGCGACTTCTCAAGATGCAGATAAAGTTGTCTTTTTAGTAGATAGAATTGAGTTAGGCACACAGTCGCTAAAAGCATATCAAGGCTTTGCTACAGATAGTCAATCAGTACAGGCAACTCAAAACACATCAACTCTTGTTTCCAAATTAAAAAGCGATGATTCAGCTAATACATTAATTGTTACTTCAATTCAAAAAATGAGCAATATTACAAACGATGCAGAAGGTCTTAAAGCAAAAGATTTAGAAAAAATGAAATCCAAAAGGATTGTGTTTATTGTTGATGAATGCCATCGCTCTACATTTGGCGATATGATGTCTGATATAAAAAATACATTCCCGAATGCTATGTATTTCGGATTCACAGGTACTCCAATTATGGAAGAAAACGAAAAGAAGATGAATAAAACAAGTGAAATTTTCGGCGGTGAATTACACAGATATAGTATTGCAGATGGCATAAGAGATAAAAACGTTCTTGGATTTGATCCTTACATGGTTACAACATTTAAAGATAAAGATATTAGGCAAGCCGTTGCATTAGAAAAAGCAAAAGCAGAAACAGTCGAAGAGGCTCTTGCCGATCCAAAAAAATCAGAAATATTTTATAAATATATGGATGCCTCACAAGTAAAAATGGCAGGTTATTTGCAAGATGACGGCAAATATATAAAAGGCATTGAAGATGATTTGCCAGTTAGTCAATATCATTATGAAACTGATCACCAAAAATTAGTTGTGCAGGACATAAAAGATAATTGGCTTGTATTGAGTCATAATAACAAATTCCACGCAATTTTTGCAACAAGCAGTATCCCGGAGGCAATTGATTATTATAGAATCATCAAAGAAGAAATGCCTGATCTAAAAGTAACTTGTTTATTTGATCCAAATATCAGCAATGAAGATGGGGATTACAAAGAATACAAAGGCTTAAAAGTTGCCATATTTAAAGAACAAGGTTTGAAAGAAATAATTGAAGATTACAACACTCGTTATGATCAAAAATATTCAATTCCAAATCACGCAAATTTCAAAAAAGATATTGCTTTAAGGCTTGCTCATAAGGAAACTTATAAATTTATAGAAAAAGAACCTGAAAAACAAATTGATATGCTTATAGTAGTTGATCAAATGCTTACAGGTTTTGACTCTAAATGGATAAATACTTTGTATATGGATAAATTGCAAAGGTATGAAAACATTATTCAAACATTCTCAAGAACAAACAGGTTATTTGGAGCTGATAAACCGCATGGAACAATAAGATATTATAGATATCCGCATACAATGAAAAGAAATGTTGATGATGCGGTCAAATTATATTCAGGCGATAAACCATTCGGTTTGTTTGTTGAGAAATTAGAGCATAATCTTAATATGTTAAATAATTTATATGAAGAAATAGCAACTTTATTTAAAAATGCAGGTCATCCGAATTTTGATAAAAATCCTGAAGACAAATCTGAACGTGGTAAATTCGCAAAAACATTTAAAATATTTAATGCATATTTAGAAGCGGCAAAAGTTCAGGGGTTTAATTGGAAAAAATCTTCGTACAAATTTGAGCATGATGATAGTGCAGATACTACAGTAAATATGTTATTTAATGAAAAAATATATTTAATATTAGTAATGCGTTATAAAGAATTATTCTCTCATAACCCCGGAACACCTGAAGAGGAAGTTCCATTTGAAATTGATGGACATATTACGGAAATTGATACAGGTCTTATTGACAATGATTATATGAATTCAAGATTTGAAAAAGTAAAAAGAGATCTTGAACAGCCAAATATTTCCGAAGAACAATTACAAGCTAATTTGGATGAACTTCACAAATCTTTTGCAGTTTTATCACAAGAAGAGCAAAAATACGCAAATATATTTTTACACGATGTAGAATGCGGAAATGTAAAAGTTGAAAGCGGAAAAACCTTTAGGGATTATGTAACAGAATATCAGGTCAAAGCAAAAAATGACCAAATTCATAAAGTGTCTGAAATATTCGGATTAAACGAAAAACAACTAAGAGAATTGATTGCCGTTAACCCTTCAGAAAGTAATATAAATGAATATGGCAGATTTGATAAACTCGTAGATACTGTAGATACAAGCCTTGCAAGAAAATATTTTGAAGAAACTGAAAATATAAAACTAAAACCTTTCCAAGTGAAAATTAAAGCAGATAATTTATTAAGAGAGTTTATTTTGAATGACGGCTTTGAATTATAAACTAAAAAAGGATGCAAAAGACATCCTTTTTTAATGTCCGCTTGGGAACAGCGTAAGTTAGGTGATGTAGCAAAATATCGCAATGGAAAAGCACATGAAAATGATATTTCTAATAATGGGAAATATATAGTTGTTAATTCTAAATTTGTATCAACAGATGGTAGTGTTAAAAAATATTCTGATAAACAAATAGAACCATTATTTAAAAACGAAATTGCATTTGTATTAAGCGATGTGCCAAATGGAAGAGCAATTGCAAGGACATATTTAGTTGATGAAGACAATAAATATACACTTAATCAACGAATTGCCGGGATCACACCAAATGAAAACATTAATCCCTATTATTTGTATATTTTAATGAATAGAAATAAGTATTTTTTACAATTTGATGATGGTGTAAAACAAACAAATTTATCAGTATCAGATGTAATGAATTTTAATGAAATGTATCCTAATAATTCTGAACAAACCAAAATCGGAGCATTTTTTAGCAAGTTAGACAACCTTATCACTCTTCATCAGCGTAAGT
>ONOE01000032.1 GCA_900319365.1 uncultured bacterium | reverse complement strand
ATGCATCCCAAGTATTTTTGCCAACGCTACCGTCAACTTCCAACCCTCTATCTGTTTGAAATTGTCTTATGGCGTTTTTTAATCCAGAGCCAAATTGCCCATCAGCACCTCCGGGTACATCATATCCTAAACTCATTAATCTTTCTTGAATTGCTACAACATGTTCTCCTCTTGCTCCCATATCTAAAACATAGCCTGGGTAAGTGCTATTTGCAATATTTACTGGAGGAAATAATGCATCCCAAGTTGCTTTGCCAACGCTACCGTCAACTTCCAACCCTCTATCTGTTTGAAATTGTCTTATGGCGTTTTTTAATCCAGAGCCAAATTGCCCATCAGCACCTCCAGGTACATCATATCCTAAACTCATTAATCTTTCTTGAACTGCTACAACATTTTCTCCTCTTGCTCCCATATCTAAAACATAGCCTGGGTAAGTTGAAGAGGTACTAGAAGATTCGGGAAATAATGCGTCCCAAGTTGCTTTGCCGACTATTCCATCCGCATCTAAATTTCTATCTGTTTGAAATTGAATAACAGCTGCTCTACAACCAGACCCAAATTGTCCATCGGCACCTCCAGGCACATTATAACCTCTTCTAATCAATTCGTTTTGAATTTTTACAACGTTTTCTCCTCTTGCTCCCATTCCAATAACACTGCCTGGATAAGAAGATGGAGAAGAAACTGCAACTCCATATAGTTTTTTCCATGTTTGAGGACCTACTATTCCATCAACAATTAAGTTATTACAACTTTGGAAGTTCTTAACAACAGCTTCTGTTTCAGCACCAAAAATACCATCAGCACCATATGCACTTAATAAATATCCTCTAAGAATTAGTAAGTCTTGCGCTTTTTTTACATATTCACCACTAGAACCACGTGCTATTACTGGATACGTAATTACTGAATCTTCTATAACATTATCTGTGTTTGTTAAAGCAGAATTCTTTATTTTTTCATTACCTGTAAATGCAGGTGTAGCATATCCCCATATTTGATTACTATTTATAGGATAGTCAAATTGGTCAACTTTATCGTTGTGGTTTCCTTCTACAGTATAAACTCTACCATTTTCAACTCTATCTACAATTCCCACATGGTCTATTCCATCTCCTTTTTCTGGATTCCAATCAAAGAAAATCAGATCACCTTTAGATGGAACAAATCCAGAAAGGCGTGTAGTTAATCCTCTTTCACTAAACCAATTCCATCCTGCAGTACATGATGCAAATTTCTTCACAATCTCCTGTGAAACCCCAGCTTTATCCATACAGTAACTTGCGAACATAGCACACCATGGTTGACGTGGCATTCCATACCAATCTCCAAACATATTATCATTATTATACCCTTCTTTATACCCCAAATATACTTTGGCTACAGATAGGATATTATATCGTGTCTCATCTACACTCATAAATCATTCCTCCTTATAATTTTTTTCTGGCTTTTTGCCAGTTTCATCTATAAAGGACAAGTCAATTTATTAAATTGTTGCATTTATTCAAAAGATTTTTAATTTTATCAAAAATTTATAGTCCTTTGAATTTTGAAATATTTTTTATTATTTTAAGTTTTATTTCTGATACGCAATCTTCATCAACTACACCTTTTATTTTACTATGTTTCAGTATTAATTTTTCGTATTCGTCTATTATTACATTTATGCTATACAGATCTCCTATAACAGCCTTCCTTAGTATTTCTACAAATTCCTTATCATTCATTCTTTTTATTTCCTTCATTATTTAGAGTTTTATTTATTTCTTTTATTGCTCTTGATTTTATAGTCCTAACACTACTTTCTTTTAATCTAAGAATTTTTGCTATTTCTTTATAATTGTAGTTTTTTATGTATCTAAGATATAAAATTTTTTTCTGCTTTTCATTTAACTTTTTTACTGCTTTATAGTATTTGGTTTCCGACAAATAACATTCTAAATGTTTATAATCAAAATTTTCTTGTACAAAAAAAGAAAGACCTTCTGTATTAAAAGTTCTTTCATTATCTATAATTTCACTATTTGATGTTTCTTTTTTGCGTATATTTTCTCTCCTTTTCTTATAATTTAAAGCAGCATTCTTTATTATTTTTACTATAAAACTTGTAAAGCGAATTCGCACTTGGCTATAATAGTCTTTCTTATAAAATTCATCATTATTATTCAAAATTATTCCTCCAACTTCTTATAAATCACTTGATTTTACTATCTTTATTTCTGGATATGTGCAGTACAAATATGGCACACAACATTCAATATTATCAAAAGATTCCTCGTCTTCAAAAAGTACAATATATTTGTCTGCTTCTTGAAAATACGGAGGATTAATATTAAGTAATTTTAAGACACCTTTTTCGTTATCTTTATCTGTAACAATTATGTTGTATAAAGTATCATTTTTCGTTAAAAAAGTAATATAAACTGGGTCGTAACCTTTTTTGAAATGTATTAGTCGTTTTTTATATTTGCATAACACATCTAATGCTGCAATCATTTTTTTATCTATCTTTTTAGTGTTGTGAACAAAAATGTTTCCTTTTAAGCTAACTGCATTACTAGATAAAATTTCCTTAAAACTATAATTAGGTTTCTCGCATAAAATTTGTAATTGTTCGATTGTGACACAGCCAAAATCTTGTAAAAAATTAATAATTTTTATTTTTTCCTCTTCTACTATCATACTATCCCTCCTATTTAAAGTAAAAAATAAAGCCCCAATGGGCTTAATAATAATTTCTATATAATTCTTACTAAGTAAGCATAAACAAATTTCTTTTCTTCATTAATTCAGAAATTTTATCACCTAAATCGCAAATGTTTCCTTCAATTTTTTTAATCTCGTCATTTTTCTTATACACTGCTTGTTCAAAATCTTCCATCCTGAACTCATACATTTGGTCTAAAATTGGTTCATTAAAAATATTCTCCATATTCATTACCTCCGTATTATCTTATACCATAATACTTCAATTAATTGAAATGTACAAATTTATTTTTTATACTTTTGACAAAAAAAGAGCAATATTTTTTATAAATATCACTCTATAATTAATCCCTATAACTTGTAATTTAGCGAATAGTAACTTAATTTTCTTTTTTATTAAACATATGGCGTACTTTATCTATTCGATTATTTGGTCTACGTGATTGAATAACTGGTT
>ONOE01000036.1 GCA_900319365.1 uncultured bacterium | reverse complement strand
TACATTGGAACATCAATTGAAGATAAGCCGGCTTGGTTAAAAAGAGGTGAAAAACTCCATGCGGAATGGCATAAAAAATTAACAGATAATCATATTCCGACAGTTTCGGAAGCAAGTAAATATATTAACAGTTAAGAAGAAGTTCTTTTATAAGAAAGGATAAACTTTTGATCTCGCCACTTGAGGGAGAGAAGAAATTTCTTAGCGAATTATGTGAGCTTAGAAATTTCAGAGAGGGGTGTAACTTGAAGTGTAGTTGCCGTAATAGTAATCCCGACTTACAGTAGTTTCTCAAAATAGCTACTATTCAGGGAAATCTATTCACAACTTACTATTCAATATTCCGCAGAGAATTAAGTTATAAAACTTAATAAATGTAGCAATTTCTAGCTCGCAAAATCTTTTATATAAATATGGGGAATATAAGGATATTTGTATGGGATTAAGTAATGTCGCTTTAAATTTAGTGAAAAGATCTGCAAATTATGCTAAAGCTTTTGGAAAATCGAGTATTTTGGAGACAAAAGCTCCTAATATCTCAAGTATTAGTGGTTTAAAGTATTCTACAAATTTAAAAGCTGATACTGTTCAAATTGCAACAAAAGCTGGGAAACATAAAATTCCACGCTATTTATATCATATGACTTCTTTTGAGAACTACCAGAAAATACTTGAATCAGGTTCTCTAAAATGTAGTACTAGACATGTGCCTCAGGGTGTATATACATTAGAATTGGATAGCTTTGGGAAATATTGGAGTAAAGATTTAAGGAATGATTTGTGTGGAAAAATGCTCGATGATTCTAAAAAGATTGTGATGCTAAAAATTCCAACAAAAAATTTAGAACAATCAAAACTAAGAATAAGGACTCAAGATGAAGTTGAAAATGGACGTTTAGGAGAAGATGTAGAACTAGAAATAAGAAAATGGTTTAATATAACAGAAATACCGAAAGAACGGAAAATTCTGCTTGATAACCTTTTAAAAAAATATGATAAAAAAACAGCATTGGAAAAATATACAAATATGATGCCTAAAAAACTCTTTTCTTTGGTCAAAGGTTATGATGCAAAAATGAGTTCGTTATTTAAACAACGAAGAGCAGACTTGGAATTTATTTACCTTGATGATATTCCAATATCAGAAATAAAGGTTGCTGGTTCTGCGGACTGCAAAAAGCTATTTGGGGATGGATTAAGAAATCGTTTTGATGCTCGAGATCATAACATAGCTAAAACTGTTTTTGAAAACATATTCAAATCTAAGCCTGAAGAAAATATGCTTAAAGCTTGGAGAGAATAAAAAGAGCCTAGCAGATTTAGCAAGGCCCTTTTGGATTTATTTGAATCTAGAATTTATATTCCGGAATTTCAAACGGTTCATTATTTGCGTCTTTGTCAACAAATTCAAGGTAATATTTCATTGCCTCATCTTTGGTTGAGTTGTAGAATTTGTCATTGATGAATTTTTTGTGTAATTCTGTCCTTTCGCCTGAGTAGTTACCCATTATATTGGCATAAGTTTCAAGAACAGCTTTGTCAGATCCGCCACCATAAGCCTTAGTCTTGGCATCTGTTCCTGATGGTCTGATTTCAATGTATTTGTCAGAAAATTCAAGGTATGTGCCATCACCTACAAATTTGATTGAAACAAGGTTGTCAAAAATTAAGCTTTTGAATGCGTCGTTCAAAACTTCTTTAACGTCGTCAAGGGTCATTTTACCTTCTTTTACGCCCATTGCCATTGATAGGTAGAAAAGGTCGTTTTTAGTACGTTTTGCTTCGCCTAGGACTTTTTCCTCTTTCAACTTGTTGATATCAGGTTCAGATTCGTTGTAGTAAGCGATATCCACACGGGTATCAAAACGTCCGATAATATTGTTTTCTCCAAAGATTTGAACAAGATATTCAGACATTGGGAAAGTTAGCAATTGTATTAGTTCAATCACATTGATAGAAATGGTTAGTTTGATATTTTATCTTTCTTGCACTTTATCTGCATTTTAACTGCTCGCACTTTCACTTTATTTTCAATGCTTTTCGGTAGTTTGATATTTTACGGTTAGTTTGATATTTTACGGTCATCTGAAAATTTTGTTAACACATTTTGACACAATGGTCGGAAGTCGTGTTCCAATTTTTTATCTTCAGAGGTAATGTTGTTGTGCCATGAATAATATATATATAAATAAAAGCAAAGCTTTAAGCTCCTCACTCGTTGAAAGAGTCGGTGCAAGCACCACTCTTAACTCGTTCGTCCCTTTAAAAGATGTAGCAGAAGCAAAGGGATTAAAAAGCACCCGTTCACTTCGTTTGGAACTGAATAAAAACGAAAGTAAATATATTTCAAGAGAGATTAAAGTCAATGGCGGCACTTCTTATGAAATATTGTTTTCAAGTTTAGAACCTGAACTTCAGGATAAATTAAGA
>ONOE01000037.1 GCA_900319365.1 uncultured bacterium | reverse complement strand
AATACCCTATACCCGATTGCTTCAGCAATATGTCTTGGCTGTATGTCAGGTGATTGTTCTAAATCCGCAATTGTCCTTGCGACTTTAATTATTCTGCCATAAGCCCTCATACTTAATTTTAAATTGTCAAAAGCTTTTTCAAGAATCTTATTTGATTCCTCGTCAAGTTTGCAGTATTTTTTCATGAGATTTGCTGTAAGGGAATCGTTACTATAAATATAGTCATCTTTATATCTATCAAGTTGAATTTTCCTTGCTATGTTCACTCTTTCTCTAATTTGAGCAGAAGTCTCACAATTACTTTCATTAATCTTCTCATATCTAACCTGTGGGACCTCTATTTGAATATCAATTCTATCAAGTAGTGGTCCGCTTACCTTGGCTAAATATTTTCTTATCATATTCGGAGTGCATTTGCACTCTTTTACTTCTGAGCCATAGTATCCACATGGGCAAGGATTCATCGAAGCAACTAGCATAAATTTTGAGGGATACGTTATAGTTGTGTTTACTCTGCTAATAGTAATTTTTCCATCCTCAATTGGAGCTCTTAACGACTCAATAACATTTTTGTTAAACTCAGTAAACTCATCTAAGAACAGCACACCATAATTTGCTAAGCTAATTTCTCCGCGGTTTTGGTATTCTTCCCCCTCCAATAAGAGCCGTAGAAGATATGGAGTGGTGAGGTGAGCGAAATGGCCTTTTGGTAATTATTGGTTGCTTTTCATCTAATATTCCTGCTACACTATAAATTTTGGTTATTTCAAGTGACTCATCATAGCTTAAATCGGGTAGTATTGTAATTAACCTTTGTGCAAGCATTGTTTTTCCAGTTCCGGGACTTCCTATTAACAAGCAATTATGTCCCCCAGCTGCAGCAATCTCTAAACCTCTTTTAGCATTTTCCTGTCCTTTTACCTCCGAAAAATCAATATTATATTGTTGTTTTTCCATTGCGATATCTGACCAATTAGCTTTATATGAATCAATGGTTGAAACTCCGCTTAAATATTCAATTACTTGTTTTAAATTTCTTGCACATTTAATCTCAATTCCATCAACGATGGCTGTTTCTTTTTCGTTTGACTTTGGAATAATTATTTCTTCAAATCCAATCTTCTTGGCCTCAATGCAAATTGGTAAAATTCCCTTTACAGAATTAATTGAACCATCAAGCGAAAGCTCTCCGACAAACGCGATTCTAGATAAATTCTTTTTGCTTTTAAACTGTTTTGTACTTATTAAAATTCCAACAGCGATTGATAAGTCAAGTGAAGAGCCCTCTTTTCGCATATCAGCCGGAGCTAAATTAACCACTATCTTAGTGCTTACTCTTTCTTTAGATTCTTTTATACTTGTATCAGGCAGTCCTACAATATTAAATTCCGGTATGCCTCCTGAAACATCCACCTGAACCTGAACTGTATATCCTTCAAGTCCATTTAAATAAACACTTTTAACATTCGATAACAAATATTTCTCCCTCCGGTTTTAGCACGTAAACTTTTTGTTTTATATTTATCTACTTGAATTTCAGTTTTTTCTTCGATTTTAGTTTCGTTAATTTAGATTTCATTAATTTGTGTTTCATTAATTTAAATTTCATTTTTCTTTTTTTATTTTTTATTATAGTTGCTTATTTTCTTCATATATTTTTCTCATTTTTATCATTTTTTATTTCCTGTAAATCATTTTTATTGACAGCAAAAAAGAACACGCTAAAACATAACGTAATTACTTACGTGTGTCATAACGTGTCCCAAAAACTATTATTAATATACACTGTAATCAGGCATCTGTCAATAGGTAAATGAGATTTTTTTAATTTTTGTGCGTAGTTTGCCAAAACTACATCACGCTGAGTTGATATTAATATAGTTTGAAGTACCTGTTTAATTTTTCAAATATTTTACCTTTCATATAAAGCTTAATCTTTTCCATTTATAATTTTACTTACTTCTGCTTCACTTAGCTCTGTTGCTTTGGCTATATCTGATAATGGCATTCCCATAGATGATAAATTTTTAATAATATTTCTTTCCTTTGCTTCTCCTTCTGCTCGACCTTTTGTCTCTCCCTCTGCTCGGCCTTTTGCTTCTGCGTCAATCATGCCTTGTTCATAATCTCTTCTTGCTATTTCTTCATTTAGTGCCTGTCTTCTTATTGCTTCATCTTGACTTATTTTTTCTAGTTCCACTTTTGCTTCTTTTATATCATTGTTCGTTTTCATTATTTCTGACACCTCCGAATTCTCTGGATTATTTAAAAACATCATCCATTGTAATA